>JANOCT010000028.1:0-13440 GCA_031412335.1 bacterium | reverse complement strand
TACAGGGTTATTTAGATGAGTTTTGTTACAAAGTAAATCGAAGATATTTAGGGGAAAACTTATTTGAACGATTAATTAGTATTTCTATGGATGATACTTGGTATGGTAAGAAGAAGTATGTTAACGGATAGTCATTTAATATTATTTAACGTTTTCTAAAGGAATTCCAATTAATTCTTCAAGATTGGCTTTTGCTATCTTTACATCATATTCAGATCTAAATTTTTCTTCCAAAGCATTGTTTTGAATTAAAAAGTTTGCATTAAATTTTTCTAGAGTAATTTCTCCTGATTTAAATTTAGTAGATACAACTTTGAAATTTGTAGAGGTTTCTTCCAATGCAGTAACTCGTACTTTTAAAATTTCTATTCTGGATAAGTAAGTATAATATCTTTTTAAAACATCATTTCTTAAAGATAATTTTTGTTTATCTACATTCAGGTTAGAAATTTTATACCTTTCAACAGCCGCTTTGGATTTCATGGGCGAAGTAATGAAGGTAGAAGGGCTTAATCGAACTCCAAAATTATATAGCGGAAAAAATATATTATTATTTGCAACTCGATCTGGATTTATGTAACCTTCATTTAAGTTGAAATTTGCGTAGAAAATATCCGTCCACTCCCATTTAGCAACATGCATCTCTTTATTAGCTATTATTGCATTGGATTCAGCTATTCTATTATCAGGATAATTTTTCCAAGCTAATGCCACCAATTTATCTTCAATAGTTGAATTTTCGTCACTACGTACCGGTATTACTTTGTTATAATCTACATCCTGAGCAAAAGAATTTAAAGCAATAAATAAAATTGGAAGAAGTTTAAGAATTTTCATTTTGTTTTTTTTAAAGAGGGTTCAAGATCAATCATTTTGACTGCTAATGCGAGGCAAATATAAAATATTAAAACTGTTGGATACATAATGATAGCTTGCTGAGGGTAATTTGCCACCACTAAACAATATAAAACTGTTAAAACAGCTATGTAATACGTTTTCAATCTAGGATCTTTTATCTTGAAATAGTTTCTAATGCCAGTTGCCATTCCGATAAAAAGCATAGTGCAGAAAAGCAATAGGCCTCCCCAACCTTGTTCAACTGCTGTTCTTACATATCCACTATCAGGCCCAAAAGTGGCCAGCAAAGTATGTGGCGAAAATCGTTGACCCCAACTTCCAGTACTTCCAAGTCCAGCGCCAACTGGGTGTGATCTAATATAAGGTTGAATGAACGCTTGTTTTTCTAACCTGAATTGAAAAGATCGATCTTCTTCAAATGTAAAAGCTGATCGTATTCTGGCTAAATTATTTGAACTTATAGGGCCTAAACTTTTGAATGGTCCGAAAATAAGAATTAACCCAAAAGCTAAAAAAACACCAGATACAATTAAAGTTTTTCGATTCAACGTAAGCACGGCGTAAAAAGCAAAGCCTGCAGGCAATATGGCAAACGCTGTTCGTGTTCCAGAATACACCATGGCAAACATCATTAAACTACCAGCCACTATGTACCAGATTCTTTTTCTTGGTGTGAAATCTCCAGCAGCAAGCACAAAACAAAAAACACTGGTATATGCCATCAAAATTCCAAAAACTGTGGGATCATTAAAGTAACTAATCATCCTGAAGCGACCCCAATTGTATAAAAGCTTAAACCTTGCTTCGTCTTTCATAATCCAATCGAGCTCGAATTTTTGAAAGCCAACAAACTCTTGATACAAACCATAAATAGCTGCTAGAAAAGCTAAAAAAATCCAAAGCCTAAAGATTTTTTCTACAAATTCAATTGATTTAATGGAATATGATACCAGATAATAGATAATCAGCAAACCAGCAATACTTCTAATGGTATACATCCATGCTTCTTTTGAAGTAGAATCAGGATTTACTAATTGTAAAATATTGAATAAAATCCAGGCTAAAACTAAATAGCCAACAGGATGATGAATGAATGACCAGTTTTTGTATTTGAATTGTTTAATTAGTAAAATGAAAAACAATAAATACAGTAAGGTGTCCAGTAGTGCTCCCAATTGGACATTTTCAACAAAACGACTTACACCATTCAGAAAAAAAGAGAATGCCAACAGAAAAAGTATAGCAAATTCATAATTGATGATACAATATATCACAAGCGGAATACCGACAAACAATCCGATTAATAGAATTCCTAAATCAGTTCCTTGATTGGTAATCAAAAATGAAATTGCCGCAACAAATATTGACATAATGATAAAGCCAAATACATTATTTAGCTTTTCAGCAATTACATAACGATTAAACCAATTCTTCAAAAAATTCTTTTCAGAATTTTCGTTTTCAGAAGTTCGTAAATCAGTTGCTCTGCTGTTCATTTTTAAAAAAATACAACTTTTGCAAAAAAGGCTGCAATGGTAACAAATACGAGAAATATAGCTAAAAACTGAGTCATTTTTTCTCTCGTAGACAAATCAGAATTTTTCAAATCAGAATTTTTCATGGTTTATTACTTTTTCCCATTTTGAGGTTTCATGATTAAATTGCTTAATAACTTTCGCCGGATTGCCAACCGCAACCGAAAAAGGAGGTATGCTTTTAGTTACTACACTTCCCGCTCCAATTTGGCATCTTTTACCAATAGTTACTCCTGCTACTACTACCGAGTTGGCACCAATGTGCGCTTCATCTTCTATTATTATTGGTTTTTTCACAATTGCTTGCAAGCTTGAATTCAATGTTCCATCTTCATAACCATGATTAAACCCTCCTAAAAAAACATGTTGACCAGTTCCAGCTCCATTTCCCATGGTTACAGGTCCAATCATAACGGTTCCAATTCCTACTCTACATCTATCTCCGATTATTATATCTCCGGCACCATTATTTACTACACAAAAATCTTCAACCGTAGAGTTTTTTCCTACATCAAATTTATTGTAAGGAAAAACATCAACTCTTGCACTAAACCTTACTAAGGCACCACTTCCTCTTTTATGAAAAAATGGATTTACAAACCATTTTATCCATATTCTTGGTCGTTTCCTCCTTGGATCTCTCAACATCCAAAATAAAATTTCTTTTAGTTTTGGATTTGATTTGATGGAATTTTTATACTTCCCTAAATTCATGATCCTATTTTATTTATTTTTTAAATTATCACTAATAATTTCTTTCAAACGAATTGCTCTTGCATTCCAAGTATTGGTTTGAGCAATATCAGATCGTTTTTTTATATCAATTAAATCATTTTGCTGCAATGCCACATCAATTTTTAAAATAAAATCTTCCTCATTTTTAGCTATTTCAATCACATCCGAAAAATCTCGGATATCCTCCGAAAAATCAGTTGTAACTACCGATTTGCCTGCTGCCAAATATTCGTTTATTTTTAATGGATAAATACTTTTTGTCAAAGTACTGCAAAGAAACGGAATAATTGCACAATCAATATGTTGTAAATAAGCAGGCAACATTTCCATAGGCTTTGGGCCGGTGAAAATTACATTCGGAAGTGTATGAACATCATAATCAAGGTATTCATTATGTGTACTCGGCCCAACCATTAATAATGTTTTGTCTGGATGAGTTGTTGCTATCTTTTTTAACAATGAGTAATCAATTCGCTTATAAATATTGCCAACATAACCAATAATTTTAGTAGTGATATGAGCAATATCTTGAGGTTTTTCAAATTTCTGATGTATCGTTTTAGAAAACAAACTAATATCTGCTGCATTAGGCAAATAATAAACGTTTTTAGATTGCTCTAACTTTAACCTATACAATTCTTTTGAGGTAGTTAGTGTAAAATCTGCATTCTCAACTGCAATTTTCTCCAATCGTACCCCATGTTTCGAAAGTCTTTTTCCAGTTCTTAAATCATCAACTGTTTGATAAATATTTAATAAAGGATTGAAATTTTTACGAATATCTAATGCATAGAATGGATTAAATGAATTAATGAAAATGTATTTTTTTAAATCGTAATCTTTTAAAAGTTTTTTAATTGATTGATAGATTACTCTGTCATTATACTTGCTTATAAAATTATAAAGCATTCCATTATTTAAAAAATTTACGGGAATTACAATGCCTGGAGTTACCGAAATAAAGTTTTTACTCGCTCCTGGAATGTTCCGATAAGGGCTTTTCCCAAAAATTAATGAAGGAATTCTTTTTTTAACAATTGGTTTGTTAAAATCCTTTAAAATATGTTTTAACGTAAAAGGATTATCTAAATAAAAAACACGATTGGTTTCGGCTAATTCTTTTGCCAACGAAAACGAAGTTGATGAATACGGAGCATCCCAAAGTGGAGAAGGCAACATGATAATGTCGATATCTTTATCCATTACTTTTTATCCTTTTTTTCTTCGAAATATAATTAATTGCAATACCATATCCTTGCACATAAAATTGTCGAGCATATTTGAATGTATTGAGCGTATTTACATTTAATTTCTTTGCCAGAATGTATTGAACGATGAAAAAGTTGATGAAATAAGCTGTTAACGTTCCATACGAAGCTCCAATTAATCCGAATTTATTAATGAAAAATAAGTTTGAAACTACGTTGACTACCGCGCCAAATAGATTTACATAAAAATTTACTTTCGGCATCCCGATCGAATCTAATATCGTTCCGAATTGATTCGCAAATGGAACAAAAAAGCAATATAAAATAGTAACCTGAAGAATTGGTACTGTATCTAGATAAGCTTCACCTGCAACTATTCTGATAATAAATGAAGGAAAAATTAGGATAAAAAGTAATGCAGGAAAAAGTACTGCCAATATTACACCGACTGATTTTTCGTAAAGATATTTTACGGAACTAATACCATCTGTAGCCATGCGTTGAGCACTTTTCGGAAAAACAATTGCTGCAACAGAAAGTGTAGGAATTTCTACCAAATTAGTAATTCGGATTGCTGTATTATAAACCGCTACGGAGGCTGTTGAAATCATAGAACCAATCATAAATTGATCAATACTTTTAAAAAGCATGGAACTTAAATTGGTGCCAAATACGTATTTTCCATAGTTAAACAGTTGTAATACACGTTGAAAATTCACTTTCATGGCGAATACAAAATATTTACGAACAAAAAAGTAAGAAACTGATGCGCCAACAATTGCACCGATAGTTTGAATATGAACCAGATTAAGCAAATCAACTTCTAGCTTAAAAATAAAACAGATAAAAATGAATAAAAACAGAATTCCATTTTTTGCTACGTTGCTAAAAAATATTCCTTTGAAATCCATATTCCCTTGTTGTATAAAATTGAATTGGGAATAAGGAATCAGCGTAATCGTGGTGAAAATGTAAAAGTATAGCATGGTTTGCAGTGCGGGTGCATTCATTCTGCTACTCAATATTGGACCTAGTATTAATAGAATAATTATACTTACGAGAGTTAGTAAAATATTCAGTGTAAAAGAGGCGCTGATTATTTCAGGGTGATTTTCTTTTGGTTCTGTGGTTAGGAATTTAATTTGTGCATTTTGTATTAATCCATTTCTTGCTGTTTCAATAAGTGATGTTACAGTGAGAAATAAAGCCCAAACTCCAAAAGTTGGTTTGTCGGTTATTCGAACTAGAAAAAAGAATCCACCAAAGCCCAACAGCATAATGGATGATTTTAACAAAACAGTATAAAATCCTGACTTAAGCCAGTACGAATCTTTAGCGAACGCCATTAATTTTTTTTTGGATTTTAAAGTGCAAAGTTTAGATAGGCTTAACTTTCGAGGTTATCGAATTCAACATTGTTCAATAATCCCCCGCCAAATTTATTATTCAATCCCTTCAAATAACTCAAAGTTGATTTATCAGCTTGCAAAACCGGATCTTTAGCTGAGAATACAGAGATAACTTTATCTACATATTTAATGAGTTCTTTGGTATCTGAGTATTCATTTAGGGAAGCGCCTTCTAAGAATATGTAATCGTACATAGGGCTCACATCATCCAACAATTTTTTAAAATCTTTTCCAGCAAATATCTCAGAAGGAGAATAATTACTCAATTTACAGCCAATAATATCTACACCTGGAATTCCAGTTGGCGTTATAATATCCATTACTTCGCTGTTTTCGATAATTAGAGATGTTTCTTCAGCAAAATCGCCGGTATCAAATTGTACTTTTTGAGAATTGTCTGCTTGCAATAACCTGCTTTTTTTTAGAAATTTTTCCATATTCGGTTTTGCAGCGAATGTGGTTGTTAAGGTATTATTCTTGAAATTGGTGTCTACAATTAAGATTCGTTTGCTAGTTAGACTGAATGCTTGGGCAAGTGAAACAATAAAAAAAGATTTTCCAGTTCCTTGAGTTGTTGATGTAAAAAGATAAATTTTTCCTTTAAAATTTTCTATTTCGAAACGAATTTTTCTTAACAATTCCTTAAACGTTTCATTTTCTTTGTTTTCTATTGTTTCTGGATTTGCTTCATATAAATTCCCTACAACTTTAGATCCGTCTGATAATTTATTTAATGAGCCAACAACTCTAATATTTGTCATTTGCTTAAAATGTACAATGGTTTTTACTCTTTGATCAAAAAACTCTAGGAGAAATAAAATACCGATAGTAATCACTAAACTTAATATTCCAGCAATAGCTACAAACATCATTAATTTAGACGGCTCTGCTTCATCAGCTGGTTGCCCGATTTCAACTTGTTTTACACTAGTTGGCTTACTTAATGCAGCATTTTTCGACGAATTGTATTTTTCAAGTGTCTGCATATAATCTTGCGAAGCAGCTTGAGTTGAAATTTCTAATTCGGCTAATGAAGATCCTTTTTCAGCAAAACCAGTTAAGTTGCTACTAAGTCCAGACAGCGTTCTATTAATACTTCCCAGATTTGCTTTTGCCATTTCTAGTTCAGTTTCAATATTGATTTTACGTGTCATCAAATCTTGCTTACTGATAGTTGGGTCAATAAAATCACCATCTGATACTTTATCCACTTCTCGCTGACGCATTTCTCTCAATATCACCAATGAATCTTTTGCAGCATCAGAAACTACTCCTGCAATTATTCGGTTATTTAACGTGTTTATTCGATTTGTTAAATCTAAAATTCGACTATTACTAAATTGTACAGCAGAATTTGATGTAGTGTTGGAATTCAATCTTCGATTAATTCCAGCTAAAGCTTGGCTGTAAGCAGCTACTTTTTTCGACTCTTCATTTCTGGCAGATTCTAAAGCAGATACTTGCCCCAGTTTTGATTCGCTTTGAATATTAAAATTAACAACACTATTAGAGGCTTTATAAAAATTTAAGGTGTCTAATCGTTTGTCAAGTTCCTTTTTCTTTTTATCAACTAACTCTTTAAAGTATTGTAAAGAACTTTCCACACGTTCAATTTTTTGAGCATCGTTAAATCTAATCATCTCACTGCAAAGCGTATTCACAACAAATGCAGATAAATTAGGATTGGGTGATATGTATTCAATTTGAATGTAGTCAGTACCTACAATTCTTTTTATCAATAAATCAGTGCTCAATCCTTTCACTCCATACCCAGCTGCTTTTAAAATATCGTTTAGTTTTTTATCTTCTGGTATTGATGTGTTTAACGTTTTGAGTGAATCATACCGGCTTTGGATTTGCTTTTTAGCTTCAACTAAATCATTTGCTGTAAAAGATTCAGACAAACTACTTTTTTTAATAAAGGGTTTTTTATTTCCAATATCATGGAGAGCTAATTTGTATGATAATAAAGTAATTACCTGCTTTGATTTTATAAATTCAATGAAATTGCTGAAACGATTGTTGACTTCAAATTGATTTCTATTATCCTCACCATCAATAGATACATCAACATAGTCAGTGATACCCGTAGCAAGCAATGATTTTGATCTATAGTTTTCGGAATTCTTTTTTACAAAAAAATAGGTTGAACTAACTGCAACGAGAAAAACGCACAGGATTAAAAATTTTCTATTATAAAGTACTTTTAAAAAGTGCGCAAAATCCATTTATTATTTTAGATATAAATTGTACAAAAGTATCAAATTTTATTCTTTTGAGGTTAATTCAACGTAAATAACTCTTTACGCACTTTTCATGCTCAGGTTTCTCAATTCTTAAAATCATCTTTTATTATAAGTGAATATTGAGATAAAATTCTAAATGAAACTATTTTTTTGTATGCAAGGTATATGCCATTCAAAATTTTATTTTTGACACAAAATATTCATCCTAATATGCAAACTTGGTTTTGGTTATCCTTATTCATAATTTTTTATGCATATATAGGTTATGGAATTCTACTATTTGTTACTTTAAAAATAAAAAGAATAATAAAGCCAGATCCTCATAAGCCCAATTCGGATTTCAAACCTGCTATAACATTAGTAATACCAACCTATAACGAAGTTGATACTATTATGGAAAAAGTATCTAATTCCTTAGAACTTTTATACGATAAAACTAAATTGACCATCATATTTATAACCGATGGAAGTACGGATGGTACTTACGAAAAACTTAAATCGATAGATGGTATTACGGTTTTGCATGAACCTGCCAGAAAAGGTAAATCTGCTGCAGAAAACAGATCGATGAAATTTGTAAAAACTCCAATTGTTGCTTTTTGCGATGCAAACACCTATTTGCCGCCAGAAACTTTGTTGGAATTGGTGAAACATTATGCAGATGAAAAAGTAGGTGCTGTAGCCGGAGAAAAAAGAATTATGGCAGCTGAAAATGATACAGCAAGTGGATCCGGAGAAGGGTTTTATTGGAAATATGAATCAACATTAAAGAAAATGGATTCGGAATTACTAACAGTTGTAGGGGCAGCAGGCGAATTATTCTCTTTTCGAACTAAACTTTTTATTGAATTAGAAGAGGATACCATTTTGGACGATTTCATGCTTTCCTTGCGAATTGCTGAACAAGGTTATCGGGTACTTTATGAACCAGAAGCGTATGCCTTGGAAACTGCATCAGAATCAGTAGGAGAGGAATTAAAAAGAAAAATACGTATTGGAGCTGGCGGATGGCAATCTATGGTAAGGCTGGCATCGTTGCTAAACATATTTAAACACCCCGTTCTTACTTTTCAATATGTTTCGCATCGGGTTTTGAGATGGAGTATCGCACCACTTTGCTTATTAATTTTAATACCACTTAATTTTTATTTACATCTCCAATTTGGTGGATTCTATACTATATTAATGGCCGGACAGTTTATTTTTTACTTGCTAGCTATTACTGGTTGGTATTTTGCCAATAGGAAAATAAAAGTGAAAATTTTATTTATTCCCTATTATTTTTTTATCATGAATTATGCGGTTATTCTTGGTTTTTTCAGATATTTAAAAGGTTCTCAATCCGCAGCTTGGGAACGATCAAAACGTGCTCAGGTTAATTTAAACTAAGTTTTATCTTTAGTAATGTGATAATGAATTCAATGTTTTTTCGATTTATTACATTTGTATTAATTGTTGTATTTCTACAAGGGCAGTCAAATGTATATGGTCAAAAAGTTGGAATTGTTTTAAGCGGTGGAGGAGCAAAAGGATTAGCCCATATTGGTTTATTAAAAGCATTAGAAGAAAATAATATTCCGATAGATTATGTAGTGGGCACTTCTATGGGTGGCATTGTTGCAGGCATGTATGCAGCAGGTTATTCACCTTCCGAAATAGAATACATCGCTACCAACGAAGATTTTCAGGAATGGGCTCGAGGTGATTTTAATAGCCCATATAAACAGTACTTTATAAAAAAAGATCAAAACAGCTCTTTTTTCAGTTTAAAAGCAACAGTTGACACTTCTTTTCAACTCAGAATCAGATCAAGTTTAGTAAATGACATTCCATTAAATTTTGCTTTGCTGCAGCTTCTTGCTCAAGCTTCTGCAAATAGCGGGTATAATTTTGATAGTTTGATGATTCCATTTCGGTGCATGGTTTCCGATGTTTTTACACAAAGGGCAAAAGTGATGAAGAAAGGAAGTTTAAATGAAGCAATCAGAGGTACATTGACAGTTCCCTATGTGTATCGACCTATTAAAATTGACAATGAATATGTATTTGATGGTGGTATTTACAACAATTTTCCGGCTGATATTTTAAAGCAAGAGTTCAAACCAGATATTATAATAGGATGTAATGTGGCTAACGTCAAATACACAGAGTATCCTTTTGATGATGATGAAAAGCTTGTTTCTCAATTGTATCGATCGGTTTTGGTTTCCCGATCTGATTCTACCTCTTTAGGAGAAAATGGAATTTTTATCCAACCAGATTTATTAACCTATGATGTTACCGATTTTGGAATTGTACAGCCAATGATTGACAGCGGATACGCAGCAGCCATGCGAAAAATGCCAGATATCAAAAAATCAATTATTGAAAGACAAACCGCAGAGCAAATTTCGGCAAAGCGAAAAGCATTTAACACAAAAAATCCACCCTTAATTTTTTCAGGAATTAAAATTACTGGAATTAGGGAGAACCAAAAAAAATATGTGCAACGCGTATTTCGTCAAAAGCCTGGCTCACTTTCTTTGAGAGATATCAAAAAAGGATTTTACAAATTGGTAGCAGATGATAATTTTGAAACTGTTTATCCCAGAACTTTGTACGATACCTTAACCGGTATTTATGATTTTGAGTTACAAGTAAAGCCTGAAAAGAATTTCAAGATTGATTTTGGTGGTAATATTTCTTCCCGACCGATCAATAATGCTTTCTTAGGTTTTCAATATAATTATCTAACCAGAAATTCATTTACATTCAATTTGAATTTTTATTCAGGCAGATTTTACGAAGCGGTGCAGGCCAAAGTACGTTGGGATATTCCTACCAGTGTTCCGATTTACATTGAGCCAGATTTCACATTCAATCATTGGGATTATTTCCGCAGTAGCGAAATTTTTCTGGAAGATTTAACTCCCGTATTTTTAAATCAAACAGATCGGTCGATAAGTATACGTTCTGGCATACTTGCCGGCAAAGCTGGTAAATTTATTATGGGAAGTTCCTTGATAAATTTAAATAATTCATACAGCCATACTAGTGCTTTTAGATCAAGAGACACTTTGGACAAAAGCATATTGGAAGGTCAAAGTCATAGTGTCGAGTATTTCGAGAACTCACTAAACCGAAAGCAATATGCCAGCGCAGGCAAAAGTTTGTTGATGCAATTGCGATATGTAGAAGGTAGGGAGGAATATTTACCAGGCACAACCGCTCAACGAAAATTAAAAACGAATCAATTTGAAAACTGGTTTCAATTCAAAATAAGTTATGAATCTTATTCCAGAAGTTTAGGCATTTACACCTTTGGATATTCATTAGACGCAGCCTTATCAAATCAGCCTGGTTTCAATAATTACAAATCCACCTTGTTAGTTTTACCAGCTTACTATCCATTGGCAGAAAGTAGAAGTTTGTTTCTCGAAAAATACCGTGCTTCCATGTTCGCGGCAGGAGGCATAAAAAATATTTTTTCGATTAATAAAAGTATTTCCATTAGACTGGAGGCTTATCTATTTCAACCTTACAAACAATTGGTAGAAGGAAATGAGCAACAAGCCCAATTCGAAAAATCCTTCAACAAACGGTATTTTACATTTTCTGGAGCAGCCGTTTATAATAGTCCGATAGGTCCAATTGCTGCAGGCTTAAATTTTTACGACGATACCAAACGACCAGTGAGTTTATTGCTCCACGCCGGCTTTTTGATATACAATAGAAGGGCGCTAGAGTAGTTGTATAGAAAATGAATGTTCACAACCATTTGTTTTTTTAATAAGATTATCATTAACCATTACTCATTCTTCCAATTTTTTCCTGTCAATTCAGAAATTCAGTTAAATGCAATTCTCTTCAAGCTAATGTTTCTACACAGGTGTGTGAGGGTAATGTTCTGCATGGTATTGCACCTACACAGGTGTGCAAGGGCATTACTCTGTACGGTATTGAGTCTACACAGGTGTGTGAGGGCAATGTTCTGCACTGTATTGCTCCTACACAGGTGTGCAAGGTCATTCCTCTGCACGGTATTCAGTCTACACAGGTGTGTGAGTGCATTTCTCTGAAAGAGATTGTGTTTGGAACTCAGATTGGCACTTTTTGGTTGAAATTGGCTTGCTGAAAATAGCAACCAAGGTTATTCTCATCATGATTTAAGAATTGAATAAAACTTCTCATTGAGGTGTTAGGGTAAAACTAAGAGAAAAGGATATATTTACTTTGAATTAGGTGGTATAAATCTTAGTGAATATTAGGTATAAATTCAAAAACTTATTGTTCAATAATTGTTTCTATTTTGAATGAACGAAATTTTATGAAAATGAAAAAATTTTATGTTGTTGCACTTTTATTATTTAATTGCTTACAAGGTAACTCTCAAACCATTCAAAATTTAGGGTTAGGAACTTATACACTTACAGGAAACTATGGAAATATCCGTAAAGTTTATACAGATACCATTGATAACATTTTATATGCAGGTGGAGATTTTACCGAAGCGGGTGGAAAAACATGTTGGGGCATTGCGCAATGGAATGGTTTTGAATGGGATTCCTTAGGCGCTGGCATGAAACCTGAAATATCCACCAATTCAATGGTTTCGTATATTGGCGATATTGTTCGGTATAAAGATGAAATTTATATGACTTGCAATTTTAGATACATAGGAGGTAAGTCAATTTGTGGCATAGCCCGTTGGAATGGTATAGAATGGAATGCAGTTGGGGATCGCTTTAAAGATAGCGGAAACAATCCATTTGCTTTTGCTACTGCTATGGAAGTGTATAACAATGAATTATATGTAGTTGGAGATTTTGATTCGATCGGCACCATGCCAAGCAAAGGTATCGCAAAATGGAATGGACAAAATTGGACTGATTTAAGCCAAAATTTTAATGCTAATTGTTATTTTGATGGGTTCTATACGCTTAAGTTTTTTAATAACGAATTATACGTTGCTGGTAATTTAAACTGCGCTTCGCCAGAAGAACCCTTAAAAAAGCGAGTAGGAACCCAATGGGTTGCGGTAGGTTCAGGCTTAAATGGTGATAGCTGGATAGCTAAATTAAAAGTGTATCAAAATAATCTTTATATGGGGGGTTATTTTTTTACGCAAGGAGGTAATCCAGATAATAGCATGATCTACACTGACGGAATATCTTATTTTCCAACTAATGGTGGAGTTCTACCAGCTGGTTTAAGAGATATGTTTGAATATAATGGAGAACTTTATGTTTGTGGTCAAATTAATTATGCAGGTTTTGAACCCATTGGTAGAATTGGAAAATGGAACGGTACGGAATGGTTGAATACGAACTTGAATATACAGCAACCTCCCGAAACTGCAGGGACAGCCGGTTCATTTGAGAAATATGATGGCAAATTGGTAATTGCTGGTAGTTTCTCACAAATAAATGGCACACCAGCAAGCAACATCGCTATGATTGATTTCAACACG
>JANOCT010000027.1:0-109289 GCA_031412335.1 bacterium | reverse complement strand
CATATTGTTCAGGTAATCCGTCTCTATAAGAAAACGAAATTTTATATTCTTTGTCAATATAAATGTGTCCAAATTTATATTTTCTACTTAACCGTATAAAAGTTCGGGCATAATCTTTACTTAAAGAAGTGTCGATGCCATAAATTTTAATAATTTCTAATCCACTAAAACGATTTTTGTTGTCATCAATTTCAAAAATATCTTGTAAATCACCTTCGTCATCTCGATTGAACCAAATCGTATACTTTTCAAGTTTTTTATCTACAAGATAAATTCGTCCCCCTCTATAGCCATAACCATTATCTGGCAAAAGTTTTAACGAATCCACTTTTACATCGTACTTGTCAATGTGGTTTTCTGTTTTACAACTCGTATTTGTGATAGTTATGAAAAAAATAATGAAGGCTTTTATTTTATTTCTCTTTGTCATAATGGAAGATGTGTAAAATCTCTGCTAACGATAGGGCTTGGCGTTGTTGGGGAATTTGAAAAACCTCTGCTCGAAAAAGACGCCCAATTGAAAAACGTTCCGAGGCTTTACGGCTATTGCAGAATAAGGAAGCCGAAACTTTGGGTTAAGGATTAACTTTAAAGATGCAAAACAAACTTTAAATTAACCCCAAAAACCCAAATTTCTTAAAGCCGCTGTTGCGCAGATGTTTTTTTACATTTATTTTAAAAACTTTCTCATTTCTTCTAGATATTCTTCAGGTTTTTCAATATAAACATCGTGTCCTGATTTTTCTATTATTTTTAATTCACTGTTTTTAAAAACGTCACTGTATTCTTTTGTATTACCCCAAGGAATATTATCGTACTGCCCTTTTATTATTAAAACAGGAATGTTATTGTTTTTAAGTTTTGGTCTTGGGTCTACAAGCTTGCTATAACTTGGAGGTGTTTTAATATTACTGTAACCGCCACCACCACCTTCTTCGAGTAATGTTTTTGATGGGTCATAAACAAGACCTTTAGTAAAACCCATGGCCATTTTGTTGAGGTAGCTGTCTGCTTCTTCATCACTTGCTAATTTCTTGCCAGCAAATGCCCAAACACGAATTGCAATGTACCTGGGTTTCAATGCAAATGCTAATACTTCACTGTTTACATCCATAGGGTCTTTGAGATTTAAACTATCTGGTGCTTTTAATTTTTCTACCGAATCAACAACTGGTTTTAATGAACCTGGACAAGTAAGTATTATTTTATCAACTTTTTTAAGATTGTCTGCTGTATATAAGGTTGCTAAAGCACCTCCCCAAGATTGTCCTACTAAAATTACTTTTTCAGATTTTAAAAGTTTTACAATTGCTTCAAGGTCTTTTTGATGTCGAGTTGCATTATATTCGTTCACATTTTCGAGTCTTTCAGATAAACCACTACCTATTTGATCATATAAATAGACATCAAACCCATTTTGCGAAAGTTGGCCAAGGACTTCAATAACTTTAGAATGTATATAACCGCCAGGGCCACCATGCAAGTAAATAATTGGATATGGTTTTTTATTTCCTTCTCCTTCAATAAAAGTATATGCAATTTTTGAACCTGTACTCAGATTCCAATATTTAGTGGATTGTCGTGGTTTAATTGTTGGTGTGTCTTGTTTTGATGGAATACACGCTTTGAAAAAAAATAGGGCAGCAAGTATTAAAAATGTCCATTTTATTATTCTTTTAATTTTTTGTTTCATAGTTTTTCGTTTTCTTATTCGACTATTAATTTAGATAATTGTTACTCTAGTATTTCCGTCTTTTTCACATGAAATATCTGCCAACGTTTTCGGACTTGGCGAAAGTGGCAAATTTTATTAATAATTTTCATACAGAGTATAAATTTTCTATAAACACGACCTGTCCCGCCTTAGCGGGAAATCTGTCTGTGGAGTACTGAACCACTACTTCCCGAAAGCTAGACTTGTATTGCTAAACCCGTGTTAGTTTCTGTTTTTCTATATTGTCGGCACAATTTCAACTAGAATTTCGTTGCCTGATTTGTCGAAATAAGTGCAAGTCATTTTGTCCATACGAACCGTCCATTTTTCAATTCCTGTTTTAGCACAGTCGCTACAAAAAGTTGGAAAATTTGTCTGTCCTTGTTGATGTGATTTCAAATCCATTTTGAATTGTTCTGCGTTTGACTTTTCCATAATTTCTAAAGTGTCATACTTTGCAACTGTTGAAGTTTTAAAGTCGTTTGCACCATAGTAGTTAGTGTGTCCGTCTGAAACATAGGTTTCGTAACCAGATACACCCAACTGTTTGATGTCGTTGATGTATGAAGGAAAGTCTGCACCCGAATTCATTTTGCTATGAGCTGTTTTGATTTGTTCTAATGTAAACATATTTGATTTTTTAAATTAATAGTAGGTTTTCTTTCTGTCTTTCGGTAGCAAGTTTCTTTCGTTAAAAATGTATGTTGTGTTTTCGTCCGCCAACCATTCAATAAGTTTAAGTACACCAACAATATTTAGAATAAGTCCGAGAACGATGCCGATAAAATAGTCGGTATTTGTTGCAAGATTGTTAGTATGGATAATTGAAATGAAATAATATGTACAAGGCACAAAAAGCAACCAACTTGTCGCCAAACCTGCATTGTAAAGTGTCTTAGCTTTTATATTGAAAACAGTTGTGTGTGCTATTGTATTGCCAACAGAAACCATGATAGTCGCTATGCCCAGCCAAATTGCTCTTTCTGCAAGTATAGCTGCAAGTAAATAAAATGTCCACCCAACAACCACGTTAACATAAAATGCAGTGTTGGTGTTTAAGGGATATCGGTCAGGTTTCCTACTGTTAAACATAATTGAATTAACCATTCCAGGGAAAGTCCCAACAATTCGATATTCTTCTAATTGATGAAAAAAAAGAGATACTAAACTCAACCACATTAAGTTTTGATAATTTGTCAAGTTTTTGTGGTTTAAATAAACATAAATACAAACAATGACAGAAAGAAAAGCACCTAAGTCATACCAGCTTTTGCGTAGTAAATTCATTTCTCAAAGAGCAATATTTTTTTTCGGTTTGTATTGTCATAGAATTGCCGCCAACGGTTTGCGAGTTTAAGAAGTTGACGGTTTTGAATCATAAAATTGTCTGCCAGCACTAAACTTAATACGAAGCACGACTTGTCCCGCTATTGCGGGAAAGCTTCATATAAACACTGAACCACCAATTTCTTGTAGCTGCTGTTACAAGCCGTTTTTCTTTTCGAATATTTATTTGAAAACTCCATTGTTATCTGTTTTGGTCATAAAAATATTATCGTTGAAATTGCCTGTGATTATATTGTCGTCATTGCTGTCCTTGATTATATTTTCTCCGCTGTCGCTGATTGAACTGTCGAACTTTTTAAATGATAATTGATTTCCGTTAGCGTCAACTTTTAAAAGTATAATATATTTTTGACCAGAAGAAACATCAAAGGAAGAACCTGTAATAATAAATGAGCCGTCTGTATTTAGTTTTATTGAGTTACCTTGTTCGGAAAGATTATTGTCGCCAAACTCTTTCTCCCAAATTGCATTTCCAAGATTATCTGTCATGACCAGAAGAACTTGACTGTAACCGTTTGATGTGTGTTGTCCGCAAGTCAATAAATTTCCATTTGATAATTCAATTGTTGAGAAGCCCCATTTCCAAGTTGGTGGTCTAATTTTTTTGTTCCAAATTTGTTTTCCACTTGCACTTACTTTTAATAAATAAAGTTCTCGATATTGGCTGTTATCTTCATTTGTCCCAGTAACAAGATACTCACCGTTCTGTGTTTCCATTAAATGAAATGGAAATTCTTGGTCTTGGTCTGGATAACTTGCTGTCCATAATTTGTCACCGGAAGTATTGACTTTAACAAGATAAATGTCTCCGAAAGAACCCGCACCAAAACTTTCTGTTTTTCCCGCAATTAAAATATTGCCGTCAGAAGTTGCAATTATGTTTGTCCCATATTCAGCTTCTACACCACCGTATGTTTTTGTCCAAATTGTGTCACCCGATGAATTTGCTTTTATAAGTAGAATGTCATTTTTAGTTGTTGAATAATTTCTTGATGTTTTTCCACAAATAAATAAATCCCCATTTAATTCAGTAACTCCTGAAGCAGAACTAGTGTTACCAGCTCCAAAGTTATTTCGCCATATCTGTGTCCCTGTTTTAGTGATTTTGAGAATAGACAAATTACTACCTATGTTACCACAAATTATCAAGTTATCGTCATTGGAAACTACGGTTGAATTATCATTAGTTCCAATCTGTCCAGTAAACGTAAAATAATTTGGTTGTGGTTCAGGTGTAGGTGGAATGTCCTTGTCCTTTTTGCAAGAAGCCAAGAATAAAATTGTCAATAATAAAATCGGTAGTTGTTTCATTGTCTGTCGTCTTAAAATAGCTTATAACGTTTTGCAGCTCGGCGAGATTGCGAACTATGTAACCGTTTATTTTCCACTAAGATAATATTTCTTGCGAACCGCAAACGTGAACTTACCACAAAATTCGCAATTTCGAGAAACGACTGTTAGCGGTCATGGTTTCTATTTAATTAGACATCAGCAAATAATTTTTTCGATTCTTTCCAACTTAATAAAACTTCATTTTCTATTCGATGTGATTGGATTTTTGAGGAAAATTTTTTTGATTGCTTCATTGCCTCTAAATGTTTTCCATTACGATAAAAATCATTAATATCATTTTCATTATTCCACAAAGTCATTGTGTACCAAATCTTCAAATTTAAACTCCCTGTTACTTTGTATTTTTTACATTTCGATTCTTTCAACTCATTAATAATTTGTCCATTAAATTTAAAAAATTCAATAAGTTTTGAATAAGAAAGTAACTCGATTTTAGTTATTGATAATATCATAAATTTACGTGTTTTTGTAATGACCGCTAACGTTTTGCAGATTGGCGATGGGCGGGCTTTTCAGCACAAAAGTTAGTTCGGAGCTGTGAACTTTCGGCTACCACAAAACTGTCAAGCGGAGACGAAACCCCGCATATTGCCAATGTGCTGTTAGCGGTAGGTTTTCTTTCTGTCGTCATTTTGTTGTCGGTAAATTGTAGTCAAACCCTGCCATTGATTCTGCTAAAAGTCTTGGTGTCATTTCGTGATTATTTACATTGTCAAGATTTGCACCAGAGTCAATTAATAAAGCAACAATTTTGTAGTGTCCGTTTGAATTAAAAATTGCGTCCATAAGCGGTGTGTTACCGTTACTGTCTTTTAGTTCGATGTCTGCATTATTATTAATCAGTGTTTCTATAGCGTCAAAACATTGCTCTTTCGCTGCAAAATGCAATGCCGAAAAACCGTTTCTGTCTTGGTGATTTATATTTGCTTGATTGTCTATAAGCCACTTTAAAAGTTCAGTATTGTTGTAAAATGATGTCCAAATCAACGATGTCCTCTGATAGCCGTCTAATGCGTCAATACCAACTTCCGATAAAAGTTTCTTTACGTTTTCGTTGTTGCCGTCTCGAATGTCATACGAAAGATTGTCAACTCGAGGGTCTGATTTATTTGGTTTTCCTGGTCTTGCCATTTTTATTTCAGTTTGTTTGATGCTTTGTCGTGTCATTAAACTTACCGCTAACGTTTTGCCGCTTTGCGAAGGCGGGGATTTTCAGCACTAATGTTCATTAGAAGCACAAAGCTTGAATTTAGCACTTCACTGTCATAGAAGCACGAAACCCCCGCTTTTGCAAAACGACTGTTAGCGGTTCGGGCTTCTTTTATGATGTCAGTCTTTGTCTTCAAGTTTATAGTTTATTATGAGTTTTTCTAATTGGTCAGGATTTGACTGAAATTCTCGTGTTATAAATGCTTTCAAGTCAGCATAACCATTGCCACTAATTGAAAATACTTGTCCGAACTTATCGGCAAGTTGTCTGTCGCAACCGATAATATTTATCGTTGGGTATTCAGCAATGTAAATTCCCCAATTCTTATTTTGTCCATAAACGAAAAAGTGATTTATAGACCAACCAAAAGGTGCTTCAAATGCTCTTACTTTATCTTGAAATTCTTTGTAGTCAGCAGTTAGGTTTATAGTTATCTTAAATGGCTCGTTTCTGTCAGTAATTGTTGCTCCCAAGTTTTCTTGGATATAAAATTCTGTTTCACCAATATTTTTTAGGGTTGTCCTTAACCTGTTGTATTCATCTTCGTTATCAATCAAGTCGCCACCAATAGTCAATAGATAGTCATAGTCTGGTCTAACAAAGACTTGTTCTGGTGGACAAATTACTTTTTGTTTGTCTGTCGTTACTTTGAATACTTTATTTATTTCCAATTTATTAAAATTTGTCTGTTTGTCCATTAGGTCGTCTTATAGCCTGACCGCTAACGCCCAAATATACGCAAGTTCATGAATTTCCATATCAATGCTTAAAATATGGGTTCTCAATTAAAAATTAGTGAAAATGTCTCTTTAGAACTTATTATGGTTCATTTTGCAAACTCTTTTAAAAACAAACTATAACAAATACGCATAGCGTTTTTTGTATTGTCAATATCATACGTTTCAAAAACAATACAAAATACGTTGCTCTTATTCCATCGTATCTAGTGGACTTTGAATTTTTTTTACACTCTTTTCACTTACATGAATATAACGTAATGTTGTTTTAATATCATTATGCCCCAATAGTTCTTGAATAAATTTAATATCAGTTCCATTTTCTAATAAATGGGTGGCAAAACTATGTCTCAGCCCATGAATACCGGTTTCTTTATTGATTTTAGCTTTTTCAAGTCCGTTTTTGAAGACCTGTTGCATGGTTCTAATGCTGTATTTACCTCCATATTGCCCTTCAAATAAATATAATTTTGGTTTATATGCTGTATAATATATTCTTAACTGTTCTAAAATACTCTTAGGCAGATTTGCGTATCGATCTTTTTTACCTTTTGATTTTTCAATAAATACCTGCATATTTTTACTATCAACATCTGTAATTTTAATATTGGCTATCTCGCTTACCCGTAGTCCCATACCGTAACATAGTTTCAACATAGTATTATGTTTAATATTAGGTGTTTGATCAAAAATCTTTTTTATGTCTTTATTATGTATAACTTTTGGCAAAATAATAGGTTTTTTGGGTCTAGATATTTCAAAGAATAAATTTTCGCGTTTTAATACCTGCTCAAAATAAAACTTAATTGCATTAATCCTCGAATGAAGCGTATTTTCTGATAATTTTAACTCTTTGACACAATATAGAAAATAACTTCGCAGTCGTTCCGGATTCAATTCATTAACATCTTTATTTTTTAAAACATAAAGTAATTGAGCAAATTCATTGCGATACGTATTTATTGTGTTTTTACTGTACGCTTTTAATTCTAACGTTTCGATCATTTTAGCCAAAGCAGGTTGGTTTATTTCATCAATATGCGAAAGTATTTCTTTGCCTACTTTTCTCTTCGTGCCAATTTTAAACAGCGTTCTGTAATAGTTATTATCTATAACATACCAAGCTTTTTTGGAACTACTCCATTTTACACCCGTTAATTTTTTTATTCGCTGGTTTAGTTCATCATTTTTTTCAAAATGAATAAAAATAACTTCCTTGCCCGTATGGTTTGCAATTTCATATTTAATTTCAATTGCCATAAATTAATTTTTGGTAAACTAAGATATCAACAAATTTTAATATAAATAGATCTCGGCAAATCAATTACATACTTAACTTACCAAATATATAATAGAAGGAAACTAATTTTATTCTTTCCTATTCCTTTCAATTAACTCTTTTGGTTTTTGTACTACTCCCGGGTTGTCGAACACATAGCGATAGGTAATATGTTTTTTAGCCGTATATGCACCAGAAGCTTCGTATATGGTTTGCATTTTTGGAATTGAAATCGCCATTCCAGAATAGTTCGGTTCCGCCGAAACCAAAGCCTGGATATGCACTGCCGATGATTGCTGCAACGTCATGCAACAATTGCACAAAAACTGATGTTGTTTCAGGGCAGATAAAACATTTCATTCCACCTTTACCAAGATTCTTTTTGTTGTTTTCTTATGGCCAAATCAACTTCATAAAATTGTATATTTATTTTAAAGTGGCACGTAGCATTACTGTCAGCTAACTAACTGAGGATATTTTTTGCTTGCCATTATCCAGGCGAAAAAGAAAACAGAATTATAGAATAAATCGGCAAGTAAATTATTATAGCTAAAAGGAATTCCTGCTACATAACAAGCGATTAAACCTTGAAAATTTTGAGGATACATATTTGAGCCAATGAATACAGAAAAATTAGTAATCATAAAAAACAAAATTGATCCAGCAATAGAAGTTGCTAAAATGGGGAAAAGCTTTTTGTTATTTTGAATTAAAATTCCCAAAGCAACGATGATTGCAAAAGAAACATATACGTAAGGATCAAAACCAAAACCAATAATTAGGTCTGTAATAACCATACAAGCTATTGGAATTAAAAACGATAACCTTTTATCGCGAAGGTGCATACCAGCAAACAAGGCGATAGCACCAACTGCTGTGAAATTAGGCGGGTGAGGAAGAACTCGACTGAAAGCTCCAACTAAAATTAATGAAGCAATGGTAACTATAGATAGTGTGTTTTGATTTTTGAACATGGGGCAAAAATAAGCAATAATTTTTCGGTTTTAAAGAGCGATTTTAAAGAAAATAATGGATAAATATTACGTTAAAATTCTTCCATCGCTTCATATAAATCTTTCCTCATTGCATTAAAACGTTGCAAACAGGTTTGCATAAAATTATCAGTTAGTATTTCTTTTACATTTTCCAGCGTGGGTGCATCCGCTTCACTCACTTTATAAATTTGCTCCATCGAGCCTTGCTCTATTCTGATTATGAATTTTTGATTCATACTTAAAATGGATATTTTACAATCGGAGTGGGGTATATCGGCAATAACGCGCATGAGTTTTAATAAATAAATTTAAAATGTTTAATCTTTCTGTTTAGAAATAGTTATTGCTGGTTTTTTACCATGCAAAGTTCCGCTAATATTAATCAAGTTGAAACGCATAAATAATTCTTCAGAATACCAATCTTCTTTTCGGGTACGGTCAATTACTTCTCGATGTTCACGACTTTGGTAGGCAAAGTTTTTTGCTGATTCTAAAGAATCCCAAATAGAAAAAGTTGCCTGCCTTAAATAAGGCATTTCACCAACTCCAACGGAAAAAATATAACCGGGTGATACATTCATTAATTTCTCTACATCGGGTACTGCATTCCAAAAATCTTTTGCTTTATTTAATCGAATGCTTGCTCGGGTTATTATGCCAATTGGCCCATGGTAGGTTTTACTTTTCTCTTTTTCATTGGTTTTAAATGGATTTCTACCATCCCATAATCCGTGGCCTGCAATGGGTTGTAAGTGTAATATTAGCTGTTCATTCGCAAACCATTTATTGAATTTGAATATAAAACCAGAATTCAAGTAATTTTTTAAGGCATTTTCATTTTCCCAAACGCTAAGAATTGACCATTGCTGCCAATCAGGTTCTTTTGAAAAAGTTCCTCCTTTTCCACTTCCCATTAATTTCCAGAAAGAAATATGTTTGTTGAGCGAAAGCGGAAGCCGATTAATGGCCATCGAAATAAAAGCGATTGGCACAAATATTTTTGGAAACCGAATTATCTGTAAACAAACCATTTTATAAACGTAATCCTCTTAAAAATTCTGAAACTTTCATTCTTTTTTTTCCTTCTAATTGCAATTCTTTAATTAGAATAAAACCATTTGTACAAGCAAAACGCAATTCTGCACTTCCATCTGTATAATAGGTTCCCGGTTCGTCTTCATGACTTTGCAAAATAAAATCTGCAGAAAATATTTTCAATTTTAAATTTCTCATCGAAGTATATGCCGTAGGGTATGGGCTTAATCCACGAATAAAATTAAAAATTTCTTCACCAGAAGTTTCCCAATCAATTTCACAATCTTCTTTAAAAATTTTTGGAGCTGTAAGTAAAACTTCAGTTGTTGATTGCGGAATTGAAACCAACTCCCCATTTTCAATTAAGTTTAATGTTTTTGCTAAGGTTTGCGCTCCCAATATCATTAATTTATCATGCAATTCTCCAGCAGTTTCATTTTTTCCGATGTTTATACTTTTTTGCAAAATTAATGGGCCAGTATCAATTTCTTTGATGATAAAGAACGTGGTTACCCCAGTTTCTGTTTCTCCATTCATAATAGCATGGTTTATAGGAGCAGCACCTCTATATTGAGGTAATAAAGATGCATGAACATTAATAGTTCCATATTTTGGCATTGCCCAAACTACCTCAGGCAACATTCTGAAAGCAACTACTATAAATAAATCAGCATTTAGCATTTTTAATTCGACTAAAAAATCTGGGTCTTTTAATTTTGCAGGTTGTAATATTTTAATTGATTGCGTTAACGCAAATTCTTTAACTGCCGAAATAGCTAGTTTTTGTCCTCTGCCTGCAGGTTTATCTGGAACGGTAATTACAGCAGCTATTTCGTGTCCTGCATCTTTTACTGCTTTCAGTGACGCTACCGCAAATTCCGGTGTGCCCATAAATACTATTCTCATAAAGTTAATTTGATTTAAGCCTATAAAAAATAGATTTCTTCTTTGATTTTGCTTTTTTGTAAACAAATGGTTTGTACAAAGTTTGCTCGTCTAAATTTTTATATAATAAATATTTTTTCCGAATGACTGAAAATCGTTCTAATCCTATTGCCCAACTTTTTCTAATTTCCTGTTCCGTTATACTTTGTTGTATTTGGACACGCAAATTTCCAGTACCAGCCAATTTCTCAAAAAAAGAATTGAAGAAATGTTCTTTATCTGGAAAAATAGTATAAAAGTAGATTAACCAATGCAAGTCGAAAGCAATTAATTCTGAAGTTTTTTTGGACTTAATTTCTCTTAAATCTGTTCCGTAACAAATTTTATTTTCAAAAGGCGGATTTTTGCTCATTCCGGCAATACTTACTGGCGTAAATTCAAAATATTGTGATTTTAAAAAAGGATGACCAATTGCTTGAAATGGGAATAAAGTGCCTCTAGCTACACTAATTACCGTTCCTTCAAATAAACAAAGCGATGGATAAAGGTCGATGGATAGTTGATTTGGCAAATTTGGCGAAGGAGGAATTGGCAATATATATTCGATGTTTCGCGAAAACAGATTTTTTATTTTTATAATTTTCAATTTGCATTGCAAGCTATCTGGTAGCCAATATTCACCATTTATCATTTGCGCATATTCGCCTATGCTCATTCCATAAATAATTGGAACTGGATGCATTCCAACAAATGATTTGAACTCTGGTTCCATCATTGGCCCGTCTGGTTTTGACATATTTGGGTTTGGCCTATCTAATATTAATAATTCAAGATTATTTTCGGCACATGCTTCCATCACATAATGCAAAGTAGAAATATAAGTGTAAAATCTAACTCCAACATCTTGAATATCAAATACTACTACATCTGTTTTTTCAAGATCAGATTTCTGAGGTTTTTTATTTTTTCCGTATAATGAAATAAGAGGAAGTCCTGTTTTTTTATCCAATGAGTTTTTAATTAGCTCTCCAGCATCTGCATCCCCTCTGAAACCATGCTCGGGAGAAAATACATTGGAAATTGAAATTCCTGCACTTAACAAAGTATCAACTAAATGAGTATTACCAAGCATAGAAGTTTGATTGACCACTAAAGAAACCCGTTTATTCATTAAATAAGGAAGGTACTTTTCAATCTGGTCTGCACCTGTTAATAAAGGTTTACTAAAGTCTGCGACTTCAATACCCGAACTGCTATTTATTCCAAATCCACAAAAAAAATAAATCAAAATCAGCCAATATTTCTGCGCTTGATACAGAAGCATTACTTTTGATTTTAGAAAAAACCTCATACTGCAAGTAAATTAAAAATATTGAATTTCGAACGTTTTATAGCAAAAAGGATTGTTAACTCCTCCGAAAGAAGTTTTTCTAAATTAATTGTTGGAATTGCTATTACTGGAATAACGCTTGGTTTAGCCGTTATGATCATTTCATTTGCCATTATTTCTGGTTTTAAAAATGAAATTCAGGAGAAAATTACAGGTTTCGCTGGTTCAGTTCAAATTACCGCTTACGATCTTAATTCTTCTTATGAGAGTACGCCAATCAATCGAAACCAGGATTTTTTAAAAACTATTTCGAATAATAATAAAATTAAAAAAATTGAGCCATTTGCCTATAAAGCTGGAATAATAAGCTCTTCCGGAGATATTGAAGGAATTGTTTTAAAAGGAGTGGATCAAAATTTCGACTGGGATTTTTTTGCTGATAAACTTTTAGAAGGTAGTTTACCAACCTATAGAGATTCAATAAATAGTAATCAGGTTTTAATTTCATCCTATACTGCCAACCGACTTTCTTTAAAAAATGGCGATTCGTTTACCATGTTTTTTGTTCAAGATCCAATTAGAAAAAGAAAATTCACTATTTCTGGAATTTATTCAATTGGGATGGAAGATTTAGATAAAATTTTTGTGATGGCTGATATTCGACAAATTCAAAAATTAAATGATTGGTTGCCCACAGAAGTCGGTGGTTTTGAAATTGTTGCCAATTCGGGTTTTGAATTAAATGATGTTGCACAATTAGTAAGTTCAGAAGTTGGTCCAGAATTGAATTCATTATCGGTTGCAGAGCGATATCCGCAATTGTTTGAGTGGCTAGATTTACTGGATGTAAATGCAGATGTAATTTTGGTGTTAATGCTATTAGTTGCCAGTATAAATATGATTTCTGCTTTGCTAATCATGATTTTAGAACGAACCAATATGATTGGTATTTTAAAAGCATTAGGTGCCGGAAATAGAAGTATCCGAAAGGTATTTATTTATAATGCTATTTATTTAATCGGGTATGGTATGTTATTAGGCAACATTATAGGGATAGGATTTTGCTATCTGCAAAGCCAGTTTCATTTTTTTAAACTAGATCAGGAATCATATTATTTATCTTCAGTACCCATTGATATGAATATTCAAACAATTTTATTGCTCAATGCTGGAACATTAATTACTTCACTTTTAATGTTAATTATTCCGTCTTCTTTAGTGAGTTCAATTTCACCGTTAAAAGCAATTCGATTTAAGTAAGTTGAATTATTTTTTAATAAAATCATAGCTCAGATAATCAATGTAATCGTTTACTTTAATTTTTACTGCATTTATTTTTTCGTCTTTAGCAGTAAAATCTATTACCTGAATTCCCCAAACAGCATCACTATATCTGCATAAAAATTTATTTTCTCCAAGTGGACTCAAATAACCAATGGTTTGTGGATGATGTTCGAAATTAATTTTTAATACCTGGTTTTCTTTTTTTAATTTCTTATCAGTTTCTGCAATTATAATATTTCCATAAAATTCATTTTGATAAGATCCTGTATAGTTAATTATTGGAAAACTTAAAGAAGGTTTAGTTTCAGTAGTTTTCTTTAATTTATCAAGTTCAATTTGATCTGCCAATACACTTTCTTTATTTCTTTTTAAATATAAATCAGAATAATTTCGATAAGGAGCATTTAAGTATAAATCAATAATTTGTTGTTTTAAAGCATCAAATAGGTTGTTTGCATCTGTATTGGTTAAAACTGTTACACCCATATTTATTTCAGGAATAAAACAGGTAATGGTTACAAAACCATTGGCACCACCACTATGTTCGTAAACTTTTTTTCCATAATAATCACTCATAAACCAGCCCATGCCATACGTGTTAAAATGTTTTTGTGGAAATGTTTTTGAATTTACATCGCCAACCAGCATTTGAGAAGTTCTTGTTTGCATCAAAGCCTTAAATGGAACAACCTGAGTATTTGCATAACGACCACTATCTAATTGCATTAATAACCAGTGTGTTAAATCATTTACGCTCGAATTTAAAGAAGCAGCAGGAGCAATATTATCCATGCTATTATAAGGTAACTCAATTAATTTACCATCTAAAATAGTATATGGTTTACAAGCATTTGGATCTGAAAGTATCGCAGAAAAATTGGTCGTTGTTCTATTCATTTTCAACGGATTTAACAATCTTTTGGTAACAAATACATCCCAACTTGTATCTGTTGCAGCCGGAATAACTTCTCCAGCTGCCAAAAATGCCGAGTTACAATAGCCGAATCTATATCTGAAAGGATTTACAGCTTCTGTCAAATACATTTTTTCAATTATTTCTTTTCTAGTTAAATTAGAAGCCCAATTCAAAAAATCGCCTTGAAATGTCTGAAAACCAATACGATGACAAAGCAAATCGCGAATAGTGGTATTAGAACTTGCCAAAGGATCTTTTAATTTAAAATAAGGCAAATACTTAGATACCTTTTCATCCATTGATATCCTTTTCTCGTTATTTA
The DNA here is from genome assembly GCA_031412335.1 of bacterium. Taxonomy (GTDB): domain Bacteria; phylum Bacteroidota; class Bacteroidia; order Sphingobacteriales; family Sphingobacteriaceae; genus JBBQYA01. The sequence goes on along the minus strand of JANOCT010000027.1, from coordinate 94,882 downwards.
ACATAGCTAAAGCAGTTCCAGTAAATGCTTTTGTATTAGATGCAATTTGAAAAAGTGTATTTTCGTCTACTTTTTCTTTCGTAATTATAGATTTAACACCGTATCCTTTATTAATTACAACTTTTCCGTCTTTAACAATTGCTATAGCTAAGCCTGGTACATTCCAATCAATAATTGCTTTATTGATATAATTATCTAAACTGTCTTCTAAAAAACGATTTTGCGAAAAACTAAAGTTGATAATCGAGAAAAATACTGAAAAGAATAGGATGGATTTTTTGAACATAATTTGGGAATTAAGATTAGAAATAAGTAAAGTTTTATAAAATTTAAAGGTAAAAAGAAAAGGTTTCTATTTGAATAATTTACCTAGCAAACCACCTAAAGCTCCTCCTAATGGTTTTTCTCCAGCAGCATCATTTCCACCAGAAAACATACTTCCTATAGTTGACAAATCCATCCCATTTGTCTTTCCGCCAGTGAGTGTTCCTAAAATTCCGCCTAAATCAAAACTTGAATCGTTTGGGTCGTTAGTCTTATTTACAAAACTGTTCATAACTTTTGGTAAAATTCCTGCAACTACTGACATGGCCGCTACATTCGATATTCCAAGCTTTTGCATCAGATTTCCAGCAACTCCAGAAGTTAATTTATTCATCACCGGATTGCCAGAAGTGCCCAAATTTCCACCTGATTGAAACATTTGGAGTAAATCTTGCATGTGACCACCATTGGCTTGTTCTTTTAATCCTTCGAATAATGAATTGGCAGTTTCTTCAACAGCATGGTCGTTTTTTTCGTTAGGAATATGAGCATTGTTGATAATATCATCATTTGCATTATCTTTCACGAGTTGTAATAAATTTTCTAACATGATTATCTTTTTTTAGTATGTTTTATATTTTCGTTTAAAATTAAACTTTTCCATTTAAATTGGTTGGATTTTGAAACAAAATTTTAGTTGAAATGAAGAAGGTTTACCTATACTTCTTATTTGTTTTTTTTATGTGCCTTGGCTTTGCCGCAGAAGCAAATACGAGCAGAAAAAAAGCCATTAAAATTCTGACAAGAGAAATTAGAATTATGGATTCTGTTATTGCAAAATTTAAAAGAGAACAAGCTAAAACTGTACTTCAATTGAATGAGAAACGTGCTATTTTGAATAAAAAAGATTCTTTAAAAAAATATGAAGATTCTATTTTCAAAAACAGAATAATGATAGACTCGGCAAAATTGATGGAAGTTGATTCCGCAAAAATAATTAGATCAATTAAAAACGATACAATTAAGAATGAAAAATATAATGCTATTCAACCCGACAATCCTTTACGCACTGAAATCCTTCAATTAGAAAATAAAAAAATAAGAGAAGAATTTACCTTGATTAAATTAGATTACGAACGACTTAAATTGTTAAACGAATTAGACAAACTGGTGAATAGGAGGAAAAGGAAGAAAAGCTGAGTTTTTACACTCAATAAAATTGACTTTTAAATCATCAATAAATTTAAAAATTAGTTTTTATTTAAGAAATTAGGGAAATAAGTTAGTCCCAACATCAAATAACTTGGTCTAAACGATTTAGACTTTCCAATTTCTTTATCGGTTATAATTTGATAAGCAAAATATTTTTTTGTTTGATAAATGTATTCTAAATTAAATTTTAAAATTCCAATCTTTTCCATTTTATTTTCTATTCCTAAACCGGCTGAAATAAACGTATTAATCTGTTCAGGGTTTATTATTTTAAATATATAGATAGGATCGGAAAACCCTCCATAATATTCAGTGTTTTTATTTGTTGATGTTAACATTGTATTTAAACCTGCACCCAATCTATAAAAGCAAGATACATTTTGATTTATTTCATTTCTGTAGGTAACTTTTAACGGAATTTCAAGAGTTTGATCGTAAAATGTAGTGTAAAGATCAAAATCATTTAAAAGCCTTATATTTCTTAATATTACATTTATTCCAATGGAAGGACTAAGGAAGTTAGTTTTTTTCTCTAAAACTAAACCAAGATTTATAGGAACATTAGAATACAAGCTGATATTTGGAAGCGATATAAAAAGCCCTTCCAACGGTTTATTAAAATCCCTATCTATCATATAGTTTGCAGAAATTCCTACATTGAAATTCTGAGCATTAAGAATAAAAGAATAAAAAGAAAATAATAATAAAAGATAATATTTTACTGTCATTTTGCAAGGTAAAAAACTTTGGCAAATTCAAACAACTTCATTTATTATTTCAAGCCATCTCGCTTTCGCTTCTCTGTAGGTAGGTTGCCCTAAAAAATTAAATGCAGCATCGCCTCTAACAAGTTGATTAGGAATACAGGTCTTTGTGGAATCATTAACAATAAAATTTTCTGCTAATTCAGAAATTAGCTGCACTTCATCTGATTCAACAGCATCCATATCCATGTCTAATAAGGCAATAAATTTTTTGCGACCTTCCGACATATTTTGATAAACATCAGGTAAATCAAATATTTTATTCCCTTTTAATTTGGGAGATAAACACGGATTTATTCTAACTAATGAAGCATTTTTGCTCAATAATGGGTCTAAAATTGTGTAAGCCATAAACGTTGCCGAATCAGGTGGATCGCCCAAAATACTTTTAGAAACTTTTACGATATCATTCACAAAGTTAGCTTTGGTTTTACTATTAACTAATTCATTATTTTTATTTAAACGGTAAACTTCTTGCAGCTCTGGGTTTTCGTTATCTTCAAAATCGGTGATATTTGCTCTGCTGCCTGTTCCAGTTCCTATAGATAAAATCTGAAATTCTTCAGGTTTTAATTTTTTTGTGATCAGTCCTTCAATCAAGCCAGCTAATACCGGATTATTAAAACCTGAAATTGCACCGTCCCAGAAGTATGAAGTATTTTCAAAATTGGTATCCCGATCTTTAAGTCTTAATTTGGCTGGTGCTTCAAAATAATTAACAGGAGCATTGCTGGATGCATGGATAGCTTCAGATAATTTTACTCGTTTTTGTGTTCGATTGAATTGAGTTGCAGGACTATTAATGTTAGAACGAAAAAAAGTAACTCGCTCACTAAAATAATCATATCCAACAATTAGAATTTCTAAAGTTGGTTTCCCAATCAATTGAGGTAGCTCATCGAGATATTTTGTGATTAATTTTTGTCCATTTGGATTAGAGTCAGCATTTTCCAATTCCTTCGTGAGTCCTTCCAATTTTCTTTCTGTATGATATTTTGGTCCAAGTATCGTATCGGCACCGAAAATTTTAATTGCTTTTTGAAGAACTGAAATTAAAGGTATTTTTTTTAGTTGTTCAAAAAAACTAAGTTTTGAAAAAATTCTTTTTCTGGTATTTTCATTTTCAAATAGCAGTAATGATTTGCTCAAAAGCATATTATTGCAAAGGCAAGCCAGCACTAAACTTCCACCAGAATTAGCTATAACTAAATCAAATTTTTTTAATACTTCATGTCCTTTTATGTCGCCATAAATATCTATTAAAACTTTAACCTGAATTAAAGCCCATGATCCGCCACCATCTAACGATAATATTTTTGCAGCCATATTTATTTGATTATGAATGAATTTCGGTACTCAATACTCCAAATTTCTCAAATAATTTATCCCATGCCTTTATATTTCTAATTGATTCTCCTGTAGTTTTCTTCAATGCTTTTAATGAATTCTCCCCAAAAATTCCATCCATTGCACCAGTGTATGTTCCATCCATTTGTAGGTATCTTTGCCATAACTTTCCATTATCTTTTTTTATATCATGTTTAAAAAAGTTAACGTTCGTCATTTCCAAATGAGGTAAATCTTTAAATCTATTCCAATCACCACCCCAACTCAATCCAAATTGCTTACCTTGTTGCACACTCGCATAATGCGGACTATTTCCTAAATACTGGTTGCCATTAAAAATGCCAATATCAATTGCTAGGCAGGGTAAATAATTATGATTCGACATTTTTATAAAACCATCCAAATTGGTAACAATGCTTCCAGATTTTACCCAACTTCCATTCTTGAAAACCCGACCTTGTTTAAAAAGCTGAAACTGATCTGCTGGAGTTCTATGTATTGAAACCAATTTAGCAATATGACCAGGTGGTAACCCTATATTAATAAGTGGTAAAATAGCGTTTAGTTTATTTGCGATAAATGGATGCAAATACTTTGGGTCTCTGTCGTATCTCATATTTTTTATATTAAAAGTTGAAATTTTCTGGTAGCATTATTTTCAAATCAAAACTTGTTTGCAGGGTAGCATTATTTAATTTTTTGTTGTATTCAAAACCCGTACTAATCATTAGCCAAAATCCATCATATAGATTTAATTCAGAACCAAATGCTGCAAACAAGCCACTTTTAGTGTTTTTTTTATATTGATAGTGCGCATCTGCAAAAGCTTTTACTCGATTTGTTCCTATATAATATCTAATTGGAAGTGTAATCTGGTAGTTTAGCTTGTTGTTATTTTCTACTAAATTCTGATTTTCTAAACGCCCATTTAAACCAAAAGTTAATAAACCATTCTTACCGCACCGTTTAGCGGCACTAAACCATAATTCAGATGTAGATAATTTTGCATTTTTTGCTAAACTATCGCTTGATTTAAAACTAATTGCTGAAGCTAAATCGATTTTATCTGCATTCCAATTTGCAGTTTTATAATCATCTTTTATTTTCTTTAATATAGCTAAAAACCTTTTTTGTGGTATTGAATTTTCGTTAGCAAGTTCTAAATCAAATCTTTTTTTTAAAGCTGGATTTCCCATAATTAAAAATTCGAAATCCAGTTGGTTAATATCTATGTTGTTTTTAATAGCAAATTGAATTAGAAATATTTCTCGTGTTTCTTTTCTAAAGTCTTTTAACGCATCACTTATTTTTTGATGAAATAGTAAATCAGTTGCTGGGTCAGCTTTGTCTAGCAAATTAATTCGAAAGCCTAGGCCTATAGATCTACTTTTAATTGTTAATTCATCTGATTTATTCAAAGTTCCAACAGAAATTCGTAAAGTGTTTAATAGCCTGTTTTTTGAATATTCGTTTAATTCACTTAATGGTTTATTTACGTTTAGCAATAGGGAAGGAGACAACTCTAATGCAATATTCTCTGGAAAAATAATTTTACCATTCGAATAAAAACTAGAGAAGGCTGAAGTAATTGCTTGAGGGGTAGAAGGTCGTAATAAAGAATTTTGTGCCTGATTATTTAAAATATTAAAGGCCGGTAAATCTGGAATTGCAACATTGAGTTTTAATTGTTTTAAAACTGGCTCTAAATCTGGTTGAGCCAAGCAATAATGAACTGTTGAAATAAGGAAGATTAGAATTCGAATTTCCTTTTTCATTTTTATTCTTTAATTAACAGTTTGATGAAAAGTAACGAATATTGACCTTTTCCATCCAATTTGCCTTTATCAATTGTGGAACCTATTTTCAAACCATTTTGAAAAACCTCCAATCTGATTTCGTAATCAGGATAGTTTGTATGGTCGATTCCATAAAATCCAGTTTCTAAAACTATTCTACGACCATGATTATTTGAAACTGGACTTGGCAGCAATGCTACATCATCCTCAGGATTTGTATTGTCTCCATCGGCCAAAGTGGTTTGCGCATTACTATCTTTTTCGCGAAGCAAAATTTCATAATTCGCAATCATCTTACCTAAAAAAACAGCTTTGACAATTAAATTGCCTGCTTCTGTTTCAAAGTAAATTTCTTTTACCGTTGAGTAAAGCAAAATATCAGGAAATTTGTACGCTAAATCTGTCTAATTTCTTAAGTTCTTTTACTTTTTTTATAAAAGAGATCATGTCTATTTCATCCTCAATGCCTTTTATTTTAAGCGAATTTATTTGTTCTGATAAGGATTGTTTTGTTGGATTAGTTGAAAAATTTCGAAGTGTTTTCATAATTGCTGAATCTTTTTATAAAAATCAACATTTGAAAACAATAATTTATACTCATAAGTTGGTATTTTTTCTGCAACAAATACCTATATCAATCCTTGTTTAAGAGAAATGTTTATCGATAAAATTGAATTTATCTTAAACAAGTCGTAAAAATTCAGCACGTCTGTAATTTTACAGAGAATCTATTTTTGATTCCAAATCGTTTTGAATTGATTGTGTTAATGCATTCAAGATATCATATCCAGTCGCAGTTTCAATAGCATCTACACTGGTTCTGAATGTTCGCCAATTATTACTGATTCCATTTGAGTTGGGAGTATCAATTGCAATAACCCGAGTTGTATTCGTAATTCTATTAATATCTCTAGTGCCATTTGGAATTACTACTACAACTTTCCATATTCGAGCTGGTACTTTTACATTTCCATTATTAATGCTTGTTTTGAATCCATTATTTCCTGTTCCTCCGGAACCATAACTTCCCATTACAATAAAAACTTCATTCCCAGCATTTACCAATGAACGAGTGTAATCTTCAAAATTTCCCCAAGTTTGTTGATTATTGTAAGGCGCCTGCGGAATCATATTTGTCATCAAAAAGGTAGAAGAGTTTGCTGGTACGGAACTATTTCTATCTGCTGACGGACAATTATGACCACGATCAAATCCGCTTCCTGAATAACTTGTTGCACCTACTGGATACCAGCCTAATGGCAAAGTATTGTCAGCTCTAAAATCGTCTTGACGGGGAGTTGTACCTAATGAGTTCGATCCAACATACCAACTTACCCAGTTAGGAGTTCCATTGGTGCGATTATAAGAAAGTATATATTCCCCTTTATTCATTAAATAGTTGTCAATTAATAGAATATTATTTTGTGCCATGCTGGGGTTACCCAATAACAAATTATCATTGTCAGCAGCAGCTATTACATTAATTTTGATGACAGGCTTCGCTTTCGTAAAACTGATATTATCGAAATTTAATTGATCTGTTCCTCCTGAAAGTTTCCGGATTCGAATAATTATTGCAGAACGGAGTCCAATAGTAAATACTTGTTGTTGAATAGTTGAATTACTTTCAATTGTTTGTCCATATTGTTTAAAACTTATTCCATTATTTGTTGAAATAAAAAGCCCCCATGTTGATGGATAATCTTGTCCGAATGTTGCATGACTAACTTTAATAGTTAATAAAGTTAAAATTGTGTCAATTTTTAACGTTATAGAACCATTTCCTGTAATTCTAGCGGCGGATGTTCCAAACTTTACGTCTTCGGTGTTTTTTCCAATTAAGGCATTATCAAAATACCATTTTCCAGTTGATAATATTAGACTATCTGGAGAATAAGTGGATTTAGTTCCTTGTTCAAAATCTTCGTTAAAAACTATATTAAATGGGTTTTGGGAAGAAATTTTAGAATCTTCATTGGAGTTAACTGAAAATTCTGGATTAATTAAATTGGGGTCGTCGTCTTCTTTTGAACATGATGTAAATATGAAACTAAGGAATGCGAAAAGAAGAATTTTTTGTACCAAGGATATTAATTAATCTGCAAGTTTAAGTTTTGTTTGTTAATTAAAGGTTACCAATTTGTATTATTTAATGTTGAAACATTAGTTTTTGTTCACAATTGTTAGTGAAAGTTGAATTAATTTCTTCTTTTCTTTGTTTTTTGAATTCTTGGTTTCAATTCTTTTGATTTAATATGTTTTTTAAATGGATCATAGGCAATAATTGTTTTTCCAACTTCATTGTTGTAAATATGTAGAAATACACTAGCTCCAGTTTTTTCGTCCAGACCAATATTCTCAGGCTCATAATTCTTATCTCGTTTTTTAAGATTACTTAACGGAATTTGAACGCTAAAGTCAGTCTCCTTACCAAAACCGTATTGGCCTTCTACAAACAAATTAATTAAATTAGAAGCTATTTCCATTCTGCTTATATCAAGATTGTTTCCTTTCAATTCAAATTCCATATTCAAATCATCAAAACTAATAGTTTCAAAATCTCTATTTTTCAATAAAAAATTACTCATATTTTTCATTGGCTCAAATTGAATTAGTTTTCCATTTATTACTTCCAGATTTATTTTTCCACCCATAGTATTTGGTACCACGGCTAGTTTTTCATCAACACTTGCAACAAAATCTACATCAGCAGAAAGTTTGCCTTCTAAATTTGAATTTGTAATAGCTTTTTGATTAAAATTATTGAATAAAACAAAGAATTTACTGATATCAGTATTAACAACTTTTCCATTAAAGAGAATTGGATTTACGTCTTTATCTAAATTAGAAATTATCAATGATGCATCTATTTTTCCTCCAGCAACTTCTACATCTAAGTTTTTTGCTGTTAAAATATTATCAGCAAGCTTAAGATCAGCTTTTAATTCCTGCCCAATAAATTTATTGAAGTTAAGCTCATTAATTCTAATTTTTAAATCAAATTCAAGGCTTTCATATAGTTTCTCAATTAAGTTAGTTAATATTTTATTTCCTGATTTATCCTTCTCGATTTTCTTTTCAGCTTTCTTTTTATTCGACAATAAGGATTTTAAGTCAATTTTTGGAGAAAATACAGAGAGACTTACATATCCTTTTCGGGTTTGACTGGAAAAGAATGGAAGAAAATTAGTTATAACACCACTTAAGTTTATTGGATTATTATTAACTAAAAAATTAATTTTATTGATAGAGATTTGCTTAGTACTAAAATTAAATGATCCGTTTAAATTTGAGTAAACCTGGTTTTCTTTAATCCATTTAAATGAAACGTTTTTCAGATCAAGAGTTCCATTTAATTTTCCACTTTTACTATCAATTCTAGATTCTAAATATTCAAATAAGTTACCTTCGTAATCAATATGAATTTTATAATTCCCCTCGGTAAACTTCATTTCACGCTCATCAAGCCATTCGTTTAAAGCCTTGCAATTGTAATTAATATCCGATTTTAATAGAAGAAATGGGTTATCAAGATTAGAAATTGTTGCCTCAAATTTTGTCGGAATTCCTTCTTTAATTAAAAAGGCGTTCTTCATCGTAATACTAGAGTTTTTATCTGAATAACTTTCTCTAGGATTTACAGAATTGATGTATTTGGCTGTAAGATTTACTTTTTCGAAGGTTAATTTTTTTGCAGTTACAAACGATTCTTTTATTTCAAATTCAATATCTAGCTTAGTTTCATTACTAATAGCTAAATCACCCCTGACTATAGCTTTAACTTTTATGGGTTTATCGCAGTTGTATTCCTTTAATTTCTTTTGAGTTTTTATGGGAAGTAATTTTACGGCATCTATATAATTGATTTTAGAGGTAGCAAATTCAAAATTATAGACGCTATCACTTATAAACCCGCTTATAGCTATACTATTGTTATTTGCTTTTAGTTCTGAATTATTAATTTTGATTGATTTATCAGCGAAATTATATTCAGCATTAATCTTCGCATCGAACTCAGTATTTAGCCCAAAGCTCCCATTTTTAGGATTTAATTCAAATTGGTTTGAAATAAATTTGCCTGCTAATGAAATGTTTAACTGCTCTTTATCTTTGTTGAGTTGAGATAATAGTTTAATAAAGTTTATTGCTATGTATTTATTTTTCAGCGAATCATTATATGAGCCTTTAATATTAATCAGTTCAATTTTTTTTAAATTTAATGTGAACGAGTTGCTAGTGTCTGACTTCGCAGCAACAGGCGATTTTTTAAAAATGTCAAGATTATTATATCCATTTCTAGTTTTGAAAATTGAAATATCTCCATTTCTAATAGTTATGGAATTCACTATAATTTTATTTTCTAGCAAGGGCCATAAATCTATATTTAAATATACTTTTTCAGCTTTTAAAAGTTGTCTTTTATAGATTTTATATGCTGGATCTCGAAGGTCGAATTCTTTCAAAATAATGGAAAGTCTTGGTAACGAATTAAAGCCAAAATCTATATCTTTTATTAAAATCTCACCATAAATGGTGGTTTTTAGTTCTATAAGTACAAGCTCTAATATTTGTTTTTTATTTCGGTATGCTAAGAAAATAATACTGGAAATAAGTAAAATAATAATAAATAATGCAATTGAAATCCATTTTAAAAATTTCGCCATAAATTTTCAATTATTAAATTAAGTTTACTAAAGTTTATTATCCTGACTTTTTTGCCTCATTCCAAAAAACATCCATTTCTGAAAGTGACATATCTTTTAAATTTTTATGTTGCTCCGAAGCTTTTGCTTCTAAATACTGAAATCGCTTGATGAATTTCTTATTTGTTTTCTCTAAAGCATCTTCTGGGTTTATATTATTAAATCTGGCATAATTAATCAAAGAAAATAAAACATCTCCAAACTCAGCTTCGGCTTTTTCTTTGTTTTCTTCCGATCCATTTTCTTCAATAGCATCCATTTCATTTTTAAATTCTAGTAGTTCTTCCTGCACTTTTTCCCAAACCTGATTTTTATTATCCCAATCAAAACCTACGCCGCGTGCTTTTTCTTGTATTCTGCTAGCTTTTACTAAAGCTGGTAACGATACTGGAACACCTTCTAATACAGATTTATTGCCTTCTTTTAGTTTTAATTGTTCCCAATTTCGTTTTACTTCTGCTTCATCAGCCACAATTACATCTCCATAAATATGAGGATGGCGTGAAATTAATTTCTCACAAATTCCATTTAACACATCAGCAATATCGAAATCATTAGTCTCCGAAGCTATTTTTGTATAAAAAACTAAATGCAACATTAAATCACCCAACTCTTTTTTAATTTCTCCTTTATCCTTTTCTAATATCGCATCCGAGAGTTCATAAACTTCCTCAATAGTTAAATGTCGTAGGCTTTCCATGGTTTGTTTCCGATCCCATGGGCAGCCAGCTCTAAGTTCATCCATTATGGTTAAAAGCCTATCAAATGCAATTAATTTCAATTCTTTCGACATATTTTTTAAATAAATTGTTGCAAGATATTACATTTTCAAATCATCTATGAACTTCGCATTATGTAAAATTGCCTTCTGCAAAACAAAAAAAATCCTACTTTTACCCAACCTAATACCGTTTCTTACGAATAACCGAAAAAAAATAAATGGCGCAATTTGAGTTAATCATGCCTAAAATGGGCGAAAGCGTAGCCGAGGCTACCATTATTAAATGGGTGAAAAATCCAGGTGATATGATTCTGGCTGATGAATCAGTTTTAGAAATCGCTACTGATAAGGTTGATTCTGAAGTACCTTCACCGGTTGGTGGTAAATTGATAAAATTACTTTTTGGTGAAAATGATGTCGTGCAAGTAGGAGCAACCATTGCAATAATTGATACTGACAGTGAAAATTCTTCAGAAGTTGTTGTAGAACAACCTAAAATTGAAATTGCAAAACAAGATAGTAAAGAGCAGGATAATCTAGTTCCTTACATTCCTGCTGCCAGCTTAGATACTAATACAAAAATTGAATCTTCAGGTAAATTTTATTCTCCTTTAGTTAAAAATATTGCTCAAAGCGAAGGTATCTCAATTGCAGAACTAGATTCGATAAAAGGAACTGGTGCTGAGGGCAGAGTTACCAAAAATGATGTTATTTCTTATTTATCTAGTAGAAAATCTGGATCTGGAAATGAAATTGTTGAACAGAAAAAACCTGTAGAAACGAAAACTGAAAATCAAACTAAAGTAGAGAAAAAAGAAACTTTTGTTTCTACTAGTGGTGGTGATGAGATTTTGGAAATGGATAGAATGCGTAAATTGATTGCCGATCACATGGTAATGAGTAAGCAAACTTCACCGCACGTAACATCATTTGTAGAGGCTGATGTAACTAATTTGGTGCGTTGGAGAGATAAAGTGAAATCAGCTTTTGAAAAAAGAGAAAAAGAGAAAATAACATTTACTCCTATATTCATCGAAGCTATTGCTAAAGCAATTAAAGATTTTCCGATGATTAATGTTTCGGTAGATGGAACTAAAATAATTATAAAAAAGAATATTAACATTGGAATGGCAACAGCATTACCTAGTGGTAATTTGATTGTGCCAGTAATAAAGAATGCTGATCAAAAGAATTTAATCGGGTTAACAAAAGCGGTTAATGATTTGGCAAATCGGGCGAGAACAAATAAGCTTTCCCCAGATGAAGTTTCTGGTGGTACATTTACCATGACTAATGTTGGTTCTTTTGGTAATGTAATGGGAACACCAATTATAAATCAACCACAAGTTGCGATTTTAGCAGTAGGAGCAATTAAGAAAAAACCTGCTGTGTTAGAAACTCCGGATGGAGATGTAATTGCAATACGTCACATGATGTTTTGTTCTTTATCCTACGATCATCGGGTTGTTGATGGTTCATTGGGTGGAAGTTTTGTTAGAAGAGTAGCTGATTATCTAGAAAATTTTGATGTAAACAGAGATTTTTGATTTTTAAAATCTGATTGAATTATTCTAAAATACTTTCAATATATTATTTTGCAATATAAATTTAAAAAGACCTAATTATTTAGGTCTTTTTAAATTTCCACATTTGGTTTTTTTTCTTCAATACGGCAATCCATTTTTTCTTCCTTCTGCCAAAATTTTTAAATACCATTCAAATTCTGACAAAAATTTAATTGCAAATTTATCGTATTTTTCTTCCAGCAATTTTCCGTTTTCATCCATTGCTTTTGTAACGGTAGGTACTGGGAAACTTGCCGATACTGTTACCATTCCTAATTCCGATAATATAACCCGAAGATGTGATGCAGCAGTTATTCCACCAAATGCCCCAACAGAATATGTGCAAATTCCACACGGTTTGAAAAAGTATTCCCGTTGAAAATGGTCTAATAGGTTTTTCAATGCGGGCGGTACTGAATGATTGTATTCAGCACTCACCATGATAAATCCATCTGCTTTTTCTAGAATTTCAGCCAGTTTCTGCATTTTTTCAGGAGCTTCACCTTGCTTATAATCTTTAAACATTTTATCTAGCATTGGCAAATTATACTCTATCGGATCAATAATCGAAACATCATGGTTTCGCTTTTTTAATTCGGCAGTTAAATAATGTACTACTCGAAAGCCTACACGTTCTGTTCGGACTGAGCCAAAAACAATTGCTATATTCATCTTGTTTTTATTTATTTAATACAAAAGTTTTACCACGCTTTTATAATTGCAAAATCAATTGTGTAATTTTTTTTACAAAAAAAAACCCTTTGTAAAAAAGGGTTTTAAAAATCAATTCTTTGTTTTACAATACTTTTTCTGGTTTCAACAATTCTTTGAAAAGCTTTTGTGCTCTTTTAATTCGTGGAATTGATTCCCCCTGCACATAAGGATTTCCAGGATTGTTTATCACATAATCTTGGTGATAATCTTCTGCTGGATAGAATTTAGTAAGTTTTTCGACAGTGGCCGCTACTGGCGAACTATATTTTTTGCTTTCATTAATTTCTGCAATATATTTTTCAGCTAAATCTTTTTCAATTTCATTATTAAATAAAATAATCGAACGATATTGTGAACCTCTATCTGGACCTTGCCCATTAACCTGAGTAACATCTTGAGAATTAAAATATACTTTTAATAAACTAGTATAAGAAACTACAGTAGAGTCATAATATACTTCTATTGCCTCAGCATGTCTAGTTTGTCCCGAACCTACTTGCTCATAAGTCGGGTTGCTTTCATCACCGCCAGCATATCCAGAAATTACTTCCTGAACGCCTTTTACACTTTCAAATACACTTTCTACACACCAGAAACAGCCAGAAGCAAAAACTGCTTTTGAATAATTAGTTAAATCAACTTTTTCTTTTTTAGAAGTTGCTTCTTTTTTTGTGGGTTTATTTTGAGCGCAACTAGTTAAAGCTAAACTCAATAAACTAATTAGTAATAAACTATAGATTGTTTTCATATCACAAGTAACGCAAAAAACGGATCACAAGTTTGTAAGAATTATCATTGTCAGCCAGATGACTTATTACAAACCTAATTTCAACGTCTAAAAAAAAATCAAACTAATTGTACATTTAATTTTTTACTCAAAAAATTAAATCTGAAATATAACAAAGTGGCTGCAACAAGTAATCCAATGGTTAAGCCTAACCAAATGCCCCCAGCCCCATAATTCAATACTATTCCGAAAAGATAGGCAATAGGAATTCCTATCACCCAATAGGCAACTAAGGTAATTACAGTAGGAATTTTAACATCGCCCATTCCCCGCAAAATTCCTAATCCTACTACTTGGACACCATCAAATAATTGAAAAACAGCAGCGAAAATGAGTAGTTGCGATGCAATTACTATCACATTTTGATCGCTAGTGTAGATATAAGGTAGTTGTTTGTGAAAAACAAATAGTATGATAGCTGTAATTGACATAAATCCAATAACTAAATGATAACTCGAAATAGCAGATAAGCGCAAATCTCCAAATGTTTTTTGGCCAAAATTATTTCCAGATTTGATAGCTGCGGCAGCAGAAATACCGCTTGCCATCATATATGTCATGGCAGCAAGGCTTATCGCAACTTGATGTGCAGCTTGTTCATTTGTGCCAATTACGCCCATAATAATGGCAGCTGCACTAAATGCTGATATCTCAAATGTATATTGCAAAGCAATTGGTACTCCAATTTTTAATAATTTAATACAATACAAAGACTGATAATTTTTGATAGAAAATTGCCTGATATACATTTTAAATCTTTCATTTTTTATTACATAAAAAGCCATAACTATTGCCATTAATGTCCTGTCAATCAGTGTACTCCAGCCAACTCCGCTAACTCCCATTGGAGCTATACCAAACAATCCTTTTACAAAAATAACTCCTAAACAAATATTTAAAATATTGCCCCAGATAGTTATTTGCATAGCTTGTTTTGTAAATCCCAGACCTTCTGTAAATTGTTTGAAAGTCATGAAAATCATTAAAGGAATTATAGAGATAGAAAGCAATTTTAAATAAGGTTTTGCTACTCGAATCACTTCTGCATCTTGCCCCAAATGGTCAATAATTAATAAGGAACCGAAATATGTAAATGCAAATAAAATAACACTTGCAAAAGCATTAATTAGTAAACTATTTGATAATAATACACCACATTCTTCTTCATCATTTCTTCCATTTGCTTGTGAAATTAAAGGAGTAAGCCCATACGACAATCCAAGGCCAATTACTAAAATTATCGTAAAAATACTGTTGACCAATGATACGGCTGCCAATGGAATTGTGCCAGCAAAACGACCAACAATTATTGAATCAGCAACGTGTACCAATGTATGACCTAACTGCGAAATAACAACCGGAATAGCTAATGGAAGTATGGTAATGTAATGCGATCGGTATTTTTTAAACATGGGCAAATGTAGGCAGATTCAATTCAACATAAATGAACTCGGCACAAAAAAGAAAATTTAGTTGAATTAGATAAAACTAAAAAGGTTAGGAAATAGCAGTATAGAAATCATATTTCTCTGTTTGATGAACTTGAATTAATCCACTTAACACCAAATTAACTAATATTCTCGATGCCCTTCTGTGCGATATATTTATAAGTTTGCAGAATTCTCGAAGTGTAATTTTTTCATTTTTAGCCAAATATTGAAGTAAAGCTTGCTCTTTACTACTATATTCTATCAATACATTATCTTTTTTTGTTTCCCTTTTTAATACTTCTACAACAATTTTACTGGCGAGTAAACTTTTATCCTTCACCCGGATATGTACCCACCACTTTCCATCTTCGCCTAATGCAGCATGGGGCTTAATGCTACTTTCTTCAATATCGACTACTAAAATTATTTTTCCTTCAAATTCTATTTCTACAAAAGTTAAAGCTATTTCTGGTCGGCAAAAATGGGTTGCTGCTTCCAAAAGCATAAAACGGTCTTCTTCTGTATTTTTTATTCCATAAATAGAAGCATTATCTAACACACCAACCAGTAGCATACCTCCACTAGTATTAGCAAATGAGCTGATCGTTTTGGCAATTTTATTTTTGCTGGTAATGGTTTTTTTAAAATCTACCCGCTCATTTTCGCCTTCAATTAATAATCTGCGAATGGTATTTTTGGTAATCTGTTTCATGTTTTCCCCAACTCTTAATCAACGATTTTTTTATTACCACTGTATAATTTTCATTTGTAAATAAAGATTATTTTATGCTTAATTAAAATCCTGCCACTTCTTTCAAATTGGTATTTTTTAATAATCTACCATAAACCTCATTTTGGGCAACGGCATATATAACGCCATCTTTATCTTTAATTAAAATTTCGTAGGTTTTAACAAATTTTCCTATTGAATTCATACTGTTGATTGCTTCCTGTATATCTTGTTCAGAAACGTTAAATTCCAAATATAAATGTTGGTCTGCCGGTTTTTTATATTGTATGCTGGCGCTTTTTAACCAGGTTTGAACTTTAAATCCTCTTTGATGTAGTATTTGATAATAACATAATGCATAAAATGGGTCAGTAGCACTGAAAATAGTACCGCCGAAAATAGTACCATTAAAATTAGTATTTAACAGACTTTTAAAAATTTTTACCTTACAAGAGGTGAAATCTTTCGAAAAACCCTTTAACCATATTCGATTGAAAAACAAAGGAGGATATAGACGTAAAGCCCAATTTAATAGGTTGTTGGAGTATTTCATACTGTTTTCAGCTTGTTGAATTAACAATAACCTGATTACGAATGTAGAATTAATTATTTGTTTACCACATCAAATCTAATATACCTTTATGCTCTTCTTTTTTTAAGGTAAATACTGAACCGCTAGCATTTGTTAATTTAAAATTAGACAAAATAGACGATTCTTCGATTTCAGATATATTAGCGTCTTTTAATCTAATTGGGGCAAGCAATGAAGTGAAAAATTCTTCTAATTTGCTTATAAACATTTCTCCATTATTTGAGTTCTCGGCATTAATATCAAAAACATTTTTTGCTAAAAATTCCAATCGATCTTTTAATTCAACACTAAAGTATTTCATCCAAGCTGGAAAAACTATTGATAATCCAGCTCCGTGCGGAATATCATACAAAACACTCAGAGAATGTTCCAACGCATGACAACCCCATTCACCTCCAGCTTTTCCGGTCATTAAAGATCCGTTAAGCGCATTGGTAGCCAACCACATAATGTTAGCTCGATTATCATAATTAGCTGGTTCTTCTTGCACTTTTTTACCGTAAACAATGGCAAGTTTTATTATTGAAGCTATATAATGATCGCTTAAAGGAGAATTTCCTTTACCGAAAAAAGATTCGAGGCAATGAGAAATTAAGTCAATTACACCATAAGCTGTGTAATTGGCTGGTACAGAATAAGTAAGTGTAGGATCAAGAATTGAAACTTTAGGGAATAGGAGAGGAGAACTAAATCCAGATTTGATGCCACCTTTGGTATCCTGCAATACTGTTACATTATTCATTTCTGAACCGGTTGCTGCTAAGGTCAGAATGGTAATTAATGGTAATGCATTTGTTGGTTTCTGTTTACGGGTGTAAAAATCCCAAACAGAATGATTTGCAAAATATCCCATCGAAACTGCTTTTGCTGTATCAAGCACAGAACCACCACCCAAAGCAATAATTACATCAACATTTTCAGATTTTGCTAATTGAATAGCATTGTCCGCGTCTTCAAAGGTTGGGTTTGATTTGATACCTTCATAGCAAACACTATTGATGCCTTGCATATTTAATAAGGAAATTATTCTGGCATACAAACCACTTTTTTTAACTGAATTTTTTCCAATTATTAGTAATGCTTTATTTCCATAAACCTTCGTTTCAATACCAATTTGATCAACTGTATCCTTTCCGAATATTAATTTAACTGGGTTGTAAAAGGTGAAATTTTCCATAATGAATTTATCAGATTGGTTTGAAAACAATGATTTGAATTGAAAGTTTTTGAAGAAAATTTAAATTTATTAAAACAAAACCAGATAAAATTTCTTTTCGTAATTGTCTTCAAATTCTAACTTAAAACAAAAAAATGAAACATTTAACATTATCACTGGTAGCAGCTGCTGCCTTATCTACAGCTTTAATTAGCTGCGAAAACAAAGCCAAAAAAGAAACTGCATCTCAAGATTCAGTTCAAACAGAAGTAGTTGCACCTGCTGAAGAGCAAGGAGTAGAAGTTGGCGGAGCAATGATGGTTCCATCAAAAAACATTGTTGAAAACGCTGCTGGTTCTAGTGAACACACTACATTAGTTGCTGCTGTAAAAGCTGCAGAATTAGTTGAAACATTAAGTGGAGCAGGTCCATTCACAGTTTTCGCTCCAACAAACGAAGCATTTAATGCTTTGCCTGCTGGTACAGTTGAAGGTTTATTAAAGCCAGAAGCTAAAAAAGATTTAACAGGAATTCTTACTTACCACGTTGTTTCTGGAGCATTAAAAGCTGCTGATTTAGTTGATGGTCAGGAATTGACTACTGTAAATGGTGCAAAATTGAAAGTAACTCTTAAAGATGGTGTTGCAATGGTTGGTGACGCTAAAGTTACCATCGCAGATGTAATCTCAAGCAATGGAGTTACCCATGTAATTGATAAAGTATTATTGCCACCGGCAAAATAAGCGACTATCAATGAAATCTATTTAACGTTTAAAACAAGAAATCCGGAGTTTAGTTCCGGATTTTTTTTTGGTAATTAGTTAATAAGATTTTTAATCACGGTGCTGGTTTTACATATCCCCAGTTTTCACCTCGCTTTATTCGTAATAATTGAGTTTGCGTTACCTTAAATTGTTTTGCCAACGTTCTTAACGATTTTCCTTCCAATATCTTTTTCTTGATAAGCATTACCCTGGTTTCGGTCAGCTTATATAATTTGGAGTTGAAATTTCTCTTTCCAAATCTTGTTTTCTTTTCTGCAATTACAAAAGGGCTATTTTGTTGATGCGCAGTTGACTCTATTTGAGTAGCCCATTGAAGGTTAATTGCAGAGTTATTTAGTTTTTCAAAATCTAAATGAATAACCAATTTTTGAGTTTTTGATGGTGGCGGGAGAAAATACATAGCTACTAAACGATGAACCAGTTGTGAATAGTTAATCGTTCTTTTTCTCAAATCAACATTGAACTCTTTTCGATAACGAACTTTTAATCCGGCCAATAATACTTTGAGCTGTTCAATTTTTCGCTCTTCATCTTCAACTTTATTTCCTGCCTTTATTAATGAAAGTATTGCTTTCTTTTTAGCAGCAATTTCTACGTTTAATTTAGATATTTGCTTCTTTTTATACTGAAGTTGGCTTTCAATTTCCTCGGTTCGCTCGGTAAAAAGTTTTAGCTTAATAACTTTGTAGCCATTAATCATGGAACCTTTTAAATAATTTCCTTGGATAACTTTGGTAAATGTACGTACCTGACCGAAGTTGGAAACTTCGAGTCGCATGTCGTTTACAAAATCAAAATCAAATTGTACTTCTTTCCAAACTTCAATAGTTGGGTCTAAGTCGAAATTTTTGTCGTTCATTTTTTAGGAGTGAAAATTAATTAATTTATGGTTTCAAGAATTAGGTGATTGAGTTGATATTCTAAAATTAAAACAGACTGATATTAAAGACTATGAAAGTCAATTGCAAATAGTCTAATCAACAAACTTAAAAACAAATATTCGATAAAAAGAAATTATTATATACTAAACTTTTTAAAAAGCAATTATATGAACTACGTCAAATAATATATTCAGTTTTACAATAATCGTGCGGAGTTATTCAAATTTAAAAATATCTGAATCTTTAAGAAAAGGATATTGTCTTCTTATCTTAATTAAATCATTCATATATATAATTTCAGTGTAAACTGCGGTATTATTTGGTGCTTGATAAATAGTTTCACCATAGGGATTTAATACTTGAGTTTGCCCAGTATGATTGTTTTTAGAATCATCTAAACCAATTCTATTTACACCAATTACAAAACATTGATTTTCTATTGCTCTAGATTTTAATAAATAATTCCAATGAGAAATTCGTTGTTCTGGCCAGTTAGCAATAAAAATAGTTAAATGATTTTCTTCGTTTGAACGACACCAAGCCGGAAAGCGAAGATCATAACAGATAAGTGGTTTTATATTCCAATCACGAATTTTGCAAATCATAGGAATTGTGCCAGCAGTATATGTTTTTTGCTCATTTCCCATAGAAAAAAGGTGTTTTTTATCATAAAAAAACAATTCACCAGTTGAAGAAATCCAAATTAATCGGTTGTAATAGTTTTCATTTTCGTTAATTATAATACTTCCACAAATTGCCGAATTAAATTTTTTTGCTTGATGCTTCATCCAATTTATCGTTTCGCCATCCATTTTTTCAGCAAGCATTTCGGCATTCATACTAAATCCTGTCGAAAACATCTCTGGTAGAATAATTAGATCAGTTTCAGAAATGTGTTCTTTCAATAAAAATGAAATATTGTTTAAGTTGGTTTGTTTGTCTTCCCAAACCAAATCAGTTTGAACGGTCGTAATTTTTAATTCGCTCATTTTTTAAACAGATTACAATTTAATAAGGCGTTCAACAGCAGCTAAAATAGTATCAGGTTTTTTTGCAAAACAAAAACGAATGGTTTTATAATTGGTTGGCCGACCATAAAAAGCAGAAACTGGTATTGCGGCAACTCCATGTTCTTTTACCAGTTTAACACAAAATTCATAATCGTTTTCTTCACTTATTTTTTTATAAGTTGCTAATTGAAAATAAGAACCTGCAACCGGAAGTAATTCAAATTTCGTTGGTTTCATTAATTGAATAAAATAATCTCTTTTTTGTTGGTAAAATTCTGACAGATTGAGATAATTTTCTCGTTTAGCCAGAAAATCAGCGATAGCATATTGTATGGGGGTGTTTACTGAAAAAACCATAAATTGATGAACTTTTCTAAACTCCGCCATTAGATTGGCAGGAGCCAAGCAGTATCCAATTTTCCAACCAGTGGTATGTAGTAATTTTCCGAAAGAAGCAACAATAAAACTACGATTCGCTAGATCTTGATATCGAGCCATACTTAAATGCTGATGATTATCAAAAATAATATGCTCGTAAACTTCATCACTCAAAATCAGAATTCCTGTTCCGGCAGTTATTTTTTGCAATTGTTTTATATCATCTTCTCCTAAAACAGATGCAGAAGGATTTCCTGGATTGTTTAAAACAATCATTTTGGTTTTGCTGGTTACTCGTTTGATTACCTCTTTCCAATTGATAGAATATGATGGATATTCAAGTTCTATCAAAACCGGAATACCCCCATGAAGTTTTACAGCCGGTACATAGCAATCATATGCTGGTTCAAAAATAATAACTTCATCTCCTTCTTGTATACAAGATGCCATTACAGTATATATGGCTTGGGTTCCTCCACTTGTTATGGTTATTTCAGTTTCCGGACTATAGTTAATTGAATGTAAATCAAATGTTTTACCTGAAATTGCTTCTCTTAGTTTCATCACTCCAGGCATGGGTGCATATTGGTTGAAACCGCTTTTCATATACGTGTTTACCGATGCTATTAATTCTTCGTTGGTTTCAAAATCTGGAAATCCTTGGGAAAGATTTATTGCTTTATGCTCAGCAGCAAGTTGAGACATGATTGCAAAAATAGTAAGTCCCAATAAAGGAAGTTTTGATTTAACTGGATAATCGTAATGTGGCATACAGTAAATGTGATAAAAATATTGGGGATGTAATGTAGATTTTTTAAATTTTAGTAAAATGAATAGCTAATTTTTAAATCTATTCTCAAATTCCTCTGAAAAAGAAAACAAAAATGATTTAAATTATATTTAGCAATAAAATTTATGGAATTTAAATCAAAATCAAATCTTCTTTTTCTTATTCTGGGTTGTTTTTTCGTGTCCAATGCCATTATTGCTGAATTTATCGGTGTTAAAGTCTTCTCTGTAGAAGATACCCTGGGTATAACCAAGTTTGATATTTCGCTTTTTGGCATTCCTGGCCTATCTTTTAACATGTCCGCTGGTGTTTTACTTTGGCCAATCGTATTTATTGTTACCGATATTATCAACGAATATTTTGGACTAAAAGGAGTTAGATTGCTTTCTTACATTGCTGTTGGTTTAATTATTTATGCGTTTTTGATTGTATGGGCTGCAATTAATTTAGCACCTGCGGATTTCTGGATAATGAATACTGGCGGAAATACTCCAGTAAACATGGACATTGCTTTCAATGCAATTTTTGGTCAAGGAATGTGGATTATTGTCGGTTCTATAACTGCTTTTTTAGTTGGGCAATTGGTTGATGTTTTTATATTTCATCAAATAAAAAAGAAAACAGGGGAAAAGCAATTGTGGTTAAGAGCAACTGGCTCAACTGTTGTTTCTCAATTCATTGATAGTTTTGTTGTTATTTTTCTGGCTTTTTACATAAATCCGAATTATAATTGGAGTTTTAGTTTGGTAATGGCTGTTGGATTGGTTGGCTACACGTACAAATTTATTGTGGCAATTTGTTGTACGCCCATTTTGTATTTATTACATTATCTAATCGATCAGTTCTTAGGTAAAGAACTTTCATCAAAACTTACACAAGAAGCAGCTCAATAACGATTTAGATTGATTGGGAATTCAATTTTGAGATTCTATAAAACTTAATAGTACATTTGTTTTAACATTTACTATACCAATGAAAAAGCTAATAATTTTTAGTATTCTAATTTTTCAATTTTTATTTTCTACTGCTCAAGATAAAATTGTAACAACTACTGGAGAAGAAATTTTGGCAAAAGTTTTAGAAATTCTTCCATTAGAAGTAAAATACAAAAGATTTGATAACCTTGAAGGTCCATTATATAGTCTTTCTAAAAAGAATATTGTGTTGATAACTTTTGAAAATGGAACTGTAGAAACCATGAATAGTTTGGAAGAAAATCCAACAAATACTTTTTCAGAAAAACAGCAGAACTATAAGCAGAAAGATAAAATTGTTAATGAAATTACGATTCCAACCATAAACTCTGAAGGACAAATATCAATTAATAATCAACCAGCTAATGCTCAAAGTTTATATTCATTGGGTAGGGCAGATGCTTCTAGAACCTATACCGGATATAAAACGCCTGCTGCTCTTATCACAGCCGCTTCGGTTTTTGCTTTTGGCTATTCTATAATTCCAACAGTTGCGGTGGTTGCATCAAAGCCAAATCCAACTAGTTTTTCTATTACAAACCAGGCATTGAGAAATAATTCACAGTATATGAAAGGTTATGCAGATGAGGCTTACAGAATGAAAAAAGGTAAAGTGTGGAAAGGTTTTGCAATTGGTACAACAGTAACGTTAACAGTTTATGTCGTATTAGCAGTAGTTGTAGCATCAGCATTTAATTGAGTTATTTGATTAATTATTATTTAAATAATCGAACAGCTAGAACATTTAAATTTTATTGTAAACAGGTTAAAATTTAATTCTGAATTCGTTCTGGAAGTTTATTGTAATTAATCTTCTCAGTTTTTTTATAAGTATATCCAAATCCATCGTTGTAATTTTCAGCAAGTTCTAACCTTGCTAAATCTGATTTCATAATTACAAGCGATTTGCCAGACGAAAATTTAATCAATTGTTGGGCTTCTGTTTTGAAAATTGTTTTACCCATTGATAGCGTGTACAAGCCTTTTTCAATAATTGTATCATTTTGTAGGAAAAAATAAGTTCCGTTTTTTACCAATATCATTTTCTGTGTAAATCCCATTGATTCAGCAGTTTGATTTCTTCCAGTAATGCCTCCACTTTTTGATTCTAATTGCCAGAAACCAATTTCGGGAGAAGAGTTTTTATTCGTTTTACATGATAGAATGCTAATACAAAGTACAAAAGCAAGCAAGTAAAAACAGGAATTTAACTTATTTTTCATTTAGTTTATTTTTTTGAATTCATTAAATGGAGTTCTGCATATTGAAGCAATATAATTGTTTTTGCGTCTTTTATTTCTCCTTTCTTCATCATTTGCAAAGCATCAATAAGATTAAACTCCAACACGGTTATCCATTCGCTTTCAGCTTCCAAACCTCCACCATCAGAAATTTTCATGCTCGAATCGTAGTAGCCAATATATAAATCGATCATTTCTGTCAAAATGCCTGGCGACATATAAGCTTCAAAAACTTTTTCTGGTTTTGAAATTTGATATCCTGTTTCTTCTTCAACTTCTCGTAAAATAGTTGAATAAGAATCTTCATTTTCGATAATACCTGCACAAACTTCGATCAAAAAACCATCTTTACCTTCGTTTACAAATACCGGAGTTCTGAATTGCTTAATTAATATAATTTTCTCTTTTGCTTTATTAACTAATAAAATCGCTGCTCCATGACCTCTTTCTACAACAATCCGATTAATGGATGATGTTTCAAGATTTCTTTCAAAGCCAATTTCATATTGATTAACCAAATATTTTTCCCGACTAAGATTTCTAATTGAGTTAATTCTGATATTTTCCATTTCATTTAATTGAACAATAATTGGCAAAATATCTCAATGTTTTGGTTTAGAAAATCAAAATCAGAAAAAAATACCAATTTTGTTTAATTGAAATTATGAAAGCAGAAATAATAACCATTGGTGACGAATTACTTATTGGGCAAGTAGTTGATACAAACTCAGCCTGGATTGCAACTGAGTTAAATAAAATAGGTGTTAGTATTTATCAAATAACATCGGTAAGCGACCAAGCAGAACACATTAAAAAAGCAATTTCGGAAGCATCTGAACGAGCAGAAATTATTTTAATAACCGGAGGTTTAGGCCCAACACGTGATGACATTACTAAACAAACATTATGTGATTTTTTTGGAAGCAAATTAGTGTTAAACCAGGAAGCATTGGAAAATGTTGCCAACATTTTCAAGCGATTTAATGCACCATTACTCGATGTAAACATAAAACAAGCTGAAGTCCCAGACAATTGCGAAGTTTTGCAAAATAAAAATGGAACTGCACCCGGAATGCTTTTTAGGAAACAAGGAAAACTCTTTGTTTCTATGCCAGGCGTACCTTTTGAAATGATGGCAATGATGGAAAATCAAGTGATTCCAATAATGTCGGAAATGTTTCAAATGCCTTCCATCATTCATAAAACATTACTCACTTCGGGTGTAGGCGAATCGTTTATTGCAAAAAAGTTAGAAAAAATAGAAGATTCACTTCCTGCAAATCTGAAGATTGCGTATTTGCCTAAGCTGGGACAAGTTAGGATAAGATTAAGTGCATATGGAAATGACAAACAACAATTGACAGAACAAAGTAAGGATTGGTTTGGCCAAATAAAGGAAACAATTGCCACTCACATTATATTTGAAGGCGATGGTTTTGTAGAACATGGAGTGGTAGAAGCATTGAAAAGTAAAGGAAAAACCTTAGCCATTGCCGAAAGTTGCACAGGTGGTTATATTAGTCATTTAATTACCTCAATTCCAGGTGTATCGTCTGTTTATCAAGGGAGTGTAGTTCCGTATAGCTACGAAATGAAAACAAATTTATTAGGCGTTTCCTCCGATTCATTAGTTAAATATGGTGCAGTAAGCGAACAAGTAGTTGCCGAAATGTTAAAAGGAACTCTCGGAGTTTTTAATGCAGATTTCGCCATTGCAGTTTCTGGAGTTGCCGGCCCTGATGGAGGCACACCCGAAAAACCTGTTGGATTTGTTTATGTAGGAGTAGCAAGTAAAAATAATACTCTTATCAAATCTTTTCGATTTGGAAATAAGCGAGTGCAAAACATTGAACGATCTGCAGTTGCTGCATTAACCATGATGTACCACGAAATAATGAAGGAAAAATAGATGTTTAGAGCTAAAATCTTTAGGCTAAATTCAGAAGCCTAAACCATAATCCATAAATTAGTTTATTTTTGAATTTTTGATTTTCCTTTATTTCAAATGCAAAAACGTCGTTTTTCTATTTATTCTTCTTTCCTCATTTTCTTTTTGATAGGTGTAATTGCTTGCAAACGAACTAAATCTGAAAAACAAATAGCAATCTCAGACACCACGCATCAAGTGCTTAGTGATGACCGCCCGACGGAAGAAAAGGATTTAACCAGACTTATAACCCAATCTCCAGATAAACCAGAAAATTATCATAATCGGGCAAAATACTATATTAAAGAAAGAAAATTAGATGAAGCATACTTAGATTTAGGAAAAGCGTTTGAATTAGATTCTGCCAACGAAAGCTATTTAATTACCCTTTCTGATTATTACCTAACTGCTATGGAACCTTCCAAATCAAGGGCGGTTTTAACAGATTTGATTAAAAAAAACCCAAAGAATGCAGAAGCTCATTTAAAAATGGGAGAGTTGTTTTTTTATGGTAAAAAATATGATCAATCTTTTGAAGCGATAAATAATGCACTCAGAATTGACAAATATCTTTCTAAAGCTTATTTCTTTAAAGGAATGAATTATAAGGAAACCGGTAATTTAGAAAAAGCTGAATCGAGTTTTCAAACTGCTGCTGAACAAAACCCTGATTATTTTGATGCCTATATGCAATTGGGTTTATTGAAAACTAAGGTCAACAGTAAAATGGCGATTCAATATTTCACTTCAGCAATAAATACTGAACCAAAAAACTTAGATGCATTATATGCAAGAGGCTACGAATATCAAATTTCGGATGATTTTGATAAAGCGATACAAGATTATACCAAAATAACTCAATTAAAGCCAAGCTATACCGACGCACACTTCAATTTAGGCTATATTCACTATAACTTAGATTTACCAAAAGAAGCGATAAAAGATTTTGAAAAAGTAGTTCAATATGCTCCAGAAGATCCAAAAGGATATTATATGCGTGGTCTTTGCCACGAAGCAAATGCAGAAACTCAGTTAGCTTTAACCGATTATAGAAAAGCATTGAATTTGCGCCCTGACTATGAATTAGCCAGTAAAGCCATAACCCGTTTAGAGAAATAAAATTAAACATGATACATGTTACACTGCCCGATGGAAGTATTCGGGAATATGAAAAAGGTACAACTTCTCATCAAATTGCACTAAGTATAAGCGAAGGTTTAGCACGTAATGTGTTAGCTGCGAAAGTAAATAACGAAGTTTGGGATAGCAACAGACCAATAAACGAGGATGTTAACTTAAGTTTGTTAACTTGGAATGATCCGGAAGGGAAAGCTACATTCTGGCATTCTTCTGCACATTTACTAGCAGAGGCAATAGAATCATTGTATCCAGGAACCAAATTTGGAATTGGGCCAGCCATAGAAAAAGGATTTTATTATGATATTGATTTAGGTGGAGCCGAATTTTCTTCAGATCATTTTAAAAAGATCGAAGATAAAATGCTTGAGTTATCAAAACTTAAATCTGAATTTAAAAGAGTAGCTATAACTAAAAATGATGCGATCAATTATTTTCAAGAAAAAGGAGATGAGTATAAATTAGATTTGTTGGAAAACCTGAAGGATGGAGAAATTACTTTTTATTCACAGGGTAATTTTACCGATTTATGTCGAGGGCCACACATTCCAAACACGGGTTTTATTAAAGCCATAAAATTATTAAATGTTGCTGGCGCGTATTGGAGAGGCGATGAAAAAAATAAGCAACTTACTCGAATTTACGCAGTTACTTTTCCAAAACAAAGTGAATTAGTAGAATATCTGGCTTTGTTAGAAGAAGCCAAAAAACGCGATCACCGGAAGTTGGGGAAAGAAATGGAGCTATTTACTTTCTCTGAAAAAGTGGGAGCTGGTTTGCCCTTGTGGTTGCCAAAAGGTGCTGCATTGCGAGAAAAGCTAGAAAATTTTTTAAAAAAAGCACAGCAAAAAGCAGGGTATGAGCCGGTTATAACTCCACATATTGGCAATAAAGAATTGTACATTACCTCTGGTCATTATGAAAAATATGGAGCAGATTCTTTTCAACCCATAAAAACACCACAAGAAGGAGAGGAGTTTTTCCTTAAACCGATGAATTGTCCGCATCACTGCGAAATTTATAAATCTAAACCGCGATCGTACAAAGATTTGCCAGTAAGGTATGCAGAATTTGGAACCGTTTATCGCTACGAGCAAAGTGGAGAACTGCATGGATTGACTCGTGTTAGAGGTTTTACACAAGATGATGCACATTTATTTTGTCGCCCTGATCAGGTAAAAGAAGAATTTTTGAAAGTAATAGATCTGGTTTTGTATGTATTTAGAGCATTGGATTTTACCGAATTTACCGCTCAAGTTTCTTTACGCGATCCAGAAAATAAAACAAAATACATAGGCACCGACGAAAATTGGGAAAAAGCAGAGCAAGGAATTATTGAAGCTGCCAATGAAAAAGGCCTTAGTACGGTAATTGTAACTGGAGAAGCAGCCTTTTATGGGCCAAAATTAGACTTCATGGTTAAAGATGCCTTGGGTAGAAAATGGCAATTGGGAACTATTCAAGTGGATTATAATTTACCAGAACGTTTTGAATTAGAATATACCGGAAGCGATAATCAAAAACATAGACCCGTTATGATTCATCGAGCACCTTTCGGCTCCTTGGAAAGATTTGTTGCTGTTTTAATTGAGCATTGTGCTGGAAATTTTCCTTTATGGCTGACTCCAGATCAGGTAATTATTCTTCCAATAAGTGAGAAGTATGCAGATTACGCAAAAATAGTTTTAGAATCGCTTAATAATTCCGATATTCGCGGGCTGATTGATAACCGAGATGAAAAAATTGGTAAAAAAATCAGGGATGCAGAAATCAAAAAAATTCCTTTTATGCTTATAATCGGCGAAAAGGAACAAACTGATGGCATGATAAGTGTCAGGAAACATAGCGAAGGGGATTTGGGAACAGAAACGATTAGCGATTTTGTTGAGCGTATCAACAAAGAAATTATATTTAAATAACAGAATTTAACCAAAATTAGGAGGAATAACAATAGCACAATTAAAACCATCTTTTAACAGGGGGCCTCGGTTGCCATTCCAGAAAAAGAAAAACGAACACAACATAAACGAAGATATTCGTGCCCTCGAAGTGAGATTAGTAGGCGATAATGTAGAACAGGGAGTATATCCTTTCAGTAAGGCTTGGGAAATGGCGAAAGAGCAAGATCTTGATCTTGTTGAAATTTCACCAAATGTTGTGCCGCCTGTTTGCAAAGTAATAGACTATAAAAAGTTTGTTTACGAGCAAAAGAAAAAGATGAAAGAGATAAAGGCGAATGCAGCAAAAACAGTAATCAAAGAAATTCGATTCGGACCTAACACAGATGAGCATGATTTTGAATTTAAATTAAAACACGCTGAAAAATTTCTGGATGAAGGTGCAAAAGTTAAAGCATTTGTACATTTTAAAGGAAGAGCAATTGTGTATAAAGAACAAGGTGAAATTTTACTTCTTCGATTTGCTCAAGCATTAGAGGATAGAGGTAAAGTGGAGCAAATGCCAAAATTAGAAGGAAAGCGAATGTTTTTATTCATCGCGCCTAAAGCTGGTAAAAAGTAATTCATTCAACAAATCAATTATATAACAAAGTAAAAAAATGCCAAAAATTAAGACCAACTCCAGTTCAAAGAAGCGATTTTCGCTCACTGGCACGGGCAAAATCAAAAGAAAAAGTGCTTACAAAAGCCACATTCTAACCAAAAAATCTACGAAGCAAAAGAGAAACCTAACGGGTTCTACTTTGGTACATGTTGCCGATATGGGTAATGTGCAGAGAATGCTTGGAATTGGAAAGTAATTAACAAATTTATTAATCAGGGCCTTAGTTTAAAGATTCGTAATTAGAACACTGAGTACCTAAAACCACAAAAAAATGCCTAGATCGGTAAACGTAGTAGCGGCTCGACGCCGTAGAAAAAAAATCCTGAAACTCGCGAGAGGATATTGGGGAAGCAGAAGTAAAGTATTTACTGTTGCTAAAAACACATTGGAAAAAGGTATGCAATATGCATATCGTGACCGTAAAACCAAAAAACGTGAGTTTAGAGGTTTATGGATTCAACGTATAAATGCTGGAGCACGTCAACATGGTTTGTCGTATTCTGTGTTAATGGGTAAACTTCATGCAAAAAATATCGATTTGAACCGTAAAGTTCTTGCTGATTTAGCTATGAACCAGCCAACTGCTTTTAAAGCAATCGTTGACGCAGTGAAATAGAAATTATTAAAGTATAGTAAAAGCCACCAGATCTTTATTTGGTGGCTTTTTTTGTTTCAAAGCTTTTGAATTTGAAACTGAAAAAAGTTTGCCTTTCTTTTAAAATCTTTTCTTGCAATTATACCCTCTGTGAATCTTAATTCTCTTTAAGTCTTACTGGTTCAACTTGTAAGCTTCTCAAGTCTTTGATCTGAATAGAATTTAAGTTTAGCTTTTTTTTCAATTTTTGTTATTTCAAACTCATATTCATGAATTTCAAGCAAATCATCATAAGGGCCTCTGCTTGATAAAAGTTTAACTAAAACAGGTGAAATTTCTATCGCAACGAACAAAAAAATAATAAATAAACTGGCAGTTGAGATGGTTTTACTTTTCTCAGAAACGTTCCCTAATGCATCCAATCGCTTGTCAAAACCATCATATTCTCCTCTTTTAACTGAGGTTTTTAAGCTATCTATCTTTCGCCTTTTATTGTCAAGTTCTTTTTGTTTGAAAGCAATGAGTGGATTATTTTTTGATGATACAGAATCTAATTCTATTTGTGCTTTTACCGCATCAGACTTTTTTAAATTATAAATGACTGCAGCACCTCTTTTTCCAGAACCTCCACTTCCATCTGCTTCTTTTCTAGCTTCAAGAACTAGATTATTTCGTTGAGAAATTGAGGAATCTACTTGTTGTTGTAATAATTTAACTTGTTTTTCAATAATTTCATTTTCAATGTCAAATCTGCTGGTCAAAATTGAATCTTGAATTTTTATTTCTTTTTGTTTCATAATTTCCAATTCGTATTCAATTGAAGTATGAAAAATTTGAAGTTCTAATGGTTTGGAGATTACCAGAGCAATAATTCCTGCTAATATAAATCTAGGTATAGCTAATTTGATTTCATTCCAGAAACTACCGCTTTTTTTCATGCTGGAAACAATGTAACGATCCAGATTAAATATCATAGCTCCCCAAACTAAGCCAAATAAAATAGAAGATAAAATTCGTGTAATTATCTCTGCATCATTAAATATAAAATAGATGGCATAGGATCCGGAAATAATTGCAAACAAGCTTGTGAAGAATACTGTAGCTCCAATTCCTATGTATTTATTATGTTCAGTCGGAGTTTTTTTTAGCAATGCTATTGTTGCACCAGAACAAAACCAAAAAAAATTTTTGAATGCCTTCATACTTTTTTCTATTTATCGGAACGCAAAATAGAAAATTTTATAGGCAGAAATTGCTTAGTATTTGTAACATATCAATGGTGCAATTAGTAATTTTATGATTTTATTCAAATCATTTAACCTTCACACTTTCCTCAGCAATGGCTTTATCTATTACTGCTTTTAATTCCAACAATTCAGTTTCAGAAAAACTACTTGAAGAAAACCATTGCCCGCCTTTTTCATAGGTTTTCTCAACTGTAAAATTCTTGAAAACTTTTCCAGACTTACTTTTATTTTCCCAAACTGTAACCGAAGCTTTACCAATTCTATAACTTGATTTTGGCTTCTTTTTTTGATTAACTGTAGAATCATTATCCTGCCCATAAGAAACAACTGATATAAAGGTGATTAAGAGAGATAATAAAAAGATTTTCTTCATTTTTTAAAATTGCATTTTCTAATGTAGAAAAAATAATAGAAATCATTATGTTTTCATGACAATTCATTTAAATATTCGATTATCAAAAGGAAATTTCTCTATTTCAATAATTTTGATTTTAGAAAACTCAGGATGATTAGGATTTATTAATCTTATCTTCTTTTAAAATATTTCAATTTATTTAACTAATAACTGCACCACATTTCTGCTTCTTTGCTCTAGAAATAATTTTGTTCCTTTTAATAATTCGATAATAAGTGGTTCTGAATAATGCCTAATTGTAATTAAACGTAAACCATCATTATACCGAACGGAAAATTTTTCTTCTAATGCTTTTAACAATTTAGGTCTTCTATTATCATCATTATCAAAGCTTACAGAAAAACTTAACGCAGCGTTTTGCATTAAATTAATCCTAACTTGATTTAAAGCAAAAATTCCAAAAATTACATGCAAATGATCTTCCGCAATAAATGAAGCGTCTTTAGAAGAAATAGAAACAAGCAATTGATTTTGTTTTATAATTACTGATGGATCATATTTTAAATTTTCCTCAATAATTCCTATATAAGTACCTGCTTGTTCTGGTTTAAGAAACGGCTTTACCAATAATTGAATAGATTTATTTTGCAAAGGTTTTATCGTTTTAGGATGGATTACTGTAGCACCGAAATACGTCATTTCAATAGCTTCAATATAACTCAGTTTGGTAAAAAGATGTGGTTTGAATCCTCCTTCCAAGCCGCTAAATAGTTTAGGATCAGCACTAAAAACACCATCAACATCTTTCCAAATTGTCATAGAGTCAG
Organism: bacterium; assembly: GCA_031412335.1. Lineage (GTDB taxonomy): Bacteria > Bacteroidota > Bacteroidia > Sphingobacteriales > Sphingobacteriaceae > JBBQYA01. Next base: position 62,392 of record JANOCT010000027.1, on the reverse strand, counting down.
CGTCAAGGCAATTTGCAAAAATTGCAGCTGTGTAATCTGAACCTTCGCGACCTAATGTTGTAGTATAATTTTCAGAAGTTCCACCAATAAAACCTTGAGTAAGGGGTATCAAATTTTTATCTAAATCAGCCTTAATTAGATTCACTGCTTCTTGAGTTTCTTTCCAATCAACGATTGCTTCCCGATACGAATTGTCTGTTTTTATACAATTTCTTGCATCTAACCAAAATACTGGTAAACCAATTGATTTTAAGTAGGCTGCTACAATACAAGTTGAAAATAATTCTCCAAAAGAAACTATTTGATCATAAACAAAATCAAAATCATCGTGTGGTTCTTCTTCCAAAATCCAATCTAACTCTACAAATAGGTTTTCAATCTGTTCAAAAGCAGGATTATTTGAATCGTTAATTAATTCGTTCAATAAAGATATATGCCAATTTTTAATATCATTAAATAATTGAATTGAGTTTTCTTCTTTTTGAATAAAACTTTTTACCAATTTTTCTAGGCTATTGGTAGTTTTAGCCATAGCAGAAACTACAATAAGTAATTTTTCTCCTTCCGATCTTTTAAGTATAACTCCTACATTACGAACACCTTCAGCATCTTTTACCGATGCTCCTCCAAACTTAAATACCTCCATTAATTTATTTTTGTTGCTAATATAGATTTTGGTTTTACTATTTTTTCAATTGCAGAATACGGAATAGCTAATTCAGTAATTCCTTCTGCATATGATTTAATTTCATACCAATTATATAAAAATACTAATCCAGAATCGGTAATTGTGAAATTTTGATTTAAAGAAAATTTATTCCCATCAAAGAAATAATTTTTCAATGAATCATTTTGTGTTAAATTTTCTTGCTTTCTAAAAATTTGTTCTGCAATTTTTGTCAACGACGAATCATTTCCAGCTATAAATAAATCATCTATTGTTATTTCTCTTTTGTTCTTAATGTCGTAATTAATAAAATGGGTGCCACCTAAGCCATGTGCACCACCCGAATACGAATAATATTCAAGTGCTAAACATATAAAATCTGAATTTTGAGTAAGCAAACGAATAGTATAATCTTTTTCATAAGTGGAAAATGAATGCTCAGAACCGCTTGCAACGCTTTGATTGTAATACATGTCATATTCATTCGTAAATCCAGTTAAATTTTCTTTAACAGAACTAACTGGTTTTGCATCAGGGTTATCGCTAGCAATTAAATGAATTAGAATTATATTATTTAACTCTTGGCAGTCTTCAAACACTGGGTATGTGGCTTTTGCATAGCTATAAATCTTTTCACCTTCTCGCGAAACAAAATTTTTACTTTTTGCACTATCTGTTTTAATTGAATAGACAAGCGTATCGTTTTTAGCAATTTTATTATTGATATTATTAGATTTATTCTTACAACTAAAAATAAAAAGTAAAAAGATTAATAATAAGCTATTTTTCATTGCTTAATTGTTTTAATTGCTCATAACTTATTGATCCATTTATCCATTCAGGATCTAAATTAGAATTGTATTTTTTGTAAAAATTAATGGCAGGCGTATTCCATTCTAAAACTTGCCAACTAATTCCATTTAAATTTTTCCTAATTGCCTCTTCAATAAGTTCGTCAAAAAGTAATTTGCCTATTCCTTTTCCTCTTTCAGATTCTGTAACTAAAATATCTTCTAAATACATTCTTTGACCTTTCCAAGTTGAATAACGGATGTAATAAAGGGCAAAAGCGGAAATGAAATTGTTTTCTTCTGCAACAAACGCAAAATAAACCGGTTTTTCACCAAAACCACTTTCTCGAAATTCGTTGAACGTTACGGTTACTTCTTCTGGAGCACGTTCAAACAAAGCAAGCTCTTTTATAAGCTCAAACATTCGTTCCAAATCCTCAACTTTAGCTTTTCTTATTATTGTTTTATTCATAGATTTTATCGATTTCCGAATATTCCACTTCCCACCCGAATCATTGTGCTTCCTTCTTCTAATGCTATTTCATAATCAGAACTCATTCCCATCGATATTTCTGAAAAGTAATCATCTTTCCTGAAAAAACTTGCTTTCACTCCTGCAAATAAAACAGTTAATTCTTTAAATTCTGTTCGTATTTGTGGCTGTTTGTCGGTATTCGTTGCCATCCCCATTAGTCCAACAATACGAATATTTTTCATCGCTTCGAATTCTGCTGATCGTAAAAGTTCAATTGCTTCATCGTAGCCTAAACCGAATTTTGTATCCTCATCTGCTATATAAATTTGTAAAAGACAATCGATAACTCGATTATTCTTTAGTGCCTGTTTATTAATTTCAGTTAGAAGTTTTAGTGAATCAACAGATTCAATTAAATGAATAAAAGGAGCAATATATTTGACTTTATTGGTCTGCAAATGACCGATTAGATGCCAATAAATATCTTTTGGCAAAGTTTCATACTTTTCTACTAATTCTTGAACATGGTTTTCTCCAAATATTCTTTGTCCGGTATGGTAGGCTTCTAAAATAAGTTCATTGCTTTTAGTCTTAGAAACTGCTACCAATTTGGCTTTAGAACCTTTAATATGAAGATTAATTTTATTGATATTTTCTGCAACGCTCATTAAATGATATTTTTGATTTTTAAATACTAATTATGTCGGCGAATTTACGCAGGATGCTACAAACTGCATTCATACTTTTATTCTTTTTTTTCTTCTCTTGCCAAAACAAAACAGTGCCTGAAGGTGTACTCGAACAAGAAAAGATGAAATTATTATTGAAAGATCTTCACGAGGCCGAATCAGCAGTTTTCACTCAATCTTTACCTGATAGTATTAGTTATTCATTACCAGAATATTATCGTTATTTACTTAAAAAGCATAACACAGATTCAATTGGTTTATCGAAAAGTATGGAATATTATAGTGAGCATCCTGAATTAATGGAAAAAATATATACTGAAATGATCGATGAGGTAAATAAAGAGCAAGTGGGTTTATTGAAAAAGTAAAACAGTGCTATATCCCGATAATATTTACGAAAAACTAGGTTTCAACGAAATAAAGGAATTATTAAAATCTCATTGCTTAAGTTCAATGGGAATAAATTTAGTTGATGGTATGCAGTTTCAGAGTAATTTTGAAATTCTTCAACGTTATCTTTTTCAAGTAAATGAATTTAAATTTTTATTAGAGCAAGATAAACCATTTCCTTCAACTCAATTTAATGATCTGAAACAAGCTACCATTACAGGAAAAATACCTGGCAGTTATTTACCAGAGGATGAATTTTCTAATTTATATTTTGGATTACTTACTGTTTCGCAATGTATTTTATATTTTAAGGAGCGTGAAGAGAAATATCCTTATTTAATTCAACTTTTGGGAGGTGTTGAGACTGATAAAACATTGATTCGCACCATCGAAACTGTTTTTGACCAAAAAGGAAAGTTAAAAGAAAATGCTAGTCGTGAACTAAGTAATTTGAATGCGGATTTAGCAAAAGCAGCCATAGAAGTTCGTAAAAGAATTGATCATATATTTAAAAATGCTCAAAAAGAAGGTTGGACAGCAGATAGTAATTTAACTGTTCGCGATGGTAGATTGGTAATTCCGTTATTAGCAGAAAATAAAAGAAAATTAAAAGGATATGTTCACGATGAATCATCTACTGGGCAAACCTTATTCGTAGAACCAGCCGAAGTTTTTGAATTAAATAACAAGCTTCGTGATCTTGAATTTGCTAAAAGAAGAGAAATTGTAAAAATATTAATAACACTAACGGATTCAATTAGGCCATTTTTTCCAGAAATTGTAGCGTACCATAATTTATTAGCAAGAGTAGATATGGTAAGAGCCAAAGCATATTTGGCTATACAACTAAATGCTGCCTTACCAATTTTAGTCCCAGCTCAAAGTTTAGATTTTAAAGAAGCTCGCCATCCATTATTATTTTTAAGTCATAAAAAAGATGGAAAAGAAATAGTGCCTTTAGCAATTAATATTACAGAAAATCAGCGAGTTGTATTAGTTTCTGGACCAAATGCTGGCGGGAAATCTGTTTGCTTAAAAACTGTTGGCCTTCTACAAATGATGTTGCAACATGGGTTATTGATCCCAGTAAGAGCAGATTCGCAAGCAGGAATTTTTAAAAATATCATGATAGATATTGGAGATGATCAATCAATTGAAAGTGATTTGAGTACTTATAGTGCGCATCTTACCAAAATGAAAAAATTTGTAGAGTTCGCCAATGCTAATACCATGATTTTAATTGATGAGTTTGGAACTGGAACAGATCCACAGTTTGGAGGTCCAATGGCAGAAGCTGTATTGGAAGTACTTCATACAAAACACGTTAGAGGTGTAATTACTACTCATTATTCCAATTTGAAATTATTTGCCAACGCAACAGACGGAATAATGAATGCTTCTATGTTGTTTGACGCAGATGCGATGCAACCCCTTTATTCACTTCAAATTGGTAAGCCAGGTAGCTCTTATGCATTTGAAATTGCTGAGAAAATTGGCTTACCTCAAAATCTGATACAATTAGCTAAAAGAAAAGCAGGTAATAATCAGCAACGAGCGGATGAAATGCTTGTTACCTTAGAAAAAGAGAAAAAAATATTATTAGATGAAAAATTAATTTCAGATAAAAGAGAAAGAAAATTAAACTTTTTGTTGGATGAAAACCAAAAAATGAAAGATTTTTTGGAAAAGAATAAAAAAGATTTGTTGAAAGAAGCAAAATCGGAAGCAAAAATACTTTTACAAAACGCAAATAAATTAATTGAAAATACAATCTCTGAAATCAAATCTTCAGGAGCTGATAAAGCATTAACCAGTAAAAAGAGAAAAGAATTACAAGATGAATTAGTTAAACTTGAACCAGAAGCCAAACTACTAATAGTTGAAAAGGAAATAGAAATTAACTTAGAGGTAGGGATGTTTGTGAAAGTTTCGGAAAGTGGTGCAATAGGAAAAGTGCTTGAAATAAATAAAGATAAAGTTGTAATTGCAATTGGCGAATTACGTTCAGTAGTTAAAAAGAATAGATTGGCAAAAGCAGAGAAAGATGAAATTCCTGCAGAGATGAAAATAGCATCAGGGTATCAGAATACAGCAATTGAGCAAAATATACAGTTTAGCCCTCAACTAGATTTACGTGGAAAAAGAGGGGAAGATGCCATTGCTATCTTAGAAAAATATATAGATAATGCTACTATGATGGGTTTCTCTAACTTAAGAATTTTGCATGGAAAAGGAGATGGAATCTTACGAAAACTAATTCGTAGTTATTTATCACCTTTAAAATCTGTTATAAAAATGGAAGATGAACATGCCGACAGGGGAGGAGATGGAATTACCTATGTTTATTTGAGATAATTATTTTTATTTGCTAAATTTATTTTTTCAACAGAAAGCAGAAAAATTTATTTAAATCTACAATTTATGAAATATTTCGTTTTAGTAATATTAGTAATTGCATCTTTTAAGAATATTCAAGCTCAGAGCGAAAATAAGAATTCCGTTGAGATAGGATTTACTTCTTTAACAGTAAATGAATTCTCAAAGTATAATTATAGTATTCCCGGCCTATCTCCAGTTAATTTTTTTGACGGAATATTCTTGAGATATACTAAAAACAGAATAGGGTTTAGATTTAATGCGAACTATGAAAATGTTAGAGAAGATAATCTCTTAGATGAAAATCCTCCTTTTTTTGATAATAAAGGCGAAATAAATTATCAAATTGGCTTGGGAGGTCAGTATAATATTTTCAAATCAAAAAATTGGATTTACACTTTTGCCGATATTTCTTACAGGTTTTCTGAAAGCAAATCAGAATCTTATGGTGGTATTGTAAATTCACATAGCCGACATACATTTACAACAAATGGTGTAAATACTTTTTTTGGATTAGGATTTACAATAAAGCCTATTAAGCATATTATTATTTCTCCTGAAATTGGATATAATGCGTTTAATCAATGTAACAAGGTTACTTGGGAATCATATATAAATGATTCTAATGGTTACAGAAAATCAACTGATATGAGCTTTGAAGTATTGGCGAAACTACAATTAGCTTACAAATTTTGATTGGAATAAAAATGATAAACCAATTATAAAGTTAAATATAAATTATTCCGGCCAAAGGTTTTGGGCAGGAAATAATACCATTGAAATTCCATTAAATAAAGTTTCTAAAGGAGTTTATTTTATGATTTTAACAATTGATTCCATGAATTCTGAAGTGGCTCGGTTAGTTGTACACTAAAAAAACTCATTCATCGTTTTACCTTTTTAATTAATAATAAACGGGGAGTCAGGAAACTGGTTCTCCGTTTTTTTATGGAGTTAAAATTGATTTATAAGATCTCCAACCTGAAATTGTATTTATTCGGATCATATATACTCCTGGTACAGCAGCTATGTTTTGAAAATTAAATGTTGTATTGTTTGTGTTCGGAAAATTAGTATAAAGTGTATTTCCAAATAGATTAATGATTTGGTATTGAATAATAGTTTGTACTGAATTTATAATAATACTATTGGACGTTGGATTTGGATAAACGCTTATAGCATTGTGTAAATGGGTGAAAGGAGGTAATGCAGTTGAGTTGCATGTAGTTAATTTAGAAGCTACTACGTTTTTCAAACTATCGATTTTAGCAAAATAATTATCACCCGGACATTCAGTAGCACAACCATTTCTATGACCAGCAATAGTGCCTAACAAAAATTGACTAGGTAAATTTTCTGGATGTAAAGTAGAATCCAACGGATTTATATTTTCTTTTTTCAACTTCCATGCAATTAATTGAGAAATTGATTGCAGCGCAGTATCGGTAGGAATAGCAGTTTGGTAATTTCCTAAAAGACAAATTCCCATAGTATTGTTGTTTTTATTACAAAAATGCGCTCCTTTTATGTTATCATCTTCCGAACCAAAACCATCTCTACCGGCATAAATATCTCCATTTGGAGCTACTAAATAATTATAACCCATATCATCATAATTATTTACCTGTGTATGAAATAAATAAACGTTTCGAACGGTATTTAAATAATCAGTATCAGTATTTGAACCTGCAGAATGATGTAGAATTACATGATTTACAACATGTGAAGTTGGAGTAATGGTAGGAACTGGAAGTCCAGCACGCCAAAGATCTTGATCAATTACAGTGGGAAAATCACAAGGGATTAAAGTTTTTTTTTTATCAGGCTTTCCTGAATTTTTTAAAGGTTTAGCATAAATCAGTTTGAAAATCACTTTACCTTCTAGGTTTCCACTAAAAAAACTAAATGTTGTTGAAGGCTTTCTTGCTATTACAAGTTCAGATGAAATAATTGATTCATCATTTGGCGAATGTTCTCCTGTTTTAAAATACCTTTTATCGCTTTCTCCAAAAAATAAATACGACCCTTTCATATTCTGATTTATCTGCCCTAGTTGTAAGACTAAAGAGGTATGTAAAAAATCAGGATCAAGACTGGTATATAACGTATTTCGTTTTACCACCATTTCAACAACTTTCAAGATAGAACCTTTAGCTGAGATAGCTTTCAATGTTCCATCTTGCGCAAAAGTTGATGAGCCTGCAAAAATACTCACTAAAACAAAAATATATTTCATCATACATCAAAAGTAGGTTTATGTATTATCTTATTAAAATTGTTTAAACATTTGCAAAAAAGAAGCCAATGCTAAAGTCAAAAAGTTATTTTTACCCAAAATTAAATGAATGAACAAAGTAGTAAAGGATGCAAAAACTGCAATTGCCGACATTGAAAACGGCGCTACAGTGATGTTAGGCGGGTTTGGCTTATGCGGAATTCCCGAAAACTGTATTGCTGCATTGGTTGAAAAAGGTACTAAAGACTTAACCTGTATTTCTAATAATGCAGGTGTTGATGATTTCGGAATTGGACTATTATTGAAAACAAGGCAGGTAAAAAAAATGATTTCCTCTTATGTGGGAGAAAATGCTGAGTTCGAAAGACAACTTTTGAGTGGAGAATTGGAGGTAGATTTAATTCCACAAGGTACTTTAGCTACGCGTTGTATGGCCGCCGGATATGGAATGCCAGCGATATTTACGCCAGCCGGCGTTGGAACCGAAATAGCAGAAGGAAAAGAAATAAGAAATTTCAACGGAAAAGATTATTTAATGGAAATGGCATTTGATGCTGATTTTGCTATTGTAAAAGCTTGGAAAGGAGATAAGTTAGGTAATTTAATTTATCGTTCAACTGCCAGAAATTTTAATCCGGTAATGGCAATGGCTGGTAAAATTACGATTGCTGAAGTTGAAGAATTAGTAGAAGTTGGAGAGTTGGATCCAGATCAGATACATACCCCAGGAATTTATGTTCACCGAATTTTTGAAGGTGAAAATTATGAAAAGCGAATTGAACAACGAACAGTGAGAACACAAAATTAATATGCTTGATAAAATAGGAATAGCGAAAAGAATAGCTCAAGAAGTAAAAGATGGGATGTATGTAAACCTGGGAATTGGAATTCCAACCTTGGTAGCTAATTATATTCCAACAGGTATCAACGTGGTTTTACAATCAGAAAACGGTTTATTGGGCATGGGGCCATTCCCGTTTGAAGGTGAAGAAGATGCCGATTTAATCAATGCAGGAAAACAAACCATTACTACTTTGCCGGGCTCATCTATTTTTGATTCTGCTTTAAGTTTTGGAATGATAAGAGCACAAAAAGTTGATTTAACAATACTTGGAGCCATGGAAGTTTCGGAAAACGGTGATATTGCCAATTGGAAAATTCCAGGAAAAATGGTAAAAGGAATGGGGGGAGCAATGGATTTGGTAGCTAGTGCACAAAATATTATTGTTGCTATGCAACATGTAAATAAAGCAGGTGAATCTAAATTATTAAGTAAATGCTCACTTCCATTAACAGGAGTAAACTGTGTTAAAAAAATTGTAACCGAGCTTGCTGTGTTAGAAGTTTTGCCAACAGGCGGATTTAAGTTGTTGGAAAGAGCGCCTGGAGTTTCCATAGAAGAAATTAGAAATGCTACCGAAGGAAAATTGGTGGTTGAAGGGGAGATTTATGAAATGTTTAATTAAGTTTTATAAATCATAAGTCTTAACATTTGTTTAATCTTAAATAAAATTTTAATTCCTTTTTGATTCTGTTATTTAAAAATACTGAGTCTTATCTCATTTTAATTTATGATAACATCTCACTTTTACTATTAAAGATAACATTAATTTAAAATCATGAATCTATTTTTTTCGCTGAATAAGAAAAGTATTTTAATTATTATTTTATTCTTTTTTTTGTGTTTATTCAGTAGTATATCATTGGTTAATCACTATAATCTACGAACTTTTGCTTGGGATTTAGGAATAAATAATAATGCAATTTTTGATTACGCTCATCTCCGGTGGAATGATTGCATGCTGTTAACACCTCAATTCACTAATATTCTTGCTGATCACTTTACAATATATCCAATAATAATTTCCCCTTTTTATTATATTACCGGAAGTTATACCATGTTAATTTTTCAAATTCTTAGCATATTGTTCGGAGCTTATGGAATATTTTTACTTTTTAATTTAAAGTATCCCAAAAACAGTTGGATTCCATTAATTTCAGTAATTCATTTCCTTTCAATTTTTGGTATTTATTCTGCACTTTCTTTCGATTATCACGATAATGTGGTTGCAGCAATGTTTGTTCCATGGGTTTTTTATTCGTTTGAAAATAAAAATTATAGATTGATAATTCTATTTTCAATATTAATATGTATTGGAAAAGAGAATATGGCTTTGTGGTTGATATTTATTATGATTGGTATCGCTTTAAGTTATCCTAAATTTGATAAAAGAAGGAATTATGCTTTCTTAATTTCCTTTTTATCTTTATTGTATTTTTTGATTGTCGTCAAGTTTGTAATTCCTGAACTAGGAAACAATGATCAGGCTTATTTGCATTTTAAATACAAAGCATTAGGAGAGAATTCAGCTAAAGTTTTAGAAACGCTACTTTCAAAACCAGGATATATTTTCAAACTTTTTTTTGAAACTCATCATGTATTACCAGAGGCATTTGGTGCAAAACCGGAATTACATTTTATGGTATTATTAAGTGGCGGTATATTCCTAATACTTAAACCTAAATTTCTTTTAATGCTAATACCAATTTATGGCCAGAAATTATTTAACGATGATTTTACAAAATGGGGTATAAATGATCATTATTCAATTGAATTTGTTCCTATTTTATGTATCGCTGCATTCACTTATATAATTCAGCTTAAAAAACATCAAGTTACTGCTTCTATTGCCATTACTCTTTTAACAATTATAGCTACAATAGTTACTATTGAGAAGAGAAATTCTAATTGGTATCATGCAGAAAGGCTTCAATTTTACTCGCCTAAGCATTATTATTCAGATTTTAATAATAAAGCTATTTACGAGGGTATGAAATTAATTCCAGATAGTGCTTCTGTATCAGCTTCCAGTTTTTTAGTTTCTCACTTGGCCTTTAGACAATATATTTATCAATATCCAGATGGAACAGAATCTGACTATATTGTATTACAGAAAAATGAGAACCCTTATCCTTTAAGTAAAGAAGATTTAGACTTAAAGGTTTATGAATTAACAAAAAGCCACATTACTATTTTTAGCAAATCTGAATTTTATATTTTCAAAAAGAAATGAATAATTTATTTTTTAAATTAATTAGACCTTCAAAAATTACATTTTTTGTAATTATGCTATCATATTTGCTTATATTCTTTATAATAAAAAAGTATAATGATAAAGAATTTATTGTATGGGATGCTAAAATATATTATGCATACTTACCCTCAATATTTATCTTTAATGATGTTTCTCTAAAGTTTACAAATGAAAATCCTGATTTGAAACAAAAGTTAGTTTCAGATATTTTAAGCAATGGAAATTACATCAATAAAATGACCTATGGAGTAGCATTGTTTGCATCTCCTTTTTTTGGTTTTGGCCATGCAGCTGCCAAGATATTTGGATATGAAGCAAATGGTTTTAGTAAGCCTTATGGAATTGCTCTTTTTTTAGGTTCAATATTCTATTTCTTAGCAGGTATATACTTTATTAGTAAAATTTTATTAATCTACACATCAGAAATTATAACTTCCATTGTTATTTTAAGCATAGCATTAGGTAGTAATATTTTTTATTATACTATACATGAGGGCATGATGTCGCACGTTTATAGTTTTTTTCTATTTTCGGTATTTATTTATTTTACTATTAAATGGCATATCAAACAAACGTTTTTTAAAGCTATAATTTTAGGATTAGTAATAGGGTCAATAATTTTACTACGACCTATTAATTGTCTAATTATACTTTTTTTCATTTTATATCAAGTAAATAATTTTAATGAAATCGGTAGTAAAATTTCTTTTTTCTTCAAAAATTATTTACAAATAATATGTATAATATTCGCTGCATTTATAATATTAATTCCTCAAATGCTTTATTGGAAATTAATTACTGGCGATTATATCTTTTATTCGTATCAAAATGAGAGTTTTTTCTTTAATAGACCTTTTATTTTAGAAGGGCTATTTAGTTATAGAAAAGGCTGGTTGCTATACACACCTCTAGCAGGCTTATGTATTCTAGGTTTTTTGAATTTAAAAACAGTATATAAAGATTTTTATGTTTCAATTCCTTTGATTATTGCTTTGCTAATTTATATTACTTTTAGCTGGTGGTGTTGGTGGTATGGAGGATGTTTTGGTGCAAGAAATATGGTTGAATATTTACCTTTGCTTTCCATTCCTTTAGCTGGATTAATTCAAGTATGGAGCAAAACCATATGGAAAAAATCTATTTTATTTATTTTACTTCCTTTTTTTATTTATCTAAATATTTTTCAAACCTTTCAGTACAAAGCTACTTACATCCATTGGGATAGTACTACGAAAGCTACTTACTGGGCAGTTTTTTTAACTAATAAAAAATATTTTAACAACTATGAATTAAAAACACCAAATTACTATAAAGCTAAACGAGGACTTGATGAGTTTTAATCTCGATAATGAATTACAAAATCATCAATTAAAATTTCCGAATTGGCATCTTGCTTAAAATAGGTTGTTAAACTGTATCCATCCTTATTAAATTGATCGTCTCTTATCGGTAAAACCATTTCTATACTAGTCCAATTTTTAGATTTTATTTCTTCTCCATTTAGTTGCTTTTCATAAATTTTAACGATTTCATTTTCTTTTTTAATTTCAGCAATTAATGTGCACTTACCATCTCTTTCTTGAAAATAAATCATACTGCCAACTTTAATTTCCAATATTGAATTTGATCCACCTTTAATTTGATCATTTGCAAAGTGAAAAGGATAGGTAGTTTTAACCTCATTATTCAATTTGCAAACATAAATACTAGAATATGAATCGTCTGTTCTCATAAAACTTGGATGGTCGACCCATCCAATTAAATTATCAATGTCAGTTTTAAAGTATAATGCAAATTGAGTTTTTTCACTACCATCACATCCTGATAATCCTATAATCATAAAAACTAGGAATCTTATTAAATTTTTATTTTTTGTCAACATATCGTAATTAATTTTCTATTCCTTAAAAAATTGCAATATTGCACTTTTTATGTGCAAAAAGTTTTTAAATTACAAACATGAGTAAAAATTTTACATTATCCATCGTAATACCTGCATATAATGAAGAAAAAACAATCCATTTTATTCTGAATAAAATTAAAGATGTTAAACTTATTAATAATATTGGTTTTGAGATAATTTTAGTAAATGATTGTTCAACAGATCAAACTATAGAATCTGTTCAAAATTACATTATTGAAAACCCTGATTTTCCCGTTCAATTTTATTCACATGCTGTAAATAAGGGAAAAGGTGCTGCATTACATACCGGTATCTTGAAGGCAACTGGTGATTATCTAATAATTCAAGATGCGGATTTGGAATATGATCCACAAGAGTACAATATCTTATTAAAACCAGTTTGCGATGGTGTTGCAGATGTGGTTTATGGTTCTAGATTTATGGGAGGTAATCCACACCGTATTCTTTTCTTTTGGCATACAATCGGTAATAAATTTCTGACTTTTTTGTCTAATTTATTTACTAATTTAAATCTTACAGATATGGAAACATGTTATAAATTGTTCAGAATTGAAGTAATTAAAAGTTTAATTCTAAAAGAGAAACGATTTGGATTTGAACCAGAAGTAACTGCTAAGATTGCTAAAATTCCAAAAATACGTATATATGAAGTTGGCATATCTTATTATGGCCGAACGTATGAGGAAGGAAAAAAAATAAGTGCAGTAGATGGTTTTAGAGCAATTTGGTGTATTTTTAAGTATAATATATTTTCAAGATAAATTAATGCAACTTTCCATCATTATCCCAATTTTCAACGAAGAAGGAAACATCTATAACCTTACAGAGCGACTAAAAAAAGTTGTTACTGAAATGAATATTAGTTATGAGTTTATTTTTATTAACGATGGTAGTCGCGATCGATCTTTAGAATTAATTAAAGCAATGGCTTCTACAGATCCATCTATTAAATACATAGATTTTAGTAGAAATTTTGGCCATCAGATAGCCGTTACTGCTGGTTTGGATTTAGCAATTGGTGAAGCAATTGTAATTATTGATGCAGATTTACAGGATCCTCCAGAATTAATTAGCGATTTATACACAAAAATGAAAGAAGGATTTGAAGTTGTTTATGCACGTAGAAAAGCCAGAAAAGGAGAAAGTTGGATGAAACGATTTACAGCAAAACAATTTTATCGAATTCTTGCTTCCATTACATCTATAACCATTCCTGTCGATACTGGCGATTTTAGGATTATGGATAAAAAAGTGGTTGATATTCTAAAAAAAATGCCCGAACAAAATAAATTTTTAAGAGGGCAAATATCTTGGATTGGCTTTAGACAAACTTTTGTAGAATACGAAAGAGATCCTCGTCAGAGTGGAGAAACAGGCTATACCTATCGCAAAATGCTTCGTTTTGCATTAGACGGTATTACAGGATTTTCTAATTTTCCGCTGAAATTTGCAACTGTTGCTGGTTTTATCGTTTCTGGAATTTCTTTCTTCGTTATGATATATGCTCTTTATGCTAGGCTTGTTTCTAAAGACTACATCCCAGGTTGGACATCCTTAATATTAAGTATTATGTTTATCGGTGGTATTCAGCTTATTTCTATTGGGATTATCGGTGAATACATTAGTAGAATAAGTCATAATGTGAAAAATAGACCATTATATATTGTGAATGATACAAATATCCCATTAGGATAAAAATGATTCTTCTTTTTTAAGAATTATATCTTCAAAATTAATCGTCGATATAATAAATACACTTATAAATATTAAAGGGATAAATAAATATATATAAGGCACTTGGATAAATGCATAAAAAAAGCAAAGACAAAATTTTAATCCACAAATTAAAACTAATTTATGATCAATTGCTTTAAATTTAAAATAATGTAAAGCAGAAAAAATTATAACAGATAGTATAGAAATTATTAAATGCCAAGTTTTCAATATTTTTATTCGATCTAATAAGTCTACTTCCAGAAATCTATAAAAGTAAATTCCAAACCCCATTCCTTGATTTAGCTGATGTGGAGTGTCATTTTTATCTTGCCAGCTTTGTCCTTTCCATTCATTCATTGCAGCGAATGTGTAATAATCTAATCCTTTTTGGAAGCTACTCCAATCTTTGGAAAGAAAAGGAATAATATAAAAAATTAAAATTCCTGCAGTTACTAGTAAAGCAATAATGCTTGTTTTTCTTATTCCTTCATAGATTAAAATTACAATACCTGCATAAGGCAACCAAAAAAGAAAAGAAAATCGAGAAAGCAAACATAAAACTATGGCTAACGCGAAAATTAGATATCTGCCTGATAAAATTGCATATATGAGAATCAGGTAATAACCAACTATCATTAATTCAACACTATTCGCTATTTCACCAGGTTTGCAATAGGCTATGCTGAATAAAATCAAAAATGGAAGTAAAGTTTTACCAACTCTCTCATTTTGAGTTAGGCTTAAAGAATTAATATGATTAATGTAAAAAATTAAGCCAATTAGTAAAATTAAATAGGCCATCCAACGATAATCTATATTCAATAATTCTGGTCCAATAAATGGAAACCACATCATTGGAAGGTAGGTTGGAGGCAAGGGATAATCAAAAACTGTTATTAAGGAATAGGGATATTCATCTTTTATAAATCGTACAACATATATTTCAATAGATGGAATTATGTCTGAAACATGATAATTTATTTGATTTTCATCTATTATTTTCTGATAAAATAAATAAAACAAAAAAGTGCAAATGGCAAATAAGAAATAAATCTGCGTTTTTTCTTTTACCTTAATTTTCTTAATTTGAATTTTTATTTCTGCAGAATAAATAAATAAAGGAAGTATAGCCGTTGTTATTCCAAACAATAAAATAAAAATTGGACTTAAATATAGGCCCAATTTTCCTCTTAAGAAAGTTAATAAAAGAATTTCAAAAAGTACACTTAACAATAAGAATATCTTCAATTTATTAAATGAATATTGTCTGAATTGCATTAAATCTACTTCCTTTGTAAAATCACAAAACTAAAATCATATTTATTTTTCTCATCAGCTTGATTAAAATTTCTGCTTTTTTCAATCCATTCATTAGTATTGATAAATGGGAAAAATACATCTGCATCAAATTTATGATGAACTATAGTTAAATAGATTTTATCAGTTTGTGCTAAAACTTGCCTGTAAATAGAGCCCCCTCCAATAATAAATATTTCCTTTTCAGTTTTACATTTATCCAAAGCAATCTGGATGTTTAAAGCAGTTTCTATGCTTTCACCGTCTAAATTTGGTTGAGATGTAATTACAATATTTTTTCTGTTTGGTAATGCTTTGCCGATAGATTCATAGGTTTTTCGGCCCATTATCACGGTTCCACCCGTTGTTGTATTTTTGAAATGTTTTAAATCTGCTGGTAAATGCCATAATAATTCATTGTTTTTTCCAATTTCATTATTTTCACCGGTTGCAACTACAATAGAAATTATTTGGTCTTTTTGCATTATCTTCTTTTTGGGAAATTTTCTAATTAACATTTAAATTGCAACAGCCGCTTTTATATGAGGATGTGATTCATAATTCAATAATTCAAAATCTTCAAATTTGAAATTGAAAATATCATTAACTTCTGGATTTATTTTTAATTGAGGTAAATTAAAAGGCTTTCTAGTTAATTGTAATTCAGCTTGCTCCAAATGGTTGGAATATAAATGAGCATCGCCCAACGTATGTATAAATTCACCAACTTTTAATTGGCAAACTTGCGCAACCATCATGGTTAGCAATGCATAAGAAGCAATATTAAAAGGAACACCTAAAAATATATCTGCACTCCGTTGATATAATTGGCAGCTAAGTTTACCATTTGCCACATAAAATTGGAAAAAACAATGACAAGGTGGAAGAGCCATTTTTTCTATTTCACCAACATTCCAAGCACTCACAATAATTCTTCTTGAATCTGGATTTGATTTTAGTTGATGTATGACTTGCGAAATCTGATCAATATGTCTTCCATCAACAGTTGGCCACGATCTCCACTGCTCACCATAAACTGGACCTAGGTTGCCATCCACATCTGCCCATTCATCCCAAATTCCAACTTTATTTTCTTTTAAATACCCAATATTTGTATCACCTTTCAAAAACCAAATTAGCTCATGAATTATGGATCGCAAATGGGCTTTTTTGGTTGTAACCAAAGGAAATCCAGCTTCTAAATCAAATCGCATTTGATACCCAAAAATACTTTTTGTGCCTGTTCCTGTTCGATCTTCTTTATCTGTGCCTGTTTCGAGCACTTTTTTCATCAGATCCAGATAATTTTGCATAATTAATTGTCTTAACTTTCTTACAAATAAAATAAATGTAGTTTTGGTTTCCTACTTATGTTGATAAATGGTTGTATTTCCAAACGCTAAAATAAACATTGGATTGGCAGTAACCGCCAAACGTTCTGATGGTTTTCATGAAATCGAAACAATTATGTATCCGGTTCGAGTGTTTGATGCCCTTGAAATTGTCCCTTCTTCTGCTTTAAGTTTTACATCCTCAGGAATTGAAATTCCAGGTTCAGCTTCAACTAATTTATGTATTAAAGCCTATCATTTAATTAAAAACGATTTTGATATTCCAGAAGTTCATATTCATTTACATAAAAATATACCTGTTGGTGCAGGTTTAGGTGGTGGCTCTTCCGACGCTGCTTACACATTAATTGCATTAAATAATTTATTTAATTTAAGCATCGATAATGGTAAATTACAAGATTATGCAAGGTTGCTCGGGAGTGATTGTGCTTTTTTTATCGAAAACAAACCCGTGTTTGCTTATGAAAAAGGAGATGTTTTTGAACAAATATATTTTCATTGGAATTTTAATGTAGTAATTGTTTATCCTGAAATTCATATTAGCACAGCAGAGGCATATTCAGGTATTATTCCATCCAACAAAAACGCTGGAGTATTACGAAAAATTAATTTTGAGCCAGAAAAATGGAAAGGCTTTATTGAAAATGATTTTGAAGAAAGTATTTTCAAATCGCACGCACAGATAAAAACTATAAAAGATGAGTTTTATGCTACTGGAGCAATATATTCAGCTATGAGTGGAAGTGGGTCTGCAGTTTATGGTATTTTCGATAAACAGGTAAAACTTCCCTCACTCGAAAAATTCGGAAAGGTTTTTTACGAAATATAACCTTGGTCTTCTGGTGATAAAGGGCGAAGGTTTGGATTGTTAATTACCTCCGTTTTTTTCTTTTGGTAAACGAGTCTGGCTATAATAAAACCGATAACCATACCAATAAATAAAAACAAAACTAGCAAGAGATTTTTTGCTATGGTTACATCTCCAAATAATAATTTAATATCGACCGACTCATTATTGGTCATAAAAACGGCTGTCGAAAAGATGGATAATATAATGAGAACGATGCTTTTGAAACTCATAAGGCTTAATTAAAGATTGAAAACGATACCGTAAATAAACATAGGGCTGGAATTATTTTCATAAATATCTAATTAAAAAATTGAATTCCTGCTTCAAATTTGAATAAAGGTAAATAAAAACAAATTACGAAAAATTAGATTATATTTTGGATATTAAAAAGCATTTTTGGGAATACCGATTGTATGATTATGCAAAATAGTAAACAAAACAGAATTTTATATTGCCGAATTACGTACCTCTTCAAAAAATAAGCTTTGAATAATAAAGTCAAGATACAATCCATAGGAACCGCTGTACCGCCCAATAAAATAGCTCAAAACGAGCAATACAATAAGCTGGCGGCTATTAGCGGAGATAATAGGTTGAGCAAATTATTGTTGAGAAAAGTTTACAATAGCAGCGGAATAGATTTCAGATACACGGTTTTAAAAGATTTTTCGAGTGATTTTGAAGGGGAAAGCGAGATATTTTACCACGATGAAGCGCGAACCCCGATGGGTGTAGCTGGCAGAATGGGTTTGTTTGATGAGTTTGCTGTTGAACTTTGTGAAAAATCGGCGCTTGAAGCAATGGAAAATCTGAGAGATTTCGACAAATCAGCCATCACTCATTTGATTGTTTTTAGTTGCACGGGTATGTCGGCACCAGGCATTGATATTCAACTTATCGAAAAATTAGGATTGAAAAGAAATGTAGAACGCACTTGTATAAATTTTATGGGCTGTTATGCAGCTATTAATGCATTAAAATCTGCCTGGTACATTTCCAATTCAGATCCAGAAGCGATCGTATTAGTTGCAGGAGTAGAATTGTGTACCCTTCATTATCAAAAAAGTGAAATTCCTGATCAAATAGTTGCGAATGCGATATTTGCCGATGGGGCGGCAGCGGCCATTGTTTCGCAAAAAGCCATGGTAAATTCCCGTCAAAAAAGTCTGGCA
Organism: bacterium; assembly: GCA_031412335.1. Lineage (GTDB taxonomy): Bacteria > Bacteroidota > Bacteroidia > Sphingobacteriales > Sphingobacteriaceae > JBBQYA01. The sequence goes on along the minus strand of JANOCT010000027.1, from coordinate 43,363 downwards.
CCTTTAAGTTTTTATTCTGAGTTTGAACCTGCAGGCTCTAAAGAAATGGTTTGGAAAATTGGTGATTTTGGTTTCGATTTGCGCCTAAGTGCTTACGTGCCCGATTTAATAAGAGAAAACATACAATCGCTCACGCAGAAATTATTTGAAAAAGCTAAAACCCAACAAGGCGAAATTGATTTGTTTGCCATACACCCTGGTGGAGTAAAAATTCTGGAAGCCGTTGAAGCCGCATTAAACATCAGCAAAAGCGATAACGAAACCTCTTACCAAATTCTTAAAAATTTCGGAAACATGTCATCCGTTACCATACTTTTTGTGTTAAAAAACCTGTTGGAAAACGAAAGTACCCAAGCCAATCAAAAGTTATTAGCCTGTGCTTTTGGGCCAGGGTTAACGATGGAGGCGCTGATAGGGGAGGTAGGGTAGGTTTTATACCTCACGGTTTCAATCGTGGGATATGTTTATCTTGGGATCTCAAAGGTTTTAAATATTACATAATATTATTTCAATCAAGCCTTTCCCAGCTTTGAGTACGAAAATACACGTGCCAATTCATAAAAACGATGTTTATAGACAATATGGCTATGGCATTATTATTTAACAACTTGGCATGAACAATTTAAGCAACATGAAAATTACTAAGCCAAATTTTGATGGGAAAAATATTTTCCCTGAAGATAAAAATGAATCGAATGGTAATAGGAACCCAGTACATGACGGGCAAGACCTTCGATTAGATGAAAATCGAGATGATTTAATTAAAAAGCAACCTATTGAAAATCTGGAACGGGGTTTTATTATGACGCCGCATGAGGATGAACATAAGGATGATTATGCAAAAGATGAGGAAAGTGATTTGGTAGATTTTGAAGAAATAAAAAAACCTGATATGAGAATTAAAAATTCCACTATGCCAGCAGATGATAATCAAAATAAAGAACACATAATTAATCCCTTAAACAATATATTTTAATAAAAGAAGCAATTTTATAATTCAAAAAATAATTAAAAAACATGAAAACTGAGGTAAAATCTAAAACAACAAGTACAACAAAAAAACCTGAAACAAAATCAAGCAATAATAATAAAAGCAAATTGCAGGAATTATTTGAAGATGGTTTAAAAGACATTTATTATGCTGAAAAAGCATTGGTAAAAGCCCTACCCAAAATGGTAAAAAATGCTACAGCACTAGAATTGGTAACCGCTTTAAAAAATCATTTGGAAGAAACGAAAGAACAGGTAAGCAGTTTGGTAGAGGTTTTTGCAGAATTAGGATTAAAAGCTCAAGCAAAAAAATGCGATGCCATGGATGGTTTATTGAAAGAAGCTGAAAGCATAATGGAAGAATGTGAGCCTGGAATGATGTGCGATGCTGGAATTATTTCTGCAGCACAAAAAGTGGAACATTACGAAATAGCAACCTATGGAACATTAGCTGCGTTTGCAGGGATTTTAGGTCATGATACTGTTGTAGAAATGCTACACAGCATTTTGGAACAAGAAAAAGCTGCGGATGTAAAATTGACAGAAGTTACCGGAATGATAATTACGTTAGAAGAAGTTTAATTCTATAAATTAAAACTATTTTAATTCATCATTAAAAGGAATCAATTTATTTAAATAAAAAAAAGTCAGTTATTCGCTGACTTTTTTTGTTTCTAACTAATTTAAATACAATTTATTTTTTCCCAATTAAATTTACAGATAGCGTTCGCATAGCAAAAAACATACTACCTACACTCAATATAGAACCCAATAAAAAAGGTGCTCCGGGTAGGTAGATTGAACTAGCTTCGGAAGTGTAATAAGCAAAAAGATTGGTCATGACTAACGGGCCAATAATACTGGTAATGCTGATCAAACTGGTTAAAGCACCTTGCAATTCTCCTTGCTCGTTAGCGAGCACTTGTGAGCTCATTAAAGCTTGCATAGTTGGTACTGCTATGCCTCCCATTGCATAGGGAATCATAAATGCAAACATCATCCAACCTTTACTGGCAAAAGCAAAAAGTAAAAATCCTAAGGCATATAAACCCAAACCGATAAAAATGGAGTTTTTTTGTCCAAGTTTGGGTACAATAATCCGGATCAAACCACCTTGCACAATAGCGACAGTTAATCCTACAAAACCTAAAGAATAACCAATCCAAGTAGCATTCCATTGAAATCGCTCAATGGTGTAATAGGTCCAAACACTTTGTGTGGCTTGTCCGGCAATATAAATCAGCATGATAGAAATTATAAATCCGGAAATAACAGGGTATTTTTTTAATTGATATAATACCCCTATTGGATTTGCTCGTTTCCATTCAAATTTTCTTCGGTTTTCTAACGATAGAGATTCGGGTAAAACAAAATAACCGTATAAACAATTGATTAAGGCAAGTAAAGCCGCGAATAGAAATGGATATTGTGTGCCAAACGCGCCCAATAAACCTCCGATAACCGGACCTAAAATAAAACCAATACCAAATGCTGCACCGATGAGTCCAAAATTTTGTGCGCGATCTTTTTCCGAACTAATATCTGCGATATAGGCAGTTGCCGTGGTAATACTTCCACCTAAAATACCAGCAACTATTCTGCCTGCAAATAGCCAAATAATACTTGGTGCAAAAGCCATAAATATATAGTCGATGCCAAAACCAAATAATGAAAGCAATAGCACTGGCCGCCGACCATACCGATCGCTCAATGAACCAATAAGTGGGGCAAATAAAAATTGCATTACTGCATAGGCGAACATCAAAAAGCCTCCATATCTGGAAATTTGACTGATGGAATCGGTTTGTAATAATTGCTCCAACAGTTTTGGTAAAACCGGAATAATGATTCCAATTCCCGTAATATCAATTAATAAGGTAACGAAAATAAACCCGATAGCAGCTTTTGACTTGGTTTTGCTCATGAATGGTAAAAAGTCAAAACTACTTTATTTGCATTAATTACCATTGTTAAATAATTGCTTTTGAGTTTTGTTTACGCTTAATTTACCATTCAAGAAACTTTACAATTATAAATTGGGTTGTACTATAAATAAAATATGGCAGTATATTTTTCTTGAATCTAGCCAAAGCGAAAGTAGAGCATTAGAAAATTGAGTTTATTTCTAAATATATGATTGATTTAGTAATTATAGGAGCGGGGCCAATTGGTTTAGCCTGCGGACTTGAAGCAAAAAAGAAAGGATTAAGTTTTAAAATAATTGATAAAGGTTGCATTACCAATTCAATTTATAATTATCCGTTGAACATGACCTTCTTTTCAACATCCGACAAGTTGGAGATTGGCGATGTACCTTTTGTGAGTATTCAAAGTAAGCCAAATAGGAGTGAAGCGTTGGAATATTACCGAAGAGTGGCCCAATTAATTAAATCAGATTTACGACTTTTTGAGCAAGTAAAAGGTATTCATAAAACCGAATTTGGATTCGAAATACAAACTGCGAAGGAAAATCTGAAAGCTAAATACATCATTATTGCAACGGGTTTTTATGATAAACCAGTGATGTTGTATATAAAAGGTGAGCATTTAGCAAAAGTTCGCCATTATTTTTTCGATGCTCATTATTATGCGTTTCAAAAAGTTTTGGTGATTGGATCGAACAATTCGGCGGTTGATGCAGCCTTGGAATGTTATAGGAAAGGTGCAGAAGTAACCATGGTTATCAGAGAACCAAGTTTTACCGATCGGGTGAAATATTGGGCAAAACCAGATATTGAAAATAGATGCAAAGAAGGTTCTATAAAGGCATATTTCAATAGTGAACTAAGCGAAATACGAGAACATGATGTAATTTTACAAACGCCTGAAGGTTCAAAAATTTTAGAAAATGATTTTGTGTTAAGCATGACTGGCTACCAACCCGATACTAGTTTTCTGCAAAATGCTGATATTTCTTTAAAAAATGAATATCCTCATGAGCCTGACTATAATCCAAACACCATGGAATCATCGGCTAAAAACATTTTTCTGGCAGGTGTAATTTGTGGAGGAATGCACACTCATATTTGGTTTATCGAAAATTCCAGAGTGCATGCGGAAATGATTATGAATGAAATAAATGATCGTGAAAAAAATTTAATTTACTCTATTAATAAGTGAATTATAAATTAGAAGCATAAATTTGGGCATTGGTTTTGAACAAAGCCGAAAATTGTCCGTACACGATCAACTGTTTAAATCGTTATACTTTTTTTTAGATTATGACCCGTCACCCATTTTTCAAGTTTAATTTAATAAATGTCATTGTAAGCGTATTTTTTGCTTTTGGATTAACCCAACAAGCCTATGCGCAACCTTATAAATTTGAAATTGACGGTATCGTTCGAGAAGGAGATAAAAATTTAAGTGGAGCTAAGATTTCTGTTTCAAAAAATGGAGCATATGTTAGCGAAGTTGCAACTGGAGGCAATGGTCGATTCTTTTTTGCCTTAGATCCTAATGCTAAATATTTAATAGAAATATCGAAACCAGGCTTTGTAACCAAGCGCATTTCTTTTGTAACCAATACTGATGGAGAATCTGGTCCTTATCGTGATTTTATTTTCAATGTGGTAATTTTCAGGTATGTGAATGGATTAAATACTTCCATGTTTAAGGAACCTATCGCTGAAATTTTCTTTAACAAAGCTGAAACTAATCTGGATTTTGATACTGAATTAAGTGCAAGAAATAAAGAAGAAGAAGAGGAAATTTTTAATGAATTAAAAAAATTACGAGCAGAAGGAACGCCAGAAAGTGAAGAGAAATTAGCAAAAAATACCGAAGCTGCTAATCAGCAAGAACTACAATTAGAAGCAAAAAGAGAAAAAGCAAAAGCAGCTTATGTGGCAGCTAATGGTGGTAGTGGACAAATATTAATTGATGATTCAAAAGCAAAAGCAGAAGCCGACCGATTGGCAAAAATAGATGCCGATAAAGCAATTAAAGCAAGACTTGCAGCTGAGGCAAAAGCAAAAGTTGAAGCAGATCGTTTGGCAAAACTAGAAGCCGATAAAAACGCTAAAGCAGAAGCAGATCGATTAGCAGCCGAAGCTAAAAATAAAATAGAAGCAGATCGTTTAGCAAAACTCGAAGCAGATAAAAACGCAAAAGCAGAAGCGGATCGATTAGCAGCTGAGGCTAAAAATAAAATAGAAGCAGATCGTTTAGCGAAATTAGAAGCTGATAAAAACGCGAAAGCAGAAGCAGATAGATTGGCAGCAGAAGCAAAAAACAAAATAGAAGCGGATCGTTTAGCGAAACTGGAAGCGGATAAAAACGCAAAAGCAGAAACTGATAGATTGGCAGCAGCAGCAAAAAACAAAATAGAAGCAGATCGTTTGGCAAAAATAGAAGCTGATAAAAATGCGAAAGCAGAAACTGATCGATTAGCAGCAGAAGCAAAAGCAAAAGTTGAAGCAGATCGTTTGGCGAAAATAGAAGCGGATAAAAATGCGAAAGCCGAAGCAGATCGATTAGCGGCCGAGGCTAAAAATAAAATAGAAGCAGATCGTTTAGCAAAACTGGAAGCAGATAAAAACGCGAAAGCTGAAGCAGATCGATTAGCAGCAGAAGCAAAAAACAAAATTGAAGCAGATCGCTTAGCAAAACTAGAAGCGGATAAAAATGCTAAAGCGGAAGTAGATCGCTTGGCAGCAGAAGCAAAAGCAAAAGTTGAAGCAGATCGTTTAGCGAAACTAGAAGCTGATAAAAACGCTAAAGCCGAAGCGGATCGATTAGCAGCAGAAGCTAAAAACAAAGCTGAAGCGGATCGTTTGGCAAAACTAGAAGCCGATAAAAATGCGAAAGCAGAAGCAGATCGATTAGCAGCAGAAGCTAAAAACAAAGCAGAAGCAGATCGATTAGCGAAACTAGAAGCCGATAAAAATGCAAAAGCAGAAGCGGATCGATTGGCAGCGGAAGCAAAAAACAAAATTGAAGCGGATCGTTTAGCGAAACTAGAAGCTGATAAAAACGCAAAAGCCGAAGCTGATCGATTAGCTTTAGAAGCAAAAAATAAAGCCGAGGCAGCTCGTTTGGCTGCAATAGAATTAGCAAATAAAGAGAAAAACGCAGCTGATTTAGCGGCTCAACAAGCAGAGCAGAAAAAAATTGATGATGCCAGAAGAATAGCTCAGGAAAAAATTGATGCTGAAAACGCATCTAAGAAAAATGAAGAGTCAGATTACATAATTCAACGTGACAAGGCCAGACAAGCAGCTTCAGCACGTGGTGAAAAAATGACAGCTGAACAGGAAGAACTATTTAGAATTTCTTATGAGTCGCGGATACGAGCTCAAAAAGCTGCTAAGGAAAAAGCAGATGCTGATTTAAAAGCACAGGAAGAATTGCTAAGAAAAGTTCAGGAGAATAAAGAGAAAGCCCGACTTGAACGATTAGAAAAATTGAAAAAACAAAATACTGGAGGGAAGTAAATAGAGAATTTAATTATTTTTTAAATCTTTAGCGATAAACTAAGAAGCTTAGTTTGTTTTTCGAGTTATAGATTTAATGTTAAAAGACTTTAATAATGGTTTACGTTTAAAGATCAATTTAAAATAAATCAACTTCAAAGTGAGGCTTAGGGATTAGCGGTCTCGTCATTTCTGACGAGATCCTTTAAAAAACAATTAAAACAAAAAAGATACAGCGTAAAGCCCGACCTCCTCAATTTTTTTTAATTGAGGAGGTAAGCCCAAAATAATTTTAAACACATTGTTTATTAATCAGTTAAAAATCAAAAAACTAAAAATTAATAAAAAATTAATCAATCAGTACTATGGTTAAGAAATAGTATGACAAATTGGTTAATAAATCATTGTAGGATAAATAAATAAAACAAAGATTACAGGAGCTACGAAAACCTAAATTCTCTTCAATTGTGCTTCAATCATTTTAACCTGATCAGTAAGCATTTTATTTTTATCTAATTTTTTAGCTTCGGCTAGGTGCATCATCGCCTCTCGCTTATTTCTTTTTGAAAGACTAAAACCTGCCAGGTTTAACTTTGCCATCGCTCGGTCATGCTCCATTCTCAATCCAATATCCAACGCCCGTTTAAAATACCGCTCCGATTTGGCAAACGATTTTTTCTGAGATTCTACAATGCCAAGCAAATAGTAATAAAAGCTATGCTGACTTTGCGTAAATTTTTCGGGATGTTTAATTCTTAATAGTGCACTTTCGGCCTTTTCGAAATTTCCACGGCGCATAAAAAAGAAGGCAAGCATATTGTATTCGTTCTTAAAAATTGTTAAAACTACGATGCCTGCCAACAAAAACAGCAAAACGCCAGTGCCCCACCAGCCGATATAACACAGAAAAACCACACCCAAAACCATCAGAGCCGACAAAGCAATTTTTATTTCTTTCGAATACATACCATTATTTTAAGGTTGCAAATTTATAAACGTTTTGCATACCAAATTAATAAGATGCGAAATAAACCTGATTTATTGTTTCGGGCTGGTTAAGGTGCAATAATTCTATATTTGCAAACTTTTAGATAGGAAAAAAATGAGCATTGAAGGCGAAATAAGTAAGAGAAGAACGTTTGCAATTATAAGTCACCCGGATGCTGGTAAAACCACGCTCACGGAAAAGTTCTTGCTTTTTGGTGGTGCTATACAAACGGCAGGAGCGGTAAAATCGAATAAAATAACGAAAACTGCTACTTCCGATTTTATGGAAATAGAAAAGCAAAGAGGAATTTCTGTGGCAACCTCGGTTATGGGTTTCGATTATAAAGGTGTGAAGGTAAATATACTGGATACTCCTGGTCATAAGGACTTTGCAGAAGATACTTACCGAACTTTAACAGCGGTGGATAGTGTAATTTTGGTGGTAGATTGTGTGAAAGGGGTAGAAACTCAAACTGAAAAACTGATGGAAGTTTGCCGGATGCGAAATACGCCGGTGATTGTTTTCATCAATAAAATGGATCGCGATGGTAAGCAGCCTTTCGACTTGTTGGACGAGCTGGAAGAGAAACTAAGTATCAAAACTCGACCATTGAGTTGGCCGATAAGCATGGGCTCAACTTTTAAAGGAGTGTATAATTTATTCGATCATAATTTGTATTTGTTTGAACCCGAAAAATCCAAAGTGCATGAAAAGTCGGTGATAATTTCTGATTTAAATGATAAAGTGCTGGACGAGCTGACCGGAAAATATGCTGAACAATTGAGAGAAGATGTAGAGTTGATTGAAGGAGTTTTTGAACCTTTTGATCGGCAGAAATATATTGAAGGAAAAGTAGCTCCTGTATTTTTTGGAAGTGCAGTCAATAATTTTGGAGTAAAAGAATTGCTGGATACGTTTATAAAAATTGCACCAACCCCAGCACCGCGCGAAACCGACGAACGATTAATATACCCGAACGAGAAAGCATTTAGTGGTTTTGTGTTTAAAATACATGCCAACTTAGATCCCAAACACCGCGACCGAATTGCATTTTTGAGAATTTGCTCGGGTAAATTTGAGCGCAACAAATTTGTACATCATGTGCGCTTAGATAAAAACATAAAATTTTCTAGTCCTAGTAGTTTTATGGCGCGCGAAAAAAGTATTATAGATGAAGCTTTTCCAGGGGATGTAATTGGTTTGTACGATTCCGGAAATTTTAAAATTGGCGATACGCTAACCGATGGAGAAGATTTTATGTTTAAAGGAATTCCAAGTTTTTCACCCGAAATATTTAAGGAATTAATCAACACCGATCCGATGAAATCCAAGCAACTGGAAAAAGGAATTCAGCAATTAACGGACGAAGGCGTGGCTCAGTTATTTGAGCAACAACCCGGCAACCGAAAAATTGTGGGCACAGTAGGAGAGTTGCAATTCGAAGTAATCCAATATCGCCTATTGCATGAGTATGGAGCCAGTTGTCGGTTCGATTCGCTCAACATTTTCAAAGCCTGCTGGCTTACCGGCAACTCTGCAAAACTAGAAGAATTTGCCCGTTTCAAAATGAGAAGCATTGCCTTTGACAAAGATAAAAACATGGTATATTTATCTGAATCTGAATGGATGTTGAATGTAATGATAAAAGATAATCCTGATATTGAGTTTCATTTTACATCGGAGTTTAAGTTGGGGGTGTAAGGGAAAAAGATTAATTTTAAAGATTTGAGTTAACTTAAGAGGCTATAATTTAATTTTAACACCCAATATTTAAAAGTATGGCAAAGGAATTAAGCAAAAAGGTTTTATCAATTTTTGAACAAATTAAACATAATGACGAAAACGGCAATGATTTTTGGACGGCTCGCCAATTAGCCAAAGCATTGGAATATACCGATTTTAGAAACTTTACTTCGGTAGTAGAAAAAGCAAAAGAGGCGTGTAAAAATAGTGGGCAACGTGTCGAAAACCATCTCGTTGAAGTCAACGAGATGGTTGCCATTGGCTCGGGTGCGGAAAGGGAAATGCAAAGCTACAAACTGAGCCGATACGCCTGTTATCTGGTAGTGCAAAATGCCGATCCAAGTAAAGAAGTAGTTGCATTGGGGCAAACCTATTTTGCTGTGCAAACACGATTACAAGAGATTCGGCAAATGGAAGAATACAATCGCTTAAGCACCGAAGATGAAAAGCGATTGTTTTTGCGAAACGAAATGGCAAAACACAATGCCCAATTGGCTGCCGCAGCCAAAGATGCAGGAGTAATTACCGAAATAGACTATGCTATTTTTCAAAACCATGGCTACAAAGGTCTCTATGGTGGATTGGATGCAAAAAGAATACACACAAAAAAAGGATTGAAAAAAAGCCAAAAAATACTCGACCACATGGGCAGTACCGAATTAGCAGCCAACCTTTTTCGAGCTACACAAACCGAAGAAAAACTAAAACGTGAACAGATAAAAGGCAAACAGAAAGCCAACCAAACCCATTACGAAGTTGGCAAAAAAGTTCGCAAAACCATTGAAGAAATTGGCGGAGAAATGCCTGAAAATTTACCAGTCGAAGAAAGCATTAAAAAAATAGAACCGAAAACTGCCTCCCTAAAATTAGATAAACCTAAAAAATGAAATTTGGATTAAAGCAATACATCATTGATAAACTTAATAAGTGTTTTTTCCATAAAGAGCTTGCTTGCCATTGCATAAGCAGTACAAGTACTAAACACAGATAATATTATTGTAAAAAATATGGAGCCAGTTTTAGGTTCGATTCGCTCAACATTTTCAAAGCCTGCTGGCCTACCGGCAACTCTGCAAAACTTGAAGAATTTGCCAGTTTTAAAATGCGAAGCATTGCCTTTGACAAAGATAAAAACATGGTATATTTATCCGAATCTGAATGGATGTTGAATGTAATGATAAAAGATAATCCAGATATTGAATTTCATTTTACATCGGAGTTTAAGTTGGGGGTGTAACTAAATTTGCTGGGGGTATTTTTTTTTGGAGCGTGAAAAGGGATTTTGTATTAATCGGATTTTGAAGAGTTTTCTGGATAAAGTTTATTTTTATTATTTTTTAAATGATTGGGTTTTATTTTGAATTTACAATAGACTAAATTTCGAATGTTTAGAAGTTTCTTAGAGTAAGTATTGAAATAGTTCGGACAATAAACATTTTGAATATCTTTAAAACGGAACTGAATGTATAGCCCAACTCGTTCTACTTAATCTCTTCTCTTAAATTTCCCTCCTAAGAGTGCCTCTCTTCTTAATCCATAATCCCTAACACATAAAAAAAGACTGAACTTCCAATTTCAACTATCTTAATGGCATCTTATTAGATTCTAATAAGCTTTGTTATTGCCAATGTGTAATCAAAATAAATTTTTTTTTTCAATTTGATTACAAAGTTGTAATCAAAAAAAGTGTAATCAAAAATTTTGATTACAAAAAAATTGATTACAACTTTTTACTTGTTTATTGATCAATCATTTACAGCCTTTTAAAAAGAGGATCAAGGAACCAAGAAGGTTTCTGTATTCTACCATTTATTCAAAAATTCAAATTTCAAGTTATCCTATCTCATTGATTATTTAAATCAACTTTGTTCAAATTTCTGGCATCATTTTCCTTCCTCAAATTCTAAAAACCAACACCATGAAACCAGAACTAAGCAATGATGACTTAAAAACATTATCTCAATGTATCAATAGTTTAAAAAAATTCGGATTCGAAAATGATTTCCAAGCGGTTGAAAACGGTATATCTGCTGCTGGAGCGGAAAAAATTTATGCACCTGAAGATGTGAGTATTGTAAATTTTTATCGCTTCGAAGGCGAAACTGATCCTGCTGATTCTGCGGTTTTATATGCAATAGAAACCACAGATGGGGCAAAAGGAACACTAACAGATTCGTACGGTGCGTATGCTGATAAAGCAGTTGCTGATTTTATTGTGGCTGTGGAAAGTATCGAGAAAAGACATATTGAATAAATCCTTTAGTTTTTAATTTTTCCTAAATTTAAATTTACTACAATATTGTAATATTGCTGAATGCACTCTTTTAAAATTGCATTTTCTCCAATTTATGCACATCCGTTGCCAGCAGGACATCGTTTTCCGATGCTTAAATATGAACTGATTCCTGAGCAACTTTTGCACGAAGGCATTATTTCAAAAAATGACATCTATCAACCAGCAATATTGGATGATAAAACTGTGTTGCTAACTCATGATTCGGATTATTTAGCGCAAATGAAAAATCTAAGTTTGCCACAGGCAATGATTCGTAGAATTGGATTTCCCTTAAGCGAAAAATTAGTAGAACGTGAACTAACCATAGCCAGCGGAACGGTAGAAGGTTTGAAATTCGCTTTCGAAAGAGGAGTAGTTTTTAATATTGCTGGCGGCACTCATCATGCATTCACTAATAAAGGTGAAGGCTTTTGTTTGTTAAACGATCAAGCAATTGCAGCCAATTATTTAATTAAAAAAGAACTAGCAAATAAAATTTTAATTATCGATCTGGATGTTCACCAAGGAAATGGAACTGCTGAAATTTTCAGCAACAATAAAAATGTATTTACTTTCAGTATGCATGGCAAAGCCAATTATCCATACATAAAAGAACAATCTGATTTAGATATAGAACTAGAAACTGGAATAGGAGATGAGCAGTATTTGACTATTTTAAGAGAAAAACTGAGTTTCATATCAGAAATTTTTAAACCTGATTTTATATTCTATTTATCTGGTGTTGATGTATTAAAAACAGATAAACTAGGAAAGTTATCCTTGAGTTTATTAGGTTGTTATCAGCGAGATCAAATAGTTTTAAATTATTGCCGGAATAAAAATATACCAGTTTCGGTAAGTATGGGTGGTGGATATTCTGAATCAATAAAAATAATTGTAGATGCACATTGCAATACATTTAAAGCGGCAAGAGAAATTTATTTTTGAAAATTAAAAAAGAGGTGAACCCTCCTCAAGCAATTCATCTAAAGCATCGTAAGAAAGAGGCTTGTGGATCATTTTAATAATGTATTTATTTTCTTTTGAATGTTGTAAATCTGCAGGATCTACAGAACTAGAAAGAATAACAATCTTGATTGGCTTTTTTATAACATTAGCTATTTTTTCATATTCATCTAAAAACTGGAAACCATTCATGATTGGCATGTTTATATCCAAAAAAATGATGTCGGGTATTAATTCAGGATGAAGATTATCGTTGCTTACTTTTTGAAGATATTCTAAGGCAGAACCAGGCCCATTATGAATACAAACTTTGGAAGCAAAATTAGATTTTCTGATTAAATGATTATTGATCAGATTGTCTATTTCACTATCATCAATAAACATGACTGTTTCGTATTTTGAGCTGGTAGTGATCATTCTATTTCTGCAATATTATTCGTTTTAGTTAACGGGTAAATGTATGATAAATTTTGTACCGACATTAACGGTACTTTGTAAAACTATTGATCCTTCAAGCTTTTCGATAGCAGTTTTTACAATGTAAAGACCTAGCCCGGTGCCTGAAGATTTTAAATTTCCTCGGTAAAACATTTCATAAACTTTGTCTTGCATGTGCACTGGTATGCCTTCAGCATCATCTTCTATAATAATTTCTAAGAATGTTTCTTTTTCGGTGATTTCTATTTTTGTATTTCCTAGATTTTGTTCACTGCGTCTATACACAATTGAATTTAATATCAGATTTTGTAAAATGTTATTGATTAACGCTCGATCGCTCAGAAAATCATGTTGCTGAATAATTTTTTTGTTAAACTTTATTTTGCTAAAATTTGTTAAATTTTGAAGGCTTAATAAAATTTCATTAATCACTTCATCAAAATTAATAACTGTTAAATTTTTTTGGCCTTGTGCTATTTTAGTAATGCTTAGCAAATCCATTAAAATAGAATCGAGGTGTGAAACGCTTTTCTCCATCATTTCGAAAAATTCATTGGCTTCAACGTTATCAATTTCCATTTTTGCCATATTTATCAATCCTTTCATAGATGAAATTGGACCTTTTAAATCATGCGATGATCGATAAATAAACGTATCCAGATCTTTTATTTTTTCTTTTAATTTATCTTCAACTTGTTTTCGTTGGGTAATATTTCTAGAAACGGATACAATTTCACTTACCTCTCCCGAGTTTTTATCATGTAATACTTTATTTGTTGATTCTATCCAAACGTATTTTCCATCTTTGTTTTTGTATCGGTAAACTAAGGTTTTAGGCAATTCTTCTTCAATAACCAATTGCATAGTCTTCTTCAATTCTTCCACTTCCTCTTTATGAATAAAGTTGAAAGCGTTTCTGCCTACAAGCTCCTCTGGATGATAGCCAAATAATTGAAAACTCGCTGGAGAAATATAATGATAAACACCGTCTGGGCTATGTCTGGAAATCATATCGCTGGAGTTTTCTGCTAATAATCGGTAGTAATATTCACTTTCAATAAGGGCATCTTCAATTTTTTTTCTTTTAGTTATATCTCTTGAAACAGCAATAATTTCATGTACTGCTCCAGTTTGCACATCTTTTACAGCACTAGCTTTAGATTCTATCCAAATATATACTCCATCTTTTCTACGCTTACGGTATATAATAATGATACTCTCTTGATTACTTATAAGTTGTTCGTATGCATAGTTTATAAAATGTAAATCGTCTTCATGTATAAATTCAAAAGCGGATTTACCAATCATTTCTTCGGGCAAATAGCCTAAAAAAGATTCGGATGCTGGGGACATGTAAGTAAATTTTGCATTATCATCAAGCCTAGAAATCATATCTGTAGCATTTTCTGCTAAAAGTCGATATTGATTTTCGCTGATCTCAAGATCTTTTTTGGCTTTTGTTTTTTCTGTTATATCTTGAAAATTGCACAGTAAATATTCAACACCTTGGATTTCTACTAAATCAAAATTCCCGCTAAAAAAAATTCCAGTACCATATTTATCTACATTAAATCCTGAAAAATCTTTTAGCGATCCAGTTTCTTTTACAGTTCTTACAATTGCATTACGCTCTTGTTCACTTTTCCAGAATCCTAACTCAAGTCCAGTTTTTCCAAGTAACTCATATTCTTCATATTTCAATTTTTTAGAAAGCGTATGATTAAAATCTACAATTACTCCATCACTTAATCTTGAAACGCAAATGGCATTTGGGCTTTTGTGATAAACGGTTAATAATAAATCCTGAAAACGAGTGAGTGATTTTACATCATGCGAACTCAATATTTCAGTATTAGAAAGGTTAAATAATGATTGAATTTTTTCAAGTAAATCAGAAATATGAACTTTGTAAACCCAAGACTTTTCGGGAAAGCTTCCAACTTCATATTCACTGCCAGGCTTTAATGAAATATTTACAAGAATGAACGGAATATTTTTTCCAGATTGATCTATTTGAATAATGGCATCTTCAATTCCAAAAGGTGCAAGATTCTGATTGCATAAAACTAAATCTGGTTTAAAGTTTTCAATTAATTCACTGAATTGTTCAGTAGATTGAGCTAAAGAAGGAGTAAAGTCGATTTCTGTATCCTTGAACAATCGTACAACAAAGTCATAATCGCTTGTTTTAGCCTCAAGGAACACAATATTGAGATGTTTTTTCATATAAAACTGGTAGATTTTAAACTAATTACAATTCTTATTGCACAATATTTAATTGAGCTAGGCAAAAAAGCTAACAAATAATCGGATCATGTTATTAAGGAAAATACTAAAACTAGATTTCATAAAATCAAAGTACAAAAAATTAAGATAGAAAACGACTAGCCAAACTATGAAAAAAATCTAATTGTATTGAGAAACAAATAAGGCTTTGTGATCAGAATAAGCTATTTTTCAGAAATAAAATTAATGGAATCTTAAAATTGTCAAGTAATAATTAATCACTATAATAGAAATTAAGGATAAATTTTGATTTTTAATTTTACATTAGAATCATGAATTTGGTATTCATAATCTATTTTCTTAACTAATAAGTAAAAATTTTAACTTGAAAATGAACCTGATTTCTAAAAAGAAAATAGTTTATCCGATAAGTCTACGCCTTCGAAATTACCTGAAAAAGTATGGAAGAGTTAATTTAATACCGCTTACTTATGCTGATTTATTACGGTATAGTGACTCAATAAGCACCTATGATCGCAATGGAAAGGATACACTTTGGGTAAGTGTTTATTTTGAAGAACGCTTGCAAATAGAAATTCATGAAGCATTAAAACTTTGTTATGCTCATCTAAAATCTGGTGGTGAGCTAAATGTGTTAAAGCATTTGTATGTAGATCGGATTGATATGTGCACTTATGGAAATACCTTACCATTCAGGATCAGAATTGTAAATAAACTGAACGATAATTTTGATTATTTCTATATAAAAAAAGCAGATGCCAGCCGAGTTTATGGATTAGAACTGGAGCATTTATTATCACCTAATCGAATAGCTTTTTTCATTGATAATGATTTATTGGTGGAGGAACATATAGCTGGAATTCCAGCTGATCAGTTTTTACAAGGTCATTTTCTCGATCGTCATTTTGATGAAATACGTGTGGCCAAAGAGTTTGTGAAATTTAATGAGCGTTGCTTTGTCCGTTTATTAGGCGACATGCATTCGAGCAATTTTGTAGTTGACATAACTCCAGATTTCGAAGAAACTCATTACAGAATGTGTGCGCTTGATTTTGATCAGCAATCATTCGAAGGAAATAAAAAAGTGTATATGCCACAATTTTTCAAGCAAAATTTAATGTTTGTAAAGCTGGTTTCTAAAAATCTGACCAAAGAATCAGTACTACAATATCAAAAAGAAGAACATGCTTTAATTAATCGTCGAGTACGATCATCCCGATATCAAGTGAAAGATTTATTAGATTCAATGGTGCATGATGAACTTTCAACCAAAGAAAAAATTGAAAATCTAAAAAAGGAGTTAGCCAAACACTATAAAAATGAGGTTTTTCTTACTGCAAAAACCATGGGCGATCTGGTAAAATTAAGCATCAAACTAATTGTTGGTAACTTATCTGGGTTTAACAAAAAATAAGAGCATTTTAAAAATCATAACAAAGTCACAATTAAACAGAATAATCTGCTTTTAAAGCAATTGTGATATTTCGTTAATATAGCCAAATGGAAAATATATTTCGGATTTTGAATCCTATCTTTTATTTTAGCAATCCAGTTTCTGAATTTTAAGCATTTTTTACAACATACTACCAGAATTCGAAATTGTAAGACGTGGCTTTTTTAGGTTTTATTCCATTATTGTTAACAATATCACAAAATATTTTTAGCACTTAATTTATAACGTCTGATAAGTTTTGTTGGGATGAAAATACAATTTACTTAACTATTAAATGATTAATTAAAAAAAAGTATAATTATAAATATGAAAATTTTTACGCTCTCAAAAAAAATTCTCAAGGGTTTAAATTCAGTTAAAAGACTTGCTCTTTCATTTGCTTTCTTTTCAATTGTTTTGTTAAACGCTGAAACCTTAAAAGCTCAACAAAATGGAATTTTTGGAAGTTTCCTCATTCTGAATAACAACGGTGGAGGAAATACCTTTTACGATCTACTTTCTGTAACTGCAAATCCAGATTTTCAAGGTGCTAATTTGGGAACGTTTACTATTAGTCAAACCTTAGTTTTAGCTGGTGCTCAAAACAAAACATTTAAAAATAACGGGGGGAATATTACAGGTGGCAGATTATACTATAGAATATATTTAACTTCTGCAGGTGCTCCTAGTTTTAATGCTCCAATTTCTATGGGTTTTGTAAGTAATGATGGTGGAAACGGTGATCAAACTTGGGAGGTAAATAATAATACCACCAATGTTTTAGCTTCGCTTAGTGCTGGCACTTATTTTCTGGAAGTTTATACCGATGCTCCGGGATTCCCAACTAATCCAGCTTTTGCCAATAATGGAGGAGCAAACTATAAAGCTACATTTACAGTAGCAGCAATTTTGGCACCGGTTGCAAATGCTGTTTCTGCTATTACCACGTATGGTTTCACGTCTAGTTGGAATACAGTATCTGGTGCAACTGCCTATAAGTTAGATGTAAATACAATCGCTGAAAGCTTTACAGATAATAATTTCACCTCTTCACCGGTTTGGTCTGGCAGTACTGGAAGTTATACCATTCAAAATGCTGCAACATTGACTAGTGGATCAGCCACTACAGATGGGTTTTATTTGGGAAGTAATTCAAGTGTTGGAAATACAGCATTAACAACCCCATGTACAGAAAATACTGAATGGTTGTTTTCTTTGGGTTCTACAGATTTCACCCCAGCAACTGGTAATCATTTTGGAGTTATATTAATGTCTACCGTTGCGGTAAGTTCAATTGGAGATAATTTCAACGGTTATTTTTTAAGAATCGGGATTGATGCAGTTACTGATCGTTTAGAACTTTGGAGAAGTGCTGGACTTACAAAAACAAAAATAGGTGAATATACAGCTGGACCAAGTTTTCAGGCTAACGCTGCAAGAGATGGTGTTAATTTGAGAGTAAATAGATCTTCAAGTGGAGTTTTTTCTGTTACCTATTCAGTTGGCTTTAGATACTTAACAGCTCCTACCATTTCTGCAGGAACTTTAACAGATAACACCTATAATTCTTCTTCATTTTTTGGGGTGTATACCAACTTTGCCAATCCAGCAGCTTCTAGAAGAGTTTATTTAGACAATATTTATTTTGGAAGCTCGAATTATGTGAGTGGGTATAATGATTTAAATGTAGTCGGAACATCACAGATAGTTACTTTACCAACTTTTGGTAGATACTTTTATAAAGTTCGTTCTACGAATGGTTCTAATACTTCTGCAAATAGCAATCCTGTAATTTTGAATCTGGCCAATAATGCTACAGCTTTATTTAGATCCAGACAAACAGGAAATTACAATAGCTTAACTACTTGGGAATACGATCAAGCTGGTGATGGAATTTATGTAAATGCGATAAATTCCCCAGGAAATGATAACATTGTTTCTATTGTTTCGCCACATATTGTTTCTTTATCGGCTGATGCAGTAGTTAGCGCAACTGGAAGTGTAACTGTTGCTAGTGGTGCAACTCTGGATGCAAGCACAAGAGTATTAAGTGGAGCGGGTTCATTTGTTTCAAACACTGGTTCTAACTTTACAACAGCAAATACTAATGGTATTAATGGCTCAATTACTACCACTACACGAACATTTGCCGCAGGTGTAAATTTCACTTTTAACGGTTCTGCAAATCAAATAACTGGTACAGCTTTACCAGCTTCAATTGCAACGCTATCAATAAATACTTCTGGTGGTAGTGTAGTAACATTAAGTAATACTTCACTTGCATTAAGTTCAGCAACTAATTCATTGCGATTATTAAATGGCATATTTAGAATTGGCGCAGCAAATACAGTAAATATAGTTGGGAGTGGAACAGTTGCTTTTACTTCTGGAAGTTTGGCAACAACAGGCACTAATGGGGAAGATGGGGGTACAGTAAATTTTGTAGGAGTAGGTACAGTTACAGGAACAGCTGTTTTCAATAACGTAAATGTAAATCTTGGAGTTAATTTTGGAACGGCAACTACTATCAATGGGCGATTACAGATAAACACAGGTGGTTTTGTAAACGTTAATCCTGTTACTTATTCATCTACATCAACTTTAGTTTATAATTCTTTAAACGTAACATATAACAGAGGATTAGAATGGGAAAATCGATCTGGGGCAGGTTATCCAAATAATGTAATTATACAAAATGGTTGCACTGTTAATTTAGCAAACGGTAGTCAAAAAAATAGAGCAATTGCAGGAAATCTTGAAATTGGAACGGTAGCTTCTAGAGGTTCATTAACTATGTTAGCCATGGACAGTAACTTAACCGTTAGAGGAAATTTAATCATAGGAGCAATTGGTGGCCCAGCTACTAGCGAATTAATTTTGTCGACTGCATTTGGTGGTGATTTAAATCTGCAGGGAAATTTCACTCGAAATACAAACGGCCTTTTGACAACTAATAATAGGCAAATTTCTTTTATTGGTACAAATTCTGCATCTATTTCAGCACCAATAACACAGGTATTTACTTTTTTGAATATTAATAAGACTTCTGGTTCAAATCTAACTTTGAACAGAGATATTCAAGTTAATAATGATTTGATTTTAGCTAGCGGTCAATTAATTACTGGAAGCTTTAAAGTTATTCTTGCAGCAGGAGCAACTTCTGGACGAACTTTAGGATTTATAAATGGAAATTTCCAAAAGAATTTTTCATTAGGATCAAACATTGCCAGAACTTTTGAAGTAGGAGCTGGAACTATTTATACTCCTGTAACGCTAAATTTTGCAAGTGTAACTACAGCCGGAGATGTAATTGTACGTTCCATTTCTGGGCAACAGCCAAACATTGCAAGTTCTTTATTTTCAGCTACTCAAAACTTAGCTAATTATTATAATGTAAGCAACAACGTTTCAAGTCCTGTGAGTTTTACGACTTATTCTGCATCGTTAAGTTTTCAAAATCCTGCTAGTTTGTTAAATGGAGCTACTCCTCTAACCTTTAATGCGGGTTTATATGGCTCATCATGGACATATCCAACCATTACTACCCGAACAAGTTCTGTTACTTCCTTAGCTGGTATTGCATCTTTTGGAGATTTTGTGTTGGTTAATGATGCAGTTATGACCCAATGGAATGGAACTACTTGGACAAATGGTAGCCCAAATTCATCTTCTAATATTGTTTTATCTTCAAATTACACAGTAGGAGTAAATGATGGTGGAGTAAATCTAGCCGTAGCTTCATTGGTTGTTAATTCGCCAAACACACTTACCGTAAATGCTGATAAAACAGTTACATTAACTGGTTCATTTGAAAATAATGGAACTACAACGCTAAAATCAAGCAATACCCGTACAGCTTCCTTTATTGACAATGGAACAATTTCTGGTTCAGGAGTTTATAATGTTGAGCAATATCTAACTGGAACTGGTGGAGCTAATCCAACTGGTAGAGTTTGGTTTGTTTCATCTCCTTTATCTTCATCAACTAGTGCAACTTTAGACCCTGCTACAACTCAAAAATTAGTATTCTGGGATGAATCAACTTTTTCTTACACTTCCATTTTAGATAACTTTACACAGTTAATTCCAATGTTAGGATACCAAACCAGAGTTGGATCAACAGGTGTAGTAAACTTTACAGGTGGTCAATTTAACACTGGACAAATTGTTAATTCAACACTTTCAAGAACTGGAACAGTAAACTCTCAACGTGGCTTTCATTTAATGGGAAACCCGTATCCTTCCCATTTAAATTGGGATTTAGCTTCACGAACTAATATAAGTCCAACCATTTGGTATCGAACAGCTACTGCTGGAAATGTGAATGTATTTGATACCTACAATTCTCTTTCTCAATTAGGAACAAATAACAATGGAAATGGTGCAGTTACCGGAAAAATTCCACCTATGCAATCATTTTGGGTACGTGTTCCTGCTGATGGTCAAACTGGATCCTTAACATTTACTAATGCAATGAGAGAACATGTTGCTCAAAGTATTTTGCGTTCCTCAAGTTCTTCATCTGATTTTATCCGCTTGAAATTATCTAATTTAACTTCATCTGATGAAGCGATCGTATATGTAAATCAAGCAGCCAGCAATGGTTTTGATAATTATGATTCTCAGAAATTATTTTCAGGAGATCCATTGGCGCCACAACTTTACACGACAGCTAATAGCAATTCTTTAACTATAAATGGTATCAATTCCACTTCAATAGTTTCACAAATAAATTTAGGTTTAAAGGTTGGTGTTGCTGGTCAATACGAAATAAATGCAACCGAAATAAATTTCGGAACTCAATCCATTACCTTACAAGATAAATTGTTAAACGTTTTTCAAAATTTATCATTTAATCCAATTTACAATTTTTCATCATCAGTTACCAATACAAGTAATCGTTTTACGTTAATCTTCGATCAGCCTTTGCCAATGAGTTTACTTTCTTTTTCTGGTAAAAAAGTAAAAGATGCAAATTTAATTAATTGGAAAGTGGCAACTGAATTATCCACTAAAAGCTATGAATTACAACATTTGACTGGTTCTGAATTTGTAACCATTGCTAATTTTGAAGTGAATACTGAATTTGGTAAATCATATTCTTTTTCACATAGCAAACATCCAGAAGCAATAAATTATTATCGGTTAAAGTCTATTAGCATTAATGGCGAAATTGATTATTCAAATGTGATTAGCATTAATAATGAAGTAGAAAATTCAAACTGGAACGTTTATCCATCTATTACAAATGTTGAATTTACTGCCAACTATCCAACTGCTATTTCCACTTCACTTATTACAATTGTTGATCGATTGGGTAGAAAAGTAAAAACGGTAAAACCTGAACTTAACTCCAATCAATTGGTGATTTCTATTAATGAATTACCAAACGGCGTATATTCTGTTAATTATTATGATGGAGTAAATTCGATGAGCAAAAGTCTAATCAAAAATTAAAGTACAAATCTGTACTGGCAGTTATATTTATTGTAACTGTAAGTATCTCAATGAAAATATCATGATCACAAATTCTGCAAATAGGAAAAAAGCCTATTCAGCACCAAAAATTGAAAGAATTAAATTAGATAATCAAATATCAATGGTTATGCTTACTTTACCGCCTGATGATGGAGTTAGATTCTCTTTTTTGAATTTATTTAAACTGCCATTTAAGAGTTAGATTTATTTTTGCAGGTGTAAATGGGAAGGAAAATGGATTTCGAAAAAATTAACAAACAAAAATTAAAATTTGTAACCAAGTTAGTTGGAAATGAATTGATGTTGGTCCCACTTAAAAAATCTGTTGCCAATATGGACGAAATGTTTTCGATGAACGAAACAGCTGCTTTTCTGTATTATCAAATTGATCATAATTCAACAGAAGTTCAACTTTGTGAATCATTAGAAAATGAATTTGATGTTTCGGAATCAGATTATAAAAAAGATGTTTCTGTATTTTTAACTGAATTGATCAAATTCATGTCAAAGGTTGATTAAAATTATTTAAACAATAAACTTTTAAAATTAAAAAAACCTTCGATTGAAGGTTTTTTTAATTTAATTGCTTTACTTTCCAATATTAATAAATTCAAATTGCAATCTTTTCAACTTTCTGTTGCCGGTTTTGACTTTACAATTTTCTCTAAATCAGAAATACAACTGGTAATAGAAGAAGGTTATTTTTCATTTCTTACCAATGAGAAAAGTTTCAATACTATTCAAATAGAAGTATTCGATTTTTTACCAGAAGTGCAAAAGAATGATTTTGAAAAGGTTTATTCGGCCGAAAGCAACGAACAATCTTTCTGGACGATTTATAAATTACCAAACGGTTATCGAATTGTTACTTTTTCACAAACAGATGGAACTTCTATTCAGCAAATTGCAGATTTTAATTTCAAGGATTGGAAAATTTATTGCCAACCTACTAAGACAGCAATCGAATCGGTTTTATGCCCGCTTCAATATCCATTAGGGCCGCTTATTTGGTATTATACTGGAACTCAAAACAAGGCCATTATGATTCATGCTTCAGGAATTAATTTTAATAATAAAGGGAAAATTTTTAGTGGCTTTTCTGGTAAAGGTAAAAGTACGATGGCAAATTTATGGACTCAGAAAGGTGCAACTTTAATTAACGACGATCGAGTTTTAATTCGGGAGATCAAAGATCAGTTTTTTATGTATAACACACCCATGTTTTATGAAGCAAAACCTATTCAAACAACATTAGATTTCATTTATTTCCCTTTTCATGCCAATGAAAATATAATTAAAAAACTAACTGAACCAGAGGTGTTTAAAAATTTATTTGCATACATTATTCAACACGGGTATAATGAAGATCAAATAAATAACCATTTGAATTTAATTAAGAAAATTTCTGAACAAATACCAGCTTTTAGTATTGGTTTTGTACCTACAACAAAAGTGGTTGATTTTATTTTAGATAATGAATAATTTAAACCTTGATACTCGGTATTTAATTCTTGAAACCAGTCAAGAGATTTTGAAGGATGGAATTCCAATAAGGTGCAAAGTTGGAGGCATAAGCATGTTGCCATTGCTTTGGCCTGACGATGTTATTATTATTGATCCAATTGATATTGAACAAATTGCAATTGGTGATATTGTTGTTTTTAAACTAGATAATCGATTAGTTGCTCATCGTTTAATTAGTATATCAAGTAATAATAATTCCAAATTTTTATTTACAAAAGGAGATTCCAATTTAAAAAAAGATGAACCCTTTTCAGCTGAATTACTAATTGGTGTAGTTAGAAATGTAGTTAAAAATGAACTGTTTATACCGATTAATCAACGAAAATCATTGCAATTTCAGTTGCTAGCTAAATTTCCAATTATCAATTCATTAATTTTTAAAGTAGTTGGGAAATTATACTTAATCGGTAAAAAGTTTTAACATAAGAAAAATTAATATCCTAAAATTTTCATTACTTGTTTACTATTTTGTTCTTCACCAAATACTTCATAGTTAAAGGTTTCATCACGGTTTCTGCGAATTAAAATATGCTTTGGAGTTGGTAATAAGCAATGATGAATACCTCCATATCCACTTAAGACTTCTTGATAAGCACCCGTATTAAAAAATCCTAAATATTGAACTTTTCTGGTTTTTGGCATAAATACAGAATTCATGTGAGCTTCCTGATTATAATAATCTTGACCATCACAAGTCATTCCTCCAAGATTTACTTTTTCGTATTCTGTATCCCAATTATTTATTGGTAATAATATATATCGCTGATTCATAGCCCAAACATCCGGTAGGTTTGTGATAAAACTTCCATCCAGCATCAACCACTTTTCGCGGTCATTTTGCTGCTTTCTGCCCAATACCTTATATAAAATTCCTGATGCTTCAGCAACTGTATATTTTCCGAATTCGGTTATAATATCTGGTTCAACTACATCGTGTTCAGCACAAATATCTTTTATACGTTTCACAATTTCATTGATCATGTATTCATAATCAAAATCAAAAGTCAATGAATTTTTGAAAGGCATTCCACCTCCAATGTCTAACATGGTTAGATCAGGATTTATTTTTTTGAACTTGCAATACAGCGTAACATATTTTTCCAATTCATTCCAATAATATGGAGAATCGCTTATACCACTATTAATGAAAAAATGTAAAAGTTTCACTTTGAAATTTTCATTTTTTTCTATCTTGCTATGATAAAAATCTATAATATCATCAGCTCGAATTCCTAATCTGCTGGTGTAAAATTGTGAGTCAGGCTCCTCCTCAGAGGCAATTCTGATTCCAAGATCGCAAGGTAAATCTAATTCGTCATCGTATAAATTAAATTCTTCTTTGTTGTCAAGTACAGGTACAATATTATTGAAGCCATCATGAATCATGTCAATTATATATTGTTTGTATTGGAAACTTTTAAATCCATTACAAATAACCACTATGTTTTTATCAACAATACCTTTTTTTTCCAGCGCATCAATCATCGGCATATCAAATGCTGAGGAGGTTTCTAACTGAACACCATTTTTCAAGGCTTCTTCTACAATATGGCGAAAGTGAGAGCTTTTTGTACAATAGCAATAAGTATAATTCCCACGGTAATTATTTTTTACAATCGCTGCTTGGAATAGCAATTTTGCTTGCTGAATTTTTTTAGAAATTATAGGCAGATAAGTAAATCTGAGTGGCGTACCATATGTTTCTATCATTTCCATTAAATTCAGGTCATGAAAATAAAGTTCATCTTCATGTACTTCAAATCCATCCTGTGGAAACCCTACACTTAAATCTAAAAATTCTTGATAGCTTTGCATTGTTTGTAAATTTGGACAAAGATAATTTTTCTGTCATACATGCAACCGACATTTAATACCAAAGTTTTACGTTCAAATTATTTTTTATAAAACATTCTATTTCTGACTATTATATATGCGCAATCTTAAAATTATTGAAGTAAAATCTGAACTGGGAGCTGGAACAAGAGGAGCAAGTATGGGAATAGACGCTGTAAAAATTGCAGCATTGGATTTTGGTAGTCGTTTTTTTAAGCAATATAAAACGGTAGAGGTACCTAATGAAAACCATTTATTACTCGAATCAACTGGCAGCCCACATGCGAAAAGGATTTCAGGAGTACTTACTATGTTGGAGAGAGTAAGTGAAGAAGTTTCAAAAACAATCAAACAAAAAGAATTCCCAATAATACTTGCTGGTGATCACAGTACTGCGGCAGGCACAATTGCTGGAATAAAAATCGCAAATCCTAAAGCACGCTTAGGTGTGATCTGGATTGATGCACATGCAGATTTACATACTCCTTACACAACACCTTCTGGAAATATGCACGGAATGCCAATTGCAGTTTCACTTTCTGAAGATAATGTAGAATCAAAAGTAAATAAACCCGACCAGGAAACAATCAATTATTGGTATCAATTAAAAAATTTGGGAGGTATTGCCCCTAAAATTTTATATCAGGATTTGGTTTTTATCAATGTTAGGGATACCGAACCACAAGAAGATTATTTAATAAAAAAGTACGGAATTAAAAATTTTACTACTACAGAAATTAGGAGAAAAGGAGTAGAAAAAGTAGCTATTGAAACCTTATTGATGCTAGATCATTGCGATTTGATTTATGTTTCATTTGATGTAGATAGTATGGATGCAGCAATTTCTAAAGGAACCGGGACACCTGTACCGAATGGAATAACTGAAAAAGAAGCAGGTAATTTGGTTGCTCGTTTAATGCAGAGTAATAAAGTTTGTTGTTTTGAGATGGTAGAAGTAAATCCAACCTTAGATAAAGAAAATTTAATGGCAGAAAATGCTTTTGAAATTTTGGTACGAGCTACTAATCAGTTAATTAATGATTAATTAAAAATCAATAATCAATAATCAATAATTCAAAAATTATTTGCCAACGCATTTTTGATATGTGCCAAATGATGGTTTCCATGCCAAGCATATAATCCAGTTGCCAAACGCAAACTATATTCTTTTTTATTTTTTGGATGATAAAATTTTCGGTTAAAATCGTCTTTACTCATATTTTCTAAAAGTACCACCCATCGAATATGAATGCCAGCCAACATCATGGATGCCCCCGATAAATCATCCATAATTCCATCGGAAAGATTTGCCCACTCAGCTTCCTGATAGGGTTTTATGGTTGGTAAGTCTTCTGTCAAAGCAAGCTTAAATCTTGAATGACAAATCGCATGGCTATCTGCTAAATGATTCACTACTTGTTTGATTGACCATCCGCCCGGTCGATAAATTTTTGATAGATCTTTCTTGCTACAATTTTTAATTTCTTGTTCAATAATAGCTGGCAAACCTTTTATCTGAAAAATGTAATTTTTTAACATATCATCGCTAATCGTTTCCGGAGCTTCAAACTTTCCAATAGGATATTGCAGGGCGTGTAGGTTTTCTGGTTCCATAAATTTAAAAATTTACTCTTAGGTTTTCATTTACCACGCTAAACTAAATCTTTTTGGTAAAATTGCAATTCAAAAATTGATAGGGAATGAATATTTCGGAAAAAATATCAGGTTTAGTAATTCAATGCATTTCAAAACTTTATCAAAAAGACATTGAAACTGAAAAAATTATACTTCAGCAAACCCGTAAAGAGTTTGAAGGAGAAATTACCTTGGTTGTATTTTCTTTAGGCAAAACATCTGGCAAAAAACCAGAGCAAACTGCTTTAGAAATAGGAGAATGGCTAAAAACAAACACAGATTTAATAGTTGACTTTAATGTTGTACAAGGATTTTTGAATTTAACTATTGCCAATTTTTATTGGCTAGAAGTTCTTCATGAGCAATTTTTGAACACACAATATGGATATGTTAAAACGATAGCTGAGAAAGTTTTAATTGAATATTCATCACCTAATACCAACAAACCTTTACATCTTGGACATGTACGCAACAATTTATTAGGTTTTTCTTTGGGTGAAATTTTAAAAGCGGCAGGTTTTGAAGTGATCAAAGCAAATTTGGTTAATGATAGAGGAATTCATATTTGTAAATCAATGGTTGCTTATCAGAAATTTGGCAATGATGAAACACCAGAAAGTGCTGGATTAAAGGGAGATCACCTAGTTGGGAAATATTATGTTCGCTTTGATCAAGAATATAAATTAGAAATTAAAAACTTGGTTGATAGCGGAATTTCGGAAGATCAAGCGAAAAAAACGGCTTCGATTATGCAAGAGGCGCAGCAAATGTTGTTAGATTGGGAAAATGGAATTCCAAAAGTAATAGAACTATGGGAAAAAATGAATTCTTGGGTGTATGAAGGTTTTGCCATAACGTATAAGCAACTAGGAGTAGATTTTGATCAATATTATTATGAATCAAAAACGTATTTGCTAGGAAAAGAAATTGTAGAAGAAGGCTTAGAAAAAGGCGTGTTTTTCCGAAAACCAGATAATTCAGTATGGATTGATTTGACTGCTGATGGCCTGGATGAAAAAATTATTTTGCGAGCCGATGGAACTTCTGTTTACATTACTCAGGATTTAGGCACAGCGGAGCAAAAATACCATGATTTTGGAATGGATCAATCTATCTATGTAGTTGGAAACGAACAGGAATATCATTTTAAAGTATTGTTTCTAATATTAGCTAAACTTGGTAAAACTTGGGCGAAGGGTTTATATCACTTATCGTATGGTATGGTTGATTTGCCTTCAGGTAAAATGAAATCTCGGGAAGGAACCGTAGTTGATGCTGACGATCTAATGGCGGAAATGATTAATGAAGCCAAAATACAAACGGAAAGTTTGGGTAAGTTAGACGATATGCCAAATGAACAAAAAGAAGTTTTATATAGTCAAATTGGTTTAGGTGCATTAAAATATTTTCTCTTAAAAGTTGATCCTAAAAAAAGAATACTATTTGACCCAAAGGAATCTATTGATTTGCAAGGGAATACAGCACCATTTATACAATATACATATGCACGAATTAATTCTGTGCTTCGTAAAGTAAATGTTGATGTTTCTGAAATTAAACTAAATACGATTGATTTGCCAAAAGCGGAGAAAGAAATTATTGTTCAATTAGCCAATTTTCCAGCAATTATACAAAGTGCAGCAAAAGAGCGTAGCCCAGCAGTAGTTGCCAATTATTTGTTTGAAACTGCTAAAGAGTACAATCACTTTTACCATAGTTCGCCGATATCAACGGAAAGTAATCAGGACTTGAAAAATCTACGAATTGCTATTTCTAGTGCAACTGCATCTATTCTTAAAAACGGATTTTCTATGCTTGGAATTCAAGTTCCGGAAAAAATGTAATCTTATCTTAATCTTAAATTTATACTTCCTTATAAAAAATTTATGCTCGAAATTATTTATCAGGACGAATACTTAATTGCAATCAATAAACCACATGATTTATTGGTACACCGTTCTTCAATTGCTGCTGATGTTCAAATTTTTGCTTTGCAATTACTTAGAGATCAGGTTGGTAAAATGGTAATGCCTGTTCATCGACTTGATCGGAAAACTGGAGGTGTATTACTTTTTGCTTTCGATAAAGAAACAGAAAGAACCATGCAGCAGAAATTTAGCAATGCTGAAATGGAGAAAAAATATTTGGCAATTGTTCGAGGTTATACTCCTGAAAGTGGAATTATTGATTATGCACTTAGAAAAGAAAACGGAACTTTGCAAGATGCCATAACAGAATATGTCAGATTAGAGATTGCTGAGATTCCTTATTCATCTGGTCAGCACGAAACATCCCGGTATTCGCTGCTGGAAATCATACCAAAAACCGGACGAATGCATCAGATTCGCAAACATTTAAGCCATATTTTACATCCTATTATAGCAGATAGACCACATGGATGTAATAAACAAAACCGCTTTTTTCTTCAAAATTTTGAATTAAATACCATGCTTCTGCATGCTGCTTCGCTGAAATTTGAGCATCCGGTTAGCAAAGAAATTATTACCATAAAGGCAAACTTGCAACCTGAATTTATTCGAATTATGAACTTAATGAATTGTAAATTAGATGATTTTATTGCTAAATCAGATTAAGACTACTTCATTGAATTTTACGATTTATTTAATAGATTAATAAAAATAATTGAAAATTCAATTAGTATAAATATTAGATTTGATCTTAAACCTAAAATAACGCTATCTTATGAAAAAGTATTTATTTCTTGGCAGTTTTCTATTAATTGCTATACTTGGTTTTTCGCAAACCGTACCACAAGATTTAAAAAGTAAAATGCCATCTGTAAGTTCTGGTGAATTACTCTCCAAGCTTTCTGCTGGTATCAAACCAGATTCGTTTGTAAAAGGATGGTCAGAAAAAAAAGAAGGATGGATGCAAAGTGCTGCTACATCATCTGATACAAAAACGTCTGCCAATTTATTTACGGAACTAGTTACTAATTTAAAACCAAGTGCTTTCTCTTCCGGATTTTCTAAAGAAGGAATGTTAGCAAGAATTTTAAAAGTTAAAAACCCAAAAGAGCTAGGAACTTCTATTAAATCATTAATTAGTGGATTAAAACCAAATGCTTTTACTAAAGGATTTACTGCAGGCAAAGCAGATTACATGAAATTACTTGGTGGTTTAAAATAAATGATTTTTTTTTGATAAATAATACGAGAATTTGAGAACTCAAATAGAAATTTTATCCCGATTAAAAGAAGCGGAAAGCAAAGCAATTTATTTGTTTTCAGAGATTGAAAAACGAGGACTTGTTTGCGCTGGTAAAACTGAAAATGAGCTCAATAAAGAAGTATTTGTTTTAGCAGAAAATTTGTTTGGAATCACAAAATATTGGCATAAACGAATTGTTCGAGCAGGTGCAAATACCCTTTTGCCTTACAGAGAAAATCCTCCTGATTTAAAAATTCAAGAAGATGATATCGTTTTTTTTGATTTTGGGCCTATTTTCGAAGAATTCGAAGCAGATTTCGGAAGAACGTATGTAATAGGAAACGATCAAGAGAAATTAAAACTTACAAGAGATTTAGAAAAAGCCTGGCTAGATGGTCAGGCTTTTTTCAATTCAAAAAAATCATTGACAGGCTCAGATTTTTATGCTTATTTATGTGAGTTAGCCAAGCAATATGGATGGATTTTTGGAGGTGAAATAGGTGGACATTTAATTGGTCAATTTCCGCATGAAAGTTTAGAAACAGAAATTAAAGACAATTATATTCATCCCGAAAATAAACTTGATTTATTTTTGCCTGATACAAATGGAAACTTTCGTAACTGGATTTTAGAAATCCATTTTGTAAACAAAAAGCGTGAATTTGGTGGTTTTTACGAACAATTATTGCGTTAAATTTATTTTGCCCATCTGGCTGCTACTTTTAATTCTTTGCTACCTGCCGTATATTCATAAAATCCATTTCCCGATTTTATTCCTTTATTTCCAGCCATTACCATATTTACCAGCAATGGGCATGGTGCATATTTTGGATTTCCAAAACCATCATGCAATACTTTTAAAATTGCCAAACAAACATCTAATCCTATAAAATCAGCCAATTGTAATGGACCCATTGGATGTGCCATTCCTAATTTCATTACCTGATCTATTTCTTCAACACCAGCCACATCTTCATACAATGTATAAATAGCTTCGTTAATCATTGGCATTAAAATTCGGTTAGCAACAAAACCTGGATAATCATTTACTTCAACAGGTATTTTGTTTAGCGTTTCTGATAATTTCATAATAGTGCTACAGGTAGAATTATCTGTAGAATACCCTCTAATTATTTCGACCAACTTCATCACCGGAACTGGATTCATAAAATGCATTCCAATCACTTGATGTGGTCTTTTAGTAGCCGCAGCTATTTGAGTAATGGAAATGGATGAAGTATTACTGGCTAAAATTGCATCAGCTTTACAATACTCATCCAATTGTTTAAAGATAGAAAGTTTAATAGCTAAATTTTCTGATGCAGCTTCTACCACTAAATCAGCATCTCGAACACCATCAGCTAAATCGTTGAAAATGTGGAGATTTGAAAGAGTTTCTGCTTTTTTTTCTTCGCTAATACTTTGTTTGCTCAGCATTCGATCCAGATTTTTTTCAATCGTTTGCATGGCTCTTTTCAACGCATCTTCCGAGGTGTCAATCATAGCAACTTCATACCCGAACTGTGCGAATGTATGAGCGATTCCATTTCCCATTGCTCCACAACCGATAACTGCAATTTTTTTCATTTCATTTGGTTAAAGCATCAAATATAGGAGTATGGATTGAAAAAAAAATTCCGGCTTTTGCCGGAATTTAAAACTTACTTTCTCCCTTTTTTCTCTTTTAGTTTTGCTTTCATTTCTGCTTTCCAGGTTTCATATTTTGCTAACTGCACATCGTCAAACAAAGTTTTTAATTGAGCATCACGATTTTTTTCAATTTCTGCCCCTGCACCTTTTACTTCTGGTTTTCCTCCTCCTTCTGGTCTTATAGACTCTTTCTGTTGAGCGGCTTCCAGATTTATTGCGTATGCTTTCTCTTTTTGCGCATCATCTAGTCCTGTTTTTTGTGCCAATCGCTCTGTGTAAGCTTTTGCTTTTTGCTCAGCACTCATTTTAGATTGAGCCATTATCGATCCTGATAATAGAAGTAAACTTCCGGCAATTACAACAATTAATTTTCTCATGTTATTTATATGTTTTTTATTTAGGATGGATTTTTTTGCCTAAAGTTTAAACTTGAAATAACTAATTATTTAAAATTGAAATAACTGACAGTTAAAATTTAAATATTATCTATTATTTGGCTTGATTGATTTTTTATTTTTATTTAATAAATAATAAACTATGATTTGAAAATTATTTTGGGCTTACCCTGAAAAACGGGTCGGGCTATTCGCTATATCTTTTTTGTTTTAATTGTTTTTTAAAGGCAAAAAAGGATGCCGCTACTATCCCTAAGCCTAATCCCTCCGATCTTAAATTCTAATATATTGATTTAAAACGCATAACAGTTTAAATATTTTGCAAAATTTCAAATTCAACTTATTTTTTCAAATAATCAATCGTTCGTTGTAAATCGTGTATAATAGTGTCAATATTTTTTTCGTCACGTTCCTTCGGTGGAGTAGGCATTGCTGTACTTAAAAATGCTTTTGCTTTCCATACTTCTAAAATAGATCCATGCGGCATAGAATAGTCATCGTAAGTTTTGTTGTCTGACTGTAAAGTAATTGTTCCAGATTTTGTTAAATTATTTTGAATGCGCTTATAAACAATTCCATCATCCTTACTAACTATAATATAGGTTTCATTCGATTTTATTTCCTTCCAATTGCTGATGTATTCGGCAATAATATAGCTACCACTTTCTATTGGCAACATACTATCTCCTTTTATTTCGAAAGCTCTAAATGTTCCATTCTTAAATATTGGCAAGGAGAATTTTGGTAAATCTTCAACAAACGTTGAATCAGCATATCCATTCAGGTAGCCAGCACTTGCTTTTAAACCAACTGCTTCAATGTTTTCATTATTTTCTTTATCAACCGTTATTGCTAACACCCTAACTGTATCAATTAGATTTGCAGTTGCTGCCTTTTTTTCTTTAAATTCTCTTCCTTTTAGCCATTTTTCGGTTATTGTTTCATTAATAATGTCTTGTATTTCGACCTTAAAATAGCTTGCCATTATTTGCAAAGCGTCCATTTTCGGATCTGCTCGTCCTTCTTCATAGGCACCAATTCGCGATCTTTTAATTGATAAGTCAGTAGCAAGTTGCTCTTGAGTTATCTTTTTGTGTCTTCGAAGGAATTTTAGATTATTTCCAATTTTTTTCATAGATAATTTTGAATTACTAAAATTATTAGTATTATTGCGTATAAAATTAGTAAAATTTTTGACTGTTGCCAAATAATCCAGATTTAATAAACATTATATGAAAAGCTTCCTTTATTTTTTGACTGATAAAAACCGTTCTATTATTCATGTTGATTCAAGTTCTGATTTATTGAGAACTATTTCTGCCATTCATCAATCAAAAAATTTATTTTTCGAGCCTTTATCTCAAGCAAATAGGTTAGTTTATTTCGAAGAATATACTAACGAAGCTCATTTATTTGAGCGTCAGAAACAAGTCAAAAAGTTTACAAAAGCTCAAAAAGAAAAATTAATCAGAAAATTAAATCCAGATTGGATAGATTTAAGTGTTGGTCTTCAGCACGAACGTGTTTTACATACCAAAAGATTTGTTACCAGTGTTCCAATGCAATTTTCTACGAATTAATAAGACATTCAAAAAAATATTTCCTTCTTTTTTCTAGATTACTTTCTTCCTTTCTTTTCTTTCCTCCGCGCCTTCATTGTTATCAACGGTAATTTAAAACTGGACTTTAATTTTTTCTTTTCTTCTTTTCTTCTTTTCTTCTTTGTGCACCTTAGTGTTCTTTGAGTCTTTGTGGTTCAAAAACCGTGGTTCAAAAAAATATCAATTCTTCTGGGAATTCATTCGCATGCTGATAAGCTAAATTTCTATTATAAAAATTCAATGGGCAAGGAGTAAGTTGATCGCTTAAAAAATTTTTGGATAATAATTCATTTTCGCAGGATAAAAAACCAAGTTTAGTAACATGTCCATTTTCAATCATCACATATCCATTTTCATTTTCCACTCTACCTTTTGTTTTTATCACAAAACTATCCAAGGATTTTTTTATCGTTTTTAAACCTGTTTCAACTTTTTTGTTGTATTTTGATTTACTTACCTTTTTATTACAAAGTAAACATTCAGGAGAGGAACAAATTTCCAATAAGTCTGATTTTTTTTGTAGTCCACACATAAAAAAGCACAAAGAATTTTCTTCGGCTAAAGTTCTTAAATTTTCCGTTGCCAAACTGATTGTAGCATATATTAATTCAGGATTCGAAAGTTTTCTTTTTCTATCAGCCACCAATCGAAAAAATCCATTTACGTCTTCATATTTATAAACACCGAATTGTATATCTACAGATTTTAATGATCTGTTATAAATAGGCCATATAGTTTTTATCAGATTAGCTTCTTCTATTAAAGCCATTATTTCGGTACCGCTTTCTTTAAATTCAATAGTATAAATACTTTTCAGAAAATCTTGTCGCTTTCTGCCTATGTCATCCGAAGAAAAATGACTGATCACTCGTTGTTTAATATTTTTTGCTTTCCCAACATATACAATTACACCTTTTTCATTTTTAAATTGGTATACTCCAGCAGTTTGTGGCAATTTATCTATTTGCGCTTTCGCTAAATGTGGAGGTAACATTTGCTCTTTCGAGTTCTTTTTTAATGCTTCTAAAATGTGATTCTGAGTATCATTTTCTATTATTCGCTCAAAAAGCAAAACAGTAGCATCAGCATCTCCAGCCGCCCGATGTTGATTTTGCAAAGGCAAATCCAAACTACGGCAAAGTTTACCTAAACTATAACAGGCATGTCCAGGTAGAACTTTTCTAGCTAAACGCACCGTGCAAAGCTTTTTATTGGTAAGATGATAATTGTATTTTGCCAATTGATTTTTGACGAAAGAAAAGTCGAAATTTACATTGTGGGCAATAAAAATTTTGTCGTGGAGTAAATTAAAAATACGTGCTGCAACTTCTTGAAAAATAGGTGCATTACGAACCATTTCATCATCAATGCCAGTAAGTGAAGTAATAAAATAAGGAATTCTTTGCTCGGGATTAATCAAAGTTTCAAATTTTTCAACTACTTTTTCGCCATCGTGAATTCTAATGGCAATTTCTGTAATACCATTGCCACCTGCATAGCTACCGGTGGTTTCAATATCTACAATTGCATAAAGAATACGTGATTTCATAACTTTATAAAAGTATAAATAATACTAATATTATTAGCAAAATGAGCGGAAATATTTTATTGATTAAACGGATTTTTTCATTTTCTTTTCCAAAGGTATTTTTAGGTATTTTTATTAAATTTTTATTGCTTATTCCAAATTTGGCTCAATCGCAAACACTCGAATATTTAACAAAAGGCACATCAGGGTTACTGGGACTTTCTGTTGTTTCTGACGAAATTATATGGGTTTGTGGCTCAGATGGTGTTATTTTACGAACCACAAATGGAGGGGAAACTTGGAAACAATTTACTATTCCTAATCAATCAAAAGCAGGATTTAGAGATATTCATGCGTTTGATTCATCCCATGCAATTGTAATGGCTATAGGAAATCCTGCTATGATTTTTGAAACCACCACCAGCGGTAGAATTTGGAATACTGTTTTTAATATAAATAAAGAAGGAATGTTTTTAGATGCATTTGACTTTTCCCCTTCAGGTGAAGGGATATTAATTGGTGATCCCATTAAAATTAATGATGAATTAAGATTCTTCATCGCCGAGACGTTAGATTTTGGTAAAAATTGGCGCGAGTTAGGAATTGATTCAAAAGAACCAAGTGACTATGGTAGAAAATTAGTTGAAAACAGACCTATGGCAAAAGTAGGAGAGGCTTGTTTTGCTTCCAGCGGAACTAATATTCTATTAAAAAAGCCTACTGAGTATATATTTGTTTCTGGTGGATTAGAATCCAATTTATTTTATAAAAATAGGGTTATTAATCTTCCAATTCAAAAAGGGAAAGAAACTACAGGTGCTAATTCAGTTGCCTATTCTCCAAAAATATTTTTAACTAGGCAAAAAATAATGGTAGTTGGCGGGGACTTTAATTCAGATTTTATCAAAAACAGAAATGGAGTTTTATTAAAAAGGTAAAAGCTTTAAGAAAGTAAAAGTTCTTTCAAACATAAATACCTATCGAAGTTGTGTAATCTACCTCAAAAATAAAAGCTGGATTACCACTGGTCCAAGCGGAATAGAAATTACAAAAAATGACGGTAAAACGTGGAAATCAATCTCAAAGGACAGTTTTTTTGTTTGTCAAAAAGCAAAAGCTGGGAAATATGTATATTTTTCTGGAAGTAATGGAAAGGTAGGGAGGGTTTTGTTGGATTGAAATTATGTAAAATGGAATTATGTGAGATTAGGTGTTTAAACATGTATTTCATTCATCAATTTCATTTCTTCGTTTTTTTGTGGTTTTTGCAGGATTTTAAAAATACTTGAAAATTAATTTGGTATTTTAAAAATTATTTTTAAAATTTAAGTAAGATATTATTGTAAAGTCTTATAATTTTTTAATAAATTGTATGGGTATTTTTTACTTAACATTTATTTAACATAGGGTTTACAAATTATTAATATTTCTTTTTGATATTGACTTTTAGTTTTAATTTATCTACTCATGAAAAAAACCTTACATATAACTTTTTTAGTAATTTTTAATCTTATAATAACTTTTTATAAAACTAGTTATGCACAGACTTATACTCCTTTATATACTGGTGCAACTTTTGACGCAAAAACAATTGATGTAAATTTGCCTGTTGGTGCAATTAATGGTTCTCCGAATGTTTCAAATGGTGCTTCTTCATACACTATTCCAATTGCTATACCTCCTGGCACTAACGGTATTGTTCCTTCAGTTTCTGTTTCCTATAATTCTTTTGGCGGAAATGGGGTATTAGGACAAGGATGGTCTCTAAGTGCATCTTCCATAATTACTCGAGTGGGAAAAAGCATATTTCATGATGGAATTGTAGGTGGAGTAAATTTAGATAATAACGATAAATTTGCCTTGGATGGCTTGAGAATGATTGATAGTTTAGTAGGTGGATATATTACTAGACGATATTTATTAGAAAATGAAAATCACGCTAGAATCACAGCTTATGGCAATATAGGTTCAGGTCCAGAATATTTCAAAGTGGTAAGTAAAGATGGTACCATCATGGAATATGGGAATACTGCTGATTCAAGGTTTACAACTCCTAATGGTAGTGTAGTTATCTCTTGGTTTTTAAACAAAGTGATTTATAAAGATGGTAATTATTTGGAGTATATATATTCAAATTACATTAATCAAACAGTATTGACTAAAATTAAGTACACTGGAAACTTAAATGCTAATTTATTTCCTTACAATCTTATTGAATTTAATTATAGATCTAGAACAGATAATAATTCATCGTATTTAGCAAATGTTGAAGTCGAAAATAAGTTTTTGTTAGAGTCTATAAAAACATTTGTAGATTATAATTATACTTATTTTGCTACAAACATACCTGAAAAGCAATATATTTTTAATTATGGATATAATAAAACAACATCTTATTTAAAAGAAGTTGTCGAAAAAGATTCTGCTAACATAGCGTTAAATGCAACTATTTTTAAATATGGAGATAATCCAGCAACTTTCTTTAAAGAATATAACCTATTATCTCAAATAACAGATTATACTTCAGCTTCAGCTACAGACATTGACGGGGATGGAAAACAAGAAATTGTATATTATCTTGGAGGTAGCTACACAAGTCATAGTTTTAAAATACTGAAGCAACAGTTAATTCCAAATAATGCTAGTCATGTATTGACCACTATTCCACAACCTTTAAACTATACAATAAGGAGTGAAAGCGATTTTAATGGAGATGGTAACAATGATTTTTTGTTTTATAGAGCAAATGATTTTGGTGATCTTGGTGATTTATTGTTATATACAAGCCCTGCAAGTGGATTTTCATTTGCTCCGCCTGTGACGATAGCAAATAATGTTAGTCTATCGCCTTGGACACGTGTACATGATAACGGAAATTTTATGGTGAATGGTGATTTCAACGGAGATGGTAAATCAGATATTATTACTTTTTTTTTAAGTGGTGCAAATCCAACAATTTCTGAAAATCGAATTTTTTTAAATGGAAATTCTACTAGTGTGACAACACTTAGCGGCTTAAATTCCTGGTTTACATTTTCAAAATGGCACACTGCAAAAGAAACGTATGTTTTAGATTTCAATGGAGATGGTAAAGATGATGTGATGTTAATTGATGATTCGAATACAGAAATCTTTACCTATGATCCTATTAATAACAATTATGCAAGTTTGTATCATTCTAGTTATGCTGGGTATCCTAATAAATACCAGATGATAAAATTCGCGGATTTTAATGGGGATGGAAAAATAGACTTATTGACAAGATCCGATAAAAATGTTAATAGTTCAAGTTGGTCTGTAGCTTTATCTACTGGAACTTCTTTTGTTACAACACCATTTGTTTTCAATCAAGTACCAGATTTAATTTATACTTCAGGCGGTTCATCAATAGACAAACTTTTCATTGGAGATTATAACGGTGATGGAAAATCAGACATTTGTCATATATTTAATTATGGTAACCCTCAACAATCTAAAATTGATATTTATTATCGGAACGGTAATGGGTTTATTCGTGAACAAAGCTTAAATCCAAAACCTATTGCCTTTGGCTTAGAATCATCTTTTGTTTTAGACTCAGATGGAGACGGCAGATCAGAAATATTTTCACATGCGGGTGGTCCACAAAACAATTTTGACTTATTAAAATTTAATAATGCAGGTAAAGAGCGCCTACTTCATAAAGTAAAAACAGGAGTAGGAAATATAACCGAATTTAATTATAAACGATTAAGTGAGGAGGGAACATTTTATACTCGCGGCCCAGTTGGTGGATATCCTATAAATAATTTAAGACCTGCAATTCCAGCAGTATCACAATCAAAAATTGCTAACGGTATAGGTGGGTATACAACCATAAATTATAAATATGAAACGTTGAGAATTCATAAATTGGGTAAAGGGAGTTTGGGCTTTACTAAAATAATTGCAGAAAATATTACATCTGGTTTTAGGTCAATTCAAGAAAATGAGTTTAGCTTAGTGCACTTTGCACCTGTTTTAAAGAAAACTCAGACTTATAGAATTTCTGGTAACACTCTTTTGTCAGAAACTAATTATACGAATACATTTATTGATAATCTCGCGGGTTATAAATCTTTTTGGATAAAAACTTCTTCAATAATTGAAAATAACCTATTTGGGCAAAGTTTCGTGAATTCTTCTTTTACTTTTGATGATTTCGGAAATATGCTCACGAAAATTTCTAATATCAATAATTTAGAAGAAGTAACCATAACAAACGAAATAGAACCAACCGTACCAAATGTAGTTCCTTACAAAGTAAAAAGCACTACTACCTCCAAGAAACGGTTAACAGAACCAATTTATAGTTTCACCACGGATTACACGTATACTCCCAACGGAAAGCTATCTAAAGAGATTAAATTTTTTGGTTTGCCAAAAAAAGTAGAAACTGAATATGGATACCATCCAAACCTTGGTAACATTACTTCAATAATTGTTTCAGCTACAGGGCTTCAAAATCGCACTAGTACTACATTATTTGATTCAAAAGGTAGATTTCCTAATGAAATTTTTAATACGCTTAATCAAAAAACACTACAAAATTTTGAACCGATTTACGGAAATGTGATAAATACAACAGGGCTGGATGGTTTATTAACATCTTACGAATACGATTCATGGGGGAGACTAACAAAAACAAATGTTCCAGAGGGGTTTAGTATTTTAGAATCTTACGGATGGGATATCAATCCAACAGAAGGGACAACTTATTTTAAATTGACAACCCATCCAGGCAAACCCGATGTAAAAGTGTGGTTTGATCAATTAGGACGAGAGCGAAAACGACAAATCGAAGGACATTTAAATGAATGGATTACGAGCAAAACCACATACGATGCCAAAGGAAATATAGCAACAACCACCGCACCTTATAAAGCAAGTGAAACTGTTTTGACTACAACTAACCAATATGATGAGTTTAATAGAATAACCACAAGCTCAAATACATTAGGTAGTACAGGAGTAGTTTACGTTTATAATACTGCGGGTGAGCTAACTACTACAACCACTGCACCAGATTTGACTGTATCAAGTAAGCAATCGGATGCTGCTGGTAAATTATTAAAAGCAACTGACAATGGAGGCACTTTAACCTATACTTACAATTCACAAGGAAATTTGAGACAAATTGCTAACGCTACGCAAACTTTGGTAATAAATAAATATGATGAATATGGAAGGCAATATGAGTTAAACGATGCTAATGCTGGTATTACACAATATGATTATGATGCTTACGGTCAGTTAATAACTCAAATTAACCCTGCTGGACAAACTACCAGTATCGTATACGACAATTTAGGAAGAGTAGAAAAAAGCACCAAACCAGAAGGAATAACTAATACTATATATTTTCCACCAAATTCTGGAGCATCTACCAATAAAATTAAAACAATTACTGGTTTTGCTCTAGACATCAATGAATATACCTATGATGCACTTGGTCGATTAAAAACTGAAAAGACTACGATAGATGGAGTAGCTCATGAGTTTATAAATAATTATAATGCACATAATTTAACTTCACGAAATTACCCATTTGGATTTTCACTATATTACACAAATGATGCAAATGGTTATTTAACAGAAATTCGAGATCAAACCTATCAAATAAAACTTTTTGAAAATTTGGGGATGAATGGATTAGGTCAATATAAAAGTTATAAATTGGGGAATAATAAAACATCAATTAATACCTATTATCACGGTATTCCAACAAATTACAGCACACCAAGTATACAAAACTTAAGTATGGCTTGGAACTATACTAACGGAAATTTGAATAGCAGAACAGATGGGATAAAAAGCAAAACAGAAAGTTTTACTTATGATAACTTAGATAGACTAAAAGGAAGTTCAGGTACTGGTCTTGCTACAACAAGCATGGTATATGAGCCAAATGGCAACATTAGTCAAAAATCAGATGCTGGAACTTATGATTATCACTACGCTAAATTTAATGCGTTAGATTATATAGCAGGTCCATTAAATATTTCTAATAATCTACAAACTATCACCTACACATCTTACGCTCAACCTAATTTAATTTTACAAGGTTTGGACCGAGTAGAATACACATACGGAGCAGATGAACAGCGGATAAAAGCAATAACTAAAGTAAGTAATACTATAACCAATACCCGCTATTATTTTGGTGATTATGAAAAAGATATAACTAATGGTGTAACTAAACATATCTTTTACATTTCTGCTGGTGATGGTTTAGTTGCTATAGCTGTACGTGAAAATAATGCAAATATTTTTCGTTACGTGTACACTGATCACTTAGGAAGTATCGTAGCTCTGACAGACAGTATAGGTACGATTACTAGTGAGCAAAATTTTGATGCATGGGGTAGAAAACGTAATCCTACGAATTGGACGTATACAAGCATTCCGGCAGTGCAAGCATGGTTGAAAAGAGGTTACTCCGGACATGAGCATTAAGCCAATTTGGATTAGTTAACATGAATGGAAGAATGTATGACCCAGTTGTAGGTAGAATGTTAAGCACCGATAATTTTGTGCAAAGCCCAGATAATACTCAAAATTATAATCGGTATAGTTATGCTTTGAATAATCCGTTGAAGTATAGTGATCCGGATGGGGAATGGATTCATTTAGTGATCGGAGCAGTTATTGGTGGAACGATGAATTGGATTATGAATGGAGCAGACTTTAGTTGGAAAGGATTAGGTCATTTTGGTGTTGGTGCTTTAGCTGCTGGTATTGGTGGTGGAGTTAATGTTGCTTTAGCTAAGGGTTCATTTTCAGCTGGTTTTTTAGGTACAGCAACTGGAATATCCTCAACAGGATTTATTGCAGGTGCGGCAACAGGTGCTAGTGCTGGGCTTGTAAATGGTTTAGTAACAGGAACTGGAAATGGTTTAATGCAGGGTAATAGTTTAGGGCAATCATTGGGTTATGGTGTAGAACAAGGTTTAAAGCAAAGTTTATCTGGTGGTATTACAGGAGGTATTTTTGCGGGGATTGATGCATCATTAAAAGGTAAAGATTTTTTTACTGGAGATGCTATTCAATATAAAGGGACACAAGCTTTATATGCAAGTTTAGATGGCGGGTCAGATGTTTATACCGATATTGATGATTATTCTGTTTTTAACCAAAGTGGTAAAGATATTTATTATAAACCCGAAGATGGTGCTTATGGCTTAAGCAATAAGATTAAATCAGGATATGGAATAAAAAATAATGTTGATGGTATTGCTACTTCTAAATATAGTGATTGTGTTTATAAAATTCCTGGCAAACTTGGAGCAAGTCCGAATGCAATTGTAAATAGAGGTGGGGATGTTAATCTTAGCTTTAGTGCAATTGATAAAATTGCTTTAAAAATTAAATTGTCAAGTAATCCAAGTTATCACTACGGTTGGAGTAGTTATTCTCAATTAGATAAAACATGGAAAACATTATTTGATTTAGCAAAAATCTTGGGAGGAACAAAATGAAAATTTACAACTTTGCACTGATTTTATTAATAATATGTGTTTTATTTTCGTATTTCAGTATTCCATCGTTGTATGAGCTAATTGACAAAGTATATTTTTCAGATTCAAATGGAAGAGTAATTTATCCCACTTATGACATTTATGGTAATATTTCAAATTCATCTTTAAATAATAAAATTACTCCATATTTTTTTTTAAAAATAATAGATGGAATAAATTTATTCACATTTTTTGTAAGTCCAATAATTTTTATTGTTTGTTTTTACATTTGGATTTATACTTTAATTAAAAAAAATAATGTTAAATCAATAAAACTAAATTTTTTGCAATTTTTGATTTATATTATTTTAGTTTTTTTATATGTTAAAACTCCATTTTATAATTAATTGTTTTATTTGAACATTTTTTAAAATTAAATTAAATGACTATCCGTTAACATACTTCTTCTTACCATACCAAGTATCATCCATAGAAATACTAATTAATCGTTCAAATAAGTTTTCCCCTAAATATCTTCGATTTACTTTGTAACAAAACTCATCTAAATAACCCTGTAAAT
>JANOCT010000026.1:0-14289 GCA_031412335.1 bacterium | reverse complement strand
TTTACAGGGTTATTTAGATGAGTTTTGTTACAAAGTAAATCGAAGATATTTAGGGGAAAACTTATTTGAACGATTAATTAGTATTTCTATGGATGATACTTGGTATGGTAAGAAGAAGTATGTTAACGGATAGTCATTTTAAATAAATATAAAGTTGGTATTTAATTAATATGATTTAACTAAATAAAAATGATTCTTCGAATAATTTT
Source organism: bacterium (assembly GCA_031412335.1). Classification (GTDB taxonomy): domain Bacteria; phylum Bacteroidota; class Bacteroidia; order Sphingobacteriales; family Sphingobacteriaceae; genus JBBQYA01. The sequence goes on along the minus strand of JANOCT010000026.1, from coordinate 14,080 downwards.
ATATTGTTACATCCATTGTGTGCTTTAAATCAATGTATTAGCCAGTAAATTCTAAAGTAAAAGGCTTTGGGATAATAGTACCATTTAATTTCGTCATAAATGAAAAGATGAGACAAGCCCTTTTTTCAATTAAAAAAATAGAATAAGAAAAGCTATATCTTATATCTCGACATCTTATCATCTCCTCGGATATGATGAGACAAAACAAGCCCAAAATAGTTATAAATACATTTTTTATCAATTAATTAAAAAATAATAAATAAAACAATAAATTAATAATACTGACAAAAAGTATAGCTATTAATTAATTTGACTGATTTTTGAATTAAAAATGATTGAATTGATATAAAATTTTTTAAGCTTTTATTACTTCAATTATTATGATTTAATAATATAAAATGAAGAAAAACATACAATTTTAATCTAATAACGAACATGTGCCTACGTAGAAGTACGTAGAAAAAATACTATTTAACCAGTATTGTATAAAAATAGCATTCAAGCTACTTTTGAGAAGATTCAGGAAGGTAAACGATACTCATTGAATTATAAAATTTATAACTAACTAAAATAATTATTTAAACTTATGGAAAACCTTAAAAACAGCCTTCCAGAGCAATTCAAAAACTCTGAAAGACTTAGCAAAAGCTCATCTGAATCTAATGTTCAGTCTGCTCTGCGAATCCATGATTTAAATACGATCTCTCAAAAATCATCATCTATTTCATTTACACAGTCAAAAAATTTTATGAACAATTTTACTTTAAACTTTTCAACTAAATTTAAAAGAACAGTTGGAATTTCAATGATTGCCGTTTTTATTTTAATAAGTACGCTTGGTGAAGTTTTTGCACAGGGTTTTGTTCCTTTTGCTTACACACCAAGATTGGGTTGGAACACATCTGCTTATAAGTCATTTAGATTTACTAGTCCTACTCCAGGTGTAGGTGAAATGAACTTGCGAATTAAATATCCTAAAGATTACGATTCTGCTGCTGTTACAACTGACTCGTATCCTCTTATCGTGTTTCTTCATGGTAAAGGTGAAGCTGGTTATGATAATGATTACCATTTAATCCATGGTGGACAACAACATTTAGCAGCAGTTAACAATGGAAAATTTAATGGATTTTTATTATATCCTCAACACGAGTATGAATATTGGTCAGATGGATCTGATGGAAACAATTCTTTTATGTCTCCTCCAATTCAGAAAGTTATTGATATGATCGACTTTTTGATCACTCGATACCGAATTGATCCAAATAGAATTTCTGTACATGGTTTATCAATGGGTGGAGCAGGTGCTTGGTACATTGCCAACAAACGTCCTGATTTATTTGCTTCTATATTACCAATGTCGAATGGTGGTTTACCAGGTCAGATACCAAACCTAGTAAATACTAATATATGGTTATTTCAAGGTGAACGAGATGTAAATCCTGAACCACAAGCTGCTAGATTACAAAGAGATAGAATTTTAGCTGCTGGGGGGCAAATCAGATATAAAGAATATGCTAATGTTGGACACGGAACATGGAATTTAGCGTATGCTGAGCCTGATTTCTTTTCTTGGATATCTGCACAAACACAATTAAGTGTTCATGTTTTCGGGAATGATCCTACTTTTTGCGTTGGTAGTAATTTGAGATTAGGTGTAGTAAAAAATCTTTTTCAATATGAATGGTCAAATGGAGAAACTACTAATGAAATCTTAGTCAACACTCCAGGTTCTTACTCTGTTAGATTTAAAAGAAAAGCTAGTTCTTCTTGGTCAAACTGGTCAGATCCAGTTTCGGTGAGCATAAGAAGTGTAACAGATCAAGTTGAAATTATTCCAAATAAAACTACTGCTATGGCACCAAGTGGTGGAAACGTAACACTTAGTGCACCAGAAGGATTCACTAATTATTTGTGGTCAAACGGTTCTACAGCTAGAAGTATCCAAATTTCGACTCCAGGTGTATTCACGGTTAGTGTTACCGCTTCTGCAAAATGTATTTCTTTACCTTCAAATCCAATCTTTGTTACTCGAGGTCCTGCTACTTCTGTTATGGGAACACCAAGTGGAGTAAATGCTACTGTTCTTTCTCCAACCGCAGTTGATGTGACTTGGGTTGATAATTCCAATAATGAAACGTTTTTTGAAATATATGCTGGAGCAAGTGCAGGTGGAAGTCTTACTTATTTAGGAAAAGTAAATCCAGGGGTAACAGCTTTTTCAGCTACCAACCTACTCCCAAATAGAGATTACTATTTCAGAATTCGTGCAATCAATAATACTGGGTATTCAGCATACTCTGGTTTCAAATTAGTTAGAACATTACCAGATATTTTAGCACCGACAAACCCGATAAATCTAGTTGCTATTGATAAAACTGCATCTACTATTTCTTTATCGTGGGTGGCTTCTACAGATAATGTTGGTGTTACTGCCTACGACGTGTATAAGGATAATGTCTTAATTGCAAGTCCAACAACCAATTCTTTTGTAGTAACTGGTTTAGTTCAAGATGTTGCTTATTCGTTTAAAGTGAGAGCAAGAGATTTAACAAACAATTTTTCAGCATTTACTAATGAATTAGTTTCTACTATCACTTTTGTGAACGGATTAGATTATAAGTATTACGAAGGAGTATTTTCAACTATTCCTGATTTTGCTAATATTATTGAAGTAAGAGGTGGTAAGGTTAACAATTTTGACATTAGCCCTAGAGATCTAAATAATAGATTTGGATTTAAATTTGAAGGTTTTGTAGAAATACTTACAGCAGGACAGTACACATTCTTTACTACTTCAGATGATGGAAGTGATTTATGGATAAATGGAGTAAAAATTGTAAACAATGATGGATTGCATGGTGCACAAGAACGAAGTGGTATTGTTACTTTGCCAGCTGGAAAACATGCTATTATTGTTCGTTTTTTCGAAAATGATGGTGGTGAATCACTACAAGTTAGATGGTCTGGTCCTGGTATAGCAAAAAATTTAATTCCTAATGGAGTATTATATAGAATCAATAATTTTTTCGATGGAGTTGCTCCTTCCATACCTTCTGGCTTAGTAGCAGCTAGTAAGTCTTTGTCATCCATTTATTTACGATGGAATGCGTCTACAGATAATGTTGGAGTAACAGAATACTTGATTTTTAGAAATGGTGTAAACATTGGAACTTCTACTAGCAATAAATTTGAAGTGGAAGGATTAGATACAAATACCAATTATACCTTTTCAGTTTCTGCAAAAGATGGATATGGAAACGAATCGGCTCAAAGCTTAAATCTAGTAGATGCATTAGTGCTTTCTGCTGGTGTAAGTCATAAATACTTTGAAGGATCATACTCAGTTATACCTGATTTTAAATATGGTATAGAAAAAAGAAGAGCATCGGGAACTAATTTTAGCATTGCCCCACGAGATGTAAACGATAACTTTGGGTTCAGATTTGAAACAGTTATTAGCATTACAACTGCTGGTACTTACACTTTCTTCACTAGTTCTGATGCTGGAAGTAAATTATACATCAATGATGCTCAAGTTGTAAATAATGATGGAGTTCATAATGTACAAGAGCGATCTGGTACAATAGCAATGACTCCCGGTAAGTATTCTTTGGTAGTTGATTATTTTGAAACAACTGGATCTGAGTCATTAACAGTTCAATGGTCTGGTCCTGGGATTCCCAAAGCTACTATTCCGACTTCTTTACTAGAGAAATTTTTCTTTGGAGTTGACGTAATTGCACCAAGTGTGGTTACAAATCTTAATGGATCAGCTGCTAGAAATTCTATAGCATTATCGTGGAATCCAGCTTCAGATAATCAGAAAGTGGTTTCTTATAGTGTATTTAATAATGGTGTTTTTGTTGCTACTACAACTGGAAATTCTCAAGTTTTAACTGGATTAACTGCAAATACTGTATATAACTTTGGTGTTGTTACTAATGACTTTGCTGGATTAAAATCAGATACTTCTAAATTATCTGTTTCAACATTAGGAAATCAAGCGCCTACATTTGCAACAGTTGCAAATCAGGTAATTAGTGAAGGAGATTCTATATTTTTAACAGTGACAGGTTTAGATTTTGAAAATGATAATTTTACATTTACAACTTCTAATTTTCCATCTTTTGTTACATCAACAAATTTAACTTCTGGAGTATTGCTTACAATAAAGCCAGATGCAACTCAAGCTGGAATTTATACTGTTCTGAATTTAATTGTTACCGATCAATTTGGTGCAGCTTACAATCAATTATTTAACCTTACTGTTTTAAATGCTAATCAAGCTCCATTAATTGAAAACATTTCAGATGTAATGGTTGACGAAACTATGGTTGTAAATACCATAGTGACCGCTACTGACGAAGCTGGTTCAGTTTTAGCTCTTTCTGCATCTGGATTACCGTCATTTGTTACTTTTTCTGATAACGGAGATGGTACAGGAATTATCACTTCAAGTCCTGGTTATAATGATGCAGGAGTTTATTCTACAGTAGTTATTTCTGCAACTGATGGTTCATTAGTATCTTCAGTTAATGTTCAAATAAATGTTAATAATTCAAATAGACTTCCAGTATTAGCATCAATTGGTTCCCAGTCTGTAACTGCACTTAATAACCTAACAGTTTCTATCTCAGCAACAGATGAGGATGCAGAATCAATTATTTTCTCTTCTACCTCTTTGCCAACATTTGCAACATTAGTAGACAATACAGATGGTACAGGGTCGCTAAGTTTTTCTCCACTTAATACTGATGCTGGTATATTTACTTTTGATGTTATAGCTACAGATATTTCTGGTGGAATAACTTCTGAAACAATAAACTTAACAGTAACTGGTGATAATTTTGTACCTCAAGTTTTAATTGCTGATCAGTTTGTTGATGAAAATAATCAATTAAATTTGGTAATAACGGCAACAGATGATAATACTAATGATGTATTGGTTTTATCGGTAAATAATTTACCAGCATTTGCAACCTTTACTGATAATGGAGATAGAACAGCAAATATGCTTTTTGCACCTGGATTTTATGATGCTGGTACTTATTCAAATATTTCTATAACTGCAAATGATGGCTTTTTATCAGCTACAGATTCTTTTGAAGTAACAGTAAATAATGTAAACCAATTGCCAATTGTTAATTCATTGGTTGATCAATTAGTTGTAACTGGATCAAATGTTTTAATCAATGTTTCTGCTAACGATGCCGATGGGGACGCTTTAATACTTAATGCAAGTAACCTTCCATCATTTGCAATTTTTACAGATAATGGTGACGGAACTGGAGTTTTAGCTTTATCACCGTTAGCTACTGATGTTGGAACATTTACTGCAATTACTTTTACTGCTGCGGATGCTTCATCAACGTCTTTACCTGCTGCATTTGATTTACAAGTACAAGCATTTAATAACATTCCAGTTGTAGCTGCAATTTCTAATAAAACACTTGACGAAAATTCAACTTTAACGGTTTTAGTTTCGGCAACCGATGCAGATGGTGATAATATTGTATTAACAGCAAGCAATTTACCTTCTTTTGCTTTGTTTACAGATAATGGTAATGGAACAGGAACTATAAATTTAACACCTGGTTCAACACATTTTGGAGCCTATCCTAATGTTACAATTTCTGCAACGGATGTTAAAGGAGCAACTGGAACAAGCATTTTCAGTATCAATGTAAACGATGTCAATATTTTATATAGAGTAAATTGTGGTGGAGCAGCAATTGTAGCAACGCCAATTAGCTGGGGAGTAGATAATATTACAACAAAATCTATTTATTTAGATCCAACTAGTCAGAATGCGACTGCTGGTAGTTCAGCATGGACTGGAGTAAATACAACAGGAGCACCAAATAATATTTTCGGACAGTACAGAACTTTCTTCTCAGGTCGTGTACCAGTTATGTATAATTTTCCAGCAACAAATAACGGAGAATACATAATAAACTTATTTTTTCATTCTAAAGCTGTAAATGGTGTGAATGCCGCAGGAGTTAGAAGATTTGATGTCAGAATAGAAGGTATCACCGTACTAAGCAACTATGATATTTTTGCTGATGCAGGAAATGCTGCAGTAAGAAAATCATTTAGAGTAAATGTGACAGATGGTAATATTGACATTGATCTTGCTAGAGTTTTAGCAGATCCAATTATCAGTGGAATTGAAATAGTTGGAATAACTTCACCTTCTGGATTGAAAATTGAGACGTTGAATTCTACTTCAAACGTAATATCTCAAACTTCAAGTTTACTTAACGTTACGGTTTCTCCTAATCCATTTAAAAGTAATTTAACAATTCGTTTCAATGAAGAGGTAAAAGAACAAATCCAACTTGTAATAGTTGACATAGTTGGTAAAGTTGTATACCAGGAAGTTCAAACTTTATTAAATGGAACTAATGAAGTACAAATTTCTCTTCCAGAAAATCAAATTAACAACGGTGTTTATTTATTAAAGTTGACATCAAATGATGGTAGAACTCAACTTGTTAAATTGATAAAAGAATAAGCTCTCAATTAAATTTGCTTTAATAAAAAAAGGTCTGACTAATAATCAGACCTTTTTTTATTTCTAAAAATTCTATAATACAATATTATAATTTAAAAAATTGAGATTATCAACTGATTTAAGTTTTACGACTAAATAGCAAAGTTGAATTTAATTAATGAAAAGGTATTTGTAACTACGTAAAATTGCGTAGATCAAATACATAATAAGCAGTATTGTTATATAGCTTTCTATAATTTAATTTTATGCAATTATGATTTTTGAATAAAACAATCTATTAATAATTAAAAATAATTAGCTTAAATATATAGCTTAAAGATTAATATACACAAAGTACTCTCTTTTAAATTTATTTTAAAAACAGTAAGAAAAACTCAAAATCTTCATTTATATAAATAAAAATCTCAATTGTAAAATCCAAAATTATGAAAAAAGTAGATTCACTATTTTATAGAGTCTTGATAATGATAATTGTTATCATCAGCTTTAGTTTAAACGTTTTCGCACAAGGTTATGTGCCGTTTAAATATGTTCCAAGTTTAGGTTGGAATACATCAGCTTACAAATCGTTTAGATTCACCAGCGCAACACCAGGTGTAGGTTCAATGAATCTAAGAATTAAATATCCTAATGGATATGACTCTGCTAGTATTAGTAACGAAAAGTATCCCCTTATTTTATTTTTACATGGTAAAGGTGAAGCAGGGACAGATAACGATTATCACTTATTACATGGTGGCCAACAACATTTGGCAGCTGTCAATGATGGGAGATTTAATGGTTTTCTTTTGTATCCACAACATGAATACCAATATTGGACAGATGGAACTGATGGAAATAGTTCCTATATGTCGCCTCCAATTCAAAAGGTGTTAGATATGGTTGATTTCTTAATCACTCGTTATAAGGTAGATCCTAATAGAATTATGGTTCACGGGCTTTCGATGGGTGGAGCAGCATCTTGGTACATTGCAAATAAGCGACCTGATTTGTTTGCTGCTATTTTACCTATGTCTAATGGAGGATTGCCAGGTCAAATTCCTAATTTAGTTAATACAAACATTTGGCTATTTCAAGGAGAAAGAGATGTTAATCCTGAGCCGCAAGCTGCTCGCCTTCAGCGCGATCGGATTTTGGCTGCTGGTGGTAGAATCAGATATACTGAATATGCAAATGTTGGACATGGAACTTGGAATATAGCATATGCTGAACCAGATTTCTTTTCATGGATGTCTGATCAATCTCAATTAAAAATTCATGTTTTTGGTGATGATCCAAATTTTTGTGTCGGTGGAAGTCTACGATTAGGAGTAGTTAAAAATCTTTTTCAATATGAATGGTCAAATGGAGCTACTACTAATGAAATAGTAGTTACTTCAACAGGTTCTTACTCTGTTAGATTTAAGAGGAAATCTACTTCTGCTTGGTCTGATTGGTCTACAGCAGTGAATGTTGGAAATAAGGCAGTTACAAATCCTGTAACTATTACTCCAAACCGAAGCACAGCTCTTCCTGTTTCTGGAAGTAATGTAACATTAAGTGCACCTGCAGGCTTTACATATTTGTGGTCGAATAATTCTACAGCACAAAGTATACAGGTTTCAAGTCCAGGTACTTTTAGTGTTAGGGTTACAGAATCAGGTAAATGTATAAGCCTACCATCTCAATCTATTGTGGTTACTAGAGGAGCAGCCACATCAGCAATGACTACCCCTTCCAATGTTGTGGCTACTGTATTATCACCAACAGCAATTAATTTAGTTTGGAATGATAATTCTTCGAATGAAACTTTTTTTGAAGTTTATTTCTCACAAACACCAGGTGGAACAGCAGTTTATTTAGGAAAGGTAGATGCAAATGTAAACTCGTTTTCGGCAACTAATTTAGTTCCAAATAGAGATCATTATTTTAGAATAAGAGCAATAAATAACACGGGATTTTCAGCATTTTCAGCTAATACATTAGCTAGAACATTACCTGATATTTTGCCTCCTACCGACCCAACTAATTTGCAAGCTAATAATAAGACATTGAATAGCATTTCTCTAATATGGAATGCATCAACAGATAATGTTGGAGTAGTTGCTTATGATATTTTTAGAGATGGATTATTAATTGGTTCATCAACTACTAATACTTATCTATCGACTGGTCTGTCTCCTGATATTCCTTATTTGTTTAAAGTTAGAGCGAGAGATATTTCTGGAAATAATTCCGGATTTAGTAATGAGAATCAACAAAGTATATCATTTATTAATGGTCTTGACTACAAATATTATGAAGGAACCTGGTCATTAATCCCTGATTTTGCTTCAATATTGGAAGTCAGAGGCGGAATTGGTACTAATTTTATTATTTCTCCAAGAGATCTTAATAATCGTTTTGGTTTTAAGTTTGAAGGTTATGTTGATATACAAACGGCTGGAGTTTATAACTTTTTTACTACTTCCGATGATGGTAGTGACTTATTTATAAATGGGGTTAGGGTAGTAAATAATGATGGTTTACATGGTGCAGTTGAAAGAACAGGAAGCATTACTTTACCAATTGGAAAACATGCCATTATTGTTCGATTTTTCGAGAATGAAGGCGGTGAATCCCTTGACGTAAAGTGGCAAGGTCCAGGCATTTCAAAGGCTAATATTCCAAATGCAAGATTATTTAGAATTAACAATAACTTCGACGGGTTGGCACCATCTGTTCCTTTAAATCTTTCTGTCGCAGTCAAAAAATTTAATTCTATTCATTTAAAATGGAATGCCTCTACTGATAATGTTGGAGTTACCGGATACTCGATCTATAAAAATGGATTATTATTTGGAACCAGCACAACAAATAATTTTGAAGTAACTGGGCTTGATACTAATAACACTTATACTTTCCAAGTTGATGCGAGAGATTTATTTGGCAACGTATCTGCAAAGTCGACAATACTTACTGAAGGATTAGTTATTTCCAGGGGTACTAGTTATAAATATTTTGAAGGATCTTGGAATGTAGTTCCAGACTTTTTATTTGGTAATGAAAAGAAAAGAGGTGTTACTCAAAATTTCAGTATTTCTGAAAGAGATCGCGACGATGATTTTGGATTTAGATTCGAATCTATCTTAAAAATAGACATTGGAGGTACTTACGCTTTTTATACAACTTCTGACGATGGAAGTAATTTGTATATTGATGGAATAAAAGTTGTAGATAATGATGGTCTGCATGGCCCTCAGGAAAGATCAGGAAGCATAACTCTTTCACCTGGCGATCATTACTTAACAGTAGATTTCTTTGAATTAGGTGGTGGTGAATTAATAACAGCTCAATGGGAGGGCCCTGGAATTGCTAAGCAAGATATTCCTTCTAATTTATTGAGTAAATTCTTTTATGGAGTAGATATTCTTCCACCATCTAAGGCTTCAAATTTTCAAGGAGTTCCAACAAGAGATCAAGTTAGCTTAAGTTGGACATCAGCAACAGATAATCAAAAAGTCATTGGTTATGATGTATATAGAAACGGAATATTTGTGCAAAGTTTATCTGGTAATTCTCTTATATTGAATGGGTTAACGAATAGTACACTTTATAATTTTGGAATTATAACTAAAGATTTTGCTGGATTAAGGTCAGATACATTAAAACTTTTAGTTTCCACTTTAACTAATCAAGCACCAGTTTTTCCAACCATTTCTAATCAAGTATTGGTTGAAGGAAGTTCACTTTCTTTAGCAATTAATGCTACTGATGCGGAAAATGATTTAATTATTATGAGTACTTCAAATCTTCCCTCTTTTGTAAGTGCTGTTGATAATGGAAATGGAAGTCTTGATTTAGTATTGAATCCAGGTTTTACAGATGCTGGTACTTATACTAATCTAAGTGTAACTGCAACCGATCAATTCGGAGCATTTTATAATCAATTATTTAATGTTACAGTCGGAAATTCAAATACATCACCAATTTTCGATCCTATAGACGATATCAGCATATCAGAAGCTGCTACATTGACAGTTTCTATATCAGCAAATGATGAAACTGCAATTACACTTTCTGCAGCTGGTTTGCCTGCTTTTTCAACATTTACAGACAATGGTGATGGAACAGGTTCAATTCAATTAACTCCTGGTTACAATAATGCTGGTACCTATTCATCAATTATTATTACAGCAGATGATGGAACATTTTCTTCAACTGAATCTTTTGATATAATAGTAAGCAATACGAACAGAATACCAGTTTTGTCAGCTATTGGAAATCAAATAGTTACTGCTCCAAATTCATTAAGTGTACCTGTTTCAGCAACAGATGCCGATGGCGATATTTTGACTATTTCAACTGTTGGTTTACCGGCTTTTGCTACGTTAATTGATAATGGGAATGGGACTGGAAGCCTTAATTTTTCTCCAGTTCAGACCGATGCAGGCCTTTATAGTTTTGACGTTCTAGTTACTGATGCATCTTTTGGAATAGCATCCGAGACAATTAATATTACGGTTGTTGGAACAAATTTCCAACCTGAAATTGTTGAACTTGCTGATACCTCAATGAATGAAAATGGTTTGATAACCTTAACAGTAGTGGCGACTGATGCAAATCTTAACAATGCATTAACATTTTCAGCAAATAACTTACCTGCATTTGCAACATTTAATGATAATGGAGATAGGACTGCTACTTTAACGTTTGCATCAGGATATGCTGACGCAGGCCTTTATGCTTCTATAGAAATTTCAGTTAGCGATGGTGTACTTTCAGATCAGGAAATTTTCGATTTAGAAGTTACAAATGTCAATAGGGAACCTGTAGTAAATTTAATTAGTAATCAATCTATGCTTGCCAATAGTTTACTAAGTCTGAACGTTTCAGCAACAGATCCTGACGGTGATTTAATAGATTTGACTGCAAGCTTTTTACCAGCATTTGCTTTGTTTACAGATAATGGAGATGGAACTGGAGTTATTAATTTTTCGCCATCAGTTTTAAATGTTGGAAATTATTCAGGATTAACAATAACTGCAGCCGATGCAGAATCAGTCCCTGTAGGAGTATCTTTTAATCTTGAAGTTTTGCCAACCAATACAGCACCTGTTATTGGATCTATAGCAAATCAAACATTAGATGAAAATACTTCCTTGAATGTTTCTATTTCAGCAACTGATGTTGATTTAGATAATATTACCTTAACAGCAAGTAATTTACCTTCGTTTGCGAATTTTGTTGACAACGGAAATGGTTCTGGAGCAATTTCAATTAATCCTGGATCTTCAAGTTTTGGATCTTATAATAACGTAACAATAACTGCAAATGATGGAAATGGTGGAATAAGCTCTACTTCATTTGCCATTTATGTAAATGATGTAAATATACTTTATCGGGTTAATAGTGGCGGTTTACAATTAAATGCTTCGCCAATTAATTGGGGGCTAGATAATTTTTCTAATCGTTCAATTTATCTTGATCCGGCAAGTCAGAACGCAACAGCTGGAAGTTCATCTTGGACAGGAGTTAATAATACTGGAGCACCTAATAATTTATTTGGACAGTATAGAACGTTCTTTGCTGGTAGAGTTCCAGTTATGTATAATTTCCCAGCAACTAATAGTGGAGAATACATAATAAACTTGTTTTTTCATTCTAAAGCTGTAAATGGAGTAAATGCCGCAGGAGTTAGAAGATTTGATGTCAGAATAGAAGGTGTCACCGTACTAAGCAACTATGATATTTTTGCTGATGCAGGAAATGCTGCTGTAAGAAAATCATTCAGAGTAAATGTAACAGATGGTAATATTGATATTGATCTTGCAAGAGTTTTGGCAGATCCAATTATTTGTGGAATTGAAATAGTCGGTGTTACTTCTGCAAGCGGCGGATTGCGATCTGATGATTTAGTTAGTAATTCTGGAGTCTTCTTTAACAGCTCAAATGGATTAGATGTATCAGTTTCTCCGAATCCTTTTCATGATAATTTAACAATCAGATTCAATGAACAAATAAAAGATAGAATTGAAATTGTTGTTTTGGATGTATTAGGTAAGATTATCGTTCAAGAAAATAAAATATTGATGGATGGAACCAATGAAGTTCAACTAGATCTTTCTAATATTGATTTTAATGCTGGAATTTACTTTCTTAATTTAACTTCATCAGATGGAAGAGTTCAACGAACAAAATTGATCAAAGAATAAGAATAAAACTTTTTCAGGAAAGGGTTCAGAATTATTTCTGAACCCTTTTTTGTTTTATACCGTTTGAAGATATTTTAACAACCTTTGCAAAAAATATAATTACTTTCTCGATTAATGAGTACAAACTCTCAACAACAAGATAATATATACTTTCCCGGTCTTAATGGCCTGCGCTTTTTCGCTGCTTTTCTCGTAGTTATCCATCATATTGAACAAAACAAACTTTTGCTCAATCTTCCTAATAATTTTTACATTCCATTTATAGAAACTATTGGAAGCTTGGGAGTTACCTTGTTTTTTGTTTTAAGTGGATTTCTAATTACGTTCCTTTTATTAACAGAAAAAAATAGATTCAATGATATTTCTATTAAGCAATTTTATATTAGACGTGTTTTAAGAATCTGGCCATTATACTATTTAATTGTTATTCTAGGGCTTTTTGTTCTTCCTCAATTCTCTTTTTTCGATATCCCTGTTTGGACAGAAAATGTTTCAAATAATCTTGGACTTAAATCGATTTTCTTTTTTCTGATTTTGCCAAATATTGCTGCTTTAATAACGTATCCAATTCCATACGCGGCTCAAACTTGGTCGATAGGAGTAGAGGAACAGTTTTATTTGGTTTGGCCGTGGATTATAAAATATTCTAAAAAATATCTTTTAGTTTTAATTTCAATCATCCTTTTTTTACTAATTACTAGAAATATAGTAGAATATTTTTATCATCAATCAATTGCAGTAAACAACCCTAATCAAGATAATAAATTAATTAAAGCATTGTTCCATTATGTAGATCACCTCAGAATTGGATGCATGGCTATAGGAGGTATTGGTGCATATTTACTTTATTTCGATAAACAAAAATCTATTTCTTTATTATTTAATCCTTTGGTTCAACTTTTAAGTTGGATTCTTATTTTCGTATTGCTTTATACTGGCTTTGAAATTCCATTTATTCATCACGAGTTTTTCGCAATTTTATTTCTAATTATTGTTTTAAATATTTCATCAAATAGAAATTCATTCGTAAAGATGGAGAACGGTTTTTTTAATTTTCTTGGCAAAATCTCTTATGGTCTTTACATGTATCACAACATTGCAATTGTGTTATGCATTAATCTTTTAATGAAATATGCAGGTTTTACATTTGATAATCTTTATTCGAATTTTATTTTATACGTGTTAAGTTTTATGATAACCATCTGTTTAGCTTGGATATCATATAATTATTTCGAGAAGAGTTTTTTAAAATTCAAACATCTTTTCACTAAAGTGAAAAGTGGTTCCATTAATTAATAAAAACGTTAATTAATATTATTTAACGTTTTCTAAAGGAATTCCAATTAATTCTTCAAGATTGGCTTTTGCTATCTTTACATCATATTCA
>JANOCT010000025.1:0-44222 GCA_031412335.1 bacterium | reverse complement strand
TTTACAGGGTTATTTAGATGAGTTTTGTTACAAAGTAAATCGAAGATATTTAGGGGAAAACTTATTTGAACGATTAATTAGTATTTCTATGGATGATACTTGGTATGGTAAGAAGAAGTATGTTAACGGATAGTCATTTTATAATAATTCAAATTCAGACTTTTTCAGTTTAAAGTTTAATTCAGGTGGAAAGGAAAATCTTTTGCATAAAATAAAGAATGGATTTGGTGAAATTACAGAATTTAATTATAAAAGATTATCTGAAGGAGGATCATTTTACAATCGAGGAGTTAATATCGATTATCCAATAAATATTATACAAACAGGAATATGTGTAGTAAGTCAAAGCAAATCCTCTAATGGTCTTGGTAGTTTTTCTGAAATACAATATCAATATGAAGCATTAAAAATTCACAAAGCAGGAAAAGGATTTATGGGATTTACCAAAGTAATAACAAATAATATTACATCAGGATTTAAGACTATTCAAGAAAACGAATTTAGCTCAGTTTATTTTTCACCAGCACTCAAAAAATTATCCACACTTAAAATTTCAGACAACTCACTTATTACTGAAACTAATTATTCTAATACTTTCAGCGATACCTTTGCAGGGCTTAAGTGCTTTTGGTTGAAAATAACTGATATCAACGAAAACAATGTATTTGAAAAGAAATTCATTAATACTAATCTCCGTTATGATATTTATGGAAATATAGATCGTAAAATGGTGAATATTAATAATGTAGAAGATGTAACCACATTTTATGTAATCGAAGCAACTGTTCCAAACATAATTCCTTTTAAAATTATGTCAATGAGTACAGTTTCAACCCGTTTAACTAATCCTGCATACACTGTTACCACAGATTATTTATACAATACTCAAGATAAAATTCGTGAAGAAAAAAAATTTTCTGGTTTACCAAAACAAGTTACTACAACGTATAAATACCACCCTCAACTTGGAAATTTAACTTTTTCAAGTATCGCAGCATCAGGTCTTACTACTCGAACTGACTCATCAGTTTTTGATCCAAAAGGCCGCTTCCCAATTGAATCTTACAATACTCTTAATCAAAAATCTGTTCAAACCTTTGAATCCTTTTATGGAAATGTTTTAACTCAAAAAGGGTTAGATGGTCTAACTATTACCTATGAATATGATACTTGGGGTAAATTAAAGAAAACGATCGTCCCAGAAAATTACAGCATTATAGATACTTATGGATGGGATATCAATTCCAGTGAAGGCACTGTTTATTATCATTTAATTACACATCCTGGAAAACCTGATGTTAAAATTTGGTATGATCAACTTGGAAGAGAACGAAAGAAGCAAATAGAGGGTCATTTAAATGAATGGATTACAACCAAGACAACCTATGATATTAAAGGAAATGTATCAACTACTACCGCACCTTATAAAACAAATGAAGCCATTTTAACCACTACTACTCAATATGATCCTTTTAACCGAATTTTTAGTAGTTCAAATGCTTTAGGAACTACTGGCATTTCTTATACCTATAATCCATCTGGCGAACTAACTACCACCACCACTGCTGCCGATGGAAAAATTTCGAGTACTCAAACAGATGCTGCAGGCAAACTAATTAAAGCAACTGATAATGGTGGTACCTTAAGTTATACATATAATAGCCAAGGAAATGTTACTCAAATAAGTAACGCGACACAAAATTTGATCTTTAACGGATATGATGATTATGGTAGGCAAAATAGGCTGGAAGATGCTAATGCAGGCACTACACTCTATGAATACGATGCCTTTGGGCAATTGAAAACTCAAACTAATCCTTTAAATCAAATTTATTCCATAAATTATGATGCTCTAGGACGCGTTACAACAAGTACAAAACCAGAAGGAACTACTACCAATATTTATTTTCCTCCCAATTCAGGTTCTTCCACCAATAAGCTTAAAGAAACTAGTTTTGCAAATATTAAAAACGAATACACCTACGATCCACTAGCACGCCTATCAACGAAAACAACAACTATTGAAGGTGTACCTCATTTATTTACAAATAACTATAATGCTTATAATTTAACTTCACGAAGCTATCCAGGTACGTTTAGTCTAAATTATACCTATGATGCAAACGGCTATCTTACAGAAATAAGAGACCAGTCTAATACAATCAAGTTGTTTGAAACCATTAGTATGAACGGTCTTGGACAATATAAAAGTTATAAATTAGGTAATAATAAAACCTCGATTAATACTTATTATTTTGGAATTCCTACTAATTATTCTACAACTGGTGTCCAAAACTTAACCATGACTTGGAATTACCAAAATGGAAATTTATCTGGAAGAACAAACCATATGATTTCAAAAACGGAAACCTTCCAATATGATGATTTAAATCGACTAAGATTTTGCTTTTTGAATGGTGGAATTCCAAACGGTTCGGTATCCTATCTAGCCAATGGTAATATTGATCAAAAATCTGATGCTGGAAGTTATCAATATCATAATACCAAATTTAATGCTGTAGATTATATTACTAGTCCATTAAATATTCCGAATACATTACAAAGTGTCACTTATACCTCTTATGCCCAACCTAATCTAATTGTAGAAGGACCTGATCGAGTTGAATACACTTATGGAGCCGATGAACAACGAATAAAAGCAGTTACCAAACAAAATAATGTGGTTTCCAATACACGTTATTACTTCGGTGATTATGAAAAAGACATAACTGGAAGTGTAACTAAACACATTTATTACATTAGTGCAGGTGATGGTTTAATTGCAATTGGTTTAAGAGAAAATAATCTTAATACGTTCAATTATATATATACCGATCATTTAGGAAGTATAGTAACTCTGACCAACAAAGATGCCTTAATAACTGACCAACAAAGTTTTGATGCTTGGGGAAGAAGGCGCAATCCGGCTAATTGGACATATGCGAGTATCCCAGCAGTTCAAACTTGGTTAAAACGTGGATACACTGGGCATGAGCATCTGAACCAGTTTGGACTCATCAACATGAACGGCCGAATGTATGATCCTGTAATTGGGAGAATGTTAAGCACGGATAATTTTGTACAAAGCCCAGATTTTACCCAAAGTTATAATAGGTATAGTTATGCAATGAATAATCCTTTGAATAGGATTGATCCATCAGGTGAGATTGCTCCATTAATATTTGTTGCAGCTATAGCAATTGGAGGAGGTATGAATCTATGGAGTAATATAGATAACGTTACTGATTGGAAAAGCGGGCTTGCATACTTCGCGAGTGGTGCTTTAGGTGGTGGTATTTCTGTGGTAAACCCAGCTGCTGGTGGCTTAATTACAGCAAATATGAATATTGGAATTGATATTGCAACTGGCAATTTGCCTTCATTGAATACTCCACGAGAGAAATTAGAGTATCTGGGAAAGAAAGGTTTGGATGGTTTAGGTGCTGCTGGTGCAGGATCGTTAGCAAAACTTGGAGGTAATTGGGTTACCTCATGGGTACAAAGTTCAAAGGTAGTAGGTACTAACCAGATTTTGGGTATTGCTGATAAATCAGGTAAAGCATTAACAAATACTCTGGCAACAGTTGAATTTACTGCAAATCAAACGAGTTTTTGGAGTAATACGGCTACTGGAGTGAATGCAAGTACTAAATTATTAGGGACAGCAAGAGATAATTTGCTTGGTGCAGTAGAAAATCCGTCACTACGTAATATGGTAAGTGACCTTTATAGAAAAGGCGCACAGATAGGTTCAGGGAGTACAGCAGATATGATTCGAAAAGTAGGAGATTCTGGGCATATTATAAAAGGCTCAAACTATTCGAAAGGACTCCAAAGGCTAATTGATTCTGGAAAATTATCTCCAAAAGATATGGAGTATGCTCAATATATATTAGACGATTTAAAAAATGCATTAATGCAAATTAGGTAAATGAAAGTTAATTCAAACGAGGTTATCCCAAGGTTAATAAAGATTTCAAATGATTTAGAAAAGGAGTGGGAAGATTATTTATTAAATGAATATCCAAACTTTGATTATGAGATGAATAGATTAGATTACATTGATATTACGCTCATAAGTAGATTTTTAATCAGAAAAGTTTTAGAACAAGATAACTACACAGTAACTAAAATATTCGATGAGGTCGAAATTATTTTAAAAAATGGAAGCGATCAAACCAAAAATTTAATAGTAGTTGGACTTCTTGAGAGCATTCAAAATATTTCATCAAATCTAGATTATGATTATAAAAATACATTTATTAAATTCCTAAAGATAAATACTAAAATTGAGTGGGAAAGAATTATTGAAGAATGGGAATAGTTACCTCCATTTCTATAGAGTTATATATAGAATGTTATATCTATTTCCTAAGGGAATACTCATATTTCAAATATTAATATTAAATATTAACATCATTAAAAAATTAAATGGTATAAATTATGATCGTCACAAAGCAAATTTTAATTTAATTAACTACATATTTGGCCTCTTTACATTTAACATCTTAACCAATATATTCTAATAAATTAGTTCTTTGGGACATAAAATACTTTAACATCTCATAAAATAATTATGCACTAAAAAGCAACAAAGTTTATTATTTAACAAAATAATTTTAATAAAATAAATCATAATCATGAAAACATCAATTACTTTCTTTTTCCTAATCTTTATTTCTTTGTCAACCTACGCTCAAATTTGCATTGGTTATGATGCAGCTGGCAATCGCATAAGCAGGCAAGGTGGTTGTTCTATTGTACCAGATCCAGGAGATAATCCAAATAGTGGAGAAAGCCCAGTTGTGCGCCAAATTCAACAAGAAGAAATTGATGAGCAATTGTCAATAAGCTTATTCCCAAATCCATCCACCGGTATATTTACAATAAAAAGTAATAAAGATTTACTTGGTTCAAACATTACGGTTATAGATATTCAAGGCAAAGTGGTTCTAAAAGAAAAATTATTTGATTATTCGATCGATTTAAGTTCTTATCCTGTTGGGGTGTATCAGGTTGTTTTGGTAATTGGAAATGAAATAGAGAAATTTTTGGTGGAGAAGATTGAATAAGTGATTTTTTGTAAATTTCTTTAACGCTACATATACTTCAAAATAAGTTCTTTAATTTCTTTATCTGTTAGGTTATCAATTTCGCCTTTGGAATAGATGGAAAAAAGAGGAAAGGTGGTTTCAGTAACCTTTACAAAAGACAATACCCTTGCACCGCCTGATTTGACTATGTATTTGGAAATAATTGCCAAAAATAAGAAAAACTTTATATAGTAAATTGTAGTAAAAGTTCTAAAGATAGTTCAGCTAAAGGATAAGTCTACTGATTTTGCTTATTGAAAAGCAAAAACATATCAAGAAAGAATAATTACTTTGGAAATGTTGCGTCAACAATACGTAGATTCTAATAAAGAAATTCCTTCTACAAAGCAAAAAATCTTTATTGTGATAGAAAAGATAAATAGCATGCTATTAAAAATACGTTACCTATATTTTTGAAATTCTGTAAATATAAAATAATAAAATTTCCTTTTTTATCTCTATCTTTCAATGTGTTAAACAGAATAAAAAACTATTTCTCATTTACCCGAAAAGAGTTTAATGGCATTTTTGTGATGTTCATTTTGCTTATTCTGTTAATGTTGGTAAAAGTATTCCATCCCTATTTTATACCAGTGCGTAAAGTGGATTTCAGCGAAATCCAACAAGAAATTGCCAGCTTAAAAGCGATGGAAGATAGTGCTGCTAAAAGTTTTGCAAGCAAATATGATTATCCTAAAAATAATGAAACCTTTAAAGCAGCTAGAAAGCTGTCGCTATTCGATCCAAATAATTTGCCTGAGGCATTTTGGGCAGACTTGGGTTTAAGCGAAAAACAAATTGCTGGAATTAAAAAATATGAAAGTAAAGGAGGTAAATTTTATACCAAAGCAGATGTGAAGAAAATGTACACCATTTCGGAACAGAAGTTTGAAGAATTGGAGCCTTACATTGATTTGCCAGACCAAAAATATGCTAGCTATGATAAAAAGGAATATGCGGGTAAGAATAAGTATGATCCAAATAAATTTGCCAATCAGTCTGATTATCCCAAATACATTTAACTAAAAATACTAAAAAAGGAACTGTCGAAATAAATTCAGCAGATTCTATACAGTTACTAACAATTAATGGCATTGGGCCATCTTTTGCATCCAGAATAATAAAATACCGAAATAGATTAGGTGGATTTTATTCAGTCAATCAACTTCGTGAAGTTTTTGGAATTGATTCGGCAAAATTTGAAAGTCTTATTCCATTTGTTTCAGTCGATCCAGCTAAGATTAATAAACTGCCTATCAATGCCGCAAATTTTGAAGAATTGAAAAAGCATCCATATTTAAAATTTAACATCATTAACGCATTATTAAATTATCGCAAACAACATGGTGCTTATAAATCGAAGGCGGAAATAAAAAATGTTGCAATAATTACAGAAGATTTGTATCGTAAGATAGAACCTTATATTATTGTTGAATGATAGAATTACTAATTGAAGAGCATATTCGTGATGTTGTTGATTTCCCAAAACCTGGTATCCTTTTTAAAGACATTACGCCAATATTATTAAATCACGAACTTTGCCTTCAGATTGTAGATGAATTTGTAAAACGATTATCAAATACAAAAATTGATGCAATTGCTGGTGTTGAAAGCCGCGGATTTTTATTTGGTTTAATGTTGGCTAATGCACTTCAAGTTCCATTTATACCAATCAGAAAAGCCGGGAAACTTCCTTATCATACTATAAGCCAAACATATAATTTAGAATACGGAACGGCAACCATACAAATGCATACCGATGCAATAAAACCCGGACAGCGAATTTTAATTCATGATGATTTATTAGCAACAGGAGGTACAGTTGGCGCAGCTGCATCATTAATAAAAAAAACAAATGGTATTATCGCTGGGTTTGCATTTTTAATTGAACTTTCATTTTTGAATGGTAGAAAGGCAATCACTGGCATATCAGATAATATTGTAACTTTGAAATCCTATTAATTAAAAAATTAAACATAAAAAATATGAGCCTTACAGCTGAATTTTCAAGTTCTACTGATGTCGATTCCTCTTTTTCAGAAAACCATGCAATGATTACCAACATGGTTCGGGATTTTGCAGAAAAAAATATCCGTCCTCATGTAATGGAATGGGATGAAGCACAGGAATTCCCAATCGAAACCATGAAAAAATTAGGTGAATTGGGTTTAATGGGGGTTTTGGTTCCAACAGAATATGGTGGAAGTGGTTTAGGTTATATTGAGTATGTAAGTATAATTCAGGAAGTTGCGAAAGTTTGCGGCTCTATTGGCTTATCATTAGCGGCTCATAATTCATTATGTACAGGACATATTCTTGCTTTCGGAAATGAAGAACAAAAACAACGATGGCTACCTGATTTGGCATCTGCAAAAAAAATCGGTGCTTGGGGGTTAACAGAAGCAAATACAGGATCAGATTCGATGAATATGCAAACTACTTGTGTATTGGATGGTGATCATTATATTGTTAATGGTACCAAAAATTGGATTACACATGGCAAATCTGGTAGTATTGCAGTTATCATGGTGCGAACAGGAAAAGTAGGAGATAGTAAAGGTATCAGTGCAATTGTTATTGAAAAAGGAACTCCTGGTTTCACTCATGGAAAAAAAGAAAATAAGTTGGGTATGCGGGCTTCCGAAACCACAGAATTGATTTTTGATAATTGCCGAGTACCCAAAGAAAACTTATTAGGTGCTGAAGGAGAAGGGTTTAAACAAGCGATGAAAGTGTTGGATGGTGGAAGGATTTCTATTGCTGCACTTTCTTTAGGAATTGCAAAAGGGGCATATTTAGCTGCAGTTGCTTATTCTAAGGAGCGAAAGCAATTCGGAAAAGCAATATCTGAATTTCAGGGAATTGCATTTAAATTGGCAGATATGGCAACCGAAATAGAAGCTGCAGAATTGTTGACTTTGCAGGCTGCCGATATGAAAAATAAAGGAAAGAAAATGACCAAGGAATCTGCCATGGCAAAATATTTTGCTTCCGAGGTTTGTGTGCGAGCTGCCACAGAAGCTGTTCAGATTTTTGGAGGTTATGGATATACTAAAGATTTTCCGGTAGAGAAATATTACCGTGATTCTAAATTATGTACTATTGGCGAAGGAACATCCGAAATTCAAAAATTAGTAATAGCACGAGAAATTTTAAGATAAGTTTTGCGAGTATCAGTAAGGAATTCTATATTTGCAATCCAATAAGAAAAAAGCGTAAAAATGATCATAATCAACATTAAAGAAAACGAAACAATTGATAAAGCACTAAAGCGTTTCAAAAAGAAATTTGAAAAAACAGGTGTGTTAAGAGAATTAAGAACTCGTCAGGCTTTCGAAAAACCTTCAATTACCCGTCGTACGACCGTTAAGCGAGCTATTTACAAGCAAGGCTTAAATCTGGATACGATTTAATTTTTTTTATTTAAAGATTCTTTCAAAAGTATTTGTAATTTAACTTTCGTTAATGACCAAATACTTTTGATGTTTTTTGCAGATTTTCTCAATTTCCTGCGTTTCGAAAAGAGGGTTTCTCCGCATACCTTTCTTGCCTACAAAAATGATTTGTCGCAATTCGGCATATTTTTGTTTACCACCTATTCTATAAAAGATTTATCTGAAATTTCTCATACTCACATTAGAGCATGGCTTGTTTCTATGACGGAAAATGGAATAGAAAACCGATCAATTAATCGAAAAATAACTACGTTACGTAGTTTATTTGCTCATTCGCTTGAAACTGAAAAGGTAGAGATTGATCCCACCATAAAAATTTTACGTCCAAAAACCAGTAAGAAATTACCCCAATTTGTGGATGAAAAAAGTATGAATTCTATACTTGATATAGCAAATCAGGAAATGGAATTTAGCTCCATGCGTGATTTTACCATGTTCGAAATGCTATATCATACCGGAATGCGAGTTTCAGAAATTACTGGATTACAAACCGGTGACATAGATTGGATAAACCAGCGAATAAAAGTTTTAGGAAAAAGGAACAAAGAGCGTTTGATTCCGTTGAACCCCGAAATGATAAATCATTTAAAAAGCTATTTACTCAAAAGAGAATCTTACTTTGCAGAATCAACAGCAGCATTATTTATTACTGATAAAGGAAATAAAATGTATTCTAAGTTTGTTTACAGTATTGTAGTAAAGCAGTTTTCAGGTTTTACAAGTTTGAATAAAAAAAGCCCACATATATTAAGGCATACTTTTGCAACACATTTATTGAATAA
This sequence comes from bacterium, assembly GCA_031412335.1. Classification (GTDB taxonomy): domain Bacteria; phylum Bacteroidota; class Bacteroidia; order Sphingobacteriales; family Sphingobacteriaceae; genus JBBQYA01. The sequence goes on along the minus strand of JANOCT010000025.1, from coordinate 34,892 downwards.
AGGAGCAGAACTTAATGCCATAAAGGAGTTGCTCGGACATTCAAGTTTGGCAGCTACTCAAATTTACACACACAATTCAATTGAACAGTTAAAACAAATATATAAACAAGCCCACCCAAAGGCATAAAATGGAGGATGAAATATGAAGCTACAAATTCAATCAGTACACTTTGATGCTGATGCAAAACTTTTAGAGTTTATTCAAAAGAAAGTAGATAAGCTACAAACTTTTTATGACAACATTATAGATGGTGAAGTGATACTTCGGATAGAAAAAGCATCTATCGAGAAGAATAAAACATCAGAAATTATGTTGAATATTCCAGGAAACAAGTTGTTTGCAAAAGAAGTATGCAAGAGTTTTGAAGAAGCGACTGATCTTGCAGTCGATTCGCTACACCGACAAATAATGAAACATAAAGAAAAAGTAAGAGCCAGTAATGGTCGTATAGAATTGAATTTAGATGAAATGGCCGATTAATTAATTTCAATTAATCAAAAAAAATCAATTCATTTAAAGAGTTACATTATTAAAAAAACCTGCTTTTTGGCAGGTTTTTTTTGCTTAATACCGTTAGAAAGTATTCTTAACTTAGAACTGTAAAAGGGTTAATTATCAATAACCTTAGCTGAAAACCCGTTTACAAGAATTTACTAATAATTTACCATGACTCAGAGGGTTTTCTTCTAAGAAATCTCTAAAATAAAGCAACCATTAGTTCTTTAACATTCGTATTTTTTATTGATTAGTTTATTTCCATCTTACTCGAAATTCAATGGATTATTTTGTTTGTTTATTAATTTTACGAATTTATGAAAGTAGAAAACAAAAAACGCAAAATATTTTTAGCAGATTTTGATAATTTGGAATACTATCACTATTTTTATCAATCAATTCACATAATTCTCACACTTTAATTTAAAAAAAATGAAAAAACTTTACACATTATTAAGCTTATTATTTGTAGGTACTGCGTTAATGGCGCAAGTAACTGTTACCTACAAGGTTGACATTACGGGTTATTTAGCTGCTGGAAACGTATTAGATCCAAGAGGAATGAAGGTTGCTGGAAATTTTGCTGATGCTGGAAACACTACCGGTGTAGTAAACTGGGCTCCAGACGATGTAAATTCTGACTTAGTTCAAGAAGGAGCAACTAATGTTTGGTCAAAAGCAATTACTTACCCAGCATCATCAATTGGATTTGTACAACAATTTAAATTTGTTAATGGTTTTTGGGGTACTAATGAAGGTACTACAGGAACTGAAATTGAGTCAGGTGCTTGTGGTGTAAATGATGGAGGAGGTAATATCAATAGAAATTTCATTATTCCTTCTTCTAATGTTACTTTACAGTATTGCTATGATCAATGCGTACGTTGCGATGGAAGTCCTGCAGTTTCTGGTATTTCAGACATTTCTTCAGATAGAGTTGAAGTTGGAAATGCACCAAACCCATTCGGTGATAAAACAACTATCACTTACAGTGTAGCTGGTTCATCTAAAATTGTTAATCTTTCTGTTTATGATATGACAGGGAGAAAAATTAACACATTAGTAAATGAGCAAAAAGCTCCTGGTGTTTATACAACAGATTTCGTTGCAACTGATGCAATGAGCAATGGAATTTATTTTTATACTTTAACTTCAGGTACTGACGTAGTTTCTGGAAAAATGAGTATCAACAGATAATTCTTTTTGTTTAGAATGAATAAAAAAGCCGCTTTTAAGCGGCTTTTTTTGTTTTGGATTGAACCACTAATGATTAAAGAATTTGTTTTGAACCACAAAGGCACGAAGACACAAAGTTTTAAAAAGAAGAAATAAAACTTTATTTTTTATTTCTCTATTCTTTTTTGCCTTTTTGTTTCAAATTTTGTATTTCCTTTTTGTATCAATTCACTTAATAAAACTTTAATTTTTTTCTTTGTGCCTTCGTGCCTTCGTGGTTAATTTTGAACCACTAAGCCTCTAAGAAAAAATAAGTTTCACGAAAAATAAATTCATTGCTTGTAGTTTAATATTGAAATTAGAAAGTTCGTTTTACCAATGATTGAATTTATTTTCTTTATTTTTTCTTACTTGTTATTCGAGTACTTCGTGTCTTGGTGGTTCAAATTCAATTCTTAGTGGTTCAAACACGCTTAGTGTAAATAATACACTTATAATTTTTTTTTTCGCAAGATAATAGTAAACTTGTTCAACCAAAAAAACCTAAGATTAACCATGAGAAAAATTATAGTTGGAATATGCCTTGCCTTCTTTGGCATTATTGTTTTAAATGCTTGCGGCGAAAAAAAAGCTAAAAAAATTAAAGTTGGTCTCTCTATGGACACCTACACTGAAGAGCGTTGGAAAAAAGATGCTGATTTATTTATTGCAGAAGTAGAAAAATTAGGGGGTGAAGTAATCTTGCAAACAGCTAATGGAAATGAGCAATTACAAAATGAACAAATCGAAAATTTACTTACTTCTGGTGTAGATGTTTTAGTGGTAGTTCCACATAATTCTAAAACTACAGCCACTGCTGTACGATCGGCTCATAATAGCGATGTTAAAGTAATTGCTTACGATCGCATAATTAAAGACTGTGATTTGGATTTGTATGTTTCTTTCGATGCAGTCAGAATTGGAGAAATGCAAGCAGAATATTTACGGGATAAAGTACCAACAGGAAATTACTTATTGATTGGAGGAGCAGCAACAGACGAAAATTCTGGAATGTTAAAAAAAGGTCAAATGAAAGTTCTTCAACCGATGATAGATAATGGATCTATAAAAATTATCATCGATCAGCCTGCTAAAGATTGGTTGCCAATAGAAGCGTTGAAGTACACAGAAAATGGGTTGACTATTACAAAAAATAAAATAGATGCTATACTTACTGCCAATGATGGTTTAGCTAGTGGTGCCATTCAAGCATTAGCTGCTGAGCAATTGGCTGGAAAAGTAATTGTAACTGGACAGGATGCGGAAGTGGCAGGTATTCAGCGAATTATAGACGGAACTCAATCCATGACTATTTATAAACCATTGAAAAAATTAGCAGAAGTTGCTGCACAAGCTGCTATGGCTTTAGCTAAAAAAGAAGAGCCAAAAGGCATCAATCAAAAAGTAAATAATGGAAAAGTAGAAGTTCCAGCAATTTTGTTGGATCCGGTATCAGTTGATAAAAGTAATGTAAGAGAAACGGTAATTGCCGATAATTATATTGATAAAAGCTTATTAAAGGGATTGTAATCCATATCCAATAATCTTATGAAAACATTATTGGAAATGCGGGGAATTTTTAAAGATTTCTCGGGAGTAAAAGCCTTGAACGGAGTGAGTTTTGAGATTGAAGAAAACACAATCCATGCACTTTGTGGCGAAAATGGAGCTGGTAAATCTACATTAATGAAAGTGCTTTCGGGCGCTTACCCAGCAGGTAGCTTTACGGGAGATATAATTTTGGAAGGTGAAACGTGCAGTTTCAAAAATTTATCTGATTCAGAAGAAAAAGGAATAGTAATTATTGCTCAAGAGTTAGCCTTGGTTCCTGAAATGAGTGTTGCAGAAAATATTTTTCTAGGGAGAGAAATCACCGAAAATGGGCTTATCAATTTTGAAAAAACCCGCAAAGAAGCAAGAATTTATTTAGAAAGATTAGGTGTAAATATTCCAGTAGATGCCAAGGTAAAAGATTTGGGTGTTGGTTTGCAACAGTTAATAGAAATTGCAAAAGCATTATCAAAAAATGCGCGATTATTGATTTTGGATGAACCTACAGCTGCATTATCAGAGAAAGAGTCTGAGAAATTACTCCAAATTTTATTGGATTTAAAGCAAAAAGGAATTACATCTGTCATAATCTCACATAAATTAAAAGAAGTTTTAGCCATTGCAGATCAGATTACTGTCATACGTGATGGAAGTACCGTTGGCTCTCTAACCAAAGCAGAAGCAACTGAAGGCAAATTGGTAAGTTTAATGGTTGGCAGAGAGTTAACTGAACTATTCCAAAAAACAAGTGTAGAAGCTGGCGAGGTTTTATTAGAGGTAAATGATCTTTGTAGTTTTATGCCAAGCCAGCAAGAAAAAGCCGTGATTCAAAATGCCAGTTTTTTCGTTAAAAGAGGAGAAATTGTTGGTATTGCAGGATTAATGGGAGCGGGTAGAACAGAATTAATTCAGGCAATATATGGAGTTTGGAAAGGTAAAATAACGGGTGAGGTAAAATTAAACGGAAAAATTGTTTCCATTAAAAACCCTTTGGATGCAATCAGAAATGGAATTGCATTAGTTTCAGAAGACCGTAAAAAGTATGGTTTAGTATTAGATCAAACGATATTTAAAAATATTACCCTTTCTTTTCTTAGCCAACTTTCCAAATGGGGATTTATTGATAATAAAAGAGAAAAAAGTATTGCTGGCGTTTATAAAGAAAAATTAGGAATAAAAGCAAGCAGCATTTTACAAACAGTAAAAAACTTAAGTGGTGGAAACCAACAAAAAGTTGTTTTGGCCAAATGGCTGCTTACAGATCCCGTTTTATTAATTGTTGATGAACCAACCCGTGGAATTGATATTGGTGCCAAAGCAGAAATATATGGTTTATTGCAACAATTAGTCAAAGATGGAAAAGGAGTTTTAATGATTTCTTCCGAGTTACCAGAATTATTAGGGGTTTGCGATCGGATTTATGTAATCGATAAAGGAAAAATTAAAAATTGCCTGAGTAGGGCAGAAGCAACACAAGAAAAAATAATGTCACTTGCTACTGGGGTAGCCTAATAACCTATGAAAGAAAAAATAAATTTTCGTCCTTACATTATGCTGGGTGCTTTGGTAGCAATCTGGCTCGTATTCGCATTTACAACTGATGGATTGTTTTTGACGAATAGAAATTTTTCCAATTTAATGCGACAAACAGCTATTGTCGGTTTATTGGCAACTGGTATGGTTTTAATCATTGTAACCGGCCACATTGATTTATCAGTTGGTTCAGTAGTAGCATTTACCGGTGGCGTAGCAGCAATATTAAATGTTTGGAGTTTCGATTTTTCGTCGCCATTAGCAATTATTGTTGCGCTCGGAGTGGGTGTTTTAATAGGCGCATTAAACGGTTGGTTGGTGGCTTATGCCAATATTCCAGCATTTATTGTCACGCTCGGCGGCATGCTTATATACCGTGGGGCTGTAAAAGGAAGCACAAAAGGCGAAACGGTTGGCCCGCTAAAAGAAGATTTTCAATTATTGGGAGGTAGTTTTTTACCAAAATACGTTGGGTATATTGTGTTGTTTTTATTGTTAGCAGCTATCGCCTATTTGATTTATTCTAACATTAAAAAGTTGAAAGAAGAGAATAGACCTTACACGATGCACCTTTTCGGTGGTATTGGCCTAATGGTAATTTGCTCTGGATTTTTCTTTGCTTTGAATTCATACAAAGGATTGCCTTATCCAGTATTAATATTATTGGTAATTGCAACCATAGTTACAATATTGAGTTCCTTAACTCCTTTCGGTCGACATGTTTATGCATTGGGCGGAAACAAAGAAGCAGCATTTTATTCTGGAATTGATATTCGGAAAAACACCTTGTTTGTATTTATGATTATGGGATTTTTGGCTGCGGTTGCTGGGGTAGTATATACTGCTCAACTTGGAAACGCAACAGCTAATGCTGGTAGAAATCTGGAACTTGATGCAATTGCAGCATGTGTTATTGGTGGAACTAGTTTAATTGGAGGCAAGGGAACAATTCCAGGCGCACTGCTAGGGGCATTAATTATGGCATCATTAGACAATGGAATGATTTTAATGAATGTTCAAGATTATATTCAAGATATTATTAAAGGATTAATTTTAGTAACAGCCGTTTGGTTGGATGTATCCGGAAAGAAGTGATTTGAAAGAAGTATTTTTTTTGAACCACGAAGGCACAAAGAAAATTAAAGGCGCACTAAGTTTTATTTTTCTTTATTTCTTTGTGAACCTTAGATTACTTCGAGTCTTTGTGGTTCAAATTTCATTTTATAACTTGGTGTCTTTGTGCCTTAGTGGTTCAAACTCTTTTCCTACTTGGTTTACTTTTTACGTTTAGTTGGATGTATCCTGAAAGAAGTGATTTGAACCAAGTATTTTTTTTTACCACGAAGGCACAAAGAAAATTAAAGGCTCACTAAGTTTTATTTTTCTTTATTTCTTAGTGAACCTTAGATTACTTCGAGTCTTTGTGGTTCAAATTTCATTTTAAAACTTGGTGTCTTTGTGCCTTCGTGGTTCAAATTTTTTTTAAAACTTCTTGAACTTCTAGTTTTAGTAGTTCAATACATTTATGTTAAAATTCTTTTACGTCGAAATAGATAATTTGGTAATTTGCGCGCTATTTTAAAACAAAAAATTATACCAAACCCATGGACAGAGCTGTAAAATTCAATGAATTAGCAAAATATAGAGATTTACTAATAGCAACCATTAATTTTTCCATTGATTCCTTTTCTACCACCAGTTCTAAGAAGAACAGTTTCACCAAGCATTTCGAAACTATACGCGAACAAACGATTGATATGTATGAAAAAGGAGATTTAGAAGGACTTCAAGCTCTTTTTACTGATCAAACGGAGATGTATAAAGAAGATTTGGATCGGGAATTTAATACTTACCTAATTGAAGTCACCGGTTATGATATGGATTTGTTTGATGGGTTCTTTAAACGAATAGATGCAGTGCTCGAGCGAGGCAAAATAAAAGATGCGGAAGAGCGTGATGATTTAAAACGTTATTTAGAATTATTGGAAGATGCAGATGAACAGGACGAAGAAGAAATAGTAAAAGTAAGTGAGATGCTAGATGCCTAATTAACTAATAATATTTTTCGAATAGAGGCTTGTGGAGACACAGGCCTTTTTTGTTTAAATAATTTTGTGAAAAAAAGGTAGTATTTTTGTTTTGTTATAAAAGATTTATAAATGAAAAAATTTAAAATTTCTGTAATAATTATTTTTCTATCTATTTATTCGCATGCTCAAGAACACCCAACGATTGAAAATAATAATCATAAAATTATTGCGAAGGTTTCTTTAAGTTCTTTTGCTTTCCCTGATGTTTTTAATTTACATTATGGAACATTATCTGCTGGTGTTGAAAAATCAATAAGTAAAAATACTTCAGTTTCTTTACAAGCAGGTTATATATTAAACTATGGAAAATCAGAAGGTTTAACTAGAATATCAGCTAATTCAGTTCATGGGTTTAATGCAAATTTAGAATACAGAAAGTACTTTGGAAAGTATTCGAACAATGGTATAATTCCATTGCTAGTTTTTCCTTTATGGTTTCAAGGGAAAACTCAACAAAATGGAATGTCAGGACTTTATTACGGTGTCCATTTGCATGGACAAAACTTAAACATTTCGAGAAGTAATAATGATATTAATACCTATTCAGTAAACAGGAAATCAGTTGCGACACATGTCAAATTGGGTTACCAGTCCATTAACAAAAGTAATATTGTTTTAGATCAAGGTATAGGAATTGGTATTCGTTATATAAGTAGTAATAGTAAAAATAAATCAGGGAATTCTAATGATTTTGAATTTCCTTATAGTAAACCATTAGATAATGGTGATAAATTATTTTTTAGTTGGACATACCATTTAAATATTGGTTTTGCTTTCAAATAAAATATAGAATTTGTAAAAAATTGTAAAAAAAAAGTCTTCCAAAACTGGAAGACTTTTTTAAACATAAATTGGATAATTATAAATTTACTTTCATTTGCTTATTCCTTCTAGCGCAAACAAAAACGAATAATTTAAAGCAATGTCTTTTAAATAATCGAATCTCCCAGATGCACCTCCATGTCCGAAACTCATATCTGTTTTAAGAAATAATACATTTGAATCGGTTTTGTTAGCCCGTATTTTTGCTTCCCATTTGGCAGGTTCAAAATATTGCACTTGACTATCATGCAAGCCTGTAGTTACCAACATATTTGGATATGATTTTTTATCTATATTTTCATAAGGAGAATAGCTTTTCATGTAATCATATGCAGCTTTATTGTTCGGATTTCCCCATTCATCATACTCGTTGGTAGTTAATGGAATAGTTTCATCAAGCATAGTATTTACTACATCAACAAATGGAACTTGAGCAATAATACCATTCCATAATTCTGGAGCCATATTTACAATTGCTCCCATCAGTAAACCTCCTGCACTTCCACCTTGCGCATATAAATGTTGCGGACTAGTATATTTTTCTTTCACCAAATAATTTCCACAATCAATAAAATCAGTAAACGTATTTTGTTTTTTCATCAATTTTCCATCTTCGTACCATTGCCGACCCATTTCTTGTCCACCACGAATATGAGCAATTGCAAAAACGAAACCTCTGTTTAATAAACTTAAACGAGTTGTACTAAATGTTGCATCCATGCTTGCACCGTAGCTGCCATACGCATAGAGCAATAATGGCGAATTTCCATTTTTTTCAAAGCCTTTTTTATAAACAATTGAAACAGGTATTTTTGTTCCATCTTTTGCAATTGCATAAATCCTTTCTGAAGTGTAATCTTTACTTTCATATCCTCCAACTATTTCTTGTTGCTTCATCAATTTTTTATCTTTTGATTTATAATTATAATCAAAAGTTGAATTTGGAGTAGTTAGAGAAGTATATTGATACCTGAAAACTTGACTTTCGTAATTTGGGTTAGAACCAGGCTGTGCAGAATAAGTCGGCTCACCAAAATCAATGCTGTGATCGTTGCCAGTCGCTAAATCACGAATTCGCATTTGCGATAAACCATTTTTTCGTTCAGCAAAAACTAAAAAATCCTTAAACTCTTCTACACCTTCAAGCAAAACATCAGATCGGTTTGGAATTACTTCTTTCCAATTAGAACTTTCTGTTTTATCTAAAGGGCATTCCATTAACTTAAAGTTTTTAGCATCCTGGTTTGTTACAACTAAAAATTTATCGGCTAGAGGAATTACCGAATAAAGTACATCTTTCATCCTTGGTTGAAAAACTTTAAATGATTCTTGAGGAGTAGAAGCATTTAGAAATCTCCATTCAGAAGAAAGTGTAGCTTGAGAAACAATGTAAATATATTTTCCATTCTTGCTTTTTCCAACTCCTATATAATTTGTATTATCTTTTTCATCGTAAACAATAGCATCTTTAGAGGCGTCAGCACCTAATTCATGACGTTTTATTTTTTCAGAAAGAAGGGTTACTGGATTTTTGGAAGTATAGAAAATGGTTTTATTATCGCTTGCCCAACAAGGATCACCTTGTGTGTTTTTGATCGCATCTTTATAGATTTCTCCAGTTTCTAAATTTTTAATTTGAATTACATATTTTCTACGCGATACTTCATCCGTACCAAAAGCGAGCAATTTATTATCATTACTCACTTCAAATCCGGTTGCCGAAAAATATTCTTTTCCTTTTGCCATTTCATCTACGTCTAACAATATTTCTTCTTTAGCGTCTAAATTTTCTTTTTTTCGGCAATATTTATAATACTGTTTGCCATCTTCAGTTCGGGTGTAATAAAAATAGCCATTTTTAAAAACTGGAACACTTTCATCTTTTTCTTTAATTCTGGCTTTCATTTCTTTGAATAAATCCTCTTGTAATGGTTTTGTTGCCACCATCATTTTGTCGAGATATTCATTTTCTTTGGTTAAATAATTCACCACATTGGTACTATCTGGTCCTTTTTTAAAATAATCAATCATCCAATAATAATTATCTGCAACCGTATCGCCGTGTATAGTTCTATTATGTTGTTTAATTTCAGCAATTGGTGGCTTATCATCTGGCCAGTTATATGTTTTGTTATCCATTTCTTTTTTAGAATTGCATGCTGATAACGCTATCAGCACAATCAAAAGGTAGTTTTTCATATTTATGTTTTTTTAATTATGATAAATGTATAATTCTAATTTCAAATTAAAAGTATCGATTTCTTTTTTTAGAAATTAAAAATATTCTAAATAGTATTAAACAAAAAATCCAATCCCGAAATTTTCGGAATTGGATTATTAAATCAAAATAAATAAATTTTACTGTACGATCATTTTCAGTATCTGAGAACTATTGCCAGCGGTTAGTTTTCCAAAATATATTCCTGGGCTTAATCGATTTCCGTTTGCATCATTTCCATTCCAAGGCAATTCATATTCACCAGCTTGTTGCCGTTCATTTACCAAGGTATGTACTTTTTGTCCGCTTATCGCAAAAATATCCAGTTTTACTGATGTTGCTTTTTCAACTTTATAACCAATCATCGTTCTGTCAGCAATAGGATTTGGGTGATTTCTCAAAAATAAGTTATCGCCATATATAGATGTTGCTTCGTTTAATCCTGTAGTGATACCATTGTCAATTTTTTTAGAAGTGTACATGTGGAATTCTCCTGGAGCTAATGTAATAGAAGGAGTTAAAGTAGAAATGGTAATACTATCTTTCGTTAAATAGTCGTACCAAGTTCCGGTAGATTGAAAAGTAACTGTTCCGGTAGTGTTTTGCAAATCGAAATTTCCGATAATTATTACATTTAAGGATGGATCACTTAATCGGATAAATTTAAACGCACCACCTAAAAAGGCTTGATAAGATTTAGTTTCCGTTACCGCTTGTTCTATTTTAAATTTGGTAAGTTTTGCGTAAGTGTCGTATAAATTTTTTCGATTTATATCTGTAAAATAATTCCATCGAATAGGTTTTGCACTGGTTCTGCCACCTTGGTTAATACTAACATCGTATCCAACTTCTCCAAATTGCCAAATCATTTTTGGACCCGGAATCGGTAAAAAGAAAGTTGCACACATTTCCATTCGCTTTAATGCCGTTATTGGGTCTTTGGTACTGTAACTCCCATTAACTTTGCCATTTGTTATATTTTCATACATTAATCGTTCTTCATCATGGCTTTCCATGTACGAAATTAAGTGAGGTTTAGTCCATCCTCTATTAAAGTGAGAAACTGAACTAAAATTAGAACCACTTAAATTGCCAATTGCTGCATCTTTATAGTTAAAATGTGAGTTTCCCCAAAGCATCATTCCCTTATCATATTCTGCTAAAACCTTTTCTTCATTATTAGCTGCAAAGTGTTCAAGAATTATGTAAGTGCTTGTGTCATTTTGCCAAATGGTGTCTGCATAGTTTTTCCAAATATTAATTCTTGATTGATCAAAATTACCCCAAGCACCTACATTGCTAGGATTATTAGTTTGGGTAAATCCTTTAGAAAGATCAAAACGATATCCATCAATTTTATATTCATTCACCCAAAAATCGGTTACTTTGTAAACAAAATATTTAGTTGCTGCACTTTCGTGATTCATATCATATCCCACATTGAATGGGTGTTTTGCATCAGGATTAAACCATGGACTGTTAGTTGCTGGTTTTCCTGCGGCTCCATTAAAATACATTTGTACCATTGGCGATTGACCAAAAGAATGGTTCAAAGCAATATCAATAATTACGGCAATTCCCCTTAAATGACATTCATCTATAAATGCTTTCAAATCATTTTTAGTACCATAATATTTGTCGGGCGCAAAATAGAAACTTGGGTTATATCCCCAACTATCATTATTTTCAAATTCATTAATTGGCATTAATTCAATTGCATTAATACCTAAATTTTGTAAATAATCTAAGGTGTCTTTTAATATTTTATAATTTTTTTGTGCTAAAAAATCTCGTACTAATAATTCATAAATAATTAAGTCTGTTTTTTTAGGTCGGTTGTAATTAGTTGTAGTCCAAGTATAAGGAATTTCATTTGTTTGTAAAACACTTACAATTCCACTTGTTTTGCCAGTTGGGTAAGGTTTTAGATTTGGATAAGTAGCTACAGGAATGGTTTTATCACTATTTGGATCTAATATTTTTTCGCAATAAGGATCTGCTACTTTTAGTGTCCCATCAATAAAATATTGATAGGCATATTCCTGTCCTGCTGTTAGATTATTTAGTTGAATCCAATACCTGTTACCATCCGGTGTTCGGTTCATATAACCGCTTTGTTCAGCAGCCCAATTATTAAATTCGCCAATTGCATACACATAATTTTTATTGGGTGCATATAAATTTAAAATAATTGAGTTGTTGTTTAAATACGTTATTCCATCTTTTGCATTTGCTGGCAAAGCTGCAGAAACAACCGGTGGACGTACAGTTAAATAAAATGAATCGACCGCAGTTGTAGTTCCGTTGTTGGCAGTCAATTTTACTAATTGTCTACCAGGTGTAACAGCTGAGAAATTCGTTGAAATGGAACTTGAATTAGTTTGAGCAACTTGCACACCTCCAATAATAATTTTCATATCCGATGAAATAGATGAGATGCCGGAAATGGTTAAATTTTGACCTTGATCAATAATTAATGGATCGGAAGAATTCAATGGTGCACCAGAAGAAAAACGTGTATACAATCCACCTGCTGCATATATTGGAATAAAAATATCAGAGCCTCCAAGATCTTTTCCCACCAAAGTTCCAGCTGCATTCCTAAAAACCATCGCAAGTTTTAAAATTTGTGTTCCAGCAGGTACCGCATAGTAATCACGAACGTGATATTTAATACGATATAAATTATTCCCTAACGTTTGTAATAATGCATTAGGAATTGCAGTATTAAACGAAGAATTTTTTACAAATTTCCAATCGGTAGGTGTTGTACTCGCTGGTGTAATTACCCCAGTATGAGTATAAACTGATGTGTTAGCATTATTTAAACCTTGGTTTCCTTGACTGGCATCAAATGTTATGGTAATTGAATCAGTATCGGTAGGGAAAGCTGGTGTCCAGGATACAACTTGTGCCTTACTAATTGATTGTACACTTGCAAAAATGAATAAAAGTATTTTTGAGAACTTCATATTGTTTAATTATTTATAGTATAGTGGGTTTGAATTTAAATAAGTTAAGGCTAATTAAATTACGGAATAGAATTTCAAAAGGTAGCTAAGCATCGAAAAACATTAGTCTTTGTATTATTGGAGTTAGATTTAAGGAAAATTAAATTTTAAATATATAACAATGTTTGGAAAACCCAATGATATTAAGAACAATAAATTGTTTTTTTTAAATTTTGAACTGTTTTTCAATATAATTCTGATAGAATTCAAAATCGTTTATCTTTAAAATTTTTAACACAATCGATTTGGAAACAACAATAAAAAAAATTGCCGTATTAACTTCAGGTGGAGATGCACCTGGAATGAATGCTTGTATAAGGGCAGTAGTTAGAACAGCTATATATTATAATATAGAAGTGGAAGGAGTAATGTTAGGGTATGAAGGATTGATAAACAATGATTTTAAATCATTGAATTCCAGATCAGTAAGTAATATTGTACATAGGGGAGGTACTATACTTAAAACTGCCAGATGCGAAGAGTTTAAAACTCCTGAAGGCATGAAAAAAGCTTACAATAATTTAAAAATGCATGGAGTTGATGCCTTGGTTGCTATAGGTGGCGACGGCACATTTACAGGAGCTGAGCGATTTTCTAAATTATTTGACATGCCTGTAATATGTATACCAGGTACTATTGATAATGATTTATTTGGTACCGATTTTACAATAGGATTTGATACAGCAACGAATACTGTAATACAAGCAATTGATAAAATAAGAGATACAGCTGCATCGCACAATCGCTTGTTTTTTGTTGAGGTTATGGGTAGAGATTCTGGTTGTATTGCTCTTTGGGCTGGTATTTCTGGAGGTTCGGAAGCAATTTTATTGCCTGAAAAAGACACTGATATTGATTCGTTAGTTAAAACTTTACACATTGGTGCAAGCAATCAAAAAAGTTCGAGCATAGTAGTAGTAGCAGAAGGGGAGCACAATGGAGGTGCTTTAGAAATTGCAGAAAAAGTAAAAGCGAAATTTGATCATTATGATACAAAAGTTACGATTCTTGGTCATTTGCAACGGGGAGGTAGCCCAACAAGCTTCGATCGGATTATTGCCAGCAGATTGGGTGCTGGTGCTGTTGAGGCATTATTGAATGGGGAAAACAGAAAAATGGTAGGCTTAATTAACAATAAGGTAGCTTTGACAGATTTGGAAAAAGCAGTTAGCGAAGATTTTGTTTTAGATGAAGAATTGATTCGTTTAGCGAATATGCTTTCTATTTAAAATGCTTCAGATATTTACTAAAATAAATAAAACACGAATAAATTATCAATAACGTATTTTCGCATCATGTTTGGGAAATAACATTGGTGTATTATTCCATTCTTGATTTCATTTTTACAAACTTTAATTATGTTATTAATTTGCGATAGTGGCTCAACAAAAGCCGACTGGATATTAGCCGAAAATGGAAACATTATTGGTGAATATAATACACCCGGCATAAATCCTTATTTTCATAATCAGGAATCGGTTATTGCTTCTATTCATAAATCTGAAGAGCTTGTCGAACAGTCAAAAAAAATAAAAACCATTCACTTTTTTGGTGCAGGATGTTCAAGTGTTGAGCGAGTAAAAACAGTACATGATGCCCTCGGAAAAATATTCTCGAATGCAAACATTGATGTACAACATGATTTGCTTTGCTCTGCAATTGCAACCTGTGGAGATAATCCTGGAATTGCCTGTATATTGGGTACTGGTTCAAATTCTTGTTATTTTGATGGAAAAAAAATTATTGAAAACAATCACGGTATCGGCTATATCTTAGGAGATGAAGGTAGCGGAAGTTACTATGGGCGAAAATTGTTATCCAATTTTATTTATAATCGTTTACCTAAGAATATTTATCAAGATTTAGCTGAAAAGCATCATTTAACAAAAGAAATAATAATTGAAAATGTATACAGCAAACCAAATGCAAATGTATACCTAGCTTCTTTTGCAAAAGTGCTTTATGAACATAAAGAAGAAGAATTTGTAAAGCATCTGGTAGAAAAAGGGATGAAGGAATTTTTCGAAAATTATGTAATTACTATACCAGAACATAAAGATGTTCCTGTGCATTTTGTTGGTTCAATAGCACATTTTTTTAATGATATATTGAGCAATGTGGCTGTAATTTATGGTTGTAAATTAGGCAAGGTTATTCGTAGACCTATTAGCGGTTTGTTTGATTATTATCGAAGTGAGTCCTGAGTGGTTGAATTTTTTATTACAAAAAAAATTTGTTAATAAGTGGGTTTAAATTCATGTGTTGAGTACAATAAAATAAATTAATCAGCTTTAATTTAAAATCTTGCAATCACAAATTTTAAAGTATTTGATTATTATTGTGATTTAAACTGAAAAACACGCTAATGACCATTGATCCTAACGAAAAATCAGGCGATCACGAAATTTTATCAAATAACACTGCTAAAACAGAGCTAACCGAAATACATCCGGTTGAAATCATCGACAATGAATTTACCATGTCGATTAATACAATAAATGTTCTTGAACCAATCAGTAAGCAATACTTAGGAGTTGTTACTGAATATCAAAATATTGGTAATGCCTATATTTTTAATGATGGACGAGCATCTGTAGAAGTAAAGGTAATAAGTGATGCAATAATAAGAGTAAGACTTGCTCCTCATTCGAGTTTTCTTGATGAATTTTCTTATGCCATACAACCTTACGACCATAAAATAACCCGAATTGATTTTTCTCAAGACGAAACCTTCTATAAAGTAAGCACCAATACGGTGACTTGTTCAATCAGGAAAGAGAACTTTTTTGTCTCATTTTCAGATTTTGAAGAAAAGGTCATCATTGAAGATGATAAACCGATGCATTGGGAAGAAAATGCTCATTTCGGTGGTTACTATGTTTACTGTAGCAAAAAATCTCAGCCAGATGAACAATTTTTTGGCCTAGGCGATAAACCTACCGAATCTAATATAAAAGGTAAGCGATTCACCATGTGGGGAACTGATACGTATGCATTCGAAAAAGATCGCGATCCATTGTATCGTAATATTCCTTTTTATATTGGTCTTAACCACAATACCAGTTATGGTATTTTTTTCGATAATACCTTTAAAAGTTATTTCGATTTTGCTTCCGAAAAGCCCGATAGAACGAGTTTTTGGGCGGATGGTGGCGAGATGAATTACTATTATATACATGGGCCACACATGATGGATGTAGTAAAACGCTATGCAACACTTACAGGTACTCATACCATGCCGCCTATGTGGGCATTGGGTTATCATCAGTGTCGTTGGAGTTATTACCCTGAAAAAAAGGTAAAGGATCTGGCAGCTAATTTTAGGAATAAGCAAATTCCTTGCGATGCTTTATATCTTGACATAGATTACATGGACGGTTATCGATGTTTCACTTGGGACAAAAAGTATTTTCCAGATCCGCGTAGAATGATGAAAGAGTTAAGTAATGATGGATTTAAAACCGTTGTTATCATTGATCCAGGAATAAAAGTAGACGATAATTATTGGGTTTTTAAAGAAGGAAAAGAGAATAAGTATTTCTGCCGCCGTTGCGATGATTATTTTATGGAAGGGCATGTTTGGCCTGGGCGATGTCAATTTCCTGATTTTACCAATCCTACTGTTCGGGAGTGGTGGGGAACATTATTTAAAGAATTTGTAGATATGGGTGTGGCCGGAGTTTGGAATGATATGAATGAGCCTGCTGTTTTTGGTAGCGGTACTTTTCCGGATGATGTTCGCCATAATTATGATGGATTTAGAGGTTCGCACCGAAAAGCACATAATGTGTATGGAATGCAAATGGTTCGTGCATCATATGAGGGTTTGAAAAAACTACAAAAAAATAAAAGACCATTTACCATTACAAGGTCAGGTTACTCAGGTGTGCAGCGGTATTCATCTGTTTGGACAGGTGATAATGTGGCAACTTGGGAACATTTGAAATTGGCAAATACCATGTGTCAACGATTGAGTATTTCCGGAATTTCTTTTTGCGGATCTGATATTGGAGGTTTTACAGGAGAGCCAGATGGAGAATTATTTACCAGATGGGTTCAATTAGGAGTTTTTGCGCCATTGATGCGTGCTCATTCTGCAGGAGATACTCCCGAAAGAGAACCTTGGTCTTTCGGTCCGGAGTATGAAGCTATTTGTAAAAAGTTTATAGAATTACGATATAAACTCATTCCTTATATTTATTCTGCATTTTGGGAACATCATAAATATGGATTTCCGATGCTTCGACCAATGGTTATGGTTGAACAGGATAATTCCTTAAATCATTTTAGGGAAGATGAATTTACATTCGGAGATAAAATTTTAGTTTGCCCAGTCTGTGAACAAGGTGCAACCTCCAGAAATGTTTATTTACCAAAAGGTAGCTGGTATCACTACTGGGATAATCAATTAGTAATTGGAGGCTCAGTACATCACGTTGAAGCTGGTATAGATTCAATGCCATTATTTGTACGTGCTGGATCTGTAATTCCAGAATATCCAATAATGCAATATGTTGGAGAAAAGGAAATAGATGAAATGCTATTGAATATTTATTATGCAGATTATGAGGTTAATTCTTTCTTTTTTGAAGATCATGGCGATACTTTTGGGTATGAGCAAGACATTTACACAGAAAAGAAATATATCGTAAATGGTAATAAATCTACCTTAACAATTGAGCAATTTATTGAAGGCTTATTTACGCCGAGGTATGAATATTATGAATTAAGGATAATAGGTTTGCCTTTTAAAATCCATAAAATTGTAATTGATGGAAAAGAACAGAAAGATTTTGAAAAGGCAAATGAAACCACAATAAAAATCAAAGCATTTAAAAATTTCAAAACAATTCATATCAGCTAAACCAATGCAAGGCACACAAAGGGTAATTATTGAAAAAATAACACCAGATATTGATGCGGGCAGGTTTGCTGCTAAGTCGGTTCAAGGGCAGAAGTTTACTGTTGAGGCTGATATATTTTTGGATGGGCATGATTTAATATCAGCTAGAATTGAATATAAACATGTAAGCGATGCTAAATGGAATTTCTCCCCTTTAGTTTTAATAAATAATGATCGTTGGTCTGGTAATTTTATCACCTCGAAAACTGGTTTTTACGAATATACTATTCGTGCTTGGGTTGATCATGCTGCTACTTGGCAATACGAATTACCAAAAAGAATTAAGGATGGGCAGGATATAAACATGCAGTTACTAATTGGGGTTTCTCATTTAGAAGAAATGATGAATTCTGCAATTAAAGCAGATTTAACTGCAATAAAATCAGCAATTAAATTACTAAAAGATAAAAAAAACTACACAGCAGCTGTTGAATTTTCACTTGGTTCAGGTTTTTCTGATTTAGTGAATAAATATCCTTTTTTAAAGCATGCTTCCGTTTTTAATCGGCAATTATCTATTTTAGTAGATAGAAAAACAGCTGATTTCAGTACTTGGTATTCACTTTTTCCAAGATCAACCTCAGCAACTGGTGCACATGGTACATTTAAAGATACCATTGCTTTACTTCCTCGAATTGCAGATTTAGGGTTCGATGTTTTATACATTCCACCGATACATCCGATTGGTTTTAACCATAGAAAAGGAAAAAATAATTCAGTTTCGGCGAATGAAAACGAACCTGGTGTTCCTTATGCTATTGGAAGTAAAGATGGAGGACATAAAGATATTTTAAAAGAATTGGGTACGATTAAGGATTTTAAAGAACTAGTACAAGCAACTAAAAATGCTGGAATGGAATTAGCAATGGATTATGCGTTGCAATGCAGTCCAGATCATCCTTATGTTAAACAAAATCCTCAATGGTTTAGATGGAGACCAGATGGTTCGGTTCAATATGCAGAAAACCCACCTAAAAAGTATCAAGATATTTTACCTATTAATTTTGAATGTGATGATTGGGTTAATTTATGGGAAGAATTAAAAAGCATATTAATTTATTGGGTTGCTCATGGTGTTAAAATTTTCAGGGTTGACAATCCGCATACAAAACCCTTTATTTTCTGGGAATGGGTAATAGCTGAAGTGAAAAAACATGATTCAGAAGTATTGTTTCTTTCAGAAGCTTTCACCAAGCCAAAAGTGATGCAACAATTGGCAAAATGTGGTTTTTCTCAATCATATACCTATTATACTTGGCGCAATTCCAAATATGAATTAATGGAATATATGACAGAATTAACAACTTCTGAAATGAAAAATTATTTCAGACCTAATTTCTGGACCAATACTCATGATATTAATCCATATATATTGCAGGCGGGGAACGAAGCTACATTTCTAACCCGTTTTTTTATGGCAGCTACTTTAACAAGCAATTACGGTATTTTCGGTCCTTGTTTCGAGTTGATGGAAAAAGATGCTATACCTGGAAAGGAAGAATATTTGAATTCTGAAAAATATGAAGTTCGCCAATGGGATTGGAAAAAAAGCAATAAACTGATGTATATTATTAAAATGGTTAATAAAATCAGGAAAGAAAACCCAGCGTTGCAACAAACCAATAACTTTGAATGGTGTGAAATAATGAATGATGAGTTGTTAGCTTATTTAAAATACGATGATGCTATGCAAAATTATGTAGTAATGGTTGTTAATATAAATCAAACGAGCAGACAACATGGTTTTGTTAACCTACCATCATCTAGAATTAATAGAGAAACAGGCGTAGCGTTTCAGGTTCATGATCTGATAACTGGCTCAAAATATACCTGGAATGATGGAAATAATTATGTAGAATTAGATCCAAATGCTTTACCATTTCACCTTTTCCGTATAGAACCATTGAGCTAAAACCAATACCTATGGAACTCATTACACCTGATCCGTCTGAAACGTTAGAAGTAATAATCCCAGATTGGGATCAACTAAAGACAGATAAAAAATCTATTGAGAAAATTGCTAGTTCTATTTTACCTACTTATTTATTAAAATGCCGATGGTATGGAGGAAAAGCAAGAAAGTTAAAGAAAGTTAGTGTTGAACATTATCTTGAAATGCCTTTAAAAGATTTCAAAGTTTTTTTTCTTATCCTCAACATAGATTATGATAAAGGCGAATCAGAGAATTATTTTCTTCCCATATCCTTCGCTGAATCCATTACCGGAGAGATTGCTGTAAATCCAAAAGCAATAATTGCAGCTGCAAAAGTTGATATTCGTACGGGTTATTTAATAGATGCTATTTATGATATTCGTTTTCAACATCATATTTATAATTGCTTGAGCAATTCAACGTGTGTTGAACAACAAAACGGACAAATTTCTTTTTCAAGAGGAAAAGGTTTTAAAACATTTGATCCTAAAAAACCAATTCTAAGCCGTGTGTTGGAAGTAGATCAAAGTAATTCCTCTATTATTTTCGAAGAGCAATATTTTTTGAAAATTTATCGAAAATTATTTAGAGAAACAAACCCGGAAGTAGAAGTAATTAGGTTTTTAACAGAAAGCGGAAATTTTGAAAATATACCAGCATTTGCCGGAAGTTTTGCTTGGGAACGTGAAGGAATTGAGCCAGTTACATTAGGGTTAATGATGGAGAAAGTAACTAGCTTGTCAGATAGTTGGGTGTATACCGGAGATAATTTGAATGACTTTCTTTATGGTTTTTTAAATGAACTATTTACCATAAAAGAAAATGTTTTTGCTAAAGTTGATTTATTAGCTAAAAGAACAGCAGAAATGCATTTGGCTTTATTTACTAAAACAGAAGATCCATTATTTAAATCAGAAAAGTTTGACAAAAAATATAGTACTTGGTACAGTTCACATCTTCAAAAATTATTAATTAAGCGAATTGATTTGCTGAAAGAGAATTTTTCTAAAATAGATGAATCTGCCCAACAACTTGCAACTGTTTTTATTGATAGTCAATTATTAATTAAAGAATATTTTGATAAAATAAAAAATCGAAAACTTGATTCAATGAGAACCAGAATTCATGGAGATTATCATTTAGGTCAAGTGCTTTTTACAGGTGGTGATTATATTATTATTGATTTTGAAGGAGAACCAGAAAGTTCAATTTCCGATCGGAAAGTTAAGCATTCACCTTTAAAAGATGTTGCTGGTATGATACGATCTTTTCATTATGCAGTTTGTGCTAAATTATATTTTAGCAATGAAACTGCCGGAGCAGATGTAGAACAATTGCAAAAAGCTGCGGATCGGTGGTACCGCTTAATAACAGATACATTTTTAGAAACCTATATGAATTGTATAGGCAAAAATAGTGGGCTATTTAAAAATAAGAGCGAAATAAATTTCTTATTACAGCTCCATTTATTAGAAAAGGCAGTTTACGAACTCGGATATGAATTAAATGGAAGGCCACACTGGATTAAAATCCCATTAAAAGGAATAACCCATGTGTTGGATGAAATTGAAAAACTTAAAGACTAATTAAAACCTAAAACATATTTCCTATGGCTAAAGCAGTAAAAGTAACCAAAGTAGAACCTAAAAAAGTTGAACCTTTTAGTCGCTTTACCGAATTTGATATCAATCTTTTCAAAGCAGGAAAACATTATAAGTTATATGATAAATTTGGATCACACTCCTGCGAGTTGGATGGAATTGAAGGTACATATTTTGCAGTTTGGGCGCCAAATGCTGCAATGGTTTCTGTAATAGGGAATTTTAATGGATGGAATAGAGGAGAGCATATTTTAAATTCTCGCTGGGATGGTTCAGGTATTTTCGAAGGTTTTATACCGCATGTACGGAATGGCGAAACGTATAAATATTTTATCAAATCGAATAGCGGAGAAGAACTAGAAAAAGGTGATCCATATTCTTTGTATTGGGAAACTCCTCCTCAAACAGCTTCTAAAGTTTGGAATACTTATTACGAATGGAGTGATTCTGCTTGGATGAATTCCAGAGCTTCAAAAAACTCATTATCGTGCCCGTTTTCAGTTTATGAAATGCATATGGGGTCTTGGAAACGAGACCCCGATAATGTTGAACGCTTTTTAACCTATCGTGAAATTGCAGAAACACTACCTCAGTATTTGGTAGATGCCGGTTTTACACATGTGGAATTTATGCCTGTAATGGAATATCCATATGATCCATCTTGGGGATATCAGATTACAGGTTATTTTGCAGCTTCATCAAAATTTGGTACTCCTCAAGATTTAATGTTCTTAATTGAAACACTGCATAAAAATGATATTGGGGTTATTTTAGATTGGGTTCCTTCGCATTTTCCAGCGGATGCTCATGGTTTATTTAGATTTGATGGTACAAGTTTATATGAACATGAAGATCCAAAAAAGGGATTTCACCCAGACTGGAAAAGCCATATTTTTAACTATGGCAGAAATGAAGTTCGATCTTTTTTGATAAGTAATGCGCTTTTTTGGCTTGACCGATATCATGTAGACGGCTTGAGGGTTGACGCAGTTGCTTCAATGCTATATTTAGATTATTCTAGGAATGAAGGAGAGTGGATTCCAAATCATGAAGGAGGAAGAGAAAATTTGGAAGCAATTTCTTTATTCAAAGAATTAAATGAAGAGATTTATAGTTCTTTTCCTTCTGTACAAACTATTGCCGAAGAATCAACTGCATTTCCAGGTGTTTCGCGGCCTGTTTTTATGGGTGGTTTAGGTTTCGGAATGAAATGGATGATGGGATGGATGAATGATACATTAAAGTATTTTTCTAATGATCCGTTTTATAGAAGATATCATCAGAATCAAATCACCTTTAGTACGGTTTATGCCTTTACCGAAAATTTTATGTTACCATTTTCGCATGATGAAGTTGTACATGGAAAAAAATCATTAGTAAGTAAAATGCCAGGAGATGAGTGGCAACGATTTGCTAACCTGAGGCTTATGTATAGTTACATGTTTACGCATCCTGGTACTAAACTTTTGTTTATGGGTGGCGAATTTGGTCAAACATCTGAATGGAATCATACCCAAAGTTTGGATTGGCATTTATTAGATTATGTACCGCATAAAGGAATGTTGCAAGCAGTATCTGATTTAAATAAATTATATAAATCTGAACCAGCTTTATATGAAAAGGGTTTTGAAACAACCGGATTTGAATGGATAGACGGTTCAGATGCCGAAAATTCTGTGTTGGTGTATATGCGAAAAGGAAATAAAGAAGAAGATAATTTAATTATTGCCGCTAACATGACTCCAGTACCTCGAAATGGATATCGGATTGGAGTTCCGTATCAGGGAGTTTGGAAGGAAATTTTTAATAGCGATAAGAAGGATTATTTTGGAACTGGATTATTAAATTCTGATTCAATTGATTCAGAGCCAATTCATTATCATTTCAGAGAAAATTCTATCAATGTTACTATACCGCCTTTGGGTTTAGTAGTTTTTAAGTTGACAAGTGAAAAATCAGAAAATAAAGCTAGGCCAAAACTAGCTGGTAAAAAAGCTACTGAGCAAGATAAAAAGGATAGTGTTTCCGAGAATACAAATAAAGAAAAAATTCAAAAAACAGCTCCAAAGGCTAGTTCAGAAAAGAAGTCTTCTAGCATTACAAAGCCACAAATAGCTGACACTGCAAAAAAATCTGTTCCAACAAAAAAAGCGGTTGGTCAGAAATCAAGTGAGGTAAAAAAATCAAATAATAACCCAAAAAAATAATATCATGAATCGAAAATATCTTTTAATCATTTGCATAGTATTTGGAAGCTTATTTCCAGTTTTGGCTCAAAAGAAAAAAGCTGCACCTTCAATGAGAGTTGATCCTGCATTTTGGTGGACAGGTATGGCGGTGGAAGAACTTCAACTCCTTGTTTATGCTCCACAAATTGCAAGTAAAGCAGTTTCTTTTAATTACCCAGGAGTAAGGCTGTTAAAAACAAATAAAGTTACTAACCCTAATTACTTGTTTCTAGACCTTGTTATTGAAAAAACTGCCAAGCCTGGCACCATTGAGTTACTTTTTTCCGATGGTAAATCCAAGCAAATCTATAATTACGAACTAAAAGCAAAATCAACTGCCACAAATAGGGTTCAAGGTGTTAACAGCAGCGATTTCATTTATTTAATTTTGCCAGATCGGTTTGCTAATGGTGATTCTGGCAATGATGTAGTGAAAGGAATGAACGAAACTGCACTCAACCGTGACTCTCTTTTTTTTAGGCATGGTGGTGACCTTCAGGGCATTATAAATAAATTGGATTATCTAAAAGATTTCGGAGTAACGGCAATATGGCTTAATCCTGAAATTGAGAATGATCAGCCCAAAACAAGTTTCCATGGTTATGCCGCCACAGATTTGTATAAAGTAGATCCTCGTTTAGGAACAAATCAATTGTATTATGATTTCGTAAACAAATGCCATGCTCGTGGCATGAAAGTAATTAAAGATTTGGTACACAATCATATTGGAAACGAGAGCTTTTTGGTAAAGGATAAACCTAGTGCTGATTTTTTTCATGAGTGGCCAAAGTTTCAAAGATCAAACTATAAAGATGGTACGCTGATGGATCCTTACGCTGCTTCTGTCGATAAAAAGATCATGAGCAATGGTTGGTTTGATTATCACATGCCAGACCTTAATCAAGATAATAGCTATGTTAGAAAGTATTTAACACAAAATCACCTTTGGTGGATAGAGGTCGCAGGCATTGATGGATTTCGGCTAGATACGTATGCTTACAATGATTTAGAATTTATGTCTGAATGGGGTCAAAGAATGAAACTAGAATATCCTAAACTAACTATCTTTGGCGAAACCTGGGTGCATGGGGTTACCAATCAAGCATTTTTCACTCAAAATAATGATTTGAAAAAGGGCTATAACTCATATTTACCAGGCGCTACAGATTTTCAGATTTATTGGGCCTTAGAAAAGGGGCTAAATGAAAATTTTGGCTGGACAGAGGGTCTAAACAGGCTTTACCACACCCTTACTTCCGATTTTATGTATGATGATCCTAATCAAAATGTGGTATTTCTGGACAATCATGATGTAGCGCGCTACTATTCAGTAGTAAAAGAAGATATAGATAAATTAAAAATGGCTTTCACTTTCATGATGACCACTCGAGGAATCCCATCCTTGTATTATGGTTCTGAGATATTAATGACAGGGTTCACCAACCCAGATGCGCTAGTTCGTGCAGATTTTCCTGGAGGATGGGCAAGTGATAAAGTAAATAAATTTACTCCAGCAGGTCGCACAACTAAGGAAAATGAAGCATTTGATTACATGCGCAAAATGGCTAACTGGAGAAGAGATAATCAAGTGATTCATACCGGCAAACTCATGCAGTTCTATCCAGAAAATGGGGTTTATGTTTACTTTAAATACACAAACGACAAAACAGTAATGGTCATTTTAAACCAAAATAAAAATGTTGTAAATCTCGAAACTGCAAGGTTCGAAGAACGTATGAGTGGTTTCAGTTCTGCCAAAAATATTATGACTGGTGATGTTGATAATAGCTTAGCATCTATTGCTGTACCTGCCATGGGAGCTATTGTTATGGAGTTGGGTAAATAATCATAAGTAAAGAGCTGATCTAAAAAAAATAAAGAAATATTTAAACATGTCATTATTAAAAGCTTGCCTATTCGATTTGGATGGAGTGATTGTGGACACTGCGCGATACCACTACCGAGCCTGGAAACAATTAGCCAACGATATCGGGTTTGATATTACTGAAGAAGATAATGAACGGTTAAAAGGTGTTAGTCGAATGCGATCATTAGACATAATACTTGAAATTGGTGGAGTAGAACTTGATCAGAAAACAAAAGTTAAACTAGCAGAAATGAAAAATCTACGCTACGTAGAAGACATTTCTTTAATGGACGAAACTGAAATTTTGCCAGGCGTAGAACAATTTATACAGGAATTAAAAAATTCGGGAATTAAAGTTGGTTTAGGTTCGGCAAGTAAAAATTCTACGATGATTTTGGAGAAAATTAATATGCTTCATTATTTTGATTGTATTGTAGATGGAAATAAAATAGAAAATGCAAAGCCAGATCCCGAAGTTTTTTTAAAAGGGGCTGCCGAGCTTAAAATGAATCCGGAGAATTGTGCCGTATTTGAAGACGCTATTGCAGGTATAGAAGCAGCAAGAAATGCGGGAATGGTATCCATTGGAATTGGTTCAGAAACAACCTTGCAAAATGCTGACTTGGTAATTTCAAGTTTCGAAGGAATTTCTTGGCAAATAATAAAAGAAAAAATCAACAACCTTTAAATAGGAATAAAATAATTTAATTAAATGAAACAGTATTTTAAAACGGATCCTTGGTCTGTTATAGAGGAACAGTTTGATCCAGCTCATAACAAAGTATCTGAAAGTGTTTGCAGTATTGGAAATGGCCGAATGGGCCAACGAGCAAATTTTGAAGAGCAATACTCTGGAAAAACATTACAAGGGAATTATGTTGCAGGTATTTATTATCCAGATAAAACACGGGTAGGATGGTGGAAAAACGGTTATCCAGAATATTTTGCGAAAGTATTAAATGCCACTAATTGGATCGGTATTAATATAGAAATTGATTATGAAACACTTGATTTAGCCCATTGCGAAGTATTGAACTTCTGGCGTGAGCTGAATATGAAAGAAGGTTATCTTGAACGTAGTTTTACTGCGAGATTAAAAAGTGGTAAAGAGATAAAAGTCAATTCAAAAAGATTTTGCAGCATAGTAAATTCCGAAACTGCTGTAATTCGGTATTCGATTACTCCATTAAACTTTGATGCAAAGCTCAAAATCACTCCATATTTAGATGCAGACGTCAAGAATGAGGATGCAAATTATGATGAAAAATTTTGGGACGAAGTATATAAAGAAGCAAAATATGGACAAGCATTTGTAACCGTACGAACAAAAAAAACAGGCTTTCATTTATGTACTGGAATGATGTTCGATATATTTCAAGACGGGCATAAGATTGAATACCAATCGCAGCCAATTGAGAAAGAAAAATATGTTGCCAATAAAGTAAGTAAAACTGCTGCCAAAGGCGTTGAAACAGTTATTTATAAATATGTAGCTTGTATTTCGTCAGAAAATCATGAAAAAGAGACTTTGCCAGCAACCTGTAAAAAGATTCTGGAAGAAGCACATGTTCATGGGTTTGATAACATGTTATCAGAACAAGCTGAAGCTTGGGCAGATAAATGGAAGGAAAGTGATATTTTAATTGAAGGAGATATTGCTGCGCAACAAGCAATACGATTTAATATTTTTCAATTAAATCAAACCTATTCTGGCGAAGATGAAAGACTAAATATTGGTCCAAAAGGATTTACGGGTGAAAAATACGGAGGTAGTACTTATTGGGATACGGAGGCATATTGTTTACCTTTTTATTTAGCTACAGCACCTCAGAAAGTTGCTAAAAATTTATTGGTTTACCGCTATAAACATTTGCAAAAAGCCATTGAAAATGCAGAAAAATTAGGTTTTAAGAATGGGGCAGCACTTTACCCAATGGTTACCATGAATGGCGAAGAATGCCATAATGAATGGGAAATTACGTTTGAAGAAATTCATCGGAATGGTGCTATTGCTTTTGCGATTTATGATTACATCCGTTATACGGGTGATGAATCTTATTTAGCAGAATTTGGTTTGGAAGTTTTAATTGGTATTTCTCGTTTCTGGAGTCAGCGCATTACTTTTTCGAAAGATCGAAATAAATATGTGATGCTGGGAGTAACTGGGCCAAATGAATATGAAAATAACATTAATAATAACTGGTATACCAATACTATTGCACTTTGGACCATGAAGTATTGTTCAGAAGCAATAGCTAAACTGGAAACTACAGATCATAAACGATTGCAAGAAATTCTACAAAAAGTAAATTTTGATAAAAATGCAGAAATAGAACGTTGGACAGCAATAATTGGAAACATGCATTTGCCTTCTGACGAGAAGCTTGGAATATTTTTGCAGCAAGACGGATATTTGGATAAGGAGCAAATACTGGTAAAAGATTTACCAAAAGAAGATCGGCCACTAAATCAGAAGTGGAGCTGGGATCGAATTTTGCGATCTTGCTTTATCAAACAAGCAGATGTTTTGCAGGGTATATTTTTATTCGAAAATGAATTTGATATGGAAACAATTCGTAGAAATTATGATTTTTACGAACCTCGCACTGTACATGAATCATCTCTTTCGCCATGTGTGCATGCAATAATTGCTGCTAAACTTGGCGATAAAGATAGAGCGTATGAATTTTATCTACGAACTTCGCGACTTGATTTGGATGACTATAATAATGACACGGAAGATGGATGCCATACTACCAGCATGGCAGGCACATGGATGTCGGTAGTAATGGGATTTGGAGGAATGCGGGTGCGAGATCATCAATTAAACTTTAGTCCTTTTTTGCCAAATGATTGGAAAAGTTTAGCATTTAAAATTCGTTTTAGAGGAAATGTAATTCAAGTAAATATTGATCCATTAGAAATTAGTATAAATAATTTATCGGGGCCAGAACTTTCTGTTAAAATATTTGAAGATTTACATGTAATTGGTTCAGGCAAAAAGAATAAAATTCTACATACATCATAAATTAATAGATAATTGAAAAATAAAGTAGCATTTATCACAGGTGCATCTCGTGGAATTGGTAAAGCAATAGCTATCGCTTTAGCTAAAGCGGAATGTGATGTAGTTTTATTGGCTAGAAATGAATCAGAATTAGATGAAGTAGCACATGAATGCAGTAATTATAAGGTGACTGCTTTACCGATTTCTTGTGATCTCACAAATGAAGATGAACTCGTTCACGCGATCAATAAAGCATACTTGAAATTCCCTAAAATTGATTTTGTAATAAATAATGCAGGTGTAGGTACATTCGAGCCAGTTGAAGAAGTAAGTACCAAAACATTTGATTGGATTATGGATACGAATGTTCGGGCCAATTTTATTTTATACAGAGAGTTTGCTTCTAGAATGAAACCGGATAAAGCTGGACATTTACTAAGCATTGCTTCCGATGTTTCTAAACGCACTTTTGCCAATGGATCCATTTATTGCGCAAGTAAGTATGCGCAAGATGCATTTTCCAATGCCGTAAGAAAGGAACTGAGACCATTTGGAATTAAAGTTTCAGTAATTTATCCGGGTATTGTAGATACTTATTTTAATAATTCTAAACCGGGAGATGAAGATTACAAAAGTTATTTAAAACCAGAAGATATAGCAGCCTCAGTACTTCATGTTTTGTCTGCACCTAAGCATGTGGTTATTGATGAATTGGTGATTCATCCTTTGACGCAGGAGTATTAGATAAAGGAATTTAAAACTGCTTTAATTCAACCTTTTTGCCTTTTTTGTTTTGTTTTGTTCATCTTTGTTTAAGGGTTTTTGCTAAAGTAGCGTTTCGGACGTTTGGAGTAGGCTTGTCATATTCCTTCTTTTGTAAAAACCCTAATTTTTTTAAAATGTAATAAAACATGCCAATTCTTTAATTAGAAATTCTTTCTAATTAAGCACTCTAACAAAAAAAAATTCTTTCTATTCTATTCAATTTTATTTTACGTTCTCTTGTTTCTAGTTTAATTATGATGTTGAACATAATTAAGTAAATAATTCTATTTCAACCCTAAACTTGGCCATATATTTTCTGGGTTTATAGTTTTTGTTTTTCCTGCTTTGATCTCTTTTTCAGCATCTTTAATCATAGTAATGAATGCTTTATTGTATTTTTTTTCTTCTTTTACACTTGCTAACCCTTTTTCAACAATTACACCTTTATTAGTTTCTGAAAGAATTTTTGCCAAGGTCAATATTGCTTTTCCCGCTTTGGTTCTCTCGTTTATTTTAATTGTAATCATTTTTTTTTATTTTTTAGAAACTTCTTTAAATAATTTAAATATAGTTTTCCTGTTTACTTTTTTAGTCCGATCTACACCCAAAATCATTTTTGTAAATGCTAATTCTTCTTTTTCATCGACGCTTAAATCATCATTTACCTTTGTTTTTGAGCTATTTATTGATGATTTCATAGATCAAATATATGAATTTGTAAAATACAAATACTAGACAAAGTGCCTGACCTTGCTTTAACTCTATAATTATTTGATTTTTGTCAAAAAAATGAAGAATATAATTCCGATGTCTTTCAAAATTGAAAATACTTCTAAATAAATAGGTTTTTTGATTTTGGATCAGCATTTACTTTTTGCTTGTCTTTAGGATTTTCTATTCAACTTAACCCAATTTTTTTTTTGGGTTTATAGGTTGACATAAATTTAATAATTTCCCTAACTGCTTGTATTCCTTCGTCAATAGTTTGTTTGCTAGATATTCCACCATAAGAACCAGATTTATGCAAAATATCATATGCAAGTGTTAAATATTGATTTTGCTTAAAATCAGCTTCTTTTAAAAATTTATGGTATTCATTTATTGATAATTGTTTTGGACGTTCAGTTGAACTTTTTTTATTATCGTTAACTACATAATCAGAAAGGGCAACCAGTGCCGCCATGTATGCGGCATTTGATGCAATTCTGACATACTTAGGATCTGTATATAAGAAACCAACAGCTTTTGCATTTTTTTGCAAAATATGAACTGCATTATCTAGGTATCTATTTGCTTCTTTTATAGCTTCCATGATTCAAACTTACAATTTGTTAAATAAAAATTCAAGACATGGTGTCTACAATTTGCTTTCACTCTTTGTTTTATTGATATTTACAACAACTCAAATCATGAAAATAACTAGAAATTCCAAAGAAACTATTTTACGCATTTCTGCTAGTGTCAAAATTAAAGAACTTCAATTAATTTATGATAAAGTAAGACTTAAAGAAATTACATCAAGATCAAAAGCAACAAAAAAAGATGTTGATGAATTGGTAACTTTCGTAAAATCAAAAAGAGTAGTGAAAATTGCGAGAAAATGAAAATTGTAATTGATATAAATATAGTTTTCAGTACATTTTAAACTCACTATAGAGCTTGCAGAGTTGTGTTTTGCTTGCATTCTTTGATTTATTGGTATTAACCACAACTTGGCTCGTAATTATAAAAATGCGAACATGAAAAATGAAAAATGTACTTATTTGAAAAATCAACAATTATAATAAATTGTTGAAAAAGTAATTATTGATAAGAATCGAGTTGCTTACTTTCGTGACGGAAAAAGCTTTGTTAAAACTTAGTAAATATGAAATTAATTCAATCCACGTATTTTGATTTCTATAAAAAGAAACAGCCAATAACGATATTAAAGCATTTTAATAAAATTAAAAATATATTAGAAAGTACAGAAAACTTTAATTTTTATATTTCTAGTTCCGCAGTATATTCATCACAGATTGAAGGTAATATTATTGATTTTGATAGTTATTTAAAGTATTCTAATTCCGGAATGAATACTAAAGGAAAGTCATTCAAAGAAATAGAAGATTTAAAATCTGCCTATAAATTTTGCAAATCACACAAATTAACGTTAAATAATTTTTTAAAATCTCACTCAATTTTATCTGCAACATTAATTAGCGATAAAAAATATAGAGGAAAAATAAGAGATAAGAATGTTTTTATTTACAAAGAAGCTGTTAAAATTTATACTGGAGCTAGTGCATCGATAGTAAATTCAGAAATGGAAATATTTTTTAATGAAATTAAGACCTTGTTAAAGAAAGATCTTACGATAACAGAAGTATTTTATTATGCTTCAATGATTCACTTAGTTTTCGTTCAGATACACCCGTTTGCAGATGGAAATGGTAGAGCTTCTAGATTAATAGAAAAATGGTTTTTAGCTAAAAAATTAGGTGTAAATGCTTGGTTTATACAATCAGAAAAATTGTACCAGAAACGAATTTTATCGTATTATAAAAATGTAAACTTAGGAGATGATTATAAAACTATTGATTATGATTATTCAATTCCATTTTTATTAATGTTGCCAATGGCGCTAAGATTAAAATAGCTATTTCAAGAATTTATTTCATATTCTTTTATGAAAATAAGGGTAAATTAAAGCCAAAAATAATTTTTGCATTACCTTAGAAAAAAAACCAACCCACAAAAGGAAGCCATAATTCAACAACTTGGCATAAACTACTCTTAAACACAAATAAAAAGAGGCTTTTACTTAATCCAACGCTTTTTTTAAAAATCAAAATTTAAAGTAATTGTATATTTGAATAATTATGAAAGAAGCAACTCATTATTTAGAAGCTATCAGATATATAGATAATGCAAAAAGCATATTAAAAACAGTTGAAGGTTCAAAGAAAAGTTTATTATATACTGATGAAAAATATGTTAAACAGGCTTCGCGATTAGCATATACAGGAGTTTTGTTTGCACTTGATAAATATTTTGATCTTAAAGCTCAAAAAGGTAAGAGACTAAATGAAAATGATTACATAAACTCTCTAAAAGGCGTCAATCTAAAAATGAAAGTTTATTATGAAGAAGTTTATCGAGCTTTATATATATATATGGTGGTTACCATGGAATATTATCTAAAAAAGCAATTGAAGGAGGTTTGGAAATAGCAGTATTGTTAATAAACTGGACAAAATCTAAAACTAACAAGCCATTAAACGATATAGAAGGGATTAAAAAGAAATTAACTACTAAAAAATCTAAAACTTAAAAAGCCTTAGTCCAACTCAAAGGCTTTTTTCTGTTTTAATTTTAATATTCATCTCGATTGTATTTTCTGGTTTTCAACTTAATATCCTCCAGAATAGTCATTGCCTTTGGATTTGGTTGTGATTTTTTCGCAAAGTTTCTACGATATCTGTTTCACTTTCCATCTCCGTTAATGTTGGAAATAGGTGTAGGGCTTCACAAATCAATAAGTATTGTTTTAAGCCGAGCCAAAATTTGCCAGCTTCCATTCTATTAATCGTCTCTCTAGCCATTCCAACTTTATCGGCTAGATCCTGTTGAGATAACTTTAATTCAATTCTTCTATTTTTAATGAAGCTCGAAATTAACATTCGAGCTTCATTCAATACTTGTTCAGTTGCCATTATTTATTAATTTCTCAAAATTAAAGATTAATTTGTTAATCATCTTGTTGTTGTGATTCGCTTTCATTCTTTGATTTATTGATATTTACCACAACTGTTAATGGTTTAGGATTTATCAATCCATCGTTGTGATTTGCTTTCATTCTTTGATTTATTGATATTTACCACAACTCTAAGTCCATTATGCACAATAAGTTATGTGTTGTGATTTGCTTTCATTCTTTGATTTATTGATATTTACCACAACTCTAAGTCCATTATGCACAATAAGCTAAGTGTTGTGATTTGCTTTCATTCTTTGATTTATTGATATTTACCACAACGCAAGCGACACAATTTCACAAATCATGGATGTTGTGATTTGCTTTCATTCTTTGATTTATTGATATTTACCACAACTGGAGTTACTATATCACAATGATCTTCATAGTTGTGATTTGCTTTCATTCTTTGATTTATTGATATTTACCACAACAATATGATGCGGATCAACTGTATATTCATCGTTGTGATTTGCTTTCATTCTTTGATTTATTGATATTTACCACAACACAGCCCCGGCAAAAATGTCTGGATTAGCGTTGTGATTTGCTTTCATTCTTTGATTTATTGATATTTACCACAACCTATCGTTCCCAACACCAGCATGAAAAGCAGTTGTGATTTGCTTTCATTCTTTGATTTATTGATATTTACCACAACATCAGGGGGGTACATAGCTAAGTATATGAGGTTGTGATTTGCTTTCATTCTTTGATTTATTGATATTTACCACAAAACATAAAATCCTGAATATATACCAGACAGAGTTGTGATTTGCTTTCATTCTTTGATTTATTGATATTTACCACAACAAAAAATATTATTACCTGCATCAACACTAGTTGTGATTTGCTTTCATTCTTTGATTTATTGATATTTACCACAACTCCAACCGGAGGTGCTGCCTGATCCGCTCCGTTGTGATTTGCTTTCATTCTTTGATTTATTGATATTTACCACAACAGCGATCCAGCGGGAACCATTCCCTTAAAAGTTGTGATTTGCTTTCATTCTTTGATTTATTGATATTTACCACAACTTGTTTGAGTGATTGCATTGTCTTTTTTGCGTTGTGATTTGCTTTCATTCTTTGATTTATTGATATTTACCACAACGCGAAACCGAATCCGAAGCAATGCCAACCGGTTGTGATTTGCTTTCATTCTTTGATTTATTGATATTTACCACAACATAATATAAATTATACTCACCTTTACAACAGTTGTGATTTGCTTTCATTCTTTGATTTATTGATATTTACCACAACTATTTCCTACAGCTTGAGCGCCTTTACGTAGTTGTGATTTGCTTTCATTCTTTGATTTATTGATATTTACCACAACGATCAGATTAAAGATCACGGACATGTAATTGTTGTGATTTGCTTTCATTCTTTGATTTATTGATATTTACCACAACGATTTGACTGATTTGCTGGCGGATATTGCGTTGTGATTTGCTTTCATTCTTTGATTTATTGATATTTACCACAACTACATTTGAATAGGTTGCTGGTATTACGTTGTTGTGATTTGCTTTCATTCTTTGATTTATTGATATTTACCACAACATTTTCTTGGCTATGCTTATGTGTGGCGTGGTTGTGATTTGCTTTCATTCTTTGATTTATTGATATTTACCACAACTGTCAATTTCTCGTTCTGCCTCAACATCTTGTTGTGATTTGCTTTCATTCTTTGATTTATTGATATTTACCACAACTTGTTCTAAATTTAATGTACCTCGTGGATTGTTGTGATTTGCTTTCATTCTTTGATTTATTGATATTTACCACAACATTCTTGCGCAAACATTGATGAGGACAGTAGTTGTGATTTGCTTTCATTCTTTGATTTATTGATATTTACCACAACCCTCTATTCTCATTCCAATTGCCCTCCACGGTTGTGATTTG
>JANOCT010000024.1:0-175958 GCA_031412335.1 bacterium | reverse complement strand
ATTTCATCAACCAAATAATCCATATCAATTTCCTGCTTAAAAGTCTTGATCTCAAGTAATTTTTTACGCAAATCTGTTTGTTCATCTATTTCCTCATATTTTTTAATAACAGATAAAACATCATCAATGTCTCTTCTAAGAGGTTTTACATTTGATATTACAAAATTGATGGGATTATTTATTTCATGCGCAATACCAGCGGTAAGCTGACCAAGAGACGCCATTTTTTCTGCATCAACTAATTGCGATTGAGTGTCTTTCAAATTGTCAAGTGTTTTAGAAAGTTCATTATTCGCTATTTGTAATGCTCCAGTTCTTTCTTTTACTTTTCCTTCTAACACAATGTTTTGTTCAGAAATAATTCTTTGATTTTCCTCAGCACTTTTTAATGCTTCCGCTTGCGATATTTCTTTTTCTATTCGATAGATATTTATTTTATCTGCCAAGGCAAATGATAATAGTATTACCTCAATTGCGCTTCCTACCTGTAAAGCATAATAAGTAAAATTGTTAAAAGGTAATACATTAAAGTTTCTCATGACAAATACGCATACGCTCAACAAGAAAATTGACCAAGCAAAAAGGAAAAACTTTGCTGTTCTATCTCCTCTTCTAGAAAAACTTACTGCAACTACGAAAACCAAAATAGAAGCAAGAAAAGCAGTAATTTGAATAGCATTTTGTGCAGCAATATTTAGCCCTGACAAACCTAATAAAAGGCAGATAACATATAAACCGATTACAATTAACAAAGCATTGTTATAAAAATTAGAATATTTTTTAACATGCAAAAAACGACGGGTAAATTCGACAGCGGCTATACCATTCAAAAATGGAATTAAATATGCACTATGATTATTAAAGCTTGGTAAATTGGGCCATAGAAAACGAAATGTATAGCCTTGCAACATAGCTTGTGTAAGGCCAGTAAATAAAATATAGGCTACATACCACAAGTAATTCTGATCTCGTACGGTAAAATATATAAAGAAATTATAGAGAACCATAGCCAGAATAATTCCGATATACAATCCAAAAATCAAATCTTTATTAAACAAACTTTCAAGAACAGCTTTTGGCGAACCTACCGACATCGGCAATTGTAATTGCTCAGATGCTTTGATTTTTAAATAAAAGGTACTGGTTTTGTTTTTAGGTAAAACAAGCTTGAATAAATAGCTCTGGTGATCATAATATCTTTCCGAGAAGTTTTTAAACTCACCTAATTTATCAAATTTACTTTCATCAATTGGAATAGTAGATGAAAAAAGCATTACTTCATCAATGGTAGGATAATCAATATTTAGAATAAAATTTTTCTGGTCTGTTTTATTTTCTAAAAGAATTTTGACCCAAAAGGTAGATTTACTTATTTGAAAATTTGGAACTTCTCCATCTGTAATTTCAAATTCTGATTTTATAGCATCGTTTATTGATAGGGAACCTGTTTTATCTTCTAAATATGAAATACTTCCTTGAATTTTTGAAAGTTGATCGTAACTAGAAATTTTTATGGTATCCTGAGCTTTTAGCTGAACTGCGAAAAAACAAAAAGCAATATAAAAAAGATAGATTTTTTTAATCCTCATACTGATAAATTCTCTGATACATTTAACTCATATTCAATATCAAGCGTTCCTTTTGGGCCAGATTCAGTAGCTTTTTGAGTTGGGTTATTTACCAAATCAATAATTCTATCTTTCTCCTTTGGCTCTGCTTGGCTTAATTCTTTGCAATCAGCAATAACCATGGCTGTTGCAATAAAATCATCCATCGGATAAAAGAAATTTCCATTGTTTCCTAAACTAGTTTCAATTACACCACCAATACGTTTTCCGATTCTTACAGTAACGGGTGCGCATAAAAAAAATATACTTTCAATGGGTAGCTGCTGAGCAATTACCACTCCAACTCTTGCCATAAAAATACTTCCAATTCCCAGCCCGGCAACTTCAATAGAGTTCCACAAACCACATAATTCCGAAGTTCCTTTTACAGCCATTTCATGAACCTTAGCATCGTATTTTCCAATTGCTGTTTCAATAGGTAACGGAAAAATACCATCAGCTAATTGAACTCTGGCTCCTCCGTAAACTTTTTGCCGGTCTTCACTTTCTGCTACAATTACAAAGGTATTATCATGATCTATCCATTCTGCACTACTTGATGTAACTTTAGCAAGCCCAAAATGTATTTCCAATAATCTTCTATGCCCATCAATAAATTTTTCGCAAGTTTCCTTGTCTTGTGTAGCTCTAAAAGCCCTTATTCGTATCATTTAGCGTAAAAGAAAAAACTCGGATTATTTAATAAGATCTTCAAAGTCAATATAATATCTTCCCGAAGATGTTAGTTGATCAAGCAAAATTCTTCTGCAAGTATCAGTCACCATTGCTCCACCAAGTATAACAGATGATGCAAGTTGAGGCCACGTAGTAATTGATTTTCCTAATTCAGAAAGTGAATATTTCATTCGCTCTGATAAATTTTTAAAGTCTACCATAGCATCAAGCATCGGTAGTTTTTCTTCATTCGTTAAATTATTTAATGTTGTAAGATCAATATTATTTGGAAGAGCACCGTGCAATAAGGGTCTATCTGGTTCAAGGTCAAATCGTTCAATGTCTAACATTCCTCTATCGTTGGTGTCCATCACTACTGGAATTTTAAATTCTTTTGCCTTCAATCTACTTAA
The DNA here is from genome assembly GCA_031412335.1 of bacterium. Lineage (GTDB taxonomy): Bacteria > Bacteroidota > Bacteroidia > Sphingobacteriales > Sphingobacteriaceae > JBBQYA01. The sequence goes on along the minus strand of JANOCT010000024.1, from coordinate 173,263 downwards.
AATTTTAATATCCAATCCATCACATTCTTCTACTAAAATATCTAATTTTTTACCTCCTAGAAAAAACTCGTCAATATTCTCAGGTGTCAATCCATCCTTAAAAATCTTTACTTTAATAAATGGATCTAATTCTGCAATTTCTCTGGCTGCAATTATTACTTTCAAAACACCCAAATTGTGAACCCCAGTTCTTATTCTATTCATATTGGTGAGTTCAAGATCGTCGAAATCTGCTAATCTTAACTCAGAACAAACCCGCTCCATTGCTAACGTTAATGCAATAGATTGCCCAACCGACAATCCAATTATACCAATAGATTTAGTGGATAAAATATCTCGTTCTTCGGGTTTTATTTTATATATATTTCTACTTGTTCGGAGAGCTACGAATTCTGATTCATCCAAAATATGTACCAAACGATTGCTCCATGAATAGTAAACCCAAACACCATAATTCTCAATTAGGGAATTTCCTAAATGAATATTAATTAACGTGTCACTTTCTAAAGCTGTAAGTTTACGATCAGGGTTATTTATCTTAACTAACTCTTTTAATTGCGAACTTATTTGATCATGAATAGAAAGAGTTGGATTGCTTTCGATAAGTTCTTTTAGTGCATTTCTCTCAGTAATGTTGGTAATTCTAAAAAAATCAGGAGTATAGCTGGCTTGAATTTTATTCTTGTTTTGAAGCAAAAAGCTTAGATCAACCGCCATAAATTTATTTGTATTAATAACCCAATTTAACAGGCAAAGGTAATGGAAAATCAAAGAAAAAGGATGATAAGTATTTAAAAGGTAGCCCAAAAATCAAAGTTTGCCATACTGTTATTTTTATTCTAACTACGAAAACATATATTTACGCCATAATCTGCCTACTAAAAGATAGAATATTGTACACTGAGTTATTGAAAACCATGGAAGAAGAAAAAGTTAAAGAAAAAGCGAACATACTCTATGTAGATGATGAAACTAATAATCTTATTGCCTTTAAAGCTACTTTTAGAAAAGTTTATAATATTTTCACAGCAGAATCTGCTGTCGAAGGAAAAAATATACTTAGTCAGCAACCTATTCATATAATTATTACGGATCAGCGTATGCCAGGTATTACTGGTGTAGAGTTTTTGGAATCCATCATACCAGAATATCCTGATCCTATTAGAATATTATTGACAGGATATGCAGATATTGAAGCTGTGATAAATGCTATAAATAAAGGTCAAGTATATAGATATATTAACAAGCCTTGGGATGAAATGGAATTAAAGTTTGTTATAGATAATGCTTTCGAAGTTTTTTCATTAAGAAGAGATAATTTACAACTCACAAAATCATTGTTAAGAGCAAACCAACAGTTGGAATTTATTCTTCGACAGAAACTTCTTTCCTGAAAATTTATCAATTATCCAAGTTAATTATTAATTTATTGTACTTTTAAGGCCGAATTTAAAATATTTTATAAAGTGAAAAATTTATTTATTCTAATCTCTTTTTTGTTAATCGTAAACATCGCTGAAGCGCAATACCGAGGTAGATATCAAGGGTATGTGACCGCTGGAGTAGGAGGGGGAGCTATTATTTCTCATATGGATATTGTTGAAAATAACATACATCCAGGCGCGGCATTCTATTTTAATTTTCATTCAAGTTATACATTTATGGCTGGTCTTGAAGTTCAATCGGGCTTAATAAATGCAGGAAAAGATAGATATAATCGGCAATCAAAGAATCAATTTATTGCTACTTTTCTAAAAACAAATGTCAAACTTTTTCCAGACGCAGACTTTATACAAACCATTTTGCCAAATCTTTATTTGGGTTCAGGTGTAGGTTTTATAAAAAACAATGTTACCGATGTTCTTCCTGATGTGTCTGAAACTTCAGATCCAGCTTTAGCAGTAGGCTGGAGGCAAAGTTACACTGGTACAGATGTTTTAATTCCTTTTAATGCTGGAATAATAATTAATTTCAAAAATGGATATAGAAGAGATAGTAATGTTTCTTTAAATCTTAATTATCAGAATAACAAATCAATTACAGATTGGCTTGATGGTTATTCTTCGGTAGTAGGTGGTGGCAATTTGGCTAAAGATTCCTACAGTTTTGTTTCCCTCGCACTTCATTATCGCTTAGGAAGATAATTTTTTTTGTTGATAACTTTCAACACCTTGCCATTTTCAAGCTTTGACTTACGTTTTTTTTACAAAATCTTAATCGATTCAGTTTCTGAAAATTCTTTTTTTTTCATCATTAAAAGGTTTTTAGAAGGAAAATACCCTTTAAATCGCTCTTCAATATTTGCAAATTATAGTTATTAACATTTTTGTACTAAATTTAAAATTTTTAACGCTCTGCAATTTTAAATTACATACAAAATGGGAAATCTTTACTTCTCTTATAAAACCTTTCAAAAGCTTTTCATACTTTTTGTTGGATTATCAATAAATTTCCAAACTGGTTTTGCTCAATTAGCTTTACAAAATTTTTCGAGCGCTTCTGGCACTACACCACCAGCAGGTTGGTCGAATGTTTCGAACCCCGGAACTACAGATTTAACCCAAAAATGGGAATTTGACAATACCTTAGATGGAGTTACTGGAGGTGGTTTTTCTGGAAATTATGCTGTTTTAAATAGTGATAATTATGGAAATGGATTTACTCAAAATGCAACTTTAACTTCGCCAGTTTTTAGCTGTGTTGGTTTGACAAGTGTAAATATCCAGTTTTCAGAACAATTCCGATCATTTGGTGGCTCACAAGCAGAAGTAGATTTGAGTATTGATGGTGGTACAACTTGGACAAATGTGGCTACAAGAATTAGTAATCTCGGTTATCCAAACCCAGCCTCACAATCTTTAATACCAATATCGGCTGCAAATAATCAATCAAATGTTAGAATTCGATTTACTTACATCGGAACTTTTGGTTATTGGTGGTCAATAGATAATGTTCAAGTATTACAAAAAACACCAACGAATATTACTTCTACACCTTCAGGAGGTAATTGGTCTGTTGGTACAACCTGGGTTGGCGGAATTGTACCTTCGTCCATTGATAATGTAACAATCGCAAATGGTGCATCAGTTACCATTGATACTTCGCCAATTGTAAATAATCTAACTGTTGGGCAAGGTACTAGTGGTACCCTAAGCTTTGATGCACTTTCGAATTCAAGAACATTAACTGTGAATGGTAATTTAAGTATAGCTAATAATGCGACTTTTATTCCAGCAAATGGCAGCGTAGGAAGATTTGTAAGTTTATTAGGTAATTTTAATAATGCTGGAACAACAGATTTTTCACGAACAAATTCAGCACTAATTTTACGTGGTACAACTCCGCAATCTATTAATTTATCAGGAAGCGGAACATTTTTAAACAGCAACACTATCCGGTTTTTAGAAATTAATAATAGTACTGGCGTTACTTTAAATACACCGATTAATATTTCTTCACAAATAAATTTAGTTTCAGGAGTGCTTACTAATGGAAGCAATTTATCATTCGATAATACGCTAGGTGGAGTTTCAACTTCAACAATTTTACTGCAAATGGGAGCCCAAAGTTCACTTTCAACCTATCCAACAATAGGTCTATCTGCAACTTATCGGGTTACTTACACTTTCTACGCAGGAACGGTAAATAGCCAACAAAATGAAGGATTTGAAATACCTGCAAGCAGAACTATTTTTTCTTTAATCATAAATAATGGTTTAGGTGTAGTTATGAATGGAGATTTAAATCTTACCAACGGTGGAACACCAATAGCTTTGACTAATGGAATATTGCATATGGGAGGCAATACTCTTCGATTAATGCTACCAACAGCAAATTTTCCGGCACCAAACTCATCTGCTTTGTCGTGGGTTGATGGTAAAACGGCTGTAACAATTAGTAGTAATGCTAAAGTAACCAGAAATTTTCCAGTTGGAGGTACAGGTCCAGGTCAAGCTAGAACTTTGGTTATTAAAGGTTTAAGCAACGACATGTCATTTAATACTGTAATCACTGTTGAAGTTCAGAATGGGAGTTCAAATACCGATGGATTAAATGTAAGTGATATTTCAACAGCCAGAAGGCATTTTGTAAACGTAACTGGAAACACCTTATTAACGGTTGATTCAGTTAAAATTAATTATGGTACAGATGATTTACTTAATTTTAATCCTCTTGCCGACCGTACCATTGCTAATAGCGCAACCGCCGCAGGCCCTTATAATTCTATCCGTTCCAATCCAAATTTGAATTCAACTGAAATAATAAGTGATCAATTAGTTCCAACTACATTAGGTTATTTTGCTTTAGGTGTTTCTATTGGAAGTTTACCAATTACTTGGGTTGGAGGCCCAACTGGTGATTGGGGAATTGCTTCAAATTGGTCTGAAGGTGCAGTTCCAACATTATCAGACAATGTAGTTCTGAATTCAGCAATTGTAACCTTGCAAGGCGGAGTACCACCTTATTTTGGAAATTCATTAATAATTGGAACCAGCGGAAGATTAAATGTGGCAGCAAATACACTTCAATTAGGGCCAAGTGGTGGTAGTAACAGACAATTAGTAACCAATGGAATTCTTGATATTTCTGGAGGTAGTATTACTGTAAACGGAAATGTCTTATTTTCATCTACAAGTAGTTTTAATTTGAGTGGGGGAGATCTTATTATTGATGGCAATGATGGTTTATCGCCAGCGGGAAGTGTAGAAACTGGAATTGATATGTTATCATTTTCCGTGGGTACTACTGGCAATATTAATGCTTCTGGAGGTAAAATTACCTTAATTGATCCACCTTTTGCAGGATCTGCAAATTCGTTGGTCATTAATTCCGATGCTGGTTCTGGAATAAAAAGTTTTGCAGGCTCAACCTTACAAATAGGAAATGGAATTAGTAATACAACCGGACCTGCAGGAAATGGATTTAAAATTAATACCTATGCTGGTTTTGAAATTGTCCCAATTGGTAATATTACCGTTGCATCTGGATCAGCACAAGGTAGGTATTTAGCAAGTGCTTCCAGTCCATTTGATGGAACACATATTGGAGGCAATTTGGTAATAAACAGTAACTGCGAAGCAAGAACAAGCGACAACGGTGCTGGATTTACCTTAAGTGGAAATATGATAAATAACGGAACCTTTACCACTTTAACTACTGTTTTAGATGCTTTAACCTTGGGAAATACACTTGGAACTCCAGCGGCTTTAAGTCCTCAATCTGTAACTGGTACTGGAATTTTTAGAAATAGTACAGGGTTGTCTACTGCGAATTTTAGTAGTTTAAGTGTGAATAATACAACACAAGTAAACGTTAATACATCAACTTTTTTTACAGGGTCGGGCACGGGTACAGTTAGCAACAATCTAAGTTTAGAAAGTGGAATACTAAATATTGGATCTAACATTCTTACTGTTGGAACATCGACAAGCAATATTGGAACAGTAGCACCCGATGGTTCTGGAAATGTTAACGGTACTTTAAGAAGATTTGTAAGCACATCTACAGGAATTTATAATTTTCCAGTAGGCACAATTATCAAAAGATCAGCAAGTATTAATTTTACAACGGCACCTACAAGTGCAGGGTCGCTAAGTATTACATTTGTTAAAGCAATCCCTGGAAACACTGGGCTACCATTGCTTCAAGGTAGTATTGATGTAAATAAAGTTGCCGATAGCGGCTATTGGAATGTAATAGCTGCGGATGGATTGGCAGGTGGTATATATTCACCTTCTTTTACAGCAACAGATTTTGGAGGGATCAATAATTTTGCAACTTTAGTATTATTAAAAAGAGCCAATATTACATCTCCTTGGGTTTTGAATGGAAATCACATAACCACAACTGGAAGCAATGTTCAACCATTATTACAGCGTAGTGGAGTTACTACAGGCTTTTCGCAATTCGGAGTTGGAAGTGATTCTGTTGGTAATCCATTACCTTTAAAATTATTAAACTTTGATGGAAATCAATCATTGCTTTCAAACAACTTAATATGGACCACCACCTCAGAAATCTCGATTAGCGGGTTTGAAGTCGAACGGCTTTCTGCTTCTGGGAAATTTATAAAAATTGGTCAGTTAGCTGCAATGAATAAATTTTCAGAAATGAATAAGTATTCTTTTCCTGATAATAGTTTCGATAGAGAAGTAAGCCAATCCTATTACCGATTAAAAATTGTTTCATTCGATCAATCTTTTGAGTATTCGAGAACGATATCGATCAAAAATGACGGAAGGAAGTTTTCTGCAACAGTAGCTCCGAATCCATCATCAGGAAATTTTGTTTTTTCAATGAATACGATTAAAAACGAATCAATCAATCTGAAATTATTGGATATAACTGGACGTGAAATTTTAGATAAAACAATAATTGCCGATCAGGAAATACTTAATCAGGAATTTGATCAAACTGGGTTAGCAAAAGGAATTTATTTTTTACGATTCAGTTCAGGTATCAATTCAGAGATTATAAAAGTAGTAGTACAGTAAATTTAATAGAAAAAATAGGTACAATAGTTTTTCCAGATAAAACTGCATCAATTTGATAAATGTAGAAGAAATAAGAGAATATTGCATTTCAAAACCTCAGGTTTCAGAAGGTTTTCCATTTGGCGGAGAAGTATTAGTTTTTAAGGTGTATTCAAAAATGTTTGCCTTAATTGATCTGCAAAACCCTGATACCATAAATTTAAAATGCGAACCAGAGAATGCAATAGCGCTTAGGGAAAAATATGATGAAGTTCAACCAGGCTATCACATGAACAAAAAGCATTGGAATACAATAAGTTTAATGGGTACTTTATCACAAAATCAAATTACCCAGTTTATAAACGATTCGTATGATTTAGTATTGAAAAGCGTACCTAGAAAAGAATTAATCTGATGAACAACTGGATAGAAAAAGACAATAAATTGCAAAAAACATTCGAATTCAAAAATTTTATTGAAGCTTGGTCATTTATGAATTCAGTTGCATTGGAAGCCGAAAAAGCTAATCATCATCCCGAGTGGAAAAATATTTACAATAAAGTTTGGATTGAGCTAAGTACACATGATGCTGGAAACATAGTTACAGATAAGGATCGTGATTTAGCTAAACAAATCGATAAATATTACCGGCCTGAATGAGGTATTTTATTTTTTTTGTACTGGCTATTTTTTTTACAAAATCATATAGTCAACTTTCTCCGTTTGAAATAAGTAAAGGAAAAGAAACAGCTACCTACCATCAGATAATTGAGTTTTATAAAATTTTAGCTGAAAAGAATTCTGAGATTACAATAACTGAAATTGGTAAAACAGATATTGGAAAACCTTTAAGCTTAGTAAAAATTGCTAAAGTAAATTCGGGATTTAATAAGTGTAAAGTTTTAATAAACAATGGAATACACCCTGGCGAACCAGAAGGAATTGATGCTTCTATGATGTTTGCGAGAGATATATTTACTCATAAAAAGCTAAATAAATTATTAGACAAGGTTGATATTTATCTGATTCCAGTTTATAACATAGATGGATGTTTAAATAGAAATAGCAGTACTCGAGCAAACCAAAACGGTCCTATTGAATATGGTTTTAGAGGAAATGCAAAAAACCTAGATCTGAATCGTGATTTTATTAAATGCGATTCAAAAAACGCTGAACTTTTTGAATTAATATTTCAATCGATAAAACCTGATTTATACATTGAAACGCATACAAGTAATGAAGCTGATTATCAATATACATTAACGTATGTTCCAACTCAAAAGGATAAATTAAATCAACCACAAGGGCAATATTTTGAAAAAGTAATGATACCCTCCATTGCTGCTTTAACAAAAAATGCAGGTTTTGAAATGACACCTTATGTGAATACCAGAAAGGTAAAACCAGATGATGGGATTGATGGGTTTTTTGATAATCCGCGATATTCTACCGGATACGCATCATTGTTCAATACCTTGGGTTTTATGGTAGAAACACACATGCTAAAAGTGTTTGATAAAAGGGTAAAAGCTACTTACACTTTTCTCTTAGCCGCAATTGAAATTGCTTATCGTGATGCAGAAAACATCATCCATTTGCATGCTGAGGCAGATAGTGCTTTGTTTTATCAGCAGGAATTTCCATTAACTTGGAAACAAGACACCAGTAATTTTGAAGTTTTAAACTTTAAAGGATATAAAGCAAAGTACATTAAAAGTAAAATTTCTGGTTTCGATAGATTGTTTTATGATCGATCAAAGCCGATGCATATTGATGTGAAATATTATAACAAATTTGTTCCCAACCTAGTTATCAACAAACCAGCTGCTTATGTTATTCCACAGGCATATCAATCAATTATTAAATTGCTTCGGATAAATCAAGTAGAAATGTATGAGTTAACCAGAGATACAACGATTATAGTTGAATGCTACCAAATTGATAGTTTAAAAACGCTTTCTAAACCTTACGAAGGGCATTACTATCATTCTAAAATTTTCGCTTCTAAAAAAACAGACTCAATTAATTATTTTAAAGGAGATAAAATAATTATAACTGATCAAAAATCAAACAAATACCTTATAGAAACTCTTGAACCAGAGGGCAATGATTCTTTTATGGCTTGGAATTTTTTTGATGCAATTCTCAATCATAAAGAAGGGTATTCTGATTATGTTTTTGAGGATTTAGCACTGGAAATTTTAAAAAATGATCCGATTTTAAAAGCTGATTTCGAAAACAAAAAATTTCAAGACAATGCCTTTGCTTCAAATCCTACCGCCCAACTTGATTTTATTTATCATCGTTCCAAATTTCACGAAAAAACGCATAACCGTTATCCGGTAACACGAATCTTGTCTGAAAATTTAATTCCAAAACAAATCTTAAGTTATTAATATGAATTTTTTTGCTGCACCTGTTGCCACCTTTATTTTTGTACTTACCATTGCTACCAGTTTATTTGGTTTACTGGCCAACAGAAATATTATTGACAATCTCATGTTGCACCCATATTCCATAAGCCGTGGCAAAAAGTATTTTACCATTTTAGGAAGTGGAATAATACATGCAGATTTTAATCATTTGATTTTCAATATGCTCTCGTTCTTTTTTTTCGCGTTTACTTTGGAGCAAATTACAGGCTCGCTATTTTTTGGTTTACTATACTTAGCTTCATTAATTATTAGCGATTTACCATCAATTATTAAACATAAAAACAATCCTCAATATTTTAGTTTAGGAGCTTCTGGTGCTATATCTGCCATAATTTTCAGTTATATTTTGTTTGATCCATTGCAAAAATTTTATCTATTTTTTATTCCAATTGGTATTCCCGCTTATATTTTCGGTGTTCTTTACTTAGCGTATTGTGCATATGCCGCTCGGCAAGCAAGCGATCATATTAATCACGATGCGCACTTTTATGGAGCACTTTCTGGTTTGTTTTTAACCATACTTTTTCACAAAGGAATTTTATCTAATTTTATTCAAACTATAACTGGGTAGTATTCGTTATAATTTTGTTTTTCTTAAGAATTTTGATTTTTTTTATTAAGTCAATTCTTTATTTTAGTGCATCAAAATATATGAAAGAATTATTGCTTAATCCAGCCGTTTTATTCACTGCATCGCTTTTTATGGCTATAGCAATATATTCTTTGTTTCTTTTATTCAAAAATTCTTCCTTGAAATCGAAAGCAAGAAACGAAGAAAAACTAGCTGACGAAGAAGATCCTGAACTTAGAGATATTACACTCCCTACTATTCAAGGCATTATTTACCCAAGCGATAAAAAAGTTTCTGATAGAAATTTACAACGGTAAATCAATTTCTGATTCATTCAATATCCCGTTTTCATTTTCTATAAACGATATAGGTTTTTCTGGATTTTTAAGAATTTCAAATTTTACAAAACCCCAAGTTTTCCAGAATGCTTCTAAAACCTGTCCATACGTTTTGTTTTCCCAACGAGCGAAAAGTTGTTTACCTGGCATAATGCTGTAAGGTAATGCACTCATTGTACTTTTACCTTCCTTTTTGCTGATTACATATTCAGCCGTAGGATTTAATAAATAACCAGAATAATAAACTCGGGCAGCAAATTCTTGAAATTGAATAGGATGTAACTTTATAAAACGTATTTTTTGATAAAGCTGCTCATGATAAATAGCATTTGCACCATTATCTTGCAAACATATTATTAAACCGATACTATTAAATTGAGCCGAAAATATCATGGTATTCAGCTCATCGCGATAGTCAAACAAATAAGCTCCTTGTTTTACTTCCATTAAAAATACTGACCAAGGTTTTACTTCATCAAATTCAATTTGCCCGGTTAGCGAAAGTAAAGCCAAATGATGATGAGTAAATTTTTTTATAAGAGAAGGAGCAATGGAAAGTGGCTCATTATTTTCGCGTTGCGAAAGTGCAAGTCTTAGTTCAGTTACAATTATTCCGTACATCATTAAACCAGTCCATTGAAAAATTTCTAATTCGGAAAGGGTAGAAAAATCGGAGTAACCATTCTTGAATTTTTCCTTTACCTTATTTTGTAATGGAGTAATAAAATTTTCCATAGCAAACTGGGAACAGGGTAAAGTAAGTTTGCTATACGTTGTAAAAGATTCATCCAATAATTTGAAAGGCTGATCAGCTAATCCAAATTCTTGACATAACCAATCTGGAAAAATCGGCATAAACTGTTGACCATCTGTTTTTTCTCCAGTCAGAAAACAGTGAAAATCATCAAAAGCAAAATCAGAAAATGGCTGGAAAATTGGGTTTTCGTTTATCATTGAACAGCCAAAAATAAATAAACCAGCTTAGTAATTGCTGTAAAAGTTTCTGATTTTACTTTTCAATTGGTCGAAAATTGGTTTAGTAAATTCAATAAAAAGGGCTTGTGGTGCTGGAGGAGGTATTTCTCGTTGTTCATTTAAATTTATTTGTTCATCGCTCAATGCTCTATCATCACCTCGATATGTTGCCCATTGGTTTCGCCAAACAAATGTGCCTGGAAATTTTTCCTGTGTTTGTATTGCATTAGTTTTTGGGTTAATAATTTTAAAATCAAGCAAACCACTAGAGTTTATGGTTTTAGTAAAAGTTATCAATTTAGCTTTTACCGTTCCGTAAATAGGTTTTCCACCAACTTTTTTCAAAATTACACTGTCTCTCGAAAAATCTTCAACCAGCTCTTTCATATAAGTTTGGCCAACAACAAAATCATCAAAACGAATAATGATTTCCTGATCAAAATCTTTCCTTTTAATTTTTTTGGCTTCTGAAACTGAATAAAATTCAACAAACTCACGGGTGCTGAATTCTAATAGAAATTCGGATATTTTATTTTGAAAAAATTCATTAGAAAGACCAAAAGCAATAGAAGAAACTGGAATTTGATCAACTAAAACGTGAATAGTAGCGGCATCTTTTGCCTCGGTTATTTTACTTTTTACATCACGCATCCTAGGTATAAACGAGTCGGCTGCGATAAAATCGAAATAAGCTTTTTTCGCCGCTACTTTGGTTCCTTCTAAAAGTTTCTTTTCGCCTAAAGCATATCGTGCTTGTCCAGATTTTTGCCTTGCATCTTCTTTTTCTGCTATAAAATTTCTTGGTTTTACTACCGAAAGTGCTCCAGGACTTCTGTTTATTTCATCATATAATCCATCCAGATTTCTGTAACTATCCAAAACTTTTTCCCATTTATACACATCAGATGATAATTTGATATCATTAATGTTTTTCAATTCATAGTTTAATGCCATCGGGTAAGCTTGTCGCAAAGTTTGTTTAGCATTTTTATTATTTGGATCGGCTCTTAAACGATTCACTGATTTTAAAACTGCTTCGTTATAATTACCTTTTTGAAGAGATTTTTTGCCAGAACTACAGGCTGAAATAATGGCAACAAAAAGGACAAAAACAAATTTTTTCATGGATCTAGAATTAATAATGCAATTACCATATAATTGACTGTTTTATGAAAAATATTTTTTACCGATTAGCATAAAGTTTTATGATGAAAATTACTGCAAAACCTTTTAAGCTTGAATTGAAAAATCCATTTGGAATTTCAAAAAACCTGCGGAGTAGTACAGATACAATTATAGTTACGATTGAATTAGATGGATTTTATGGTTTTGGAGAAGCTTCTCTTCCTCCATATTTAATTGAAAACCAATTGAGTGTTCTTAATTTTATTAAAAAAATAGACTCAGTTAATATTACTTATCCCTTTGATTTTGCTCTAATTCATCATTATCTTAATAATTTGGATCATGGCAATTATGCAGCGAAAGCATCAATTGATATTGCTTTGCATGATTTGCAAGGTAAAATTGAACAAAAAGCATTATTTCAAATACTAGATTCAAATCCAGAAAAAATGCCTTATTCCGCTTTTACCATAGGCATTGATACGCCAGAAGTAGTTATTGCCAAAACAAAGCAGGCAAATGCTTTCAGATATTTAAAAGTAAAACTTGGCGGAGAAGACGATGAAGCGATGATTAAGGCTATTAGAAGCATAAGTTTTAAACCATTATACATTGATGTGAACGAGGGATGGAAAGAAAAGAGAAAAGCATTAGATTCAATTTTTAGACTGAGAGATGATGGGGCGAAATTAATTGAGCAGCCTATGCCGGTTGGAGATTTAGCAGAAACGAGCTGGCTAAGTGAAAACAGCCCAATTCCTATCATAGCTGATGAAGCTTTCCAAACTATTGATGATTTGGAAAAATTGCAAGGTGTTTATAAAGGATTGGTTGTTAAATTAATGAAATGTGGTGGAATTTATCCAGCAAAGCAAATAATTGAAAAAGCCAAAAAACTCGATTTGAAAATAATGATGGGATGTATGAATGAATCATCCTGTGCAATAATGGCTGCAGCGGCTTTAGCTCCATTTTGCAACTATGCCGACCTAGATGGACCTTTTTTATTAACCAACAATCCATACTTGGATCCAAAAATGGCAAATGGAAAAATTGTATTGAGTAAAAATCCTGGTTTGGGTCTATCTTCAAATCATTAATTTAAAAAGCTATTAACAGGCAACTCAATGTCTTAAAATTGATTATATAAATCTATATAAATCAGAATTCTACCAAAATTCCAAAATTTAACTATTTTAGATGATTATTAATTTATCAAGTTATGAAAACAAAATTTTTACTTAGCACCCTATTTTTATTAGTATATCTGGGCTCCAACGCGCAGAATAGAAGAATTACTCCAACAAAAAATTCTGTTGGTTCAATTAATACTAATATTCTAAATCCAGTTACAACCGCCAAGCGTGAATGCGGAACTAGTCAAGTTTTAGAAAATGATTTGAAAAATGATCCTAATCTAGCTTCCAGAATGGAAAAAGTAGAAAGAGATATTTCAGAGTGGATAAAAAATTCAGCAAATAACAAATCAGGAGCTGTAGTTACTATTCCAGTAGTTTTTCAAGTTGTTTATAAAAATGCTTCCGAAAATCTATCAGCAGCAAGATTAAATGATCAGTTAGCAGTTCTGACGGAAGATTTTAGAAAATTGAATTCTGATGCAGGAAATGTTCCTGCACCATTTCAAGGTGTTGCTGCTGATATAGAAATTGAATTTTGCTTGGCCACAACTGATCCAAATGGAAATCCAACTAATGGAATTATAAGAACTGCAACTACGACAGCAAGTTTTGGACTTAGTAATGAAGTAAAATCAACGGCTACAGGTGGTGTTGCTCCTTGGAACACTTCGAAATATTTAAATATTTGGGTTTGTGATATTACAGGAAGCGTTTTGGGATATGCTCAATTTCCTGGCGGATCATCAAGTACAGATGGAATAGTAATGGATTATGCTTACACAGGTGTACAAGGTTCAACTGCTCCTTATAATTTAGGTCGAACCGCAACACATGAAGTAGGACATTATTTAGGCTTGTTTCATATTTGGGGAGATGCAAATTGTGGAAATGATCAGATTTCAGATACACCGCCTCAAGTTGGTCCAAATGGTGGTTGTCCAACATTTCCTTCAACAAGTGCGTGTCCAGGTAATGGTACAAATGGAGATATGTTTATGAATTATATGGACTATTCTAATGATGAATGTTTGAATATGTTTACAACTGGACAGAAACAAAGAATGCTCGCTGCTTTAAATACAAACAGAGCAAGTTTATTGACAGCTAATGTATGTACTCCAGTAGTTGCTGGACCAGGTTGCGATACTTTACTAGAAACATTTTTTGCTAATAATTATAATTTAAATTTATATTTAGTATCTGATCCTGGGCAAAATGGATATGTGTCTGGAAATAACAGCTATGGTGATAAAGCAAAAGCAGAAAAAATATCCACATTTGTTGCTGGGAGTAAAGTAAAAGGAGCAATATTCTATTTTGCTGTTGCAACCTCTGGAAATGCAAATGATGTAATTACCGCAAAAGTTTGGAATTCGGGTGGAACTGGAGGTAAACCAGGTGCTGTATTAGGATCTAAAACCGCAAAAATTATTGACATAGCAGCAAATGTTAATTTATTTGAAACAACTTATATTGAATTTCCTGTTTTGATACCGGTAACCGGCCCATTTTACATTGGAACTGATTTAAATACTACTCCAGGTGATACAGTTGCAATTATTACAACATCTGCTGGTGATGTTCCTGCAGGTGCGAATAGTGCATGGGAGCAACAATCATCTAATGTGTGGTATCCTTATTCAGAACCAAGTCCAACGGGTTGGGGTCTTGATTTAAAGCATTTTATTTTTCCTGTGATGTGTACTACTGTTGGTATTGGAGAAATATTACAAGAATCTAATGTATCTGTTTTCCCCAATCCAGTGAATCAAAATTTATCTGTTGTAATAGGTAAGGATGTAAAAAATTCTTCTGTGTTAATTTATAATTTAGTAGGGCAACAAGTTGCACCGGCTACTATCAATAATTCAGGAAAATTAACTTTTAGTGCAGATGTTTCTAACTTGACTCCAGGTGTTTATTTTGTTCAGGTTAAAACTGAACTTGGCAACATTACCAGAAAATTTGTGAAAGAATAATAAAATAATTCATATTAAAAAGCCCCGCTTTTCTTTAAAAGGCGGGGCTTTTTTATGTTCAACCCTTTCGGGGTTGTGTAAGTCAATGTGTTCATTACCCATGGATTTCATCCATGGTTATTAAAATTCAATCCCTTTAGACTTGTAGGTATTTGTGAATTGTTGTAAACAATTTTTAAAAAGGCAAATCGTCTTCTTCACTTGCTGCTGTAAACGACTTTGATGCAACCGGTTCTGGGCTTTCCTCTACCCTATTATTTGCATTTGAGTTAGTTGACTGGTTAGATGAACCATTAGATGCGCTAGCCCTTTTTACTTTCCATGCCTGCAAAGAATTGAAATAAGTTTTCTCTCCATTTTTTTCCCAAGCTCTTCCTCTTAAATTAAAAGCAACTTCTACAGTATCGCCTTCATTAAATTCATCAACTAGCGAAGTTTTATCTTGTGCCAATTCAAATTTTATGAATTCCATATATTTTCCGTTTTCTGAATATTCTACAACAAATTCTCTCTTTTTAAAAGAATCAGTTACTTGCTTTACAGCAGAAATTTCAATTATTTTTCCAGTGATTTCCATTTGATCTTAATTTTTAGTTCTAATAATATGCAACAAAAATAAAAAAACGCTTAGTCTTTATTCAATGCTTTGTCAATAATAAATACAATTCGAGAACGATGTGCTTGTGTATCTGTTCCTGAACCTGGGTTCGCACTCATTATCGATTTTATTTTTTTGAGTGAGTATAAAGCCAATGATTTTGCATGGTAATCATAACTGTCCATATTGTTAACTTTTATTAATCCATTCACAAATTCTGTTTGTAGATTTTGTCGAAAAGTATTTACAGGCGTGCTAATATCAGCTTGAAACATATCATTCGTTAACTCTGTCATGTATTCACTCAGCGAAAGTTTGTTTCCATAAAGTGCAGCATCTGTAATTCTTAATAAGGTAGTTGGATGCAATAAATGTTGCAAAACATCTTTTTGGATGGTCAATACTTGCGCATGTATTTTAGGGTCTTCAGTACTGCCTGAAAAACCAAAACCACGTCGCTGCATTTGTAAGTACGCATACAAATCTGATGAGGCATCAAATGCTTTTGGAGAAAAAACATGATCATATAAACCTAATAAAGCACGATTTTGATCTGTGTAAGTAACCGGAGTAAATGGTTTACTACTTTTTGAATTGGATTGCCCAACAAAAGATCGATCAACATAAACACCACCCACATAGCGGGAGAGTACTCTTGCTGCTACAGCGGTTTCATTATTCAAAGCTAAAAACATACCTCTTAATTCATGATAAGATTGCCCATTTACTGCGAATTTAGTTTTGAGTGTTGGGATTATTTTATTCACCAAACGAAAACGATCAATGGAATAAGTAATGGCATTATTACTCATATCTCCAATCATTACCCTCGGATCAATTCCTGAACCAGAGCTTCTCATATCATCTGCGTCATTTCCAAATGCATTTGCAGGATTTGATGATTGCATTAACAAAGCCTCCAGTCTTAATTGTTCTTGCTCTTCATCTTCCAAAGCAGTAGAATATCCATATTCCAATGCCCAACGATCATAAGGACCAGGTTTGGAAGAAAAATATTCTCCTTGTTTTTCACTATTGAGTGCCACATTTATTGCTGGATAATCCATTATAGAACCCATCAAGCCAGTTGCTGCAGTTATTTTTCTGTTGTGAACATCCACATCATCATACAATTGGCTTGCTTTCATATTATGATTCAACCCGAAAGTATGACCCATTTCATGCAAAATCAAATAGTAAATTCCTGATTTCATGAGGTCTTTGGTAACAGTTGAATCTGCATCAGCTGCTTTTAAACTTGCTATTCCAAACATCATATTTTGTTGCATAATTTCACTTAACCCGCAATACTGATGTCCATCTGGAAATATATAATCTTCCTCTTCCGATTCTGCTGACCCGCTTTTGGAAAAGAGTTTTTCTTGAATTCTTTTATTGTATAAAAAAACATATTCCAACATAATGTCGGCTCCCAAAATTTGTCCAGTACGTGGATTTACGAAGCTTGGTCCATAGCCTCCAAAAACCGGAGCAGGGGAAGATGTCCACCTCAATACATTATATCGAATATCGCCTGCATCCCAATCTGCATCATCTGGTTGTTGATTTACTTGAATTACATTTTTAAATCCAGCACGTTCGAAAGAAGCATTCCATCTTAATGCTGCATTTTTTATGGTTTCACGATATTCAACCGGTGTTGTGTTTTCCATCCACCATACGATAGGCTCAACTGGCTCGGAAACACTTGCAAATTTATTTTTCTTTTCCAAGTGCCATCGGTTGATTACATCATGGTATGGCGTTGCACTATTAGATGTCATATCATCCGCTCGTTGGGTGAAAAACCCAACCCTAGGATCATCAAATCGTGGTTTGAAATTATTTGTAGGAACTTCGATAAAACTATGTTGTAAGGTTACTGAAACAAAGCGATCATCAGTAATGCCTTTGCCGGCATTTGCAACTTGAGCAGGATTGTCGAAAATATAGGTAATTGCTACATCCGTGTTTAATGGATAATTCTTAATATAGGCATATTTCGATTTCTCTTTATTTATGCTTCCTAAATTAAAAACAGAGCCTGGTTTTGCATTCGGATTCGCAACTGGTTTTAATTGTTGAAGATTCTCCGTGAAAAATAAATCATCAGCTTTGACCAAAAAAGCATCAGCATCATTGGCAACAATGGTTAAACTAGCAATTACTGCATTACTAATGTTGGCTTTTGCCGCTTTACTAATCGCGTTATTTTTATCGAAATAGAATCCTGTGTTTTCTTCTACAAGCTCAATTTTGTTGAAATATTTTCGAATAGAAATAATGCTGTTACCTCTAAAACTTCCTCGGTTTAGTTGCAATGATGATGGCCCATCTACGGCATTATTATGATAAACAAATTCCTTGTCAATCTGTCGTTTATCGATTTCTAAATACGCAGATCCATTGGCAGTATCTTGGTAGATAGTAAATAAGCCTGGAAAACTTTTAAAATTTTTAACGTATTCACGTATAGCTTTGCGCGAAGATTCTTTTTTTTCTGCTGCTACATTTTGCTGTACCAAGGTTACTTTAGGATCTTCTTTTTTATCTTTCTTTTTCGATTTTTTTTGAGCCCATGCACAAGTAATTGTCATGACAAAAATTAAAATCAGTATGCTACGAATAATTGACATATTCAGGGTTAAATTTTAGTTTATTAAAATTCTAAAGTACACATTTACTCAAAAATTGAAGCAGGCATAAAAAATTGCAATTTGCAACCTGAATTTAAACGGTTTCTTTTTATTTTAAAGCATGAATAATCCATACATAACACCAGCAAAAATTGTAATAACCTGTCCGAAAAGGTTGACTCCTTATCTTAAACAAGAACTTTTGGATCTTGAATATGAGTTAGAATCTGAAACTGCAACGGGTGTGGAAATCATTGGAACCTTGCAAGATACGTATCGGATTAATTTAAATATAAGAACGGGGAATCAAGTTTTATACCTGATCAATCAGTTTGAAGCAAGTAATGCCGACGAATTGTATGCAGCCATAAAAGAAATGGAGTGGGAAAACTTGATTGAGCAAAATGGATATTTTTCTATTTCATCTCATGTAGAAAATGATACGATAAAAACTAATTTGTTTGCTAATCTGCGGGTGAAAGATGCAATCGCTGATCGATTTATGGATCAATTTGATGAGCGCCCAGACTCCGGAAGTATGCGAAATAAATCTGCTTTTCATATTTTTTGGAAAGGTAATTCGGTGAATGTGTACATCGATTCGTCGGGTGAAACATTAGCGAAACATGGATATCGTAAGATGCCACATTTGGCGCCTATGCTCGAAAATCTGGCGGCTGCTTGTTTGCTAAGTACTAAATGGGATAAAAAAACTACAGTAGTAAATCCGATGTGCGGTAGTGGTACCATTGCAATTGAAGCTGCTTTAATTGCGTTACAAAAAACTCCTGGATTTTTCAGAAATAATTATGGTTTTATGCATTTGAAAGGCTATGATGAAGAAATATATTTAGCTGAACGGAAGTTTATGAAAGATAGGGCGTTGAAAGATTTGCCTTTCCGGATTATTGCTACGGACATTGACCCCAATGCAATTGTAGCTGCCAAAGCGAATGCTGATACTGCGGGTGTGGCTCATTTTATTGATTTTGATGTATGCGATTTTACCGAAACTCAAGTGCCGGCAGGACCTGGAATTGTTTTCCTTAATCCTGAATATGGGGAACGAATGGGTGAATATGATGAATTGGAAATAGTTTATAAGCAAATTGGCGATTTTCTGAAACAGAAATGTAAAGGATATTTGGGCTATATTTTTACGGCCAGCCCTAATCTTGCTAAAAAAATAGGTTTAAAAGCTGAGCGAAAAGTGGAATTTTATAATAGTGTATTGGATTGCCGATTGATGGAATATGATATTTATGATGGTAGTAAAAGAGAACCGAAAGTGAAAGAGGAAAAAGCGTAAGAATTATATTTATCATTTAAGAAAATTCACTTTTAATGCATCAGTTTTGATAGTAAAGTTCCATTGAATAATAAAAATCCCCATTCAACAAAAAAGCCCATTATCTCTAATGGGCTTTTTTATTAAATAGAAAACTATAATTAGAAACCTAAACCAAGGGCTAAGCCTCTGATGTTATTATTTCCTAAGTTACCAGTTTGAGTTGCTTGACCAGTGCTAGTATTGATTGAGTAAATTTTTGTATCGTTTCCAATTTTGAACATAGCATAACCTACATTGCTCGCTCCACCAATATCATATCCGCTTAAGGATTGAGCATCAACTCCAAGACTACCTACTAAAACTAAAGCACCAGAATTTGGAGGAACAACTTGAAATAATTGATCCGTATTAACATCAATACCTAAAAGTAGCGTAGAAGTAGTACCAGCGAAATTATTGGTGTATGCTGCTGCTGAAACGGCTGGCGTTCCTGGATTTAAACTTCCGTCAACAAGCACCACTCCATCATTTGGATTGAATCGTAGATTTTGACCTGTATTACTTACAATTCTGATACGATCTACTACTGGATTGAAATCGAAACCAAAATGTGTACCTGATAAAGGAGTTGATAATGTGAAAGCTAAAGTTGCTGCGCCATTTGCTGTGTTGATGGTATAAATGCCGCTGTTGCTACCCAAAGCATACAATTGTCCGTTTAATGGGCGCATGTCTAAACCTTGAATAGAAACTCCTGCTGGCAAACCTGTCAATGGTTTTGAAACGATTGGAAAACCAGTTGCATTAGCAGTTGAATTTTGAACATCAAAAATTAATAGTCTATTAAGTCCATTAACGGTGTAAGCTACCGAAGCCGTTGGGATTGCAATTGCTGTATAATTAGTGTTTGGGAATGAAGCTTGCACTTTTGCACGGCCAGAAGTTAAATTAACCGTAAATAAAGTACTAACATTATTTACTTTAAATATACCTACCGGTTCTCCTTTTGGCGAAATATCAAATCCGCCTTCTCCTTCAACATTTAGGTTTAAAGCTCCTACTGAAACTAAAGTTCCGTTGTTTGGAGGATCTTGTCTGAAAAGTCTGTCGGAAACTGGATCGATATCATAAAGAACTGTTGCGGTAGCTCCAGCTCTGTTATTGGTATAAGCTACCGCAGAAACTGCTGAGCCAGCTTGACCATTGATAGCAACATCAGTCGCTGCAATTGTTCCTGTTTCTGGGTTTAATCTTAAATTCTGTCCTGAGCTAGTTACCACTCTAATTCTATCAACTGTTGGGTTGAAATCAAAACCAGCAATTGTTCCTGAAAGTAGTGGAGGTAAAGCACCTGGGCCGATCATTCTAGCAACACCTGTGGTAGGATTAATTACATACAATCTGCTGCTGCTACCTAAACCATATAATTGGCCGGTTCCTGGACGAAAATCAATTGCAAGGATGGTTTCACTTGGTTGCAAACCTGTAATGGTTGCTGAGCTTATTGGAGTAGCTGATCCATTTACACTGTTTGAATTCAATAAATCTAATTGTAATCCATTCGCTAAGGCATAGAAATTAGTGTTGGAAACTTCAAAGGCTACTCGAGCAATTTCTTCGTCGCTAAAGTTTTCTTCACTGAAGCTTTCGTCGCCAAAGTTATCTGCATTGCTAGTAGGAGTGATTTCTTCTTTTTTACAAGAAGTGATGGTAATCGTGACAATGCTTAAAGCAATCATCATTTTTGAGAGGAATAATTTTTTCATACTTTTTTTAATCGTTAAAATGAGAGGTTAGTAAATATTTTGTTACTGACCTACGTATGAAAATATTCCGTGGATTTTAGAATCTGAAAAAAGATTTGAGGTTGTTTGGGAGAGGGTTTAGGGGTTATGAAACCTATGAGTAACATTAAAAATATAATCAGAAACATAATTTTTTTTCTGCTCATAAATTTATGGTAATAATAAAAATATCAAGTTGACTTATTTGAAATTACTTACCTAAATAATTAATTTATTGAAGAGCAAATTTTACCGGAAATTCATAAACAATATCTACGAATTCACTTTCATAAAATCCTGGTAGCCAATTATCAGTAAATTTCTTTACAACTCTTAGCGCTTCTTCATCACATCCAGAACCAATTCCTCTTTTTACTTTAAAATTACTGGTTTGACCTGTTTTTTTAATTATAAATGAAATAATTACAGTTCCCGAAATCCCTTTTTCTCTTGCTGCAAAAGGATATTTTATATTGTTTCTAATTTGATTCATTAATAAATCTTCTCCACCTAATAATATGGGTGGTCTGGCCATAGTTGTTTCTATGATATCTTGACCATAAATTACTTGATACTTTTTATCAATAGACACTTTTTTTATATGTTCAATTAGCTCATTCGTAGAATAATTGTACGTATGAACTAGCTTTTTGTCCATTGCGTAAAATTCCCAAAGGCTATCTCTTACTTCATTTTTGTAAAATCCTTTAATCAATAAATTATTATTCGTACCGAATTTTTTAAATTCTCCATGTCTAGTTATATTATCTGATTTTAAAACAGTGAAATATTCGTTTAACTCACTATTCTTTGAATTTTTTAATTCCTGTGCAGGAACTAAAGTAGAAAAGGAAAGAAATAAAAAGATATTGAGGATAATGTGTAGACGAATTCTATTGTTCATAAATCTTTTTTTAACTAAATGCTAATTCGATCTTCCTTACAAATCAAACCTAATTCCCTGCGCCAAAGGCAAATTGTTTCCATAATTAATGGTATTAGTTTGTCGGCGCATGTAGACTTTCCAAGCATCTGATCCAGACTCTCTGCCGCCTCCAGTTTCTTTTTCGCCCCCGAAAGCACCACCAATTTCTGCTCCTGATGTGCCAATATTCACATTCGCAATTCCGCAATCTGAGCCAGAAGCCGAAAGAAATTTTTCGGATTCGCGCATGTTAGTGGTCATAATAGCAGACGATAAACCTTGTGGAACATCATTTTGTAGTTGTATGGCTTCGTCTAATGTTTTGTAGGAAATCAAATAAAGGATAGGAGCAAAAGTTTCATGCTGCACAATGGCAAAATGATTTTTAACTTCTGCAATACAAGGCTTTACATAACAACCTGAAGTATATTCGGAACCCGTTAAAATGCCGCCTTCTACTGCCATAGTTCCACCTTGTTCTTTAATTTTACCTAGTGTTTCCATATAAGCATCCACAGCAGATTTATCAATCAATGGTCCTACATGATTAGCTGAATCTAATGGATTTCCAATTTTTAATTGTTGATACGCACTGATTAGTTTTTGTTTAAAATTCTGATAAACACTTTCATGAATGATTAATCTACGAGTTGTTGTGCAGCGTTGGCCTGCAGTTCCTACTGCACCAAATACGGCACCAACTAAACTCATATCCAAGTCTGCATTTTCAGTAATAATAATCGCATTATTGCCTCCTAATTCCAATAAAGCCCTGCCCAATCTGCCAGCAACAGCTGCATTTACTGCTTTTCCCATTCGGGTAGAGCCTGTTGCCGAAACTAATGGAACTCGAACATCACTCGCCATTTTTTCACCAATTTCTCGATCGCCAATTACTAAACAAGAAATTCCTTCTGGCAAATTGTTGGCTTTTAAAACCTTTGCCATAATATTTTGGCAAGCAATTGCGGTTAATGGAGTTTTTTCTGATGGTTTCCAAACGCAAACATCGCCGCAAACCCATGCCAATGCAGCATTCCAGCTCCAAACTGCAACCGGAAAATTGAACGCCGATATAATTCCTACAATTCCTAATGGATGATATTGCTCGTACATTCGATGCAAAGGACGTTCGGAATGCATGGTTAAACCATATAATTGTCTGGACAAGCCCACAGCAAAATCGCAGATATCTATCATTTCTTGCACTTCTCCCAAACCCTCCTGCAAACTTTTACCCATTTCGTACGATACCAAAGCACCCAATGAATCTTTATGCAATCTAAGTTCATCGCCTAATTGACGAACAATTTCACCTCTTTTTGGTGCGGGCATCATTCGCCAAACTGGAAAAGCGTGTTGAGCAGTTTCAATAACCAAATCATATTCAACTGGAGAAGCGAAAGAAACAGCAGCTATTTTTTTACCATCTACTGGCGAAAATATATTAGTTGAATGAGCTTCTTTAGGCGTTCCATGTTTTAAACCGGTGCTGTAACCTGAATTTAATGCTTCAATTCCTAAGTTTTTTAGAATTTGATCGATGTTGTGAATCATATTATTAGGGATTATAAACTTATATTTTTAACTAAGTTTAATGGGTTTATTGATTTTAAATTAAGCACAAAGCTAATCTTTTGGCCATAGGTTAATTGATTGAGATCGCTTGAAATTACTAAGGGAAAATATACTTCCAATACATTTTTGAACAAAGGAACGTATAATCCGGCATCGTAAAATAAAATAGCATTATTGTTAAATGAATCTTCATAGTCAGATACACCAACGTCGCCATATAAACCTAATGGAATTCCTATCGGGAATGGAACTTTAGCATTTGCGGCAAACATATATTTGCCAGAATTAGCAGTAGTTATGTTTTTAAAACCTCCATCATTGTTAGAAAGTTGCTGATCTAAAAACGAGGCACTCACTTTGCTTCTATCCAAAAATACCTGATCATATAAGTAATCACTGT
Organism: bacterium; assembly: GCA_031412335.1. Lineage (GTDB taxonomy): Bacteria > Bacteroidota > Bacteroidia > Sphingobacteriales > Sphingobacteriaceae > JBBQYA01. Next base: position 149,016 of record JANOCT010000024.1, on the reverse strand, counting down.
TTCCATTAAAACTAAAATTATAATTTGTGTTGTAGTTATTATTTTGTAATACAATTGAGCCAACAAATAACCTTAGTTCTGCTGCTTTTTTTAATTTTTTATACGAAAAATTAAGATTTAATTCGGTTTCAGCTTTTAAAAATGATTTTTCTTGTTGAAGAGTAATTCTAAAATTATATGGATTAATTAATCTGCTGTTTATGCTTTTAAATGTTAATTCGTTAAATAAGTTTTTTGTATTAAGAGCATTATTTTTTTCAACACCAACAATATTAAGCGAATAACTAGTTAATCTGTCTAGAGTTATGAAAATGGATCGAAAAGAAATATATTCCTTTAAATGTGTTCGAAAAGATTTTCTTTTAAGTTCAAAGTCTACCATTCCTTGAATTTTTTGAAATTTCAAGTTTTCAATAGTTTTTGGATTAAAAAATCGAAGAAAATAAAAAGTAAATTGGTTATAATTGCTTGATAGAGTGATTCGTTGAAAAGTATTGGTTGGATACCAGTTATATGCCAATCGCCCGGTTCCATTTAATTGCTTTGATTTAAATCCATATAAAGGAACTAAGGCAAACTCAAATTTCTTAGCTGGCAAAATTGAATTATAAAAGGCAAGCCCAGCCATAAAACCATCATTAAAATTATATCCAATTACAGGAGTATAAAATAACTGTGTGCGATCTCTTTTTTCGAAACTCGCTAATAATTGCAAACGAATCTGTTCCGTTTTTTTCAAAATTCCAGAGGTTCTACTAAAATTATCGGATTGATTTATTTCAGGAATTTTATTTTCAGAGTCTATTTTAAAACTTTTAATGTTAGTTGAATTAAAATTTACAGTTGAAATGCAAGTAAATGGTTCAATTTTTTTGGTTTCAATTAATTCATTTTTGTTAGTAAAAGATGAAACAAAAACTGGAGCAGCAAAATCTGTTTTTGATTTAATGGTAACAGCAAATCCATCCTCAAGCTTTTTCACTTTCTTAATGCTGAAATCTATTTTTTTAGTTGTTTGTATAATATCTTTAAAAAACCAATCTAAATTTTTGCCAGAAGTTTTTTCAAATACAGCTTTCAAATCTTCGGGCTGTGGATGCTTAAATTTCCATTCCTGAAAATAAGTTTGCATGGCTTTGTCGAAAATTTCAGTTCCTAAATATGTCTCCAAATAATTTAAAACTAAACCTGTTTTAAAATACGTGATTACACCAGAGTTTATTTCGGAATAAAACTGAGTAGAAAGTTGAATCGGCTGATCTTCATTTTTACGTGCATTTAATAAGTATAAAAGATAATTTTCATAACCCGATGGATAATCTTTTACACCTAAAATTTTTGCTGCAGGATTTTCGGCAAACTTCCCAACCAATTTATCATTCGGATATTTTGTACGGATATATCTTCTTTCATTAAAAGTATTAATGCCTTCATCCATCCAGGCATTGTCTCGTTCATTACTTCCAAGTATTCCATAAAACCAATTATGACCAACTTCGTGCATGATCACCGTTTCCAGCATTTTATCGGTATTTACATTTCCAATAACCGTAACATTCGGATACTCCATTCCACCTCCAGCAGACAAAGCTCCGTCAACTGCGGTTACTTGTTTGTACGGATAATTTCCATTCCATAACGAATAATAATAAATAGCATCATGTAAATAAGGTAAGCTCTTTAACCAAAATTTAGAATTTTTATTGGTGAACATGCTATACAAAATCACAGAATCAGTAGAATTTGGAAGCGTCACAGATCCTTGCAACACATTAAATTCTTTATCTGCAAACCATGCAAAATCATGCACATTGCTTTGTGTGTATCGGATAGTTTTTTTTGTTAATGATGAAGTTAATCCTGTATCTTTTGAAAAATCAGACTTTTCAGAAGTTTCTTTTATTTTTTGTGTTAAAAAGATTTTTTCAGATGCTGTTTGTAAATCACCAGTTGCTCCAACAACATAATTTTCGGGTAAGGTAATGGAAACGTCAAAACTGCCAAACTCAGAATAAAACTCACCTTGATCTAAATATGGAATTGGATGCCAGCCGTTTTTATCATAAACAGCAGGTTTTGGGTACCATTGTGTAATTTGATATGCCTGACCAACATGCCCTAATCTCGAAAATGAATTAGGAATTTTGACTTGGAAAGGTGTTTTTATTATACAACTTTTTCCAGATTCAAGCGGTTCTGGCAATTGTAAAATAATGATATCTGGTTGATTATTATAAATTTTGAAACTTGCAGCTTTACCATTTATGCTAAAATCAAGTCCAGTTAAAGAGCCTCTTTCATCACTGCTGCTTTTGTAAAATGTTTTGCTTTTATTTTCTATTTGTTGAATAGCAAAGGCAGAGTTGTCAGAACAATATGCTTCGGGCCAAATATGAAAATATATTTCATTGAGTGTAGCAGGTGAGTTATTTAAGTAGTCAATTTCTATGTTTGCAATAAGCAAATGATCTAAATCGTTCAATTCGACATTGATTTTGTAATTTACCTCTTGCTGCCAATAACCTTTTTGAGCTTTGATCGTTTGAAAAGAAAGGAATAGTGTTAATATAATGTTAACACATAACAATTTGATAATATAGCGCATAGTTGATTTTTAATCAGGAGTTTAGGAGATAAATGTAGAAATGTGGAAAAAAACAATGATGATGCAAAGATTAAAAAATGGAATTTGATAAAGAATTTAAACACGAAAGATTCTTATTTATCATAGATTTTGATCGATTTTTGTAAAACTTTTTAAGGAACGTAGGAAAATGGAAGAAGATTTTGAACAAGAGAACACAGAAGATTTAAAAATTTCGGTTGAGCGGTACGAGCAAATGATCCGCAATAAAGATCAATACTTTTTCGATTCTCAAGCATTCGAAAATATAATTGAATATTATATCGAAAAAAACGATCCAATAAAAGCTTTGCAAGTTGCAGATTATGCAATGAGCCAGCACAGTTTCGCAGCAGTTTTTTTGATTAAAAAATCACAATTGTTGTTGGCTGTAAACCATTTGGAAAGTGCTTTGGAAATGTTGGAAAGAGCAGAATTGCTCGAGCCATCAAACCCAGATATTTATACCATAAAAGGGAGTATTCTGGATAAATTTGAACGACATCCAGAAGCAATTGAAGCCTATCAGACTGCTTTGCTTTATACATCCGAACCCGACGAAGTGTATTTGCAATTGGCTTATATTTATGAGAATCTAAACGATTATCCTGCTGCAATTGAACAACTTAAGTTGTGTTTGCAGCAAAATATGGAACATCAGGATGCATTGTACGAATTAGCTTTTTGTTTTGATATTGTAGACAGGCAAGAGGAAAGCATTAGTTTTTATAAGCAATTTATTGATCAGGATCCCTATTCCTATGCGGCCTGGTATAATTTAGGAAATGCGTATAGCAAAATGGGATTGTATGAAAAAGGCCTTGACGCTTACGATTATGCAATTTTAATAAAGGAAAATTTCGCATCTGCTTATTTCAACAAAGGCAATGCCTTGGTAAATCTAGATCGTTTTGCAGAAGCTATAGAAGTTTATAAATATACGTTCGAATACGAACCACCCGATGCTGATACCTATTGTAGCATTGGTGAATGTTATGAAAAATTGGAGTTGATGGACGAAGCTCGTGGTTATTACAAAAAAGCGGTAAAACTAGATTCAACTCTTGCAGAAGGTTGGTTTGGCATTGGTGTAACACTCGATTTTGAAGAACGATACTTTGAATCCTTGTATTTTTATAAAAAGGCGATAGAATTAGAAGATAATAATGCGGATTTCTGGTTTGCGTATGGCGATGCTTATTATAAACTTGGAAACATTGAAGAGGTTATTAAAAGTTATGAGAAGGTAATTGAGTTGGACGATAGTGAAGTTGAAATTTGGTTAGATTATTCAGCCTTATTATATGAACAAAAATCTGCGCAGGAAGCAGTAGAGTTAATTAATGAAGGAATTAAAACCTTGCCTGAGGCATCAGAATTGTATTATCGTTTGGGTGCCTATAATTTTGACATGGGAAACTATCAAGATGCCTTACTAAATATTGGGCATGCATTATCAATAGATCCAGATAAACACGAATCATTATTTGAGTATTTGCCAAAATTGCAAAATAACGCCATTATTTTGGATATTATTAACCGATATACAAAGTAAAAATTAAAAATTCGTAAAATTAGCATTTAAATTTTACGAATTTTTCCTGTTGTTTTTTGCATAATCTGTATTTACTTTGCAACATGAATTACGACTTATTAAAAATTCCATTTCGTGACGTAAAGCCACGAAAACATGGCATCACGATGGTGATGGATAAAGGATTAAGCGTTCGGGAAGTAGAAGATTTGCTATCAGTTTCGCATCCACATATTGATATTGTAAAATTAGGTTGGGCAACTTCATTTGTTACGCCAAATTTGGAAAATAAATTAAAAGTTTATCGAGATGCTGGAATACCAGTTTATTTTGGTGGTACTTTGTTTGAGGCTTTTATTGTGCGCGATCAATTTGCAGATTATCGCAAATTGTTGGATAAATTTGAAATGAAATATGCAGAAGTTTCAGATGGTTCAATTACATTGGATCATGAAGAGAAGTGCAAGTACATCCGCGATCTATCTACTCAAGTTACCGTTATCTCAGAAGTTGGTTCTAAGGATGAAGAGAAAATAATTCCACCATATAAATGGATAGAATTGATGCAAAAAGAAATTGATGCAGGTTCGTGGAAAGTAATTGCAGAAGCGCGAGAAGGTGGAAATGTTGGAATTTTTAGAGGCAATGGAGAAGTTAGAATGGGATTGGTTGATGAAATTTTAACAAAAATACCTGAAGAAATGATTATTTGGGAAGCTCCTCAAAAAGCTCAACAAGTATGGTTTATAAAATTATGCGGAAGCAATGTAAACCTTGGCAACATTGCTCCTGCAGAAGTCATCCCATTAGAAACACTCAGACTTGGTTTGCGTGGCGACACATTTAACCATTTTCTACCTAACTTATAATGTTTAAAGGCTCTGTTAAGCAGAGCTTTTTTTATGAAAAAATTCGGACTAATCGGTTATCCAATTTCGCATTCTTTTTCAAAGCAATATTTTACCGAAAAATTTTTGAAGTCTAGTTTATCTGATTTTAGTTACGAACTTTTTTCGATGGAAAACATTGGAGATTTCGATAATCTTTTGAATACTCAACCATTTTTAGTTGGCTTAAATGTAACAATCCCTCACAAAGAAAAAATTATTCCATTATTAGATTCCTGCGATGAATTAAGTTCGCAAGTAGGAGCTGTAAATACCATTAAAATTTATCGAAACGATCTAAATAAAGTAATTGTTACAAAAGGGTTTAATACTGACATAATAGGGTTTAAAAAATCTATTTCTAATTACTCTGAATTAAAGACTAAAAAAGCATTAGTACTTGGAACAGGAGGCGCATCAAAAGCAATAATTTTTGTATTAAAATCATTAAATATAAGTTATTTGACGGTGTCGCGTGAGCATGTAAAAGCAGATCTTACTTATTCTGAAATCAATTCCTCTATATTGAATGAATACACTTTTATTATTAATTGCACGCCAGTAGGCAAGTTTCCGGAGGTTGAATTATTTCCTGATTTACCGTATCATTTACTTTCCGAAAAGCATTTTTTATATGATTTAATTTACAATCCTGAAGAAACAGAATTTCTAAAAAAAGGAAGATTAAATGGTGCAAAAACTAAAAATGGATTTGAAATGCTGCTATCACAAGCCGATGCATCTTTAGATATTTGGGAAGGAGATTTTTAAATTTATGATTAAAAAATTGCTAAAAAGCTTAATAAAAATTCTAGCATATAATTTTAATCAGCAATTAGTTCCAAATTTGGATTCCAAACTAAATTTTTAAAGTTTATTATTTTATTATCAATTATTTTCACCCCTTCAGATTCGAGCATTTCTTGCATTAAATTTTCTGTTGCAAAATGATGTTTGCCACTTAAAAGCCCATTTCGATTTACCACCCGATGTGCAGGTACTGGCGGAATAACTGAATGTGCTGCATTCATGGCCCAACCAACCATTCTTGCAGAACCTTTTGTTCCAAGATGCTCGGCAATTAATCCATAACTAGATACTCGGCCATAAGGAATTTTACGAACGACTTGATAGACTTTTTCAAAAAAATTCAGTTCCTCCATTAAAGTTGAAAAGATAGATAGGTAATATTTTTTCCTTCTCGTAAATATCGGCTTTCGTACGTTGTTTTTATTTCAAGTAATTCGTTTAGCAAATCAGAATGATAAAGGTCTGAGGTATAACTTATTGGAATTATTTTCATTTGAGTTAATAATTCAAGTGTATAATTATAAAGACCTTCGTTATCCGTTTTTAAATGAATAATCGAATTTGGTTTTACTATTTTACGATAGTTTTCCAAGAATCTAGGAGAGGTTAATCGTTTTTTTTCTCTACTTAATTGTGGTTGCGGATCTGGAAAGGTAATCCAGATTTCAGAAATTTCATTTTCTGCAAAATAATCTGGAAGCAATTCTATTTGGGCTCTCAAATACGCTAGATTCACTAAATTTTCTTCTATACCTGTTTTTGCTCCTCTCCAAATTCTGTTTCCTTTCACATCTACTCCAATAAAATTTTTTTCTGGAAATAATCTGGATAACGCCACTGAATATTCACCTCGCCCACAGCCAAGTTCCAATACAATAGGTTGTTGGTTTTTAAAATAATCCTGGTTCCATTTCCCTTTTAGTGTACAATCTTTTTGAAAAACATTTGAAAATGTTCCAACCTCTGCAAAGCGTTCTAATTTCTTTTTCACTTTAATTTTTTCACCAAAAATATAAGATATAATTTAATTGATTGTCTTTTGGATTTTAATTATAGTTATAATATCGTATGACTGAAATAGAATAAAAATTTTTCAGAATAGTCGCTATAATTTAAAAACTATATTTGCTCAAATTTTTGTAAAATGAATGAATTAATGAATCGTAACGCTAAGGTTTATGTAGCCGGTCACCGTGGAATGGTTGGCTCAGCGATTTACAGAAAATTGGAGAAAGAGGGATTTAACAATTTGATTGTTAAAACCTCCAATGAATTGGATTTAAGAAAACAAGATGCTGTTTCCGATTTTTTCCAAAGCGAAAAACCTGAATTTGTTTTTCTGGCTGCTGCAAAAGTTGGAGGAATTCAAGCAAATAATACCTATCGTGCAGAGTTTTTGCACGATAATCTAATGATTCAGAATTATGTAATTCATTCTTCTTATTTATCTAATGTAAAAAAACTTCTTTTTCTAGGCTCTTCTTGCATTTATCCAAAAATGGCTCAACAGCCATTAAAAGAAGAATATTTGCTTACTGGCTTGCTTGAACCAACTAACGAACCTTACGCAATTGCTAAAATTGCAGGTATTAAAATGTGTGAAGCTTATAGAGATCAGTTTGGTTGTAATTTTATTGCGGCTATGCCAACCAACATGTATGGACCCAATGATAATTATAATTTGGAAAACTCGCACGTACTTCCGGCATTAATCCGAAAATTTCATGAAGCCAAGATTACTAACCAGCATGAGGTTGAAATTTGGGGAAGTGGTAAACCTTTACGCGAATTTATGTATGCAGATGATTTGGCAGATGCATGTTATTTTTTAATGCAAAATTACAACGAAAAACAATTTGTAAATGTAGGAACTGGTGTAGATTTAAGCATCAGTGATTTAGCAAAAATGATAGGAGACATCATTGGATTTAAAGGAAATTTAGTTTTTAATTCCAGCAAACCTGATGGAACTCCCAGAAAGTTGATGGACGTTTCCAAATTACATTCCTTAGGCTTTAAACACAAAACAGATTTAGAAGATGGAATTAAATTAGCCTATCAAGATTTTTTGAGTAAAAATTTTTAATATCCGCTGAAGGATTTTGATAAGAAATTAAATTACCTCCAACCCTAAAAGGGTTTAATAGAATTACTTACAACCCAAATTGTGCAATTAATTAAAATTTTTACAAACGAGTATTAATAAGATTAAACTAAAACCTCAAATGTTTAATGGTATTTCCATTATTAATTAATTCATTCAAAGATGCTATACCTATTTTAAGGTGTTCATCTACAAAATTTTGCGTCACTTTCACATCGCTTTCTGCTGTTTTTACTCCAGCAGAAATCATCGGCTGATCAGAAACAAGCAAAAGTGCACCTGTAGGAATTTTATTGTAAAACCCAGTGCTAAAAATAGTTGCAGTTTCCATGTCAATACCCATACACCTAATTTTCCGCAGATAATTTTTAAACTCTTCATCATGCTCCCAAACCCTCCTGTTGGTGGTGTAAACCGTACCAGTCCAGTAATCCTTGTTATGGTTTCTTATGGTTGTCGAGACTGCTTTTTGTAAATTAAAAGCTGGTAAAGCAGGCAATTCTGGTGGAAAATAATCATTACTAGTTCCTTCTCCTCGTATGGCCGCAATCGGCAAAATTAAATCACCTAATTCATTTTTCTTTTTTAATCCTCCACATTTGCCTAAAAATAAACAAGCTCGAGGTTCAATGCTACTAAGCAAATCCATAATGGTGGCTGCATTAGCGCTACCCATTCCGAAATTTATGATGGTAATATTATTCGCAGTTGCATTTGGCATTGGTTTATCTAACCCATTTATATCGCATCCCATTTGTTCGGCAAACATCCGAACGTAATTATTGAAATTTGTTAACAAAATATATTTGCCAAAATCTTTTAATTCTGTTCCAGTATATCTTGGAAGCCAATTTTCTACAATTTCTTTTTTACTTTTCATAGTTTATTTAGATCACCTTTCAATTTTTCGTACTTATTTTCAAGAAATTAAAAACTGTCTTTTTCTTATTCAAACATAACAAGAATTTATTTGATTGATATGTATTACCGTAAAGTCTTTAACTGGCCATATTAATTTATCGTTAAAAATAGTTTTGACCTTTAATTTAAATGTTCTTTGTTTTTGAAATTTTATTCACAAAAAAAATAATTATAAAAAAAAGGTTTCTGAAAATTAATCCAGAAACCTTTTTCAAACTTGATTATATAGAATTGATTGTACTTACTTGTTTTCTTTAGCAATTTCGTTCGACTCTGCTTTTGCTTCTCGTTTAGCTTGTGCTCTGTAACGAGTTTTAAGCCCAGCGTATTTCAATTTCTCAGAAGCAATTTTATTGTTTGCTCCTTCTGGTGCTTGTTTTTCAACTTCTTGTTTTCTGTTGTCTAACGCGTCCCATATTTTTTCAACTTCATCCCAATCTTCTGCAGATAATGATTGCTTATTTGCTTCAACAGCATTTACAAAGCTAGTATAAGTAGGTAATAAATTTTCAGGAGTTACTGAAGCTAAATCCATTGAAGTACCTTGTGGAAGCATCATTCCAAATAATCTTACTCTTCTTGCATCACCCGAAGAAACCGTATTAGTTGCTCTCATTTTAGCAGCTCTTTCTTCTTGATATTTCATCCGAAGTGCATCGTAATCTGCTTTCAATTGAGCATATTCTTTTTTAGCTTCCTCATCCATGTTTGCCATATTTGCTTCTACGGCATCCATTCTTTCTTGGTAATTTTGTTCAGCCATTGCTGAATCTTGATCATAATAAAATCCAATAGAATCATTTGATGATCGAACGTAGGTTCTATAATCATCATACGATTTTTTCCAAGATTCGTCTTTTTTGTTACAAGCTGTAATTGCAAATGCTCCGGCAACGGCAATTATGATAAAATTTGTGATTTTCATGTTTTTTTGTTGTTTTACAAAGACAGCTATGTAAATAATATGCCAACTTTATTTTTCTGTTAATTAAACCTAAAAAACAACATAACACCTTCAATTTTTATTTAAAACCAATTTTTACAGTGGAAAAAATTATCCCAAATTGTGGAACATACAGTATTTTACTCGAACGCTGGTTTTCGTTTTTCTAAAAAAGCTTGTGTTCCTTCTTTAAAATCTGGCTGAGTAAAACACCAAGCAAATTGTTCGATTTCAGTGTTGTATCCACTTTGATTTCCATCATCTGCAGCATTAATGGATATAATGGCTGCAGTAACTGCGGTAGATGATCGTGTTATAACTTTTGCAAGCAAACTTTCACTCGCATTTATTAATTCTTCCTGACTAACCATTCTATTAATTAGTCCAATTTTTTCAGCGTCTGCTGCGTTAATCATATCAGCTGTTAATATTATTTCAAATGCTTTACCTTTCCCAACTAATTTACTTAATCGTTGAGTACCTCCATATCCTGGAATTAATCCTAAACTAACTTCTGGTAATCCCATTTTTGCATTTTCGGATGCTATTCTAATATGACAAGCCATGGCAAGTTCTAATCCACCACCCAATGCGAAACCGTTAATTGCAGCTAATACAGGTTTTTTTAAATTTTCTATTTTATTGAAAACATCATCATGTCCACTTTTGCTTAATTCTTTTCCTTTGGCTAAATTATATGAAGAAAATTCAGAAATATCTGCTCCGGCAACAAATGCTTTGTTTCCAGCGCCAGTAAGCAAGATTGCTTTTACCTCTTTATTCTGTTCAGCGTCTGTAAATGCTTGACTTAATTCTTCAAGTGTTTCTTTGTTAAGCGCATTTAGTTTTGATTCTCTATTAATAGTTATGTAAAGAATTTTATTCTTTAATTCAATTAAAAGGTTGTTATAGGTTTTCATATAATTAGAAATTTCTTTTTTCAGCTACCCATTTATTAATATAAGTAACAATTTCTTTTGTACTTGTTCCTGGTGGAAAAAGCTCTCCAACTCCAGCATCGCGAAGCGTTTGCATTTCTTCATTGGGTATTATTCCACCACCAGTAAGCAATACATCATCTAATCCTTTTGCTTTCATCAATGAAAGTATTTTCGGAAAAACAGTCATGTGCGCTCCAGAAAGAATACTCACTCCAATTGCATCCACATCTTCCTGTAAAGCAGTGTTTACTATCATTTCTGGTGTTTGCCGGAGCCCGGTGTAGATTACTTCCATTCCTGCATCTCTTAATGAAGTTGCAATAATTTTTGCTCCACGGTCATGCCCATCTAAACCACATTTAGCTACCAAAACTCGTACAGGTCTTTTCATTAGATTGATAATGTTTTATGTGCATAATTAAGTCTATCTGCAATTTCAATTCCGCCTAAAACTGAAATCATGTCGTGCAAAGCTGGTCCGGTTCCAATTCCTGTTAAACACACCCGTAGAATCTGCATGGTTTGCCCAGCGCTCATATTGTGTTTTTCTGCTACCATTTTAACCATTTCTTCAGATTCTGCAAATGAAATTTTTTCTTTTGTTCGATATTCCAAACTTAGATCTGAAATGAAAGTTGCAATTTCATTATTCCATTTTTTACTTGTGATAGCTGTATCAAATGTTTGTGGAGCAATAAAGATAAATTCACTTAATTCCCAAAGTTCATTGGCAAAATGTGCTTTTTCTTTAACTAAATCTATTACCTGAATAATAAATTCATCAGTCGCAATTATGTTTTTTTCAGCTAATTCTGGCTTTAAACCTTCTGCTAACGATTCTGAGCTTTTTTTTCTTAAATATTGCTGATTAAACCAGCGTGTTTTTGCAGCATCAAATTTTGCTCCCGATTTACTAATTCGCTCAATACTAAAGGCCTCAATTAATTCTTCTTCACTAAAAATTTCTTGAGTTGTACCTGGATTCCAACCTAACAAAGCAAGCATATTGATAAATGCTTCGGGATAATATCCAGCTTCACGGTATCCAGAACTTTTTTCGGAGGTGAATGGATCTACCCAATTCATCGGAAAAACTGGAAATCCTAATCGATCACCATCTCTTTTACTTAATTTTCCGTTGCCATCGGGTTTTAATAATAAAGGTAAATGAGCAAACTGCGGCATCACATCTTCCCAGCCCAAATATCGATACAATAAAACATGGAGTGGAGCAGATGGCAACCATTCTTCTCCACGAATTACATGCGTAATTTTCATTAAATAATCATCCACAATATTGGCTAGATGATAGGTAGGCATACCATCTGATTTAAATAAAACCTTATCATCCATTTGTGCGGTATGCACTAATACAGTTCCACGAATCAAATCTTCAACTCTCACTTCTTCTTTTCTTGGAATTTTTATTCGAATTACATAAGCATCTCCAGCTTCCAATCTTCTACTCACCTCGTCTGCTGGTAGCACCAAAGAGTTTTTCATGTTTTCTCTGGTAATGTAATTGTATTGTGGAGCAGCGTTACCCATTGCTTTCAAGGTTTCACGCATTTCATCCAACTCTTCAGTAGTATCAAAGGCATAATAAGCATGGCCTGATTCTATTAATTGTAGCGCATATTGTTTATAAATAGCTTTTCTTTCTGACTGTCTATATGGTGCGTGTGGACCGCCCAAATGAACTCCTTCATCAAAAATAATTCCGCACCATTTTAGGGACTCTACGATATAATCTTCTGCACCGGGCACAAATCTTCCTTGGTCGGTATCTTCTATTCGGAGTATAAAATCTCCATTATGTTTTTTAGCGAATAAATAATTATACAACGCTGTTCGCACACCACCGATATGCAATGGCCCAGTTGGACTTGGTGCAAAACGAACTCTTACTTTTCTTTCCATTTCCCCTTTTTAATGCTTTTGCGCAAATATAGGTTTTATTCGATTGTGATGGTTTAGATAGAAATTATTTGAAATTGCGAGCAGGAGTTAGCTTATTATTAAAATTGCATTTTGTTTATTAAATTTTTGTTAATTCTAAAACTATTTTGTGTTAAGTAAATAGTCTTTTTTGTTTGATTGTAAACAAAATATTAAGTTTTCAATGATATAAAACAATGTGGGTTGGTTCTGCTTATACTCTTTAACTTAACAATTTTAATTATGAATATCGTAGAAACAGCTGTAGGACATGGCTCATTTAAAACACTAGTAGCAGCAGTAACTGCCGCTGAATTAGTAGAAACACTAAGCGGAACTGGTCCGTTTACAGTTTTTGCTCCACTTGACGATGCATTTGCTGCATTACCAGCTGGAACTGTAGAATCATTAGTAGAACCAGAAAACAAAGCAAAATTACAAGGGATACTTACTTACCATGTTTTAGCAGGAAAAGTTTTATCAACTGACTTAAGTGATGGTATGAAAGCTACAACAGTAAATGGAGCAGAAATCACTATCCACCTAAGAGATGGAAAAGTTTTTGTTAATGATGCAGAAGTAGTAGTAGCGGATGTAGATACTGATAATGGAGTTATCCATGCAATCAACAAAGTACTTTTACCAGCTTAATTTTATTTAAATAAAAAAAACCTGACCAATTATTGGTCAGGTTTTTTTTTGGCAAAAATTTATTTAATAGAAAATCTAAATCTTAAGCCTTATTGAATGCTTTGTGATGAAGTTTTTGCATTCGAAAAAATTGTTTTAAGAAAATTATTTTTGCTAAAATAACTACTGTGTTTGCAGTAATATATAAATATAATGATGCTAAAAAGAAGAATATAATTACCGCTTCGCTAATAATGGAAACATATCTAATTGATTTTTTTATTAACGAATTGTACTTTGCGCGTAATTCTAAAAATTTAACATGACTCAAACTCTATCCATCCGCTTAAATAAATACATCAGCGATTCGGGTTTATGCTCAAGGCGAGAGGCAGATAAGCATATTGTACAAGGCAAAGTTTTTATTAATGGAAAAAGGGCATTGGTTGGTCAACAAGTAACAAGCAATGATAAAGTGACCGTAAATGGGCACATCATTGAAGCTGAAGGTGGGAAGGAATTAGTTTTTTTGGCTTTTAATAAGCCGGTAGGTATTACTTCTACTACAGAAGCAGAAGTTAGGGATAACATTATTGATTATGTAAATCATAGCGATCGAATTTTTCCGATCGGAAGATTAGATAAAGATTCGCAAGGATTAATTTTTTTGACGAACAATGGAGACATGGTTAATAAAATACTACGTGCAGGCAATAAGCATGAAAAAGAATATTTAGTAACAGTCGATAAACCAATTACTGCTCAGTTTTTGCAAGGAATGTCTGCAGGAGTTCCTCTACTGGGAGAAATGACGAAGAAATGCAAAGTAGTTGAGGTAAGTACATTTATTTTTAAGATCACATTAATCCAGGGTTTAAATAGGCAAATACGTAGAATGTGCGAGCATTTTAACTTTGAAGTGGTAAAACTTGAGCGAGTGCGGATAATGAATATCAGCTTAGCTAATTTGCCTTTAGGAGAATGGCGGCAATTAACCGAACAAGAATTAGCAGGTATTTTTAAAATGCTTGAAAAGTCGAGTTCTGTAGTTAGAAAAACAAAAAAAATAGAAATTCCGGAGAAAGAAAAAACACGGGTGAATGAGGATAAAAGAAAGAAAGCAAGTAATTATTCAAAAATAAAGGTTGGCGAAAAAAGTGTAAAGACTGGAAATTCTTTTAATAAGAAAGCGGATGTAAAAAGCAGGCCGATTAATAAAAAGAAATCTTTTAAAAGGTAGAATTATTTACTACACCAATTCTTTTTCAAAACAAACACTGTTGGCTACATTTTCATATTGTCCATAACTTTTAATAATCGAATAATTATTTTTTACATAAAGTGCAATAGCTTCCACTTGTTTGTTACCAGTTTCCAGAATACATTTTTTGTAATTTAATTCTTTGCTCCAGTTTTCTAGTTCTATCAAAATTATTGACGCAATTCCTTTTCCTCGGTGTTCTGTATCCACATACATCCGTTTTACTTCCATTACATCATCCGCATAATGTTTAATAGCACCGCAACCTACCGGAATATTGTTTTCATATATAACTACCACATGTTTTATGCTTACAATTTTATTAAACTGATTATAAAAAGCATGTTCTGAGCCATCCGTTATTTTCAGAAAAGCATCCAATTTGGCTACCAGCAATTGGAAATCTTTATTTTCGGAGTTAGTTCGTAAAAGGTTTGTCATTCTAGCAATGATAAATATTCTCTTTCAAGGTCTTTAAAAGTACAAAAGCTTTTGGATTAGACTGGCTGCCTTGCCAAATTTTGAAGCAAAAAGTGCCAATCAAGGCTAAAGATGAAATGTCTTGCAAGCAATTGCCTACAAGGGTTTTTTCTCAACAAATTTTTCGAAATCGATAAAAACGCTAGTTTGAGTAAAATTAAAAAACCTATAAACTACCCTCCAAGCATCGCCCTCAATGTCTCAATGGTATCCGCCTCTTCTTTCGGTTTGTCTTTTCGCCAGCGCAAAATACGTGGGAAACGCAAAGCAATTCCAGATTTGTGCCGAGTAGATTCGCTGATGCCTTCAAAACCTAGTTCAAAAACGAGTTCGGGTTTTACGGTTCGCACCGGACCAAAACGTTCGAGTGTATTTCGTTTAATAAAATGATCTACTTGCGCAATTTCTTTATCTGTTAATCCTGAATAAGCTTTAGCAAAAGGAACTAGTTTATCGCCATCCCAAACGGCAAAGGTATAATCGGTATATAAATCAGCCCTTCGGCCATGTCCTTTTTGTGCGTAAATCAAAACTCCATCCACCGTCATCGGATCTACTTTCCATTTCCACCAATCGCCACGCCGCCTTCCCACTTGGTAAGTTGACGATTTTCGTTTTAGCATAATTCCTTCTGCCAATTCATCTCGGCTTCCTGCCCTTATTTCGCCTAAGTGCTTCCAATTTTCAAATTCAATTATTTTAGATAGATAAAAATTACTCGCCGATTTATTATTTAGGATGAATGATTCAAGTACTTGTCTTCTTTCAATCAAACTTTCTGATCGGATATCTTTTCCATTTATTTCCAAACAATCGTACGCAATCACACTTACTGGATTATCAGCAAGTATTTTTTTGGTTAAATTTTTTCTACCTATTCGGGTTTGAAGGGTATTAAATGACATAGGTTTTCCACCTCTCCAAGTTACAATTTCACCATCTATTACCGTTCCATTTGGCAGCGATTTTAAAAACTCATGCAACTCCGGAAATTTATCTGTGACCAATTCTTCACCTCGACTCCAGATAAATAATTCATCGTTTCTCTTAATTAATTGGGCCCGAATTCCATCCCATTTCCATTCTGCTTGCCATTCTTCGGGGTTTTGAAATAATGTATCTTCAGATTCTGTTTGTAAGCCTAATTTTTCTTCATCTATAGAATACGCTAAAAAAAAAGGATATGGCCTAGAACTATCTGTACTACCATCTTCTTGAGCTATTAATTCAGTAAAATCGAAAGTCTCCGGATTCCAGTTTCCCATAATCCGGTGGGTGAGGGTGGTTGCTTCAATACCACTCAAATTGGAAATAGCTTTAATTAATAAACTTTGAGAAACTCCGATTCTGAAACCACCCGTTAACAGTTTATTAAAAACAAATCGTTCGGATGAATCGAGTTCATTCCAAGCATTTACAACAAATTCTTTTTTCTGATCCTCATCAAATTTTGCTAAACCTCGTATTTCCTGCATCCATTCGCTTAAGTTTTTATGTTGAGTAGAATTGCCTGGAGGAAGCAACAAAGCCATGGTTTCTGCCAAATCTCCAACTACTTGATATGATTCTTCAAACAACCATTCTGGAATTCCGGCTAATTCAACTGCCCAATTTCTTAATAAAGTACTACTAATTTGTCGTTTTGGTCTTCGGCCAGTAAACAAAGCCAGTGTATTTATCTTATCTGCATCGCTTACCTCTTCAAAATAATTTTGAAGAAATTTAACCTTTTCATTGGTTTTATTAGTTTCGTCCAATCGGGCAAAAAGATTAGCAAAGTTTTTCACCGTTTATTTTTGAGTTTCAGAAACGTTTTCTTTTTCATGGTTTAGTATGGATTCTTCTACACTTTCATCACCACCATATAATGTATGTACCTCTTGAGCATTCCATCCGTTTTCGTTTAAGTATTTAGCAAAAGTGGCAGTGTAGCCATGTGTTACATAAATATTTTCGGCTTCGGTAGCTTTTACTGCTGTTAGCAATCCTTCCCAATCTGCGTGATCAGAAAGTACAAAACCACGATCAGCTGCTCTTCGTTTTTTTGCTCCTCGAATACTCATCCAACCGGAGCAATACCCTAAAGAGTATGGAAAAAATCGACGCATGTAAGGTGTTCCAACTGCAGAAGGTGGTGCCAAAATCAATCCGCCTTTTACTTCATCTTTGGTGGTTTCTTTCGTTATTCGTTGGGTTGGGAATAACTCAATACCGGTTCTTATCAAGGCATCATTCGTATTTGCTATTACACCATGAGCAAATATTGGTGCAATGCTATGATCTACGTTTTGTAATAATCGTTGAGCTTTGCCTAGTGAATATCCAATTAATAAACTCGTTTTGCCTTCCGACTTATTTTTATTCCACCAGCTGTTTACTTCATCAAAAATTTCAATTTGTGGTTTCCATTTATAAACCGGCATTCCAAAAGTTGATTCAGTAATAAAACTATGGCATTTCACTGCTTCAAAAGGTGTACTTACTCCATCATCTTCTAATTTATAATCGCCAGAAACTACCCAGATTTCTCCTTTATATTCAATTCTAATTTGTGCAGAGCCAATGATATGTCCAGCCGGATGTAAGGAAATCGTAACTCCGTTTCTATATAGCGTTTCATAGTATGCAATGGTTTGCAAATTAATTTCCGCGCCCAATCTGTAATATAAGATTTCTCTAGAAAGATGATGAGCGAGGTAATTCTTACTTCCCGATCTTGCATGGTCTGAATGTGCATGAGTAATTACCGCATAATCAACCGGCTGCCAAGGATCGATGAAAAAATCTCCTTGTTTACAATAAATGCCTTTATTGGTAAATTCAAGAAGATTTTTAGCCATTATTTTTTGGTTAAATTGGCCAGATCGTTCACTATTTGTTGACTTTCACTAAGCACCAAATCGGGTTCTTTTTCATCTTTAGGTTTTGTTTCTCCTTTTATTAATGGTTTTAAACCTAAAGCAACTCTGCGCTCATTACCTCTTTTAAAATTTTGCTCTTCTGTATTATCGCGTTCAGTTTTTAATAATGATTCACCAATAGGAACATAATTTTCATCCTTTTTTCGTTTAAACTCAGCGATGTCTTCTAATAAATATCTGTATTCAGCATCCGCCATCATTCTTTTCTCATGTTTTACTTTTAAAGAATTTTTTAATGATTCAAGACTAGTAAACTGTTGATATTGAGTTGGAGAAATTTGATCCCAAGGTAAGGCAGTTGGTTCTGAACTTTCACCATATTCTTCTGCTAATAAAGGGCTCGGAAAAATTAAATCAGGTACTACACCTCGGTGCTGAGTGCTACTGCCAGAAACTCTGTAAAATTTAGCCAAAGTTATTTTCACTTTACCCAATTTAGCTTTTTCAGTAGGCATTATTCGATTAATATCAATTACATTTTGCACCGTTCCTTTTCCATAGGTCTGATCTCCAACTATAATTCCTCTTCCATAATCTTGTATGGCTCCAGCAAAAATCTCAGAAGCAGATGCGCTAAATTTATTTACGATTACTACCAATGGGCCGCTGTAAACTAAATCGGCATCTTCATCTTTATCAACAGAAACATTCCCAGCGGCATCTTTTACTTGAACTACTGGACCTTTGGTTATAAATAATCCAGTTAAATCAATAGCTTCTTGTAAAGAACCTCCTCCATTATTTCGTAAATCAATGATTACTTTATTGACCTTTTGAGTAGAAAAATCTGTAAGTAATCTTCGCACATCTTTAGTGGTACTCGAATAATCTTTATCTCCTTTTTGTTTACCCATATAATCTAGGTAAAATGATGGAACGGTAATTACACCAACCTTTTCGGTCTTATTGCCAACGGAAATAGTTTTTACTTCAGCCTTTGCAGTCTGTTCTTCCAGTTTTACTTTTTCTCGAACGATTTCAATTATTTTAGAAGCAGCATCTACACCAGCAGCAGCCGGAATTATAGAAAGTCGAACGATGGTTCCTTTCGCTCCTCGGATCATGGCAACCACATCATCAATTCTCCAACCTATTACATCAATTATTTCACCTTCCTTTCCTTGTCCAACTCCTACAATTTTATCATTAGGTTGAATCAAGCCACTTTTTTCAGCAGGGCCACCTTTTATTACTGCTACTACTTTAGTTACTTCATTTTCTGTACGTAAAGTTGCACCAATACCTTCCAAAGCTTGGCTCATGTCTATACTAAAATTATCTGCATTAGCAGGAGAAAAATAGCTAGTATGCGGATCAACTGCTTCTGCAAAAGCATTCATAAACATGGAAAAAGCATCTTCACTTTTTTGTTTAATTAATTGATTTCGAATGTTGGAATATCTTTTAACTATGGTCTCAACCAGTTTCTCTTCTTTGGTACCCGCTAATTTTGCACTTAACATTTCATATTGTAAACGCTTATTCCAGTATTCATCCAAATCAGCTGATGTTTTCATCCAACTTTCTTTTTCTCTATTAATTTCTACACTATCATTTTTTGCATAATCAAAAGGTTGTTTTATTCTGTTTATAGAATACGTAACTCGGTCTGCTAATCGCTCTCGATAGGTATTAAAAATAGAAAAAGCAGTAATTAGATTGCCAGCTTTTAAATCGTCATCTAGAGTATTTCTGTATTTTTCAAACTTGTCGATATCCGATTGCAAAAAGTAACTTTTATTAAAATCAAGAGATTTTATATATCGATCAAAAATGGTTGACGATAGTTTATCATCAATAGAAATTCGGGTGTAATGGTATGATGATATCGTTTTAACAACTTCCCTAGTAATAGCCGGATGTTCTGGATTAGGAATTAAAGGAGATTTAGCTAATAAAACACTATCCTGTGCAATGGTTTGCAAACTGCAAAACCCAATAGCTGAAAAAAGAAAAAATTTAATTGAACGCATGTACGATGATTATTTTGTGATATTAACACTAAAAAAAGGGAATATATTTCAAAGTAGTGTAATATTTTTAAAGCACAGAAAAATCTAGCCAAATACTACAGGCTCATTTTTACCATCAGAGTAGGCATATACCATGTATGGAAATGAATCTTTATGAAAAATTTCCCCATTTGCGGAAATCCCAATTATACCTCCGAAGCCATCAAACTCTTTCATTTCAGAAAAAGTTTTTTCGGTAGCTGCTTGTAAGCTTAAACCATCTGACACTCTGTTCACAATAGAACTTGCCAAAGCTGCGCTTACAATATCTTCGCCAACTCCAGTGCAAGAAATACCAGCATGTTGGTTAGCAAAATTTCCAGCAGTAGTTGCAGAATCACTCACTCTACCTGGAATTTCAAAGCCTTTGCCACCAGTTGAAGTGGCTGCGGCAATTTTACCGTTTTTATCTAAGGCAACGCAACCTACGGTTCCAGTTGCTAAAGTTTGCAATTTACGTTCGTAATCAGCTCTTCTGGCTGGTATTTCAGGATTAAAGAATGGAATAGATTTACTTTTTGCAAAATTTAATGCTTCAGCTGAGGCTAAAACTCTATCTTCTTCATTCATCAAAATTTCAGCCAATAGAATCGGGTTTTTAATATCTTGAATATTGATTACACCCGAAAATTTTTTAGAATCCCCATCCATCAACGATGCACTCATTCTAATTTTTCCATCTGCCTGAATTTGCGAACCTGTACCTGCATTAAACAAGGGATCGTCTTCCAACAAAGCAACCGCATAAACTACGGTTTCTACAGCAGAATGAGTAATTATAAACTCTGCTGCAAGCTTTACAATATGCGATAAAGACTTTTGTTTGGCTATTTTAGTTTCCAGATTGGTAGCAGATTCACTAAAAAAACCACCATGAATGATTACGCTTGGTGTCATTAACGATCAATTTTTGCGTAATTCTCCAAATCTGCTTTAAACATTTTATTGATCGTCATTTTACGTTCGTGCACAGCATATTTATCAAACATTGACATTACATGAACAACTAAATGTTCAATAGAAACAGGCATTCCAATAGCAACATCTGTTATATTGGTATTAATTATTTGTCTGCCATCTACCAAAATTACCAAACCAGAACCAATCGCTTCCATTTCGTTTCCGTTTGTAATTAACAATCCAGTATCTTCTCCGAGTCCGATTCCTAAAATGCCAGGGTTACTTGCTACTGCGTAAAATAGCCTACCTATTCTACCACGATGAACAAAATGAGTGTCAATAATTACATCCTTTATTAAGCCAAGTCCACCGGTTATTTTTACTTCACCTTTCAGCAAAGCTTCACTATGGTTTCCTTGATAAATCATATTCTCTGAACATGCAGCAGCACCTGCAGATGTGCCCGCAACAATAAAATCAGTATGTAAGTATTTATCTAATAAAGCATAAAGAAGCTTGGTGCCACCAAAAATTGAGGTAAGCCTAAGTTGATCGCCACCTGTAAACATCACTACATCGCAGTTTTTTATCCTTTCAATAAATTCTTCAGCATTTGCTTCCAACCGTGTTTTAATGTTCATTACTCCAACATTATGCACATTCAATTGGCCAAACGCACGAACATATTCATCACCAACCGCTTCCGGAATTAGAGATGCAGTAGTTACAATTTCTACCCGCGAATTATTTGCTTCAGCGGATTCAGTAATCAGTCTTTTTAATATTCCTTTTTCAAAAAAATTAAGATTGATGGGTTGATTAAATTGTTTTTCCGTGAAACTTCCTGTATCAACGGCGCCCCCTATTATTATTAATTTACCCTTCGGTGTCATACTTTTACCGCTAAATATTTCCTTTAAACAATATTGAAGGCAATATTCTTGCCTTTTACTAAAGTGTGAAATTAAGTTTTAAGCATTCGGCTTTCCGACAATACTTATCAACAATTAAACATTTACATAATACTTTACTCATAAATACGGTATTTTGTTTCGATTTATTATTGCAATACTTTTGAAGATATAAACCTAAACGGTTACTATGAAAATACTTAAAATTCAGGCATTGCGTGGGCCAAATATCTGGAGCATAACCAGAAAAAAATTGATTCAAATGCGACTGGATTTAGAAGATCTGGAACAAAAACCTACCAATAAGATTGAAGGATTTGGTGCAAGATTAGAAAAACTTATTCCTTCTATGTACGAACACCGTTGTTCTGAAGGTGTTGCAGGTGGTTTTTTTACGCGAGTAAAAGAGGGAACTTGGATGGGACATGTGATTGAGCATATTGCATTAGAAATTCAAACACTGGCCGGAATGGAAACTGGTTTTGGTAGAACCCGAGGAACTAAAAGCCCGGGTGTTTACAATGTAGTTTTTAGTTATGTGGAAGAATCTGCAGGTATATATGCAGCTGAAGCTTCAGTGAGAATTGCATTAGCATTAATCAATAATGAAGAGTATGAAATTGGGCACGATTTGAAAAGAATGCGTGAATTACGTGAAAGAGAACGATTTGGACCTAGCACCGGATCTATAGTAGAAGAAGCAGTTTCTAGAAATATTCCGTACATCAGATTAAACAAAAATTCTTTGGTTCAATTAGGTTTTGGAGTAAATCAGGTTCGATTTAGAGCTACAATTACTTCAAAAACCAGCAATATAGCAGTAGATATTGCTGGAGATAAAGAAGAAACCAAAAGAATGTTGAAAGCAGCGGCTATTCCTGTAGCATCTGGCGAAACCGTTTATAATATGAATGATGTGGATTCGGTGATACGAAGTGTAGGTTATCCATTAGTGTTTAAACCCATAAACGGAAATCATGGAAAAGGAGCAACAATTAATGTAACTAATTATGAAGATGCAAAAAGTGCCTTTGAGTTTGCCAAAAATTATTCAAAAGCAATTATTGTAGAAAAGTTCATTACCGGATATGATTTCAGAGTTTTAGTAATTGATAATAAACTGGTTGCAGCGGCGCAAAGAGTACCTGCCCATGTAAAAGGTGATGGAGTAAAAACGATTCAGGAATTAATTGATAAAGAAAATTCAGATCCAAGGCGAGGATATGGCCATGAAAATGTATTGACAGAAATAACTGTTGATCGTGATACAATGGATTTGCTGGAAAAGAAAAATTATAGCCTCACAACAGTTTTGGCAAAAGGAGAACAATGCTTTCTAAAATCTACTGCTAATTTAAGTACAGGTGGAACTTCCATTGATGTTACAGATAAAATGCATCCTCAAAATATTTTTACTTGTGAGCGAATATCTCGTGTAATTGGTTTGGATGTTTGTGGAATTGATATAATGGCAAGAAATCTAACCGAAACCCTAAACGAAAATGGGGGAGTAGTTCTTGAGGTAAATGCTGCTCCAGGTTTCAGAATGCACCTTGCTCCAAGTGAAGGTTTACCCAGAAATGTTGCGGCTCCAGTTATTGATATGTTATACCCTCCGGGTAAGCCTTCCAGAATACCAATTATTGCTATAACTGGAACAAATGGTAAAACAACTACCACCAGATTGCTGGCACATATTGTTAAAAATATGGGTTATCGGGTTGGTTTTACTACATCGGATGGTATTTATGTACAGAATTCTTTATTACAGAAGGGCGATACTACTGGCCCAATGAGTGCTGAATTCATTTTAAAGGATCCAACAGTAGATTTTGCTGTGTTAGAAACCGCCAGAGGTGGAATTCTTCGTTCAGGATTAGGGTTTAGCAAATGCGATATTGGAATTATTACCAATATTCAAGAAGATCATCTTGGTTTAGGAGATATTAATGACTTGAATGATTTAACTCGGGTAAAAGCAACCGTTGTTGAAAGTGTTAAAAAAGATGGTTATGCGGTTTTAAATGCAGAAGATGAAAATTGTGTAAAAATTGCTCAAGGCTTAAAATGCAAAATCGCTTATTTTAGTTTAGATGAAAACCATCCTGTAATAAAAAAGCATTGTAAAGGAGGCGGTATAGCAGCTATTTACGAAAACGGTTTCATTACCATAAAAAAAGGAGATTGGAAAATTAGGGTTGAAAAAGTAACTACTGTACCCTTAACATTGGGTGGTCGTGCCACTTTTATGATTGCCAATGTTTTGGCTGCAACTTTAGCTGGTTATCTTTATGGTTTCAAAACGGAAGATATGCGTCTTTCACTAGAAACCTTTATTCCTTCTGCAGCACAAACTCCAGGCAGAATGAATATTTTCGATTTTAAAGATTTTAAAGTAATGATTGATTTCGCTCATAATCCAGCGGGATATCAAGGAATTGCAGATTTTCTTTCGAAAGTGGATTCTAATATGAAAATTGGAATTATTTCTGGAACTGGCGATCGAAGAGATCAGGATATTAGAGATTGTGGAGCTATCGCTGCAACCATGTTTGATCATATTATTATTCGTCAGGAATTACACTTACGCGGAAGAACAGAGCAAGCTATCATCGATTTATTGGTTGAAGGAATACGATCAGTTGATAAGAAAATGACTTATGAAGTAATTCCAAAGGAAATAGAAGCATTAAAGCATGCTATGACTTTGGCTGTTCCAGGAAGTTTTATAACTGCATTAAGTGATGGTATTGCCAATGCTATAGATTTAGTACAAGATTATTTAGATAAAGAATCAGGAATGTAAATTCAGATTTAATTAAAAGAACTATGAAAAAGTTAGTATTGATTGTTGTTTTATTTTATTCTACTCAACAGTTATTTGCTCAGTTTGGGCCGGCAGGAGTAGGTTCTTCTGTCACCAATAAACTTTGGCTTCGAGGCGATGCTGGAACATCAAGTTCCGTAAATCTTACTAAAATCAACAAATGGAGAGATCAATCAAATAATGGATTTAATTTTAATCAAACCGTTGTTAGTCCGCAACCTTTATTTATTTCCTCAGGCTTAAATGGAAAACCTGTAATTCGATTTGATGGAATAGATGATAAATTGATACTAAATGATTTTACCCCGACCAATGATCAGAGTATATTTCTCGTATCAACAAATTTTGCTGCTGCACAAAATTCAAGTGCAACTATTCTGGATATAGATCAACAAACTTTACCTAGAGCAAATTGGTCTATTGAACAAAATGGAGCAGTAAATGATTTTCGTTTTTTGTATACAGACAATGCATTTAATGATAATTCTTCTAACAACTTTTTATTAACAGGAAACAATATTACCTCTATTATAAAGGAAGGAATTGCTGTTATAGTTGGCAAGAATGGCATCAACTCAAGTAACGTTACTTCAAATTCTGTTATTAATAAGCAAAACAGACCTTTCGCTTTAGGAGGAGCTGTGATTAATGATGCTAGGAATTTTGGTGGCGATATAGCCGAAGTTATCATTTATAACATTGCTGTAAATTCTGCACAAAAAATTATTATCGAAAATTATCTCGCTTCGAAATATGCCATGGTTTTAGGGGCAAATGATAAGTATGCTTTCGATGCCGTACATGGAAATCAGGTTGCTGGAATAGGTAGAGAAAATCCTACTTCTTTACAATTAGATAGTAAGGGAGGATTTAATTTAATACGGGTAAGCAATCCATCAAACCTAGATGATGGTGAATATTTGATGTTTGGGAATGATAATGCAAGTTTGAGTATTCTCGAATTTGCAGAAGTGCCACCAGGAATAAATAACCGACTAAAACGGGTTTGGAGATTTGATCAGAATGGAGATGTGGGAACTGTTTCAATTAGTTTTTATCTTTCTACTTTTACTATTAATTCCGAAACTCAATTAGAACTTTTAATAGATGATGATGGTAATTTTGTAAATGCATCTAGAATTAGCACAAATAGATCGTATGATCCAGCAACGCAGGTAGTAACTTTTGATAATGTAATAGTTGCCGATGGAGACTATATTACTGTTGCGTCCAATGATGAAAATACAGTCTTACCTGTCGAATTAATTTCACTTACTGGAAAATCAACTGGTGTTTCGGCTTTATTAAATTGGTCGACTGCCAAAGAAGTTAACAACAATTATTTTGCTCTGGAGCGATCAGAAAACGGGATTGATGGTTTTAAAGAAATAGGTATTTTTAAAGGAGAAAAGGCAAGTAATCAAATTAAAAATTATTCTCACGAAGATAAAGATGCTAAAGAAGGTACTTTTTATTATCGATTAATTCAAGTTGACGGAAATGGCTTCAAACGAATATCTAAAATAGTTGCAGTTTTAGTTGATGGAAAAAATCCTGAAATTTTAGTAATTTATCCCAATCCTGTAACTAATTCAGCTCTTAAATTGGTAAGCATACCATTTGATGATCGTGAAACTGTAGTGATTGAATTATTAGATTTAAATGGCAAAATTGTTTATTCCAAAACAATAACAGGAATTAATGCAGATACTGAAATTTTGAATAGTACTGAGACTTCTGGTTTAGCTAAAAATTTGTACTATTTGAAATTTACGGACAAATCAACCGTTTACCATATTGGTTTCGTAGTACAATAAGAATTTTAATGGGTGAATTTTAAAGGCATATCTGCAATTGTGGATATGTCTTTTTTGTTTGTGGCTATAAATTACAAATTACCTACTTTTGCATACTTCAAAAATAGCAAAAAAATATGTTTGATAATTTATCAGATAAACTCGACAGAGCCTTTAAGGTATTAAAAGGGCAAGGAAAAATAACCGAAATAAACGTTGCTGAAACGTTAAAAGAGGTTCGGAAAGCATTATTAGACGCGGACGTAAATTATAAAACTGCAAAAATTTTTACCGATACGGTTAAAGAAAAAGCATTAGGACAGAATGTATTAACAGCAATTTCGCCAAGTCAGTTGATGATTAAAATCGTGAACGATGAGTTGGTTCAATTGATGGGTGGAGAAAAAACAGATCTGAATTTAAAAGGAAATCCCTCAATTATATTAATTGCAGGACTGCAAGGTTCGGGTAAAACAACTTTTAGTGGAAAACTAGCAAATTATTTAAAAGGAAAAGGGAAAAAACCATTACTAGTGGCAGCTGATGTGTACCGACCTGCAGCTATCGAACAACTAAAAATTCTTGGTTCACAGATTGGAATTGAAGTTTTTGCAGAAATGGAGAATAAAAATCCTGTTTCGATAGCAGAAGCAGCCATTAGGCAAGCAAAGCAAAACGGGAATAATGTAGTAATTATTGATACTGCTGGCCGACTTGCTGTTGATGAACAAATGATGAATGAGATAGCGGCTGTAAAAGAAAAAACGCAACCACACGAAATTCTTTTTGTAGTTGATGCCATGACTGGGCAAGATGCTGTAAACACTGCAAAGGCATTCAATGATCGACTAAATTTTGACGGAGTAGTGTTGACCAAGTTAGATGGCGATACCAGAGGTGGAGCAGCAATCTCTATAAAGTCGGTAGTAAATAAACCCATTAAATTTATAGGAACTGGAGAGAAACTGGAAGCAATTGATGTGTTTTATCCAGACAGGATGGCATCGAGAATTTTAGGAATGGGGGATGTTGTATCGTTGGTGGAGCGTGCTCAAATGCAGTTTGATGAAGAGAATGCTGCAAAAATTCAGAAAAAAATAAGAAAAAATCAGTTTGATTTTGATGACTTTTTATCTCAATTAGCTCAAATTAAAAAAATGGGTAATCTAAAAGATTTGATGGGAATGATTCCAGGAGTTGGCAAAATGATGAAAGATGTTGAGATTAATGACGATGCTTTTAAAGGAGTGGAAGCAATTATTAAATCAATGACACCTTACGAAAGGGCAAATCCAGATAATATTACAACCAGCCGTCGGAATAGAATTGCGAAAGGTAGCGGAACCGAAATTGCCGAAGTAAATAAACTTATGAAGCAATTTGATGATATGCGAAAAATGATGAAAACAATGTCTAATCCAGCAATGGCAGGAAAAATGATGAAGAATATGCCGTTCGGAAAATAATTTTTATTAAAAACTTAATTCAACTTGTAAGGGCAAATCAAATAAAACTCTGGAATATTAACTTGAAAATGATTTTCGTCAATTAGTTTTTTCATTTCGTAACTTCCTTTCATTTTACCAATCTCTGTTTGCAGGTTGCAACCCGAAACATATTCATGAAATTCACCAGGTTCTATGATAGGTTGTAAGCCAATTACACCTTCTCCGTCTACTTCGCGTTTATTTCCATTCGAATCAAAAATATCCCAATGTCGGGTTAATAATTGAACAGCATAATCGCCTAAATTTTCGATAGT
This sequence comes from bacterium, assembly GCA_031412335.1. Taxonomy (GTDB): domain Bacteria; phylum Bacteroidota; class Bacteroidia; order Sphingobacteriales; family Sphingobacteriaceae; genus JBBQYA01. Next base: position 120,815 of record JANOCT010000024.1, on the reverse strand, counting down.
AACTTTGTAAGCAAACATAAAATGGTTGTTTGCCGGATTTGAGTATTCTGGCTGATATAAAGTATCAACAGAAATTTTTACGCCTTGAGTGATTTTTGCAACCATGTTATGTTCAATTAGAATCCTAAACTAAATAAATAAACAATTCGACAAATAGTTTTCTTAAAAAATTTATTTACGCTTCTTGCATTGAATAAGTTTCTCTGATTTCTTCCAGCACATCATAAATATTATTCAAATTTTCCATTGTTACCAGTTTCATTCTGAATTCTTTACCATGATCTAAGCCTTTGAAATAATTTGCATAATGCCTTCTCATTTCTAGAATTCCCAATTTATTTCCTTTCCATTCAATCGATTTGGTTAAATGAAGTAGGCAAGTATCAACCCTTTCGGCAATGGTTGGAGGTGCTAAAATTTCTCCAGTTTTATAGAAGTGTTTTATTTCTCTGAAAATCCATGGATAGCCTATTGAAGCGCGTCCAATCATTACTCCATCAACCTCAAACTCTTTTTTCCAAGCAATCGCTTTTTCAGGACTGGTGATATCACCGTTTCCAAATATTGGTATTTCAATATCAGGATTCCTTTTTATTTCTCGAATCAATGTCCAATCTGCAACACCTTTATACATTTGAGCACGAGTACGGCCATGTATTGTTAATGCTTTAATGCCGACATCTTGCAAACGCAAAGCAACTTCTCGTATATTTTTTGTTTGATCGTCCCACCCTAAACGGGTTTTAACAGTAACTGGAAGGTGAGTACTTTTTACAACTCCAGCGGTCATTTTTACCATTTTATCGATGTCTTGCAATAAACTTGCTCCAGCACCTTTGCAAGCAACATTTTTAACTGGACAGCCATAATTTATGTCAATTAAATCTGGAGAAGCTTTGGTTGCAATTCTGGTTGCTTCTTCCATACTTTCAATATTACTACCAAATATTTGGATACCAATAGGCCGTTCATATTCAAAAATATCTAGTTTTTGCACACTTTTAGCTGCATCGCGAATTAACCCTTCCGACGAAATAAATTCAGTATACATCATATCAACTCCGTTAGCCTTACATACTGCCCGAAATGGAGGGTCGCTTACATCTTCCATAGGTGCAAGCAAAAGAGGAAATTCTCCTAACTCTATATTTTCTATCTTTACCAATTAATAAAATATTGTTGTTCAGCCGCAAATTTACAAATATTTAAAACATAGAATGAGTCAGAAGTTTACATTAAATAATGAACGTGCAGGTTATCAATTATTTATATTTTTTTCTTTCTCGTTTGTTTCGTTTTGCATTGGTTCACTGATCGGTATTTTGCTATTGCAACCGCTATTTGGGATTTCCATGTTTGCAAATCCTTTACTTCTTCAAGATTTACAAAATCCAAAAACAGTTGATGCACTCCGTTTTTTGCAATTGGTTCAAAGCATTTTTCTTTTTATCGTTCCCACGATATTTTTTTATAAATTCCAATCTTCAAAAAGCACTTCATATTCTTGGTTTCAGCATCAAGTTTCTTTAATTGCCATTTTATGCCTTATAGTTTTAATGATTGCCTGGCTACCTATAACAGATTTTACTGCATCATTAAATAAGCAAATACAAATTCCTGATTTATTCAAAAAAATAGAAGTTTGGATGAAAGAAAAGGAAATGTTGGCTGAAAATCTTACCAAAGCTTTGCTTAAAATGAGTTCGATTGCTGAATTTTTATATGTATTGATTTTAGTCGCCATACTACCAGCAATTGGTGAAGAACTTTTTTTTAGAGGAACTTTACAACCATTATTATCCAGACTTGTAAAAAATCCTCATGTTGGAATTTGGATTACTGCAATTATTTTTAGTGCTATCCATTTCCAGTTTTATGGTTTTTTGCCTCGTATGCTGTTGGGTGCAGTTTTTGGATATCTTTTTTATTGGAGTGGAAATATTTTTCTTCCAATTATTGGACATTTTATTAATAACGGTGCTGCAGTAATTGCCAGTTATTTTTATCAACAACAAAACCCAGAAAAGATTTTAGATGATGTTAGCAATGCAAGCTTAATTCAAGTAATTGGTGGTTTCGCTTTCGCAATACCCTTACTTTATTACTTTTATCAAAAACGAACAAAAACAACATCAATTTACCAGCAAACAAAGAACGAATATGGAACAAGATTGGGTTAAAATTTATTCAACCGATAAAGAGTTTAAAGCAGGTTTGGTAAGTTCTGTGCTTAAAGACAATGATATAGAGGTAGTAACGATGAATAAAAGAGATTCATCATACCAAGCATTTGGCATTATAGAATTATATATCCACAATGCAGATTTTGATAAAGCAATTGAGATTATTGTAAAAAATGAATTGTAAAATTGCCAATCGTTACAAAATACCTGAAACCGTACCTAACTTTTAATGAGAAATTTTAGAAAAAGAGCAATCACCTCCATTTTTTTTGTAATTATTTTAATTGGAGGCATATTATATAGTCAGTATACCTTGCTGTCCTTGTTTCTAATCATTGCAATTATAAGCCTACATGAATTTTTGGAGATGATAAAAGCTGATACCAATTTGTCCTTGTATTGGTTTGCAATTTGGATAGGCATTGTAAGCTATTCAGCAGTTGCTTGCTATTTAATGGAAATTATGGAGATAAAACTTTTTTTATTGCTTATACTCTTTAGTTCTTTATTATTTATTATAGCATTATTCCAAAAATCAAAGCAGCCGGTTCTTAATCTTGGAAATATTTTCACTGCATTAATCTATGTTGTTTTGCCGTATGCAGCATTTGTTTCCATTGCTTTTGTTCAGGAAGGAATTTATAATCCAAAATTAATTCTTGGCTTTCTGTTTTTACTTTGGGCCAATGATACAGGTGCTTATCTTAATGGAGTTCAGTTTGGAAGAACAAAACTAATGGAAAAAATATCACCTAAAAAAACCTGGGAAGGTTTTGCAGGTGGTTTAGGATTAAGTATTATTACCGCTATTATCATATCTAGATACTTTGTATTTTTATATTTGCACGAATGGATCATTGTTTCTATTCTGATAGTAATCTTCGGAACTTTAGGAGATTTGGTAGAATCTATGTTTAAAAGGAGTATGAATGTGAAAGATTCAGGCAAAATTTTACCTGGCCATGGAGGTTTGCTTGATCGGTTTGACGGTTTATTAATGGCCGCACCATTTGTACTTATTTATTTAATTTTTTTAACAACTACCTAATTTTAATAAAAATATTTTATGACTATTCATAAAGAAGGATATCCTACATTAATTTTCACGCTGCTTTTTTTAACCGTGTTAAATATGCTTTTAGGTTACTTTTTCAAGGGAAATACAGCTTTAATTTATATATTTTGGGGAGTATCATTTATTTTTTTTCTCATCGTTTTACAGTTTTTCAGAAGTCCGTCCATTACACCAACTATAGGTGAAGGATTAATTATCGCTCCTGCAGACGGTAAAGTTGTTGTAATCGAAGAAACAGTAGAAAACGAATATTTTAAAGATAAACGAATACAGGTTTCAATTTTTATGTCGCCAATTAATGTTCATATCAACCGCAATCCAATGAGCGGTTTGATAAAATTGGCAAAATATCATCCAGGTCTTTTTCTGGTAGCATGGCATCCAAAATCGTCTACAGAAAATGAACGAACTACAATTGTGATAGAAAACAGTCAGAAAGTGAGTATTTTAATGAGGCAAATAGCGGGAGCATTAGCCCGTAGGATTGTTTTTTATGTAAAAGAAGGGCAAAATGTAAAACAAGGAGATGAATATGGCTTTATAAAATTTGGTAGCAGAGTAGACCTATTTTTACCCATCGGAACTAAGATTAACGTAGGCTTAAATGAATTGGTAAAAGGAGGTAGAACGGTAATTGGAGAACTAAATTAATTTTGATAAAAAATTTGAAAATAATTGCAACTTTATAACATATCTTTACGTTAACAGAAAAATAAAATAGTAAAACATGAAAAAATTAATCTTATTAGTTGTGTTTGCCTCATTTACCTATGCAGCAAACGCTCAATGCAAATCTTCAGCGTCTGCATCAAACGATAAAAAAGAAGTTTCTGAGGTTTCAGCTTCATTAGCTCCACAAAGTGCTGATAGTAAAAAATCATCATGTTGCAGCAAAAAAACAGCAAGTGCTAACACTTCTGATGTAAAATCTGCTTCTCTTTCAGCAACAGAACCAAAAACATCATCTAAATCTTGTACAACTGCTGAAAAAGCAAGTTGCTCAAAAGACAAATCAAAAACTAGCTACGCACCTACAAAAGCAGAAGCAGTAAATTAAGAAGTTTTGTTTAAGTGAAAGAAAGCCTTGTCTGTTTTGAAAATTACAGCCGAGGCTTTTTTATGTTAACGAATTAGCATTGAAATATGCTTACTAATATCTACCTAATTAGAACTCTACCTATTTTTTCATTACCTGCCCTCATCAAAAAACTAATAACATTTACTAGTATTGTCCTTTTGCTAGTTGGAATCAATTTTACTTATTGTTATGCCCAAGGTAGAAACTACAGCAAACTAAGATTTACCAAATACGAATCTGATAAAATTGATTCTGTTTTTACTTCAATAATCAATAAAAAATATCCTGAATTATTGGTCAATGTGAGCACAAAATTTTTGACTCGACCATTAGATCAATATGGGTTTTATCCAAAATTACCTAACGGGAAAATAAGTAAAAGTAAAGTTTATGAATGCACCATTTATTTATATCCTGGCGAATTATTAATCGATAATCGTTTTTTTAACTATCATATTTATAACTTCAATACAGGCTATTTTACGCTAGAAGAAGTAATTGATTTTGCTGAAAACCCGGTAGTAATTGCTGTAGACGCAACTTTGGGCAAATATGAATATTTAGATAATAGATATACAAAGGAGTAATTTTTTTTTTAGAAAAATGACTATTTAATAACTCTAATCTATAGATAAACCTAAAATAATATTTTCAAGTTTTATTTTCTATGGTTTAATTTCTATAGGAGTTCCAATTTTCACGTGATTATACAGTTCATCTATTTCTTGGTTTGTTAATGCTATACAACCTAAAGTCCAGTCAAACCAACGATGGAACTTGCCTATGAATCCTACTTTATTTCTAAGACCATGAATTTTTATGTCGCCTCCTGTGGGTTTATTAATTTGTTTTGAATGTAGAATATCCTTTTCATTAGGATATGAAATTCCAAAGTTTTTATAATAACCACTACGTGGGTTTTTACCATTGATATAATACAATCCTTCTGGAGTTCTTTTATCTCCTTCATATTCTTTATGCCCAAAAGGTTGTCTACCAAGCGAAATTTTATAGGTCTTTAAAAGTTTTCCATTCGAGAAAACCTGTAATTCTCTTTTAGATTTGTAAACTATTATTGAATCAACTTGAGCTGAAATTGGAAGTTTTTGCTCAGGAAATAAATAATAAGCTGCTAAACCTAAAAAACAAACTAAAAAGAATAATAACAAAATGCTTTTTAGTTTCATTTGTGTTTTGAATTCTCGGTTTTAATTTTAAAACGTTATCAAATCGTAGCTTCTTCCCGATTATCATCTGCATTCTGATTATTGATATGATAAATAGTTCGGGTTGGCATAGCAAAAGTTAAATCATTATCTTTAAAAATCTTAAGAATTTCAAAATTTACCCTTTCTTTAGTTTTGAGATAAAGATTATAATCCATCATTTTGACAAAATAGGTTATCATAATCGAAAAAGAGGATTCTTTAAAACCATCTAACATCACAATGTTTTCAGGATTAGTAGTTTCTAAATTTGAGTTCAAATAATTCTCAATAGCAATAATTACTTTTTTTAAATCATCTGAACTTGTTTCTAATCCTACTTCTACACTAAACTTAACTCTTCTAAATTCGCGTAAAGAAAGATTGTCCAAAGCAGAATCAACCATTTTCTTATTGGGCAAAGTTATCACACTGTTTTCTGCAGTTCGTATTCGAGTACTTCTGAATCCAACTTTTTCAACTGCGCCTTCTATACCATCTACTTTTACCAAATCGCCTACAGCAAATGGTTTGTCCAAAAAGATGGTGAACGACCCTAAGAGATTTTCTAGACTTTCTTTTGCTGCCAATGCTACAGCTAAACCTCCAATTCCTAGTCCTGCAACTAAAGTTGCGATATCAAATTTGAATACCGCACCAAAAATGAGCAGAATAGAAATGAAAACCGTTATTAATTTAACCGAATCTTTTATAAAAGGTATAATTTGTTCACCATGATTTGTAGGATCAGCTATCGCTTTGTGCAATAATACAAAACATACAAAATCGATAACTCTAAGTACAACCCAAGTAAATAAAATGATAATTAAGCCTTCAAAAAACAAGTCGATTAAATCGATAACTAATGTTTGATCTACAATTTGTTTTCCATCAACCAAAATCGATTTCTTAAATAAAACCTCATTTAGCGGGTAATCAAGCATGTTTATAGCGAAGTACAATGTTATACTCAGCAACAACAATTCCATAGGGCGAAGCAAAAGCTCAACAAATTTGTCGGCTTTTACTTCGGCTGCGAATTTTTTAAAAAATCGAAATATTAACCGGTTTAATACTTTTGAAACTACTCGCTTAAATATAAAACCCAGCAATAGAATACCCAAAAACCAGGTAAAATTACTTACTGTGTTTCCCAAAAAAGATAAATTCCAAAAGTTTCCGGTAGGATACATTTTATACCAATTGTTTTAAAGCAATTTCAAAAGCAGTTCGTGCAATACCAACTTTTCGATCATTGATTGCATTGGATTTTTCAAGCGCTTTTCTAATCGTATCAGAGGTGTCAGCAAATATAGCCCGATCGCTCATTTCTATATCGTTTGTCATCAAATAAGCGAAAACGCGAGCCATTCCACAATTGGAAATAAAATCCGGAATAACGCTGGTATGCTCGTCTGCATATTCAGCAATTTCGCCAAAAAATATCTCAGAATCAGCAAAGGGAACATTTGCACCGCAGGCAATCACCTCATTGCCCGCATTTATCATTCGTTCTACTTGATCTTTAGTCACTAACCGTGAAGCTGCTGCGGGTACAAAAATTTCTGCTTTTACATCCCAAATCTTATTATTTATTTCTTCCGTAGAAATTAATTGGTCAGAAATTAAGGTATTGTTTTTCCTATCGAGAAAAAGTTGTGTTATCTGTTCGAAATCTAATCCAACTTCGTCAATAATTCCACCGTTTCTATCAATAATTCCAACAATTTTTGCCCCTGCTTGAGCAAGATAAAAAGCTGCTGCGGCACCTACATTTCCCCAACCTTGAATAATTACTCTTTTTCCTGCTATTTCTCCGCCATACAAATGGTAAAAATGAAGAACAGATTCTGATACTCCATATCCAGTTATCATATCAGCCACTCTAAATTTATTGGCAATAGCTGGAGAAAAACTAGCATCTTCTAAAACTTTGGAAACGCCTAATCGCAATTGACCGATTAACTTAATTTTTTCACTTTCTCGAGCATTTAAATGGCCATTTATTACACCTTCCTGTGGATGCCATAAGCCATAATGCTCAGTTATTGGTATCACTTCATGAATTTCATCTATGTTTAAATCACCCCCAGTACCATAATAGCTTTTAAGCAAAGGCATTACTGCTTTATACCATCTTTCTAAAACTCCTCTTTTTCTAGAATCAGCTGGATCGAAATTAATTCCACTTTTCGCACCACCAATTGCTGGTCCCGAAACGGTGAATTTAACTTCCATTGTTTTTGCAAGCGATTCAACTTCTCGCTTATCCAAACCTTTTCTCATTCTCGTGCCGCCACCCGCAGCGCCTCCTCTAAGCGAATTTATGACAATCCAACCTTCTGCCTCGGTTTCACTATCTTTCCATTCAAATACAATTTCAGGTTCTTTTTCTTCGTATTTTTTTAATAATTCTCTCATGTACTACGGTTATTGTTAGGTTCTCAAAAGTGCTTATTTTTACTAAAAGAATTAGATTTTAAAGCAAAAAAAAACCTCCCATTGGGAGGTTTTTTATGAATAGTATGTTTTTTAATTTACTCTTTTTTCTTTGATTCTTGCTTTCTTTCCAGTTAGAGCACGTAAATAATATAATTTACTTCTTCTAACAACTCCACGCATGTTCACTTCAATTTTTTCGATGTTTGGAGAGTTAATCGGAAAAATACGCTCAACACCTATGCTGTTGGATACCTTACGTACAGTAAAAGTTTCCGTAACTCCAGTACTATTTTTTTGAATAACTACACCTTGGTATAACTGAATACGCTCTTTTGCACCCTCTCTAATTTTGTAGTGTACTGTTACCGTATCGCCAGATTTAAAAGATGGGTTGTTATCTTTTATTTGTTGGTCGTTTACAAATTTTACTAAATCCATGATTTGATGTGTTTAACTAATATCGAAACCCTTTTTTAAAGGATTGCAAATATAAAAGGTTTTAGGGTTAAATAAAAACTATTTTTCATTTAAATTTTCACCTGCCATTAGATCGGGTCTGCGATCTCTGGTTCGGTCTAATGATTGCTGAAAACGCCATTTTTCAATTTCTGGAGTATTTCCACTTAGCAAAATATCGGGCACTTTCATATCTCTGAAAATTGCAGGGCGTGTATAAGATGGCGCATCTACCAAATCATTTTGAAAAGAATCGCTCAAAGCTGAAGTTTCATCGCCCAAAACTCCTGGAATTAATCGAACTAAACTATCTACTAAAACAGCAGCAGCTAATTCGCCTCCCGATAAAACGTAGTCACCAATACTAACTTCACGAGTTACAAAATGTGTTCGAATTCGTTCGTCTATTCCTTTATAATGACCGCATAACAAAATCATATTTTTTGTAAGTGATAGCCTGTTTGCTAATTTTTGATTTAACAATTCACCATCAGGTGATAGGTAAATAATTTCTTGATAATGTTGCGTTTCTTGCAATTTTTCTATGCAATTCACAAATGGTTCTATCATCATTACCATTCCTGATCCTCCTCCATATGGATAATCATCTACCGATTTTTGTTTGTGGTTAGAATATTCCCGAAGATTATGAACATGCAATTCCAACAATCCTTTGTCTTGTGCACGCTTCATAATAGAATGAGCAAAAGGGCTTTGGAGTAAATCTGGAAGTACGGTGATAATGTCTATTCGCAAAGGAAAATTTATTAAAGTGCAATATTAAATGTAAACTTTCTTGCTGTTTTTTTCAATTTCAGTTAATCTTGATTCAAAGTCAGGAAGCTCAATGCAAAAAAGATAAGCCCAAAATAAAGATTAAACTATTGATTTATAAACTAATAATTTATTATTAGCATTAAAAAATAAAATCAACCAAACTGCAAAACAGCTTTAATTTCATTTACTCATTTAAATAAATATCTAACAAACCATCTGGTAGTGAAGTTTCAATTAGTTGTTCTTTTTGATTAATTGATTTGATAAAATGATCATTCAAAGGAATAAGAACTTCTTTAGAGTCTATTATTATTTTAGCTAAAAACTGTTGAGGATATTCAAGCACTTCAACTATTTCACCTAATTTTCCTTTCTGCTCATCTATAATTTTATAACCTGTCAAGTCAGCAAAACTAAAATCTTGCTCGGCAACTTCTACTATATCATCAGCAGCAATAAAAACTTTTTTGTTTACCAATTTTGCTGCTTCTTCAATTGTGTTTACATCTTCTAAATATACGTAGCCCACTTTACCAGAAACGCGGAATTTTATCATAAAAAAAGGAATCAGTTTATTATTGATTTCAATAAAAACTGATTCCAGATCCTTGTAAACTTCAGGATTTTTATGGTCGAAATAAATTTGAACTTCGCCTTTTAATCCTTGTGTTTTGGTAATGTAGCCAAGCGGAAAATAATTTCCTATTTCAGCCATTTGAATTACTCTGCTGCTTTTTCTTCAGTAGCTTCAGGTGCTGCAGTTTCTGCCTCAGCCTTTACTTCTTCTGTTGCTACTTCAGCAGTTGTTTCTGTTTCTGTTGTTTCTGCTACAGCTTCAACTTCTTCTTCTACTTCAACAACTGGTTCAAGAGCTTTTAATGCTGCTGCATTTTTATCGGCAATAGCTTTCGTACGATCAGTATTCAATTTCAATTCTGCTACTAATCGTTCTTTTTGCTTGTCAGTAGCATTGGATGATAGATTTGCTTTTTTAGCATTAATCTTTTCATCTTTTTGATTCTGCCATTCAGCAAATTTTTCGTCAGCAACTTCTTGTGTGATTGCACCTTTTGCTACTCCAATGTTTAAGTGTTTTTTATACAAAACTCCTTTGTAGGAAAGTATTGCATTTGCGGTATCTGTTGGAATTGCACCTTTAACCAACCAATCAACTGATTTTGCATGATCTAATTCGATGGTTGCCGGGTTTGTGTTAGGATTATAAGATCCTATCTTCTCGATAAATTTTCCATCTCTCGGAGCACGCGCATCAGCCACCACGATGTGGTAAAAAGGAGTTCCTTTTTTACCCATTCTCTGTAATCTAATTTTTACTGCCATTTTTGTTTATAAATATGTGTAAGCCCTTCATCTCCAACAAAGGGAGGGCAAAAGTGCGGTTTTATTTTTAGAATAGCAAATGAGAAAGAGAGATAATATGCATTTATTATTTACAACCGCAAAGAACGCTAAGGTTTTGCAAAGGACGCAAGGGAAAAATCATGTAACACTTTTAAGCCTTGCGAACCTTGCGATTTAAACTTTGCGAACTTTGCGTTTATTTTTTTTCAACCGGAAAAATCTTTAAGGACTCAAGAAAAAAAATAAAGAAACTTAAAATTCGCAAAGCTTACGATTTGATCGGTTATTTTATTGTCATTTATATCAAATTCTAATAGTCATTAAGTTTATATTTGATCTACTAATTTAATTTTCAAATGCAAAAACCACAATCCTGCAAACAAAATTGGGCAGAAATGAAACCAACTGAAGGTGGTCGTGTTTGCTCGCAATGTGAAAAAACAATTGTAGATTTTTCTAACATGAAATGGCAGCAAATTCACAATTTTCAGGCTGACCGAAACTTTGAAATTTGTGGATTTTATAATCCAAAACAGTTAGAATATTGGGGACAAGAAATACCAAAAAAATCGTGTTCGAGTTTTGCTAAAAGTGCAGCATTTATAAGTTTAATGCTTTCAAGTGAATTAAGTATGGCTCAGTCTCAAACTACAAAAGTGAATGATTGGACTCAAATTAGAACAATTTTACTTAGCTCAAACTACATTGCCATTGCTAACGCAACTATTTTATCTCAAGATAATTCTGTTTTAGGAATTACAAATTCTTCAGGTGAATTTATTTTAAAAGTGCAGCATCATGAATTGAAAAAGGGAATTTCTTTAATAGTAAAATCCCCAGAAATTAGTACGAAATATGCATTCGTAAATGAAAACTTTGAAGAAGGTGGTGAACTAATCTTAAAAACAATTGCTAGTAGTGATTCACTTTCTAGTAAAAAAGGGGTAATTGATTTGTATCCTAGAATAGTAGAAGTTTCACAGCTAACTACGTTTTACGCAGCAAATTTTGAAGTAGAAAAAACAAAAAATGATTCTTATTGGTCTAAATTTAAAAACTGGTTCAGAAAACTAAACCAATAAAAACAAAAAAGCCTTACTTTTTCAGTAAGGCTTTTCCCCAAAATTTTTGATTTAAATTAATCTCTTCTTCCCATAAAAATAGAAATGTAGTAAAGCAATGTAGCTAATGAAGCTAATGCTGCAACAACATAGGTCATTGCTGCCCACCACAAAGCATTTTTTGCAGTTTCCTGCTCGCCAGAACGTGTAACTCCGCTGGTATCTAACCAAGCTAAAGCTCTTTTGCTGGCATCAAATTCTACTGGCAAGGTCACAAAACTGAAAAGAGTAGTTAAAGCAAAAAGGATTATACCGCCTAATAATAGGTATGGAAATGTGGAAAGTAATAAAATACCTCCCAATAAAATCCATTGCATATACCTAGAAGTAATGCTTAAAGCCGGAACCATAGATGATCTGAATTGTAACCAAGTATACGCCTTTGCATGTTGAACAGCATGGCCACATTCGTGCGAAGAAACTGCTGCTGCAGCAATACTTCTTCCATGGAAAACATCTGGACTAAGATTTACAGTTCTGTCTGCTGGATTATAATGATCTGTTAATTGTCCTTCAACTGAAATAACTTTAACATCAGAAATGCCGTGGTCAGCTAACATCTTTTTGGCAATTTCTTCGCCACTCATTCCACTTTGAAGCGGTATTTGTGAATATTCTTCAAATCGTTTTTTGAACTTCCATCCTACGAACCAACTGGCACCCATAATAATGAAAATTAATATCATGTAACTCATAGTTTTATTTTTTTTTAATTTACACTTAATTTACAAAACTCATTCCATCGTACTTCACCTTCAATTTGGCAGTCATTTTAGCATGAATTTTTTCAAAAATAATGAATAATAACTATTCTTATTGGGAAGTTTCTTCCTATTTTTCTTGTTACGATGTATTGGTCATTGGTTCGGGAATAGTGGGGCTTAGTGCTGCAATTCATCTTAAAAAATCAAATAGCTTACTCAAAGTTGGAATACTTGAAAAAGGATTACTGCCTGATGGTGCAAGTACAAAAAATGCTGGTTTTGCCTGTTTTGGAAGTGTTTCAGAACTTTTGGCTCAGCTAAAAACTAGTTCAGAAGCTGAATTAAGAGCCGTAGTTGATATGCGTTGGAAAGGTTTGATGCTATTGAAAGAACTTTGTGGACAGGAATTAAAATTTGATCCTTGTGGTGGTTTTGAACTTTTTGATACAGCTAATAAAGATGAATTTGAAACCTGCAAACAACAGATTCCTTATCTCAACAAATTATTAAGTGATATAATTGGCTCTACTGACATTTATGCAGTCGATAATAAGAAAATTTTGGAAAACGGATTTCAGAATGTTGAATTCTGTATCCGAAATAATTTTGAAGGAACGGTGGATAGTGGATCTATGATGCTGAGTCTTACTAAATCCGCCGTCTCGCTTGGAGTAATTATTATGAATGGGATTGATGTAATTGATTTTGAACATAAGGAAAATGAAATTGAAGTAAGAAGTACTAAAAGTGATTTATTTACCACAAAAAAATTGTTGTTCGCTACTAATGCATTTACTTCAATTTTATTACCCGAAGTAAAGATTTTGCCAGGACGTGGACAGGTAATGATATCTAAACCAATCAATGGATTAAAAGTAAAAGGGTCTTTTCATATAGATAAAGGCTATTTTTATTTTAGAAGTGTAGATAGTCGGATATTGATTGGAGGCGGCAGGAATTTTGATGTTGAAACTGAACAAACTTTTGAAAAAGGAACATCTGAAATAATTCTATCAAGTTTACTGAAAATGCTTTCAGAAATTATTTTACCCAATCAGGCTGTAGAAATAGATTATACTTGGAGTGGAATTATGGGATTTGGAAGTGAACTCTTACCTGAAATAAGAGAAGCAAGACCAAATATTTTTTGTGCCGTTCGATGCAACGGAATGGGCGTTGCAATGGGAAGTTTGAGTGGCAAAATGGCTGCTGAATTAATTTTAGGCACTAAATCTCAATAAAACTCAAATCCAATATCGCTTCTGAAATAACGGTTTTCGTAATAAATTCGACCAGCATTGGCAATTGCATTTTGAATAGCCGTAAATCGATCCAAATCCATTGCCGTTATATTTAAAACCCGACCGCCATTCGAATAAATCTCTCCTTCTTTCTCAAAAGTAGCTGCATGATAAACTTCAGCATTACGAATATTATCAATGCCCGAAATAATTTTTCCTTTTTCAAACTCGCCAGGATAGCCTTCAGAAACTAATACTACGGTAACTGCAGTTCGTTCATCAATAATTAATTGCTGAGCATGTAATTCTTTTTTTGCCAAAGCTTGAAAAACTTCTACTAAATCATTTTTTACTCTTGAAAATACGCTCTGCGTTTCAGGATCGCCCATTCGTACGTTGTATTCTATTACAAAAGGTTGATCGCCAACTTTCATAATACCAATAAATAAAAATCCAACAAATGGAATTCCTTCTTTTTTCAATCCTGAAATCGAAGGTTTTATAATTTCCTCTTCTATTCTATCCAAAAATGTAGCGTCAGCAAACGGAACTGGAGAAATAGAACCCATTCCTCCAGTGTTTAATCCAGTTTCGCCAATTCCAATTTTTTTATAATCTTTTGCTGCAGGCAGTATTTTATAACTTTCGCCATCTGTTAACACAAAAACAGAAAGTTCTATTCCATCTAAAAACTCCTCAATAACAACTGTTGCACTTGCTTTACCAAATTTATTTTGAACCAGCATTTCACTTAATTCTGATTCTGCTTCTTTTAAGTTTGAACTAATTACCACTCCTTTTCCACCAGCTAAACCATCTGCTTTTAATACAATTGGAAAATTCGATTTTTGTAAAAAAGCAATTCCTTCATTAATCTGTTTAGAAGTAAAACTTTCGTAAGCCGCTGTGGGAATGCCGTTTCTTTGCATAAATCGCTTCGAGAAATCTTTGCTTCCTTCTAACATGGCACCAGCTTTTTGTGGACCTATGATCGAAATATTTCTAAGGGTTGAATCAGCCAAAAAATAATCATGAATACCAGCAACTAATGGATCTTCTGGCCCAACTACTATCATTTCAATAGAATTTAGCAACGCAAATTCTCCGATTGCCGAAAAATCTAATAGCGGAAGCGAAACATTGTTTCCAACTTTTGCAGTTCCAGCATTACCAGGCGCAATAAATAATTTATTGCAAAACCTACTCTCCGATAATTTAACAGCAAATATATGTTCTCGCCCTCCTGAGCCTAATAAAAGGATGTTGATTTTCATTTAAACGATCATAAAGTTATAACTGCAAGTTTATGAATTTGATTAGCCGAAATAAATATTTTTTTGGAAGAGCATCTAGTCTTGTAATTTTCCTGCATGATATTCTGCACTTTTTGATATTTTTTTCAATAAAAATTGGAAAAAGATTTCAAATGTGATTAAAGGTAAATTCAGTTTATTAAAATTCAACATCTATCAATTACCAAAAATGAGTTAGGTGATTTGAAGTTAAACTGTTTTGCAAAACTTGCCTAGTCAATTTTTAGCATTGTATTCAAAAAAATTAACCTAAATACTATTAACTTTAACTATGGCTACCCATAATGATTTAGGAAAAGAAGGTGAAGAAATCGCAAAAGTTTTTTTAGAAAAACTAGGTTATGATATTCTGGATCAGAATTATGTCTATAAAAATGCCGAGGTTGATATTATAGCTATGCACAAAAATGAACTCATTTTTGTAGAAGTAAAAGCACGATCAAGTACTAGTTTTGGTTTTCCAGAAAGTTTTGTTGTACCCGAAAAGCAAAAGCAAATGGCAAAAGTCGCGAATGAGTATTTCGAGAAAATTAATTTTGAAGGAGAAATTCGCTTTGATATTGTTGCAATCGTTTTCACCCGAGACGGAAAACACGATGTTAAACATATTATCGACGCTTTCTTTCCTAGAAAATGAGTAGTATTTCTTTTAGTTAAAATCGATAAACCACAGAATTAATGTTCATTCCTGCTCCAACGGAGGCAAAAACCACCAGATCTCCAGATTCTAAGGTATGATCAGGCATTTGTTTTTTCAATATTTTGTCGAGTAAAGTTGGTATAGTTGCCACCGACGAGTTTCCTAAAAGCTCAATGGTCATCGGCATTATCTTGTCGGCATCTCCTGTAATTCCATTTAATTGAAAAATGCGTTTCAAAATAGCTTCATCCATTTTAGCATTCGCTTGATGAATGAGCACCTTTTTTATATCAGCTAATTTTACTCCTGCTTTTTCCAAACTTTGATTCACAACAATGGGAACATTGGTAAGAGCATATTCATATAATTTTCGGCCATTCATTTTCAAATAAAGATCATTTTGCTTAAAATCTTTATTGCTGGAGCATTGCATTTTTAATAAAAAAGCTTGATCTACTGCGTCCGTCCTTGTTTTATGTGCAATAATTCCAGAATTGTCGTCATTTTCTGAAGCACTTATAATTACCGCTCCAGCACCATCAGCATAAATCATACTGTCTCGATCATGTGGATCAATAATGCGTGAAAGCGTTTCTGCACCAATTACCATTACATGTTTTGCATCTCCAGATTTAATGAAATAATCTGCTTGGATAACTCCTTGAAGCCAACCTGGACATCCAAATGGAAGATCGTATGCTACACAATCGCTGTTTTTTATGCCTAATTTTTGTTTTACTCTAGATGCTAAAGAGGGTACAATATCCACCCGGTTTGATTGGTGAATGACATCGCCAAAATTGTGTGCAACAATAATATAATCCAATAATTCAGGATCAAAACCTGAACTTTCAAATGTATCCCTAGCTGCAATTACAGCTAAATCAGATGCAACTTGATCATTTTCAGCATATCTACGTTCCGTAATGGAAGTAATTTCTCTGAATTTTTCTATTACATCTACATTTGCCTTTTGAATAACTGAACCATCTATTTCATAAAAAGAATGTTCGTTGAAAAAAGAATTTGGAATTATTTTAGTAGGAATACAAGAACCACTTGCAGTGATGATTGAGCGAATTGCCATTTATAATAGATGAATGAAAACCAAAACGGTTTTCGGTACAAAAATAATAATATTTTATATTCAAAGCTAATTTTTGATTTTGGAATAGAAATTATTGTTAAAATCTAAGTCCTAAATTAAATTCAAACTTTGCAATAAGTATTCTGTAATTAGTAGTTTCTTTTTGTTCAATAATATATATATTATTTGAACCCAATGTTCCCGTAAACTCAGTTTCTTTTCAATTATATATTCCAACTCCTAATCCCATTGCCATCGGAAAATTTTTAGCTATTTGAAACACAACACCATTATTTATATATGCAGAATTAAATAACTTATAATTACATTCTGCAAATCTAATGTAAGATAATAAAACACAAAGAAACCCAGGTTTTCATGTAAGATGATTGAATTTTTAAAACTGTTGATTTAATTCAAAAATAAAATTGATTTAAAAAAATAGCATACATATTAAAACCTGATCCCTAAATTGAATTCAAAACGAGCTATTAAATCAGCATATCTTTTCTCCCCATTAAGAACTTGATTATTTTGCCGGCTACGAATACCGATACCTAAGGTCGAGCTAAGTGAAAATTGTTTAGTGATTTGCAACATAGCTCCATTGTTTACATAACCTGAAACAAAAAAACGCTCTTTGTAAATATTGTAGCCATAAGGTGGATATGGAGCATTATAATAATAGAAGTCGGATTGATCTTGAATAGAACCCGCTTCTAATGCTGGACCAACAAAATATTTCAATCTTCCTTGCCCAGTTGGATAAAAATTTAAATCAACACCACCGCTGTATAAAAGGCCTTGACCATAATCTACACCTCCAAAACCTACTCGAATGGGTACTTTTAAGCCAAGCATACCATTTTTGGAAATTCGTTCATAAGACAAAGTGAAATTATAACTCAAAAGATCGCCTAGATTATAATTTAGTACATTTTGTTTGAAAGTAGTATCAAGGCCAGTTTTTAAATAGTCCGTTCTGTTTGAATAATTATTAATCGGGTATGAATAATCAATCGTAGAAACGCTAGATTCGAAATTTTCGTAACTTCCATTTGAATAACTAATTAATGTAATTTCTGATTTCTGAAGTACATATTCAGGGCCAGTAAGGTTATTTTGTTTCAAATATCTAACATCTTCCAGTCCGACTGCTAATATTTTTGCTTCAATTTTAGTTTTATCTTTTTTATAAATAATATCCTGAGCAACTGAAATGAAGGATATTAACATACAGGCAATAAAAAAAAGTATTCTCATAAGTTAGGTTTTGATTTAGTGTAAAAATGGGTAAAAATCCTATCAAAGTAGAATAAAAATTTACTTTAGTTAAATTTTTTTTAAATCAACTCTAACATTGAAATCTATTATTTAACATTAAATTACCGTATTTTAGCCGAATGAATGCAGAACAATTAGCAGAGATTAAGGACCGTTTGGTGGTGCTGAGGAGGCATCTTTGACGTAGAAACCAAATTAGCAGAGATAGATCAGGAGCAAAAAAAAACCTTGAATCCTGATTTCTGGAATGACCCATCGAAAGCAGAAAAAACCCTAGCTTATATTAAAGCCCGAAAAACTTGGACAGATTCCTACGCTTCTGTGCATACATTAGTTGAAGATACAGAGGTGCTTTTCGATTTTTATAAAGAGGAAGGAGTATCGGAAACGGAAATGGACGAGCAGCTAAAAACAACAGTTGCTGCTATCGAGGAGCTCGAATTTAAGAACATGTTAAGTGCGCCTGAAGATAAATTAAGTGCTGTTTTAAGTATAAATGCAGGAGCAGGCGGAACAGAAAGTTGCGATTGGGCTTCCATGCTTATGCGTATGTACATTATGTGGGGCGAAAAAAATGGATATACCGTAAAAATAATTGATGAGCAAGAGGGAGATGGTGCTGGTATAAAAAGCTGTACGATGGAATTGGAAGGTGATTTTTCGTATGGCTATTTAAGAGGAGAAAACGGAGTTCACCGTTTGGTTAGAATTTCTCCGTTTGATGCAAATGCCAAAAGACATACTTCATTTGCTTCGGTTTATGTGTATCCATTAATTGATGATACGATTGAAATTGAAGTAAAAGGTGCTGATCTTGAATGGGATACATTCCGTTCGGGAGGTGCGGGTGGGCAAAACGTAAATAAAGTAGAAACTGCAGTTCGTTTATATCATAAACCTTCTGGCATTATTATTAAAAATCAGGAATCGCGATCGCAATTGCAAAATAAAGAAAATGCTATTAAGTTATTGAAATCGCAATTGTATGAAATTGAAATGCGAAAAAAACGAGAAGCAAGTGCAATTGTTGAAGGCAATAAAAAGAAAATTGAATGGGGATCTCAGATCAGAAATTACGTTCTGCACCCATATAAATTAGTTAAAGATTTGAGAACCGGAACCGAAACGTCTAATGCTGCAGGAGTATTAGATGGAGATTTGGATCAGTTTATTAAATCGTATTTGATGGAGTTTAGCGATAATTAATTTTCCAGAACCGCTGCCAATTCTTTTAGTTCTTCTACTTTATCTAAATATCCAGGCTTTTCGTACGAACTTATCAGATTACGAAGTACTCTTTTTATAATATCTACATTACTACAAGCTTCGTAAAATGAAGCTTGTGGTTTTAAATTCAACTGTTTTAAAAACGAATCGATATCATTTTTTCTGAAAATAAAACCTTTGTTGAAAGCATTGATATAAAATAAAATACCACCATACTCCAGATTTTTTTCAGTGTATTGTTTGTATTCGGCTTCGTCCTGATAAGCAAGAATAAAATGCTGAGGCAAGTTTACACCAACAATTGGAATATCTAATTTTTGCGCAACAATTGAATAAATAATCGCTAAAGTAATTTGATTTCCCTTTTTTGATTCTAATACCAAATTCAAATATGAATTTTGTGGATCGTGATGATTGGTTACATTTCCACTAAAACCATACACATTATAGAAAACATGATTTAGCGTTTTCACTTTTTCCAAAGCACTCATATCATAATTCAATTGCAGCCAAGCATCGCGTTTTATATTTTCAATCTGGTTTATAATTTTCTGATCGTCAAGCTCTGGATATTGGTATTTGTTTACAATTAATATTCCATGCAATAAATCAATTCCTCCGTTTTTATACCAAATTTCTAATTCTTTTTTTACTGAATTGAATTGAATTTTATGAATCAGATTTTCTATTCGTTGTTGCAAAACAGCATTGAACGATTGTTCCCATTCCATTTCTAATACAGGAATTACATTAAAACCATACGACATTAATTTGCCTGAAACATGCTGAAAAACCTCTTCATCGGTATCATCCAGCAATTTCAATAAAGAAGCAATTTCATTATCATTCATATTAGAACTCATTATTTTGTAAAAACGAAAATTTTCAACTTTAGTTTAAATCAATCTGGTATTTTCGGCGAATGATTTCCATTCTATATTTTTATCGTTTTTGCAAACATTATTTTTTTGCTAAAAATTTGCATGGCACTCATTCCCCATTTGTATTCGCCTTATTAACGAATGTAATTTACAAAAAAACTAAATTCAAATTTAGTGAAGCCATAGAATTTCAAAGAAATAAATTACTTAATAATACTTCCTTTATTACCATAAACGATTTGGGAGCTGGATCAAACATTTTGATTAGCAAAAAAAGGCCAATAAATGCTATTGCAAAATCATCGTTGAAAAGCAAAAAATTGGCTGAATTGCTCGCCAGATTAGCCGATCATTTTCAACCTCAACAAATTATTGAATTAGGAACTTCTTTTGGTATAACTACTGCCTACTTGGCACAAGCCGCACAAAAAGCAAAAATTACTACCATTGAAGGCTGTCCCGAAATTGCCGAAATTGCAAGCAGCGTATTTTCAAATCTAGCATTAAACAATATTCAATTAATAGTTGGCAATATTGACTCGGTTTTAAAAGATGTTGTCAAAAATTCCAAGGCTTTAGATTTTGTATATTTCGACGGAAACCACACCGAAGAAGCCACTTTGCGTTATTTTTATGAATGTATTCCGTTTTCGACTGCAACATCGGTTTTTGTATTCGATGATATTTATTGGTCAACCGGAATGTTTAAAGCCTGGCAAAAAATTAAAAGCAATCCCAATGTTACCGTCACCATTGATTTATTCCACATCGGATTGGTATTTTTTAAAAAAGACCAAGCAAAAGAGCATTTTTTGATTCGGGTGTGAACGAAATGAACAGGATTTGAGAATGTAGATGGTTTATAATTTAATTTTTGCACCAAAGGATCTGTAATAAAAACTTATTAATCAATTCTTGGATTTTGAAAATGAAATTTAATCCTCAGTTTTTCGAATTCTATATTTCTCTGGTTTAGTACCAGTTCGTTCAATAATTTTTCTTGCTTCTAAATCAAGTTTTACGGTTTCGCCATACCATTGCACACCACCTTCGAAATGATCTTTCACTTCCTGATACAACTTCTCCATTAATTCTGTATGCGTCAATTCAATATCCTTTAAAATGTATAAAAGAGTGTCTTTTATCATTGTATATTTTTCTACTGAAATACGCTTATTAGTTTTATCGGGATTAGGGTGTAAAGTTTGGAATTGTTCAGATTTCATTACTTTTTAGGAAGATTTTTAATTGTTTTTTTTGTGTTTCGTATTATTTCATCGTTTTTAAAAGTAACTATTTTAGTTCAAAGAACTTAAATGCATCATTATAAAATTAACGAATTATAGGTAAACACTATAATATTTTTGAAACAGTTTAATTTCTTCAAAAAAAATTATAAAAAAAACAATCCCCAACCTCAAAACGCCTCATTCACTGCAATATAAAAACCTTGTATTCTTTTTTCTCCTGTATTTTTTTCACCAAAACCATAATCAAATCGTAGGGATTGTTTGCCAATTAAATCATAAACAAAACGAAAACCTGCGCCATAATTTGGTTTAATATTTTCAGAGCTACTATATTTTCCATATACATTTCCTGCCCCACCGAAAGCGGCAAAAATAAATCGTTTCAATGGCCACCAACGCAGTTCCGCTTGGCCGGTAAATAGGGATTGATCTCGAAATCTTCCAGCATAATAACCTCGCATGCTATTGCTATTTCCTAATTCGTTTAACAGGTAAAAAGGAATATTATTTCCTCCTGTGTATTGGTATTGAAACTGGCCGGCAATAAATAGATTTTTATGTATTTGTTGATACTTTCTAGTTTGTATATTTAACCTAAAAACAGAATAATCATTCAACAAAACATCGGGTGCTATTCTAAATTGAATTTTGTGAAAAGCACCTTTTTTAGCAAAAGTTTGATAATCACGATTGTCGAAAATTAGCGAAGTGCCAATAAATCCTAAATTTCCTCCTTTATTTCCATTGGGTTTCAGTGATTCAAAAATTCCATTTTCGCGAGTTGAATATTGATCGTTTTGATAAGATAAATAAGTGCCAGCATATAAATTTCTACGAATTAGAAACTCATATTCAACAATAGCTCTAATTCTTTTGCTATCTAATAACTGTTTGGAGCTGTCAGCAGTATTATTTCCTAATCCATAAAAGTTAAGTGGGAAGTTGATGTAACTCAAATCGGCTGTGTAATGTGCTTTATTGTTTTTGGTCCACAAACTTGAGTAAGTGCTGAAATTAAATTGATTTTTGGTGGTATAAAAAGTATTAAAGCTTACTGTCGAATTTCGGGTTTTAATTTTGTCGGTATCGGTATAAAAAGATGAAACTGCAAAAACCCCAAACTTAGAGCCCGTTTCAGGACTAAAACCAAATTCTGGAAGAATAATAAAATTTCTGTTTTTTGAGAAAAGATCAATCTTCCCTTTTTTTTCTTTCAATTGCCCAAAACCTAAACTCCAGCATAAATTTATTAATAAAGAAAGGAATAGAAACCTCAAAAAAATCATTTTCAAAAGTAATATTTCTTGAATCATATAAATGTTTTCGCTACATAAGCTTAATCATTACATTTGCGGCCTTTAATAATAATTCAAAATGGAAAACAGCCCAATTTCAAAATTTTTAACTGATCATTATTTACATTTTAATGCAGCCGCTTTAGTAGATGCTGCAAAAGGATATGAAACTCATTTGGCAGAAGGGGGAAAAATGATGGTAACGTTAGCTGGTGCTATGAGTACAGCAGAAATCGGGAAAATATTTGCTGAAATGATTCGTCAAGATAAAGTAGCAATAATTTCTTGTACAGGTGCTAATCTGGAAGAAGATATCATGAATCTGGTTGCACATTCGCATTATAAGCGTGTTCCTAATTATCGTGATTTAAGTCCGCAAGATGAATGGGCTTTGCTAGAAGGGGGTTTTAACCGTGTTACGGATACCTGTATTCCTGAAGAAGAAGCTTTTAGACGTTTACAAAAACATATTTTTACTCAATGGAAAGGTGCTCAAGATAAAGGTGAACGGTATTTTCCGCATGAATTTATGTATAAAATGCTGCTTTCAGGCGATTTGGAGCAATATTATGAGATTGAGCCGAAAAATAGTTGGATGTTGGCTGCTGCGGAAAAAAATATTCCAATTATTTGTCCAGGATGGGAAGATTCAACCATGGGAAATATTTTTGCTTCGTATTGTATAAAAGGTGAACTTCTTCCATCAACTACTAAGTCTGGTATTGAATACATGATGTGGCTTTCTGATTGGTATATCAAAAACTCATCTGGAAAAGGAGTTGGTTTTTTCCAGATTGGTGGTGGAATAGCTGGAGATTTTCCAATTTGTGTTGTACCAATGCTTTATCAGGATATGGAAATGGAAAGCATTCCTTTCTGGTCATATTTCTGTCAGATATCCGATTCCACTACTAGTTATGGTTCTTATTCGGGTGCCGTACCGAATGAAAAAATAACCTGGGGTAAATTGGATATTAATACTCCAAAATTTATTATCGAATCGGATGCTACCATTGTTGCTCCATTAATTTTTGCTTGGATCTTAAAAATGTAATTTTTTCAATTTGCACTTTTCATTCATTTTTTGATGGTTTTTCATTCGATAATTGAAATGCAGGATGCTAATTTAGAATTATTACAAATTGTTCTATTATTGTCACGGCAATGTCACAGGTAGGCAATAAATTGTAGATTTGCGCTCTTAAACTGGGTATTAAAAGAGTAAAATAAAAGATTAATTACCAGAGAATAGTTAAGAAAGAATAACGAAAATAGTAAGCATAGCAACCAATGCCTAACAATATAAAAACTTCCATGTTCAACCTAAGTAAAAAATTTACTGTATTTATTGCTTTATTACTAAGTATTGGATCTACACTAAAAGCTCAGGATCTAACAGAAGGAGAAACCCTCTGGAAACAAAATTGTACTGCTTGTCACCAGATTAAAGGGGTGTTGATTGGTCCAGCTTTGGGAGAGATTCATACTAGAAGAGATGAAGCCTGGTTGATTCCTTGGATTAAAAATTCCCAGGCAGTAATTAAAAGCGGCGATAAATATGCAGTTGAGTTATATGCAAAGTACAATAAGGTTGCGATGCCTGCCTATTCATTTTCTGATGATCAAGTAAAAAGTGTTTTAGCTTATATTAAAGCAGAAGGTGAAAAAGTAAATGTTGCTGCTGTTCCTGGTGCTGGTGGTGCAGGTGCTGCCGAAGCTGGTGATGATAAAATCGGTAATTACACCTTAGGGGCAATTGCAGTTTTAATTATTGTATTGTTATTGATTGTGTTGGTATTGAATCGCGTAATCAAAACATTAGAAAAAATTATTCTTAAAAATAAGGAAGAAAAAATATTACATCCAGTTGCAGATTTGCAATATGAATTAGTAAAAACTTCCAAGTTGGACGGTTTTAAAGTTGGGTTTAAAAAACTAGCCAGCAATAAAAAATTCATACTAGTTTCCATTTTATTATTCATCATCGGTTTCAGTTCTATCGGCTGGATTCAATTATCGGATGTTGGAGTTCAACAATATTATCAGCCTAAACAACCGATAGCATTTTCGCATCAATTGCATGCAGGTACCTATCAGATGAATTGCCAATATTGCCATTCTGGAGCATATAAAAGTAAAAATGCCAGCATTCCTTCAGCAAATGTTTGTATGAACTGTCATAATTACGTGCAGCTTACCGAAAAATATAACGGACAAATTTCTCCAGAAATTAAAAAAATATATACTGCCTTAGATTACAATCCGGAAAGTAGAACCTATGGTGAAAATACTGTTCCGATAGAATGGGTTAGAATTCATAACCTACCAGATTTTTCTTATTTCAATCACTCTCAGCATACTACAGTTGCAGGTATTGAATGTCAGAAATGTCATGGTCCTGTACAGGAAATGGAAGAAGTTTATCAGTATTCACGTCTTACGATGGGCTGGTGTATTAATTGTCACCGAGAAACAGAAGTAAACTATAAAGGCAATGCCTATTATGAGCGAGAAATTGCTGCACATGAGGCATTGAAAAAAGGAGAAAAGATTACCGCAGCTGCACTTGGTGGATTAGAATGTGCAAAATGTCACTATTAATCAGCTTATTACTTTAACATTTACATATTAAATGGCTAATAAAACATACTTCAAAGGTCTGGAAGAATTGGAAAACCCTGTTTCCTTTAAAAAGGAAAATGGGAATGAGTTTTCGGAAGAATTACCTTTAGAACAATTGCTTGAGAAAGTAACAACGAATGCTGCTATTACACCTCGTAGAGATTTTCTGAAAACGATGGGTTTTGGAGTTACTGCTGTTACTCTTGCCGCATGTAACACTGCACCTATTCGTAAATCAATACCTTATTTAGTTAAACCTGAAGAGATTACACCGGGAATACCAAACTATTATGCTTCAACTTTTGAAGGTCATGGAGTTTTGGTAAAAACAAGAGAAGGAAGACCTATCAAAATTGATGGAAATCCCGAATGTCCAATCTCTCAAGGAAGTTTAGATGCAGTTGGTCAAGCATCTTTATTAGATTTATACGATTCATCAAAACTTCGTGATCCAAGAGTGAATGGTAGTGATACCACTTGGGACGAACTAGATATTTTTGTAAAAGAAGAGTTGGTAAAGGTATCAGCCAAAAATGGTAAAATCAGAATTTTATCATCTACTATAAATAGCCCTTCTACCAAAGCAGTTATTGCTGACTTTATCACCAGATATCCAGGTAGCAAGCATATTATGTATGATGCTGTTTCGTATTCAGCAATTATAAATGCGAATAGAAATAGTTTTGATAAAGCCGTTTTGCCACAATATCGTTTTGATAAAGCAGAAATGGTAGTTAGTTTCGGAGCAGATTTTTTGGGAACTTGGATTTCTCCAGTTGAATTTACGAAACAATATAGCTCACTTAGAAACGCTAAAAGATTAAAAGAAAATAAAAAAATGTCGCGCCATGTACAGTTTGAAACTGGGATGAGCGTAACAGGAAGTAATGCTGATACAAGAGTGCCAGTAAAGCCTTCTCAAATGGGATTAGCTATATTAGGTCTTTACAATAATCTAGCGAAAAAAACTGGAACAACTTCTTTCACTGTTTCTACACCTGAATTTGCTGGAAATAGAATTGAAAAAACTGCCACAGAATTATTAAATAACAAAGGTAAATCGCTTGTTATTTGTGGCGTTAACGATGTCTCTATACAAGTTTTAGTCAATGCTATCAATTCAATGTTGGGCAATTATGGTTCAACTATCGATTTAGATAACTATTCAAACCAAAAAGCTGGAAATGAAGCTGAGGTGGTTGAATTGATTTCTGAAATGAAGAGAGGCGAAGTTGGAGCAGTTTTTCTTTATGGTGTCAATCCTGTTTATAATTTTAGTTTAGCTAAAGATTTTACAGAAGGACTCAAAAAAGTTGCGTTAAAAGTCTCTTTTGCTAATAAATTGGAAGAAACTTCTTCTTTAGCAAACGTTATTGCACCAGATCATCATTACCTTGAATCATGGAATGATGCTGAGCCAAAAGCTGGACATTTTGCAATGGTTCAACCAACTATTTCTCCCGTTTATAATTCTAGAGCAGCTCAACAAGGTTTTATTAATTGGGCATTTAAGAAAAATGATGCACCGGTTATTATTGCTTCTGCAAAAGTAGATACAGCCGAAGGTGTAGATTCGACTAAAAATACCTCATCAGCTGCTTTATCCGTAACTTCAGCAATAGAATATTCAGAATACATTAAGAATTTCTGGAGAGCTAATGTATTCTCTAAGCAAACTACAACAAGCAATTTTGTAGACTTTTGGGAAAATTTACTTCGGAAAGGATTTTTTGCTACCTCTTCATTAGTATCAACAACATATTCATTCAATAAAGATTTAAGTACTGTTGTTCAAACCATAAGTTCAGCATCAAAAGATGTAAAAAATGTGGAAGTTGAACTTCATGAAAAAATAGGAATTCGTGATGGTAAGTTTGCCAACAACCCTTGGCTACAAGAATTACCAGATCCAATTTCAAAAGTATCATGGGATAATTATGTTTCGATCGCACCAAAGTTTGCGAAAGAATTAGGCTTGGAAATGGGTAATATGGTTACTATAAAACGTCCAGGTTTTGAAGCAACCCTTCCGGTATTATTACAACCAGGGCAAGCATTGGGATCAATTTCAATTTCTCTCGGTTACGGTAGAAAAGGTTCAGGTAAAGTAGGAGATGGAGTTGGAGTAAACGCTTTTCCATTGGTTAGTTTTATTAATGGATCAAATCAAAATCACAGTTCAGTAAGTATTGAAAAAGTTGCTGGAAGCTATGAATTAGCACTTTCTCAAACTCACCATTCGTATGAAGGTAGAGATATTGTTAGAGAAACTACCTTAGGAGAATACGCTGAAAACCAAATGGCTGGAAGCGGAAATGATAAAGAAAAGCCAAAAAATTATGACTTATGGGGCAAGCACGAAAAGTATGGCTTCCATTGGGCAATGGCAATAGATATGAATGCTTGTACCGGTTGCGGTGCTTGCGTAGTAAGTTGTAACGTTGAAAATAACGTTGCAATAGTTGGTCGGGATGAAGTACGAAGAAGAAGAGAAATGCATTGGATACGAATTGACCGATATTACAGTGTTGACGATAATGGAACAAACTTAACCAAAGAAGAAGATCAGGTTAAAAATGAATATGAAGGTGAGGTTTCAGTTATACATCAGCCAATGCTTTGTCAGCATTGCGATCACGCACCTTGCGAATCAGTTTGTCCGGTTTTAGCAAGTATGCACTCTTCAGAAGGATTAAATCAAATGGTTTACAATCGTTGCATTGGAACTAGATATTGTGCAAACAACTGTCCTTACAAAGTGCGTCGCTTCAATTGGTTTAAGTATTTTGATAATGACCAGTTTGATTATCATTTGAATGATGATATGGGCAAAATGGTTTTAAATCCAGATGTTACCGTTAGATCTCGGGGAGTAATGGAAAAATGTTCCATGTGCGTTCAAAGAATTCAAGAGAAAAAATTAAAAGCTAAAATCGAGAAACGCAAATTGGAAGATGGGGAGATAAAAATGGCTTGTCAGCAAACTTGTCCTGCAAATGCAATCGTGTTTGGTGATATTAATGATCCAGAAAGTGAAGTTTCTAAAGCGTTGAAAAATGAAAGAACTTACTATATTTTGGAAGAACTAAACGTACAACCAGGAATAGGATATATGACGAAAGTCAGAAATAAGGATTCAGAAGTTAAATTGGCATAAAGAACCGATAAGAAATAAGATATGAGCAGTCATGAGTCATTAATTAGAGAACCGTTAGTAACCGGTAAAAATGTAACGTATCACAAGATTACAGAAGATGTACTTCGCCCGGTTGAAAACGCACCAAGTAAAGAATGGTGGATGGGTTTTGCCGTTGCAGCATTAGCCTTAGGAATCTGGATGCTTTCCAGTTACAATACATTTTGGAATGGTTTAGGAACGTGGGGTTTAAATAAAACAGTGGGTTGGGCATGGGATATTACCAATTTCGTTTGGTGGGTTGGGATTGGTCATGCCGGAACTTTAATTTCTGCAATTTTATTATTGTTCAGACAAAACTGGAGAAATTCTATTAATCGATCGGCAGAGGCAATGACGATTTTTGCAGTTTTATGTGCTGCTTCGTTCATTTTCGAACATATGGGTCGGCCTTGGTTAGCTTATTGGGCTTTACCATTGCCAAATAATTTTGGTCCACTTTGGGTTAACTTCAACTCACCACTTGTTTGGGATGTTTTTGCAATTAGCACTTATTTTACAGTATCTCTAGTTTTCTGGTATATTGGTTTGATTCCCGATATCGCTACAATTAGAGACAGAGCAAATGGAACCAGAAAGAAAATTTACGGAATTTTATCATTCGGTTGGACAGGTAGTTCCAGGCAATGGTTACGTTTCGAATCTATTTCATTAATTCTTGCAGGTTTATCTACTCCTCTGGTACTTTCAGTTCATACGATTGTAAGTATGGATTTTGCTACTTCAGTTGTTCCAGGCTGGCATACTACTATTTTTCCACCATATTTTGTTGCAGGAGCAATTTTCTCTGGTTTCGCTATGGTTCAAACATTGTTAATTATTGCTAGAAAAGTTCTAAGTCTCGAAGAATACATTACTATTCAGCATATTGATTTAATGAACCGGATTATTATTTTGACCGGATCAATAGTTGGAGTAGCTTATGGTACAGAATTTTTTATTGCTTGGTATTCAGGAGTTGAATATGAACAATACGCATTTATAAATAGAGCGACCGGTCCATACTGGTGGGCATATTGGTCCATGATTACCTGTAATGTAATTTCACCTCAATTATTTTGGTTTAAGAAAATACGAACCAGTGTAGTTGCCACTTGGATTATTTCCATATTCATTAATATTGGAATGTGGTTCGAACGATTTGTAATTATCGTTACTTCATTACACAGAGATTACCTGCCTTCAAGTTGGGCGATGTACTATCCACGATGGACAGAAGTTGGAATTTTCGTTGGATCATTAGGAATTTTCTTTGTTTTATTCCTATTGTTCATTCGAGTATTGCCATCAATTGCAATGGCGGAAGTGAAATTATTGTTAGAAGATTCAAGTGAAGTAGCAAAAGATAAATTGAGAGCTGGCCATGGTGTTCACGATGATAATCATTCTCAAGAAACTACAACTGGAAATGTAATTATTGCAACAACAGCAATTCACAACAAGGATAAGAAAAATGACTAATTCAAAATACATACTTGGTATTTTTGACAGCCTGAAAGTGTTAAATTCAGGCATTGATAAAGTACAAGCAAGTGGAATAAAAATTTATGATGTATATACTCCTTTTCCAATTCATGGATTAGAGCATAAATTATCTGTACCTAGATCTCGAATACCAATTGCGGGATTTTGTTTTGGCTTATTAGGTTTTTGCACGGCAATTAGTCTTATAACTTATACCATGGGGATTGATTGGCCAATGGATATTGGAGGTAAGCCTTATTTGCCATTTCCCAATTATGTTCCAGTTACTTTCGAGCTTACTGTATTATTTGCAGCATTAGGTATGGCTGCAACATTTTTTTGGGTAAATAGAATGGCTCCAGGTATTTCTCCAGTTATTATGGATCCAAGAAGTACAGATGACAAATTTGTTGTTGCAATTGCGAATAATCAAAATAAAACTGAAGAAGAAGTGAATCAGATTTTGCGCGATGCAGGTGCAGTAGAAATTAAGGTTAAAGAAGTATAAAATATGATGATGAATAAAACGAAAATTATATTTAGTGCATTTTCAATTACTATTTTATCTGTAGTATTAAGTTCTTGCTCAAAATTTAAACGAGAGCCAGGGTCGGAGTATGCACCAAATATGTACTATCCAATCGCTTATAACCCCGATCAGAAAAACCCTGTAACAGCAGATGGAAAAACTGCTCAGTTACCTGTTGCAGGCACTATTAAAACAAATGGCGAAGTATTTCACTATCCAAATACAACAGATGGTTACGAAGCTGCAGGTGTTGAATTGAAAAATCCATTGCCAGTAACGCAAGCTAACCTGGCAGAAGGCAAAAAATTGTACATTAATTTTTGTACTCAGTGTCATGGTCCATTAGGCAAAGCAAATGGTTCACTTCCTACTGCAGGTAAATTTCCAGTTCCTGCATATCAATCAGAAGGAATAAAAAATATTACAGAAGGTAAAATATTCTTTTCTATTACCTATGGCAAAAATTTAATGGGATCACATGCATCTCAATTATCAAAAACTGAACGCTGGAAAGTGGTTCAGTATGTTCAAACTTTACAAAAACTTTAATCAGCAATTCATTTCCAAAATGACCGAACAATTCGTTTTTTCAGATAAAGCAAAACGGTACACTTACATTATGATTCTCGTTGGCATTTTATCAATTGTCTACGGGGTTCTTAGCGGACATACCGAACGTACTTGGGCTAATTTATTGGTTTGCAGCTACTATTTCATGTGTATATGTTTGGCTGGTTTGTTTTTCGTAGCCTTACAATATGTTGCTCAAGCTGGTTGGTCAGCTGGGTTAGTTAGAATTCCTCAAGCATTTATGACTGCATTACCTTTTGCATCAGCAATTATTGTAATTGTGGTAGCTGGTGGTTTGTTGTCACATAACCTTTATCATCACTGGGCAGACCCAGCTTTGCTAAATGAATTTATGGCAGATGGCAAAACACCAAATCCAGAATATGATAAAATAATTGCTGGAAAGTCAGCATTCTTAAATGTTCCGTTTTTTATAGGTCGCTTAGTATTCTTTGTAGTAATCTGGAATATTTTTGCTGCCATGTTCCGACGATTTTCTTTAAACGAAGATAAAATTGGTGGCATGATTAACTATGATAAGAGCTTTAAATACGGAGCTATATTTTTGGTTATTTTCGCCTTTACTAGTGCAATTTTCGCGTTTGATATGATGATGTCTATCGAAGCACATTGGTTTAGTACTATGTTTGCTTGGTATAATTTTGCCAGTATGTGGGTAAGTGGCCTAGCTGCAATTGCACTTACTACCATTATCTTGAAAGAAAATGGCTATATGCAACATATCAACGAAAACCATTTACATGATCTTGGTAAATTCGTTTTCGCCTTTTCAATTTTCTGGGCTTATGTATGGGTTGCTCAATTTATATTAATTTGGTATGCAAACCTTCCAGAAGAAGTAACTTGGTTTTATTACCGATGGAAACCAGAATATATTTATCTTTTTTGGGGTAATGTAGTTATCAATTTCTTAATTCCTTTTTTAGTGTTAATGTCTAGAGATGCAAAGCGAAACATTAAAATTCTAAAATTCGTTTGTGTGGTTATATTACTTGGCCACTGGTTAGATTTTTACATGATGGCGATGCCAGGTTCAGTAGGAGAAGAACGAGGTTTGGATATCCCAGAGTTTGGAATTCTAATCGGATTTGTTGGTTTATTCAGTTTTATGATGATGCGCGGTCTTGCTCAGGCATCATTAATTCCAAAAAATCACCCATTTTTACAAGAAAGCCTTCATCATCACATTTAATTAAACAATATCACACTTTTGGCTGTTTATTCATAGCCTTAATTAGCATACAATAAAAATAAGCACATGAAAGTAATAGGCTTTAATATCATTGAAAAAGTAAAAAAGCAATTCCTGTTAACGCTTGCAATAATTTTTTCTTCAATTGTAACATTTGCACAAGACGCACCAGCAGCGGTTGCTGTAGCTGCCGAAGAAGTTGCACCAAAACGTTGGGATTTATTAGGTTATTATTTATTATTAGCAGTTAGTGTATTTCTAGTTTTTATCATTCTTGGTAAATCATTTCGTTTATTAGGCCTCAACTATAACATTGGTGGAAAGGCACTTGATTTTAAATGGAATAAGATTAATGCATGGATGTTTATCATATTTTTGGTCTTAGGTATTTACGGATCGTATTGGAGCTTTACTGTTTTAGGTGATCGTTCCATGTTCGAATCAGCTTCTGAACACGGTGTGATTATCGATAATTTATTTAGAATTACAGCTTATATTACAGGTTTTGTATTTTTTGCAACGCACATTTTATTATTCGGGTACGCTTTCATTTATCAGCAGAAAAAAGAGAAACGAGCTTTCTTTTATCCTCACAATAACAAACTTGAAATTTATTGGACATTAGTTCCAGCAGTCGTTCTTACAGTTTTAGTAATATTTGGATGGAGAACATGGACTGATATTACTAGCCATGGTAGACAATCTCGAAACCCAATAGCTATAGAAATAGTTGGAGAGCAATTTAGATGGACTGTTCGTTATGCAGGACAAGATGGAATGCTTGGAGACCGGAATTATAAATTAATAAATGCTACTAACAATATCGGACTTGATTTTAAAGATGGTAGAAATCTTGACGATCAAATTGTACAAGAGTTAGTTTTTCCGGTTGGTAAGCCAATTAAATTGCAGATGGGTGCTAAAGATGTACTTCACAGTGTTTATATGCCCGATTTTAGATTGCAAATGAATTGTGTTCCTGGTATGCCAACATACTTTTATTTCACTCCAAGGCTTACAACTAAAGAAATGCGGAAATTGAAGGACAACCCCAAATTTGATTACGTAATGCTTTGCGCAAAAATTTGTGGGGCTGCTCATTATAATATGCAGGTAAAAGTACGTGTGGTTTCAGAAGCAGAATATAATACTTGGTTTAAAGCACAAAAACCTTTTTACAATGATCAGGTTAAGAAAGAACTTCAGGCAATTGAAAATGAAGTTAAGAAAGAAGCAACTACAAAAGAATTAGCATTAAAATAGTTTAAAAGATAATAGAAACATGTCAACTCTAACGGCAGATTTAATAGGAAAGCAAACATCACCAGCTCATGCTCATGATTCGCATGATCACGGTCATCACAAAGAAACTTTTCTGAATACATACGTTTTCAGTCAGGATCATAAAATGATTGCTAAGCAATTTTTGATTACTGGAATTATAATGGGCGTAATTGCCATGGGTTTATCTGTTCTTTTCAGAATTCAATTAGGATGGCCTGATAAGACTTTTCCAGTATTAGAAACTTTTTTAGGAAGATGGGCAGAAGGTGGTAGAATAAAGCCAGATTTTTACATGGCTTTGGTTACCATTCATGGTACTATCATGGTGTTTTTCGTATTAACCGCAGGATTAAGTGGAACCTTTAGTAATCTTTTAATTCCATTGCAAATTGGAGCAAGAGATATGGCTTCTCCATTCATTAATATGTTGTCTTATTGGTTTTTCTTAATGGCATCTATTATCATGCTAAGCTCGTTTTTTATCCAAACAGGCCCTGCATCAGGTGGATGGACAATTTACCCGCCTTTAAGTGCTTTGCCGAAAGCAATGCCAGGAAGTGGATTAGGAATGACTTTGTGGCTTACAAGTATGGGTTTATTTATTGCATCGTCATTAATGGGAGCAATAAATTATATCAGCACTGTATTAAATATGCGAACAAAAGGAATGAGCATGACAAAAATGCCTCTTACTATTTGGGCTTTTTTCCTCACTGCAATTGTAGGTGTTTTATCGTTTCCAGTATTATTTGCAGCAGTTATTCTTTTAATATTTGATCGAAGTTTCGGTACTAGTTTTTACTTGACTGATATTGTTTTGAATGGTGAAGTCTTAGCAAATTCTGGCGGTAGCCCAATTTTATTCCAACATTTGTTTTGGTTTCTCGGTCACCCAGAGGTTTACATTGTATTGATGCCAGCTTTGGGTATTACTTCAGAAATTATAGCAACCAATGCCAGAAAGCCTATTTTTGGATATAGAGCAATGATTATTTCATTAGTTGGTATTACTGTAATATCTTTTATAGTTTGGGGTCATCACATGTTTGTAACAGGAATGAATCCTTTTCTGGGTTCAGTCTTTATGTTTACAACATTGATTGTTGCAGTACCGTCTGCAGTAAAAACATTCAACTATTTAGCAACACTTTGGAGAGGTAATATCCGATTTACCCCAGGAATGCTTTTCGCAATTGGTTTAGTTTCTTTCTTTATATCTGGAGGTTTAACTGGAATATTTTTAGGAAACGCATCAATAGATATTAATTTACACGATACATATTTTGTAGTTGCTCACTTTCACTTGGTAATGGGTAGTGCCGCTATATTCGGAATGCTTGCAGGTATTTATCATTGGTTTCCACGTATGTATGGAAGAATGATGGACGCAAAACTTGGATATATCCATTTTTGGTTAACTTTTATTGGGGCATATTTAGTATTCTTTCCGATGCACTTTATGGGCTTAGATGGTGTGCCACGTAGATATTATGCTTTTACAAGTTTCGATTTTATGAATCAGTGGTTGGGATTAAATCAGTTTATTAGCGCAGCTGCAATTATTTCTTCTGCTGCTCAGCTTATATTTATTTACAATTTTTTCAATAGTATTTTCAATGGAAAGAAATCTGAGCAAAATCCTTGGGAATCAAATACACTTGAATGGACA
This sequence comes from bacterium, assembly GCA_031412335.1. Lineage (GTDB taxonomy): Bacteria > Bacteroidota > Bacteroidia > Sphingobacteriales > Sphingobacteriaceae > JBBQYA01. Next base: position 85,647 of record JANOCT010000024.1, on the reverse strand, counting down.
GCACCAGTAGAAAGAATACATGGAAACTGGCCGGGAGAGATTCCAACAGTTTACAGATGGCCTTATGATTATAGTAAGCCTGGCGCTGAATTAGACTATATTCCACAAACTGTACCTTTTTCTCAAACAATAAGTTCCAACTTACCAATGGATTTTGGGGTACATGATGAAAAAGAACATGAAACAGTACCTCCAGTTGAACTTTTTACAACAGCTGCTGATAATGATCGTCAGGAAACAGTATAGTTATTAAGCTTAAAAAACGTAAAAAGGCCAATTCAACTCTTAATTGAATTGGCCTTTTTTCAAAGAATACCTATTGCACGATTACAAAATACATGTCGATATTTTCGAAAACGACTTTTCTTTTTCTTAACAAACTGACTCTTTTTAGTCTTTTAATACTCATACTTGCAGGCGGAGTAGTTCGAAGTACAGGTTCAGGTATGGGCTGTCCAGATTGGCCAAAATGCTTCGATCGCTACATTCCACCAACATCTATTGATCAGCTACCTGTAAATTATCAGCAGGTTTACAAAGATAGAGGTTATGAAAACACCACATTTAATGTGAATAAAACCTGGACAGAATATATAAACAGATTGATTGGAGCAATAACTGGCTTGTTTATTTTTGCCACACTTATTTCATCTTTTCAGTTTTTAAAATCAAAGCCATTTATTTTTTATTTGGTTTTAGCGAGCTTTTTATTGGTAGGTTTTCAAGCTTGGTTGGGTGGTAAAGTGGTTGAATCTAATTTGCATGCACTAATGATTACAGCTCACATGTTTGTTGCTTTAATTATTTTGGGAATATTACTTTACACCTATATCATTTCTGTTCATTCGAATTTTCATATCAAGAAATATCATTTTTCAACCTCTGTAAGCTTAGTTTTATCACTTTGCTTTTTATTTACTATAATACAAGTCGCTTTAGGTACACAAGTTCGGGAGGCTGTCGACCAAATTTCCAAAATGATGAATTTTGCAGATCGAGGTACATGGGTTGAATTAGCAGGAGCTCCTTTTTTTATTCACAGAAGTTTATCCATTTTAGTTTTAACCTTAAATGTTATTCTTTTTGTGAAAACCAGAGCAGTATTAATGCATTCTTCATTTCTTACGCTATTGCTACGATTAAATATATCTCTCATATTATTGCAAATAATAAGTGGAGTTGTATTGTCATACCTAGATTTACCTCCAGCATTCCAAGCAATTCATTTATTTCTGGCAACTCTGCTTTTCAGTGTTCAACTTTGCATGGTATTTCTTTTTTTTAATAAAATGAAACCGGAATCAAATTTTGTTTTACAATCTTAATAATGAAAAACAAATTTTGAAGATACAAAACCAACAAGTTTCTATTGATTCTCCAAGCCGAATCCAATCATACATACAGTTAATCAAATTCAGATTAAGTGCTTTAGTTGTTTTTTCGGCAGCAATTGGGTATTTAATGGCCGCAAATGGATTGGTTGAATATCCAAAAATGATCATTCTTATTATTGGAGGGTTTTTAATTACTGGTGCAGCAAATGGTTTTAATCAAGTAATTGAAAAAGACTTAGATAAATTAATGGATCGCACTAAAAATCGTCCATTACCATCAGGGCATATAAATTATGTTGAAGCTATTCTACTTTGTATTACAATGGCTGTAACAGGTATTTTTCTACTTGGGTATTTTATGAATTGGCAAACAGCTTTGCTTGGTGGCTTAGCTGTAATGTCGTATGCGTTTGTATATACTCCGATGAAACAAATAAGTTCTTTTGCTGTACATATTGGTGCATTGCCTGGTGCATTGCCAACATTAATTGGCTGGGTAGCTTACAACGGTACTTTTGGAAGTGAGGCGATTGTCTTATTTCTAATCCAGTTTATGTGGCAATTTCCACATTTTTGGGCTATTGCCTGGGTTTTGGACGATGATTACAAAAAAGCTGGTTTTAGATTATTGCCATCAGAAGGTGGCAGAAATAAGAATAGTGCAACTCAAACTTTAGTTTCAACTTTATTACTCGTTGCAATTTCCTTTATACCGCTGATTTTTGATTGGGCTGGAATTGGATACGCTGTAATATGTGGAATTGCCGGCTCTATATTTATCTATCAATCTGTAAATTTGTACCTAACCTGCCAAGTGAAAGAAGCTAGTAGGCTAATGTTTGGTTCATTTTTATACCTTCCTATTATTCAAATAAGTTTATTAGTTCAAAAATTAATGTGATGCAAGCAAAACAATCTAATTCATATATTACCGATCAAAGGCCTCAAAATTTAAAACCTTTGAAATTTATTCTTTGGGTAATAATCGTAAGTGTAATCATGATGTTTGCTGGCCTTACCAGTGGATACATTGTAAGAAAAGCAGAAGGTAACTGGGTATCGTTCCAGATGCCAATATTATTCTGGATCACCACATTTATTATTTTATTAAGTAGTGCAACCATGCATTGGGCATATTTGTCAGCCAAAAAATCAGATTATAAAACGCAAAAAATAGCTTTGTGGATTACCTTAGTTTTAGGGATTTTATTTTTAGTAGGGCAATATTTAGCTTGGGTTCAATTAACCCAAATCGGAATTTATTTAACTGGAAACCCCTCTGGATCATTCCTTTATATTATTTCCGGATTACATGGCTTGCATATTTTAGCGGGTGTACTCCTAATAGCTTCCAGTTTAATAGTTGCTTACAAAAATATTGGACAGGTTAAAAATTTGTTCAAAATCGAAATTTGTGCTATATTTTGGCATTTCGTAGATATATTGTGGATATATTTATTTGTTTTTTTACTTTTGAACCAATAACCAAAACTTAAACCAATGAGTTCATTGTCAAATCTGGATGAGATAAAAGCGAGTCCCTGGAACGGTGGAGTATCCCCTTTCTCAGTCGATTACGGAAAAATTATGATGTGGTTTTTCCTCATTTCAGATGCTTTTACTTTTGCTACTTTACTTATCGCTTATGGCTCTATTCGCTTTAGCGCTTTATCATGGCCAGATCCAGACGTAGTATTTCAATCTGCTCCTTTTATAGAAGGTGGTGCTCCGCTTGTTTTTGTGGGTATCATGACTTTTATTTTAATTTTAAGCAGTGTAACGATGGTTTTGGCTGTTGAGGCTGGACATAGAAATGCAAAAAAAGAAGTTGCGAAATGGATGGTTTGGACAATTTTAGGCGGTATAGCTTTTTTAAGTTGTCAGGCTTGGGAATGGAATCACTTACACCACGAAGGTGCTTGGTGGGGAATGAATCCATTTTTAAATGAAGATGGAACTGTTGCTTCCACTAATTTCACGAACTTATTTTTCACCATTACAGGTTTTCATGGCTTTCACGTATTTAGTGGAGTTATTTTAAATATTATTATCTATTTCAATGTATTGGCTGGCACTTACGAAAAAAGAGGTCACTACGACATGATAGAAAAGGTTGGTCTTTACTGGCACTTTGTAGACCTGGTTTGGGTCTTTGTTTTCACATTCTTTTATCTTGTTTAATTTATAAATCAACAAGCAAATATGTCTTCATCATCTGATCATAATTTAGAAAATACTGCACCGCATGCAGAACATGCAACCATGTCGAAGAAAAAAATCTGGAATGTATTCTGGATTTTAACTGCGATTACAGCACTTGAATTTATTATAGCTTTATACATTGTGCCTAAAGGTTATTTTGGTTCTGGAGTGGCAAATCCATTGTACATCATACTTACCTTAATGAAAGCCTTTTACATTGTTGCTTTCTTTATGCACCTTAAGTTTGAAAAACTAAGTTTAATTTATTCAATCGTAGTACCAATACTTTTTATCGTAGTTTTTATTGTTGCAATGCTTTACGAAGGAAACTATTGGTTCATAACCAGATAATCTAACATGAAAATTACAGGGGGGATGAAGCGGGTTGTATTGCTTTTTATGGTGCTTGTATTGCCAGGATTAGCTTATATTCTTTTGCAAATGGGAAAAAATCACTATTTGCGCCTACCTATTTTAGGGGAGAAACAAGTTTCCGGAGAAATTAGAATGGTTAAAAGAAAACCAGTTCAAGATACATTATATCACACAATTGCCGATTTTAAGTTAACTAATCAGGATGGTAAAACGGTAACACAAGCAGATTTATCAAACACCATTTACATAGCAAATTTCTTTTTTGCTACATGTCCAACTATTTGTCCGAAAATGTCGACTCAAATGAGTAGGCTAAATGTTCGGTTTAAAGATAATAAATATATTAGGCTGGTTTCATTTACGGTTAATCCTGATGCAGATTCTGTTTCAGTTTTAAAAACTTACGCAGAAAAATATAAAGCAAAATCCCCGAAATGGAATTTTTTAACTGGCGATAAACCACAAATTTATTCATTGGCCAGAAATAGCTATTTAGTTAATGCAGTAAAAGGCGATGGTGGTCCTCAAGATTTTATTCACAGTGAAATGCTAATTTTGATAGACAAGGATAAACGCATCAGAGGATTTTATGATGGTACATCAAAAGAAGAAACTGATAAGTTGATTAACGAAATCAAAGTTTTAATTATGGAGTATTTGCGTGAAATTAAATAAAAACTATTCACGTTTTTAATCGTTTTATTTTTATGAATGCTGCCTTTGTAAATAATGACAAACTTATTTTTCGTTTAGTCTCTGGAATTTCAATATTTGTTTTTATTGTTGTAGTTCTGCTAAACAGACGGGTAATTCCAGTTACCATTGCAACTCCTGAAATTGTTTACATTTTTCCTGCAATTAACGCATTAATCAATGCTAGCTGTTCTATATTACTTCTTACTTCCTTGTATTTTATTAGAAAGAAAAATATACTGATGCACAAAAGATTAAATCTGATCACATTTACTCTTTCATCTATTTTTCTTGTTTTATATATTGTTTACCATTATTTTGCTACTCATACTAGTTATCCTGCAGATAGTCCTTTTAGAAATATTTATTTAACTATTTTATATACTCACATTATTCTAGCAGCTGGAGTATTGCCTTTGATTCTTTTGTCCTTTCATAGAGGTTTACAAATGCAGGTTGAAAAGCATCGTAAATTAGTTCGATTTGCTTTTCCAATTTGGTTATATGTTACTGTTACAGGAGTTATCGTTTATTTAATGATTTCTCCATTTTACACACATTAATTATGAAGTCATTTCGTTCAATATTAATTGCAACTTTGTTTTTTTTAGCTTCTATGTTTGCAACTTTTAATGCAAATGCACAATGTCCGATGTGTAAAGCTTCAATTGAATCCTCTATGCGTGAAGGTAATAATAGAGCAAGAGGATTAAATAATGGAATATTGTATTTATTAGCTGCTCCTTATCTTGTTGTGGGCGGAGTAGGTTGGGTTTGGTATAAAAATTACCGCAGAAAAAATATTCCGATTGATATTCGGAATGAACCAATTAATTTAAATTAAAAAATGGCAATACCCTCTAAATTTAGTGCGGTTTTAAGCTGTAAATGTCCGAGATGCAGAAAAGGTAAAATGTTCAAAAAACCTTTATACAATTTAATTGATTTCAATAAAATGTATCAGTTTTGTCCAGTTTGCGGACTGAAATACGAAGTGGAAATGGGATTTTTTTGGGGAGCAATGTATGTTAGCTATGCATTTAATGTTGGTCAAAGTTTTATTATTGGAGTACTTACCTTTATTTTTTTAAATGATCCACCTCCATTGACCTATTGTTTAGTTATAGTTGGTGGAATTTTATTTTTTCTCCCTTTCAATTTTAGATATGCTAGATCATTAATGCTCCATTATTTTGGTGGAGTAAAATATGACCAACGTTTTCAATCGGCCAATTAATTCTTTATGATTCACAAATCAACCTTTGAGTTTTTGACTGATATTGCAGAAAATAATAATCGAGAATGGTTTCTAGAAAATAAGAAAAGGCACGATTTGGCTAAAATAAATGTCTTGGAGTTCACCATTGAATTATTGGATTTAATGAAAGCGTTTGATGTTTCCTTAATAAATACCACTGCTGCATCTTGCCAAAGTAGAATTTATCGAGATATTCGTTTCAGTAAAAATAAAACACCATACAAAACTAATATTGGAATTATAATCGGGCCTCAAGGCAAAAAAGGAACAGGAGCCTGTTATTATCTTCATATTCAGCCTGGAGCATCATTTGCTGCAGGAGGATATTGGATGCCTGAAGCCGAAGATCTTAAAAAAATTCGCCAAGAAATTGATTATAACTCAGCAGATTTTAAATCCATTCTAGAAAAAAAATCATTTCGAGAAACTTATGGGGAATTAAGCGCTGAAGATAAATTGAAAACCTCACCAAAGGGTTTTGATGCTCAACACCCTGAAATAGAATTACTAAAATTGAAAAGTTTTACGGTTTCGCATCCATTTAAAGATTCGTTTCTGATGAATAAATCTGCTGCAGAAAAGATTTCTGAAATCTGGAAAGAATTATATCCATTAAATAATTTTTTGCAAGAAGCAGTTCGTTAATATTTTATTTAATTTTTCTGGTTCGTTTTCCGTTTGGAATAGCAATTGAATTAACCAAAGAAAAAAAATGGACTTAACTTCTGGCTATCCTTTTTGGTTAATAAAAGATGGATTACCTTTTCATTATCCTAAATTAAATTCAAACTTAGAGACAGATGTAGTCATTCTTGGAGGTGGTATTTCAGGAGCCTTAGCAGCATATCATTTAACTGAAGCAAATATTAAGTGCGTTGTTTTAGATTCAAGAAGTATTGGCTTAGGAAGTACATGCGCTAGCACATCACTTTTGCAATACGAAATTGACGAACCCTTAATTGAGTTGATTAAGAAAATCGGGGAAGATAATGCACGCAGGGCATATTCTTTATGTTCTCAATCAATAGATAAGCTGGAAATTATTGCAAAAAAAATCGGATTAAAAGATTTTGAATCGAAAAAAAGTTTGTACTATGCTGCAAAAAAAGGCGATGTTAATTTCTTAAAAAAAGAATACGAGGCCAGAAAAAAAGCAGGTTTTCCTGTAAATTATTTAGCAAGCGATGAAATTAATTCAGGGTTTAATTTTAAAGCAAGCGGAGCAATTTTGTCAGACAAAGGAGCAACAACAAATGCATTTCAATTAACGCATTTCTTGCATCAATATGCCATTAAAAAAGGCTTAAAAGTATTTGATCGTACTGGTGCAAGTACCGTAAAGCATATAAATAATGGTCTTGAAATTAAAACCGAAAATGGATTTATCATTCAAGCAAAAAAAATAATTTATGCAACAGGTTATGAAGTAAGTGAAATGCTGAATAAAAAAATTGTAAATCTAAATACAACTTTTGCGTGTGTAAGTGAACAATTTAATGATAAATCTGCCTTTTGGAAAGACGAAGTATTGATTTGGAATACTGCAAATCCATATTTATATATGAGAACCACTAATGACAACAGACTCTTAATTGGTGGACGTGACACGAAATATAATAATCCGAATTTGAGAAGTAGCCAATTAGAAAGTAAAACAAAAAAATTAGTTTCGGATTTTAATAAAATATTTCCATCAATTCCTTTTAAACCAGAATTTTGCTGGGCTGGTACTTTTGGAAGTACTAAAGATGGCCTTCCTTATATTGGAACGAATAAAAAATATCCTAATAGTTATTTTGCATTAGGTTTTGGTGGTAATGGAATTACTTTTAGTTTAATTGCTGCAGAAATAATTACAGATTTAATTAAAGGAAAATCAAATTCAGATGCTGAGTTGTTTTCTTTTGAACGATAAAGTCACAAAATAACTTTTGTTTATAGTTTAATTTTAAGTACCTGTTTGTGCTTTGAAATTTGTTAGCAATGATTCAAATTCATGAACTTTCTCTTTACTTAAAAGTGTAATTCGATACTCTTTGCTTTGCATCAAACCTAGGTTGGTATTTCTGAAAAATATTATTTTTCTACCAGTTCCTTTTGAAATTGGATCAAATTTATATCCTCCATATTCATTCCAATTCATAATAATATTGTCTTCTGTAAATGGATTATTGTTTATAATTAATTGATTATTAATTATTCGCAAATTTAAATAGGCGGGCCTAACAATAATAATTGCTAATACACAAAGGCAAAGTATAATAATAGGAACAATGTTACTCGCTAAACTATAGTTGCGCAAGGCAATAGGTAAAATACTTAAGCCCGAAAGTATTATACAACTATATAAAAATGTGCTATAGCTGCGTTTATTGCTTACTTCTGTCATTAGAGGTTTTTTGTAGTTAAATATAAAGAATTTAAAGTATAAATTGGGAAGTATAAATTATGATAAATAGACCAAAAGAAAAGTTTGTATTTTAATATGATTTATAAATTTTAGCAAAAAGTATGATTAGTCGAACACAATTATTAGTAATTATTAGTGCAGTTTTATTATTTCTATTTACTTTTTTTATTAATGTTAATTCATTTAGTAATCAACTGGAAGTTTTTTTGAATCTAGAAATAATAGAACTTTTTAAAATTGTTGGTTTTGCATCGTTAGTTGGACTTTTATTTGGCCTATTTTTATTCAAAAGGCAAATGTTTATTCAAAGAATTATAATAACAATACCAATTGCATTTATCCTTTTTACATTACCATATCTATGGCAAAAGACTAAAGATTTTTATGGTTTAGAAGAAAATTTCAACTATTTCACCGCCGTTGAAGATATTAAAAATGGTAAAGTGCAAATAATAGTTGTTGGGCTAATTTTACCAGATCTTACTATTAATTGGGAAAGGAAACTAGAAATTGAAAAATTGGTTCAAAAAAAGTTTGGATATGAATCTGTTAACATTGGTTGTACTATTTTTAATGGTGTTCACTTCTATAATTCCGAAATGGAAAAACATTTGGAAAAAACAAATGGAAAAAATTGGAAGGAAAGAGAAAAAGCAATGTTGGACTCATTGTTAAAAACTAACTAACCTTTGAGTTCAATATTAATATCTTAGAAATTTCTACGATATTATTTAAAAATCTTATTCTATAATTTCTTATAAAACGAAAACGACCCGATGAGATCTTCATCGGGTCGTTTTTTATTGTATATCGAATGATTTTGGAACTATTCGATCAATTTTACTTCATTGTATCCTCCAACCATTGAAAAAATACCCGTTGCCAAAGCACACTATTTTGTGGTTTTGTAACCCAATGCCCTTCATCTGGGAAGTATAAAAATTTACTTTCAATTCCTCGAAGTTGAGCCGCAGAAAATGCTTCCAAGCCTTGGTTAAGTGGTACACGGAAATCTAGTTCATTATGGATCACTAAAATAGGACGATCCCAATTTCGTACGAATCTATCAGGCGAAAAAGCTTCATAAGATTTCGGTTTAGGTGATTCCCAAGGTGCTCCTTTTAAATCAAAATTGGTAAAAAATACCTCTTCAGTTCCTCCATACATGCTCTCAAAATTATAAACTCCACAATGAGAAATAAAACTTCGAAAACGTTTATTGTGATTTCCTGCCATCCAATACGTGGTAAAACCACCATAGCTTGCTCCAACACAAGCAATTCTTTTTTTATCAATGTAGGGTTCTTTAGAAAGATCATCAATTGCCGAAAGTAAATCTGTCATGGCTTGTCCACCCCAATCTCCACTTATTTCATCATTCCAAGCTTGTCCAAAACCAGGTAATCCTCTTCGGTTTGGTGCAATAACAATATATCCCATTGCCGCCATTAATTCAGGATTCCAACGATACGAAAAAGATTGACTAACCATACTTTGAGGGCCGCCTTGGCAAACTAACAAGCTTGGATATTTTTTAGCCGGATCAAAATCTGGTGGATAAACCACCCAAGCAACCATATCTTTTCCATCGCTTGTTTTTACAATCCGCTTATCTATTTTACCCATTTTTACCGAATTTAAAACTTCAGCATTTGTAGTAGTTAATGCCTTTGGAATTGGATTTTGCAAATCAACCAAATAGATTTCTGGAGGTGAAGCCATACTACTTTGGGTACTTATTAATATTGTCTTTCCATTTTTAGTACCTACTATCGGTCCACCCATATCAAACTGCCCTTTTGTGATTTGAATAAATGGATAAATCTTTTTTCTTCTGTCAACTATTAAACTAAAAATCTGATGCGTACCTAAAGTTGGACATTCAAAATAAATATTTTTACTATCAGCAGACCATGACGGACTGCCGGCTGTAAAATCAAACCCAGCAGTTAAATCTATTTTTTTTCCAGTTGCAAAATCTAGTTGAATGATTCTGTTTTTATCCGCCTCAAAACCATCCCTTTCCATACTTAACCAAATTATACTTTTTCCGTCTGGCGAAAATCGTGGCTCAGTATCATAACCAATATTTCCGTTGCTTACGTTTTCAGTTTTGCCTGTAGTTATATCATAAATATAAATTTCTGCATTCGTGCTTTTTGCATATTCGGTGCCCGATAGTTTTTTGCAGGTATATGCAATTTTGTTTCCATCTGGACTGAAATTTAATTGTTCTTCTCCTCCAAAAGGTTTTAATGGAGCATCATATGCTTCGCCAGGCATAATATCTTTTGGAGTAGAAGTTATTTTTCCGTTAGCATAATCTGCAACAAAAACATGCGAAAAAGCACCATCTTCCCATTGGTTCCAATGTCTGAACATTAATCCATCAATTAATTTTCCGCTTGCTTTTGGCAAATCAGGATATAAATCGCTTGTTTTTTTTGCAATTTGAACATCTACTGTAAAATAGATTCTGTTTCCGGTTTTTGCATAATTAAAATTGCTTAATCCGTCAGCTATTGCACTTATTTTTTGCTGACTACTACCATCAGGGTTCATTTCCCATAATTGATCAGTTCCACCTTCTGAGGCAATAAACCCAATTTTTTCACCATCAGGTCGCCATCTTGGATTGCCCTCATTTCCTGCAAAAGAAGTCAATTTTTTAGCTGGTCCTCCATTTACGGAAACTGAATATAAATCTGTGTTTCCTTTATTTTCTTGCAAATTAAAATTCCGAACACTATATACAACTGTGTTTCCATCTGGTGATAAAGCAGGTTCACCAACCCGACCAAGTTTCCAAAGCATTTCTGGTGTCAATCGGTTTTGAGCAAACCCTAAACTGCAAATAAATAAAGCAATCAAACTAAAAAATAGTATTTTTCTCATGATAAAAAAATTAAGGAAATATGAATTGAGATTCTAAGGTATTAAATGAAGGTAAAATAGCATCCTTATCAGAAATGATCGGATTTTCGATTTTCCAGTCAATGTTAAGCGTTTTGTCGTTCCAAAATAAACCACCTTCTGCAGCTTTATTATAAACGTTAGTGCATTTATAACAAAAAATGGTTTCATCTTCAAGTGTAGCAAATCCATGAGCAAAGCCTGGTGGAATCCACATTTGTAAATGATTGGAAGCAGATAATTCAGCAGAAAAATGTTTGCCAAAAGTTGGAGAACCTTTTCTAATATCAACTACCACATCTAATACTTTACCTTGAATTACCCGAACTAACTTGCCTTGGGCAAAAGGAGGATTTTGAAAATGTAAACCTCGCAAAGCACCATTATGAGAAAATGATTGATTATCCTGAACAAAATCTGCTATTATACCTTGATCATTAAAAAATGCAGTACTAAAACTTTCATAAAAATATCCACGATCATCATTGAATATTTTAGGTTCCAGAATTAAAACTCCATTTAGAATTTCTTCTACTATTTTCATAAACTTTGATCTACAATATGCATTAAAGTTCTGAAAGATAATTGTTTGTCTCCATATTTATCTGAAACAGATTTTCGCAAGGCTGGTGCAAATTCTTGATCATATCGTTCAAAATGTGACATAGTTTCGCAAAAATATTGAAAGGAATAAGAAGTTCCTTCTTCTGGAGGAGTAAGAATTTTACAGATTTTGAAACTAGAAAATATCCCGGTTTCCATTACTTCCGGAACATGTACATTTTGCATCCATTCTAACCATTGGTCATGAATAGAATCTTCTACAACTACAGTTACATTATATAAAATCATGGTGCAAGGTATATGTTTTATGGAAAAGGTAAAACCTGAATTAGCTTTAAGTATTGATTTTTAATTATTTTTTTATTTATAGATATCTTTGCCATTGTTAATGCGTAAAGTAGAAACGAAACATTTAAATGATGAATACTAAATTTGTAAAAATTGTACTTTTAAGCTTTGTATTGATTACAAATGCCTGCGTAAAAGATGAAATAGATAATGATAAACCGAATATTGAGATAATTAGGCCTGAAAATCATGCTGAATATAAATTAGGCGATACTATTTTCATGAAAATAAAATTTACCGATAATAAGGAATTGAAGTCTGTAAGTTTACAATTAATAGAAGAAGGTGCTTTAACACCTGAAATAGAAATTAAAAAGGAATTATCACAAAACGTTTTCGAAATAGACACATTTTTTATGATTTGGAGAGATGATCCATTTGACATAGATTTATCATTAGAAGCTTTTGACAAATCAGGGAATGTAAGGTCGAAATTGCAACATTCGCATTGCAATGGTAGTTAACTTGTTAATTTATCGTATCACCTCGTAATAATCTGAATTTCTTTCTAGCATCAACCACATATAAACTACCAGGAAAAGAGGTTATTAATTTCTCGTAAATCTCCATTGCTTTTGAAGGATTATTTAATTTCTCTTGTTGCATTACAGCCATTTCGTACAATGCATCATCTGCCCAAATATCTTCACTATAGATACTAACAATTAATTCATAATTGACAATTGCTTGTAAATAATTGCCCTGGCGAGCATCCATTCTAGCTTTTGTCATCAATATATCATCTTGCAAACTATGATTTGGAAACAAAACTGGAATACTATCCAGTGTTTTTAATGCATCTAGATATTTATGCTGAAAGCTTAATAATTCTGCACGGCTATACATTTGTAAAGCTTCAGTACTTGTATCCATTCCAGTGTTATCAGCAATTAATAAACTTAAATTTAAGGCATCATTTGAAATAAGTTGGGTAGTACTTGCTTTTAACACATCTAATTGAGATTTGGCCCAATCAAATGATCCAGTAAAATAAGAAAGGCGGGCATTTTTGAAACGTGCCATTTGACCAACTGGGTCGTCTCGAAATGCTTTATCAACTTGACCATACAATAATGCAGATTCCCAAACTTGACCATCCAAAATATAAATATCACCTAATTCAATTTTGCTTTCTGCCACGAATACCGGTTTCAATCCATTAATGGTGAGCAATTCTTCTAAAACACTAATTGCCTCTTTCGGCTTATTTAAATATTCAGCTCTTAATTTTCCAAGCTCAAGCATAGCAAATGCAGTATTTGTGTTTTTGCCAAATTCTATCAGAAATACTTGGTAATCATTTTCAAGCGCAATAATATCAGCTTGTGAATAACTCATTTTAGTTATTTTACTTTTCTTCACGTTCAAAATTTCCATTTTTGCATATAAATACAAAGATGAATTGGGGCCTTTATCAATTAAATATTGATATGCTTTGGCAGCCACATCATACGCTTCATTATTTGTTAGTAATCTGGCTAGTTCTAGTACTCCACTTCCATCTTCCTTTTCACGCTTATCAATGGCAATGGTTTGTATAAGAGCCATTTCAAATTCTCGTTGTTGTAAAAATTGCCAAATTAATAGCGCTGAAAATGATGGATTCTGATCATTCTTTTGAATTCTTTTAAACAAAGCAGTTTTAAGTAAATCAAAATCTTTTTTTGCAATAAAACTTTGCGAAAGGTAATTCTGAACCATGGAAAGTTGTTCAGGATTATTCTCCAATAAATTCAAATACTCATCAATTAACAAGGTTTTGTCTGCTTTTTGATCATAAAGTCTTCCCAGTTCAAAAACAAAAGCAGTTGGTGATTTCAATAATTTCCTTCCTTCCAAATATGTTTCAATAGCAAAATCAGGTTCTTCAGACAAATAAAAAGAAGTGGCAAGAGCTGCAATTTGATTCTGATCTGGTTTCAGCATTTTTATTGCATTCTGAAACTGGCTTTTTGCTTTACTTTCGTTGCCTGATTTTTGGTAAAGTTTGCCTAAATCGACCTGATACCGTAGTTCGGTAGGTCGCTTTTTTAATTGGCGCTTAATAATTTTTTCTGCTTTATCGAACTCCTTTAATGCTGTAAGACTTGCAATATAATTCGTGTAATATTGGTTGTTGTCTAGATTTAATTTGTCATATAATGCAATTGCTTTTTCATATTCAGCATTTTCAAAATACTGATTAGCTAACGCACCTTCCTGATTATTTTGAGAAAAAACGGATGTTAGGCTAAATAAACAAAGTAAAAAAGAATAAATTAATTTTTTCATCATACAAATATAAATCAAACGTGTAGGTCCATTGCATATTTCAGCGATAGATTTTAGTATTAAAGCAAAAATCAAGTAAATAAAATTATTGGAGAATATTGATAATCAACAACGATTACAATATATTGGCACTTTATAAAGCTTTTACCAGATAAATAAATAAATCTTGCTTGAAAAAAGTGCCTTTTTAACTCAAACAAGCAGTAAAAATATTGTTACCCCTTATTCTATGGATTTCATTAGCTGTATTTTTATAGATTATAATCTTTTTTACTATCGAAACGAGAATTAAACCTTCATGCAAGCGAGAAATTTAGTACCACTGTTTTTTATTAGCCTTTTATCTATTTTTATTAGCTGTGTTGATAAGGAAAAAAAGCAAAAAATTTCGATAAAAGATTTTTTCAGAAATCCTGAAAAAACTTCCTTTCAACTGTCACCCGATGGAAATTCAATTTCATTTTTAGAACCATATGAAAAAAGATTAAATATTGTGGTTCGGAATCTCGAAACTAATATTGCAACTCGTATAACTTCAGAAACCAGCAGAAATGTAGGTCAATATTTTTGGGTAGGGAATAATGAACTTGTTTATTTGAAAGATGATGATGGAGATGAAAACTTTAGATTAATTGCAGTAAAGGCTGACGGTACTGATTTGCGGGATATTACTCCTTTTGATGGGGTGAAAATCAGGATGGTGAAAACAGATAAAAGGGATGACAAAACCCTTTTAATTGCTATGAATAAGAGGGATTCAAGCATATTTGACGTGTACAGACTTGATACAAGAACATCTAAACTAACAATGGTTTGTGAGAACTCTGGTAATTTTCATTATTGGAAATTAGATAATAATGGCAAGCTATTATTAGTAGCAGCAACAGATGGAGTAAATCAAAGTCTGTTGTATCGCAAAACAGAAGAATCGCCATTCAAAATCATTATTACTACAGATTTTAAAAATTCAATTCAACCAATTGCCTTTAGTAAGAATAATGAATTTATTTATGCTTCCAGCAATTTTAATCGAGATAAACAAGCTATTGTATTAATAGATCTTAAAACAGGAAAAGAGGTCAAAGAAATTTTTAGTCATAAAGATGTAGATGTAAGCGAAGCTGGTTTTTCTGAAAATAATGAAAGGTTATTATACGCAGCTTATACAACCTGGAAATATCAAATGAATTTTTTGGATGATAGTGCGAGATTAGTTTATGAAAAAATTGCGATGCAATTACCCGGTAAGGAAATTTCTATTCTTGAACAAGACACAAAAAAATCAAAAATTTTAGTTAGAACATTTAGTGATAAATCGTTGGGTTCATTTTATTTATACAATATTGAAGAAAACAAGTTAAAAAAATTAAGTGATATAAGCCCTTGGTTGAAAGAAGAAGATATGTGTGATATGAAAGCTATCAGTTATAAATCAAGAGATGGAAAGATTATTAATGGTTATTTAACTTTACCTAAAGGTGTAGATGCAAAAAATCTTCCTGTTATAATAAACCCCCATGGCGGCCCATGGAATAGAAATCGGTGGGGTTTTAATCCAGAAGTGCAATTTTTAGCCAATAGAGGATATGCTGTTTTGCAAATGAATTTTAGAGGATCAACAGGATATGGAAGAGAATTTTGGCAAGCTAGTTTTCATGAATGGGGCTTAACGATGCAAGATGATATAACCGATGGTGCTAGATGGTTGATAGAATCTGGAATTGCAGATTCAACAAGAATTGGTATTTATGGATATAGTTTCGGTGGTTATGCTGCACTAGCTGGAGTTACCTATACTCCAGGTTTATATCGTTGTGCAGTTTCATATTGTGGAATTTCAAATATTTTTACATATATAAAAGATATTCCTCCATACTACAAACAATTTTTATCAATGGTATACGAAATGGTGGGGCATCCAGAAAGAGATGCGAATTATTTCCGCTCAGTTTCGCCAGTTTTCCATACTGATAAAATAAAAGTACCAGTCATGATAGCTCAGGGTGAAAAAGATCCACGAGTAAATGTGAATGAAACTAGGCAATTAGTAAAAGCATTAAAAAAAGGTGGTGTAGAGGTTACCTATTTTCTTAAGAAAAATGAGGGTCATGGCTTTGTAAACGAAGAAAATAAACTGGAGTTTTATGCAGAGGTAGAGAAATTTCTTGCCGAAAATCTGCAAGTAAAATGAAAGTTAAAAATGAAAATACATATCGAAAAAACTACACGTTAATCACCATATTTTTAATTCTGATTTCGTTTGTATTAATGATCGGGTTATACTTAGGTTTTAAATACACCCAAGAATTTATTGAAAGTAGGTTTGTCTCATATAAAAGCCAAGTTTTAGACGAAGTTTTGGAGCCATACAATGAGTTAAATTACGGTAGAATTCCTCAAATTTCGCTTTATCAAGGCTTTATGGATTCATCATCTTTTAGCGCATTCTCAAAAAGCTTGCTTAAAGTTTATCCATTTATTGATTCCATTTATTTTTACGAAGTAGAGACCAGTAATCATGATATAAAAGATGGATTTGGGTTCGAAAATTTTTCTATTGGGGTTAAGGATATTTATTCTATAGATAGAAAAAATAGGGAAGTGATAACCATTTTTAAACGTGGAAGCATAGGTAAATTTTCAATTGATAAAGCAAATGATTTCAGTACAGTAATTTTTAAATATGTAAAACTTGTTTCTGACCAGGATACGAGTAAACAATATTCTGATGATTTACTTTTCAGAACTTATTACACATTTAGTTATAATACAGTAAGTTATTTAAATATTCCCAGGTCTGTTGATATGAATACTTTTCGGGATTTAATGTTTACTAAACAACCTCCTTCCGAAATTTATCCACAAGATTTATTAACTTTTTTTGTCAATCCAGGAAATTTAGAAATAAAAAATCCTAGACCTCAGTTGTATGAAAAAATTTTGATAAGGCGAATTAATTTTGATTCTTTGGAAACTGATAAGAATCATTTTACCACAGGAGTTGCACTCCCGGGACCATTTTCTGAGTCTCAGCTTTATTTTATTTCCTCCAGAAAATTTCTTAATAGACAAGTTGGGATTTCTTTCACTCCGATTGCTATTTCCATTCTGATTGTTTATTGCCTTATTGTATTTATTTCATACCTAATTTTTAGGAATTTAAATGTGAATAGTAAGATGTTTAAATTGCAATATGATTTTATCAATAATTTGACTCATGAATTTAAAACTCCAGTAAGCGTAATTAAAATTGCTGGAAACAATATCAAAAATGCAGTTGAGTTAAGTGACCGTGAAAAAAATATGTATGGGAAAATTTTAGACGAAGAGGCAGATAAACTCAACAACTTAATGAATAAATTGCTCTCACTTACTCAAGTTGAAAATCAATCGATTGAAGTAAAAAAGGAGGATATTTTTTTAGAATCATTTTTAAATGATATGATTCAATCGTACAAACTAAAATTCCCTGATTTCGATATACAATATAAACTAAATAATATTTCTGAAATAATTTCGGATGAAGTTTTGCTTTCCAGTATCTTTCAGAATTTAATTGATAATGCATATAAATATTCTTATCCTGATCGCAAAAAACTTTTTATTACCATTGGAAGAAATAAAAAATTTGTAATTATGGGTTTTAAGGATCAAGGAATTGGAATTGCGAAAAATGAACAAGAAAATATTTTTAAGAAATTCTATCGAATAGAAAATGAATTTAATCGCCAGGGTAGTGTAGGAATTGGATTAGCCTTTTGTAAAGAAATTATTAATTTTATGAATGGTGAAATTACGATTGAAAGCGAACCTGGCATTGGTTCTGAATTTTTAATACAACTCCCTTTATTATAAAAAACATGGAAAATCACAAAGCAAAAATTGCAGTAGTTGAAGATGATGAAAATCTTAGATTTCTGGTGCAGCATAGACTGCAAGCAGAAGGTTATCACGTAATTGAGTCAGCAAACGGGATAGAAGCTGAAGAAATGATCATAATGGAAGAACCAGATATTGTACTTTTAGATTGGATGCTTCCTGGTAGATCTGGTGCTGAAATTTGCCAAAACGTTAGAAAAAAGGGCTTTAGTAATGCTATAATTATGGTTACAGCAAAAGCTCAGGATTTAGATAAAATTGATGCATATAATTTTGGTGTTAATGATTACATCACGAAACCATTTAATATGGATGTAATGATTGCATTAGTTGAAAATAAAATTAAGTATCAATCAGGCTCTGAACAGAAAGAAATACACGCTTTTGGAGATATGGAGCACCACCCTAATACGCATACGTTACTTAAAAAAGGAAAGCGAGTAGAATTAACGATTCTTGAAAATAGAATTTTGCTTTATTTTCTAAAAAATCCAAATAAAGTAATAAACCGTGAAGAACTGATGATGGTTGTTTGGGGATATAACGCAGATGTAAATACCAGAACCTTGGATATGCACATTGTAAGGCTCAGGAAAAAAATTGAAGAAAACTCAGAGAATCCATTATTCCTTGCCACAGTTCGAGGATTTGGTTATCGATTTAATTTAGCCTGAAATCCTTTTCTTAGTGTTAAAACTCGCTTTTTCAACCTATAAACTAGATTGATTGCAAATCAGTTCATTTTATTATCTTTCAGCAATTTAAGATTTTAAAAATGAACAAATCGATAGCAGGGTATCAAATTCTACCGATTTTATTTGGAGTTGACGGTCATAATGACAAAGAAGAACAAAAAGTAATTTTAGCATATATTAAATCAGAATTTAAAATTCCAAATGATTTAGAAGTTGAAGCATTAAAATTTACAGAAATAAATCCTTCAGATTATACCTCATTATTCTATAAATCTATGCTCATGTTTTATTTAAATTCTAATCAAACGGAACGAAATAGTTTTCTTGCAAATGCTTTAAAATTAGCAAAAAAGCCGACTCTCAAATATCAGTTGTTGAAAATAGTTATTTAACTGAGTTATTTTCAAAATGGGAAAACCAGTAATTGTAAATTTAAAAAGAACAATACAAACCTTCATAAAAACTTAATGATTTCAATTTTCTTAAATTCAACGATAAAAAAACTTGCACTTTTTTTAGTTTATATTTCAAGTTCTACACTTGGCCTTTGTCAACCTTCTACCCAAAAACCAGTTGATACAAATAGGGAAATAATAAACAGAAACATTGGAAATTATGTTTCACATATATTTCGTGGCAACAACTTAGAAATTTCTACAACTGGTGGAGCATTGCATATGCAAGCATACAATGCTCAAACTGTACGTGTTACCTATTACGATACTGTTTATAAAGCAGTTGATATAGGGTTTTCATTGATTGCAAAACCGGATGATATCATTGCTGAGGTTATTAATAGAGGAGATTTTTTAGAGTATACCATTGGAAATGTAAAAGCAATAATTAATAAAAATCCAATTAGAATTAATTTTTCGGTTAATAATAAAATAATGCTTGAGGAGGAAGCTGGATATGTGGAAACTGGGAAATTTAAAACGCTTAATTTTAAATTAAAACCTGAAGAAAGTATTTTCGGTTCAGGTTCTAGAGCAATACCTTTAGACAGGAGAGGAAATAGATTAAATAATTACCATCGGGCTCAATATGGATATTCTAATGGTGAAAAGAATATAAATATTTCAATCCCTTTGTTTTTATCATCGAATGTATATGGCTTATATATAGAAAATTATGGAGCTGGATATTTTGATATTGGCGAAACTGACACAAATGTATTTCAAATCGGAACGGAAAGTGGAAGAATGAGTTATTTTTTTATTTCAGGAAATTCTTACGATAATATTTTAAGCAATTATACTTTTTTAACGGGTAGGCAACCGATTCCACCACGCTGGGCAATGGGTTACATACAATCGAGGTTTGGATATAAAACTAGGGAAGAAGCCACCAACGTAATTAGTCAAATGCAAAAAGAAGGCTTTCCAATTGATGCCATAGTTTT
Source organism: bacterium (assembly GCA_031412335.1). Taxonomy (GTDB): domain Bacteria; phylum Bacteroidota; class Bacteroidia; order Sphingobacteriales; family Sphingobacteriaceae; genus JBBQYA01. Next base: position 65,303 of record JANOCT010000024.1, on the reverse strand, counting down.
AGATTTATATTGGTTTGGTCCAATTACATCAATGGGGAACCTTACGTGGGACACTGTTGCTTTTCCAAGGCCAGTTCAAATGCTCAACGAATTTAAAACAAAAGGGGTAAAAACAATTTTAATTTCTGAAACTTTCGTTAATGAAAAATCAGCAAATTTTAATTATGTAAAAGAGAATAAATTGGGTACAACGGATAGTGCAGGCAAGCCTTATATTATTTCTGATTTTTGGACTGGGCCATCTATATTAATAGATATTTTCAAACCTGAAACAAAAAATTGGATGTGGAACTATTATAAAAAATATACTGCACAAGGGGTAGCTGGCTGGTGGTGTGATTTAGGAGAACCAGAAAAACATCCGGACAATATAATGCATGTAAATGGTAAGGCAAGAGACCTGCATAATGTGTATCCTCAAGAGTGGAGTCGATTAATTGATGACGGGTATAAAAAAGATTTTCCAGATCAGCGCTTATTTAATCTTGCGAGAACTGGTTATGCTGGTTTTCAACGTTTTTCAACCTTTCCTTGGAGCGGAGATATACTTAGAGAATTTAGTGGTTTACAAGCACAAATACCTATTATGACCGGCATGAGTTTAAGCGGTCATGGATATATGCATTCAGATTTAGGAGGATTTGCAATGGGCAAAAGAGATTCGGAATTATTTATCCGTTGGGTTGAATTTGGAACATTTACTCCTATAATGCGTCCACACGGAGCTTTTGAAATTCCATCTGAACCTATTTTTTGGTCAGATACGGTAAAAAATATTGTAAAGAGTTATGCAAATCTCAGGTATAAATTATTACCTTATAATTATTCATTGTGTTGGCAAAATGCTACTAACGGTTCGCCATTAGCAAAACCACTTAATTATTTCGATCCTTCTAATAAAAAACTAATTGCTATAAATGATCAATTTTTCTGGGGTGATGATTTTATGGTTGCGCCCATTACTAGAAAAGGTGAAACCAGCAGGAAAGTAGAATTTCCATCGGGTAAATGGATAAATTTTTGGACGAATGAAACATATATTGGTAATCTAAATTACAGGGTAATTGCACCTTTGGAGATTTTACCATTGTTTGTAAGAGCAGGAAGTTTTATACCAATGGTAGATGAAATGAGGAATACAGATAATTATTCAACAAAAAATTTAAAAATTAATTATTACCCTGACAAGCAACTAAAACGTTCTAAATTTGATATGTATGAAGATGATGGTAAAACTCCAAATGCAAATTTAAAAGGTGATTATGATTTATTGCAGTTTGCTGGTGATGTACGAGAAAATGAAATCGAAATTAAACTAAGCAAATCTGGAAACGGATATTTGAATGCGCCTCTGGTTAGAAACATGATATTTAACATTGCTCGTGTTTCAAAATCGCCAAAAAGTGTATTGTTTAATGGAAAAAAAATAAAATTGCAAAAAACAAAATCTGGATTTTATGTTAAAAGGGAAGGTGTTTTTTACGATGATGTTGCTAAAACATTATTTGTAAAAGTAGATTGGAATGGAATGAATGCCAAGATTTTGATAAATGAAGCTCAACTTGCCACTGATAGTAATTTGAAATATGACTAAAAAATTGTTTGTTACTTTAATTGCTTTAATATGGAGTTTTGGAATAAAAGCACAAGTGGTTACTATTTTTCCAACACAGCCATTATTTTCAGATACTATCACAATTACCTTTAATGCTGCATTAGGTGATTCTGGTTTAATAAATTTTAATTCCGATGTATTTATTTACACTGGTGTTATAACAGATCAAAGTCAAAGCAATTCAGATTGGAAATTTGTAAGGGGCAATTGGGGAAGTCCAACTACAAGTGAGCTAATGACCAAAATTGGAACAAATCTTTATCAGATTAAATTCCTCTATCAAGATTTTTACGGCTTCCCAAATTCTACTAAAATTGAAAGACTTGCTTTTCTTTTTACAAATAATGATGGGAGCATTGTAGGTAGAGGAGAATCTGGTAATGATATTTTTATATCTGTTTCGGAAAATAACAGAATGTATATTTCTCATACGTTCGATGGCTCATTATTAAATATTAAAACTACTGAAGGGTATTTTTCTTTATCACATCCTCTTCAAAAAGTAATTAAGGTTGCTTATTTTCCCGATAGCACATTAAAAACAGATACTGGATTTTCTGTTATTTATAAACAAAAATTAAATGCAGTATTAAATACTGACACTTCTTTTTTATACTTTGAAACCCCGCAGTTAAAAGCATTAATAAAAAAGAAGCCTTTTTCTATTTCATACATATCAGGAAGCGATACGATATTAAAAGAAGAAAATGGTTTTGAACAAAATGAAAGTAAAACTACTGTTCGATTTAAAGTTAAAGCTTCGGAAAACATACAAGGCGGCGGATCAAGGGCATTAGATATTAACAGAAACGGTAAAAGTTTAGAAATTTATAACACCGCTCAATATGGTTATTCAAATGGAGCTCAAATTCTTAATATTTGTATTCCATTTTTAGTTTCTTCTTCTGGCTATGGTCTGTTTTTCGATAATTTCAGCAAAAGTTATGTAGATATTGCCAATTCTGAAACTAACATTCTTGAATATGGAACTGATACAGCTTCAGTTTCCTATTATATAATTGCTGGACCTGAAAATGATAGTATTTTAGAAAGATATACACATTTAACAGGTAAACAGCCTTTGCCACCTCGTTGGGCTTTGGGATACATTCAGTCAAAATATGGGTATCAAACAGAATCAGAAGCTAGAACTATTGTCAATAGAATGTTGAATGAAGGTTTTAAATTAGATGCTTTAGTGTTGGATTTATATTGGTTTGGAAATCCACAAAAAATGGGAAATCTATCTTGGGATTATAGTAAATTTCAACAACCAGTGAAGATGATGAAGGATTTTGATTCATTGGGTGTTAAAACCATTCTAATTTCTGAAACTTATTTTACCCAAAATTCAACTAATTTTTCTTTCGCCTCATCTAATGGATTTTTGGCAAAAAATATTGATGGAACTACACGGGTAATTAATAACTTTTGGGCTGGAAGCAGTGGTCTGTTGGATGTAACTAATCCATTAGCGTTAAATTGGATGTGGAATTTTTATGCTGCTAGAAATAATGAAGGTGTTTCTGGTTGGTGGACTGATTTGGGCGAACCAGAAAATCATCCAGATGATATGTACCATTCTTTAGGGAAAGCAAAATACGTTCATAATATTTACGCGTTGCTTTGGAATGAAATGTTATATAATAAGCACAAAGAGTTTTATCCAGAAACCCGATTGTTTAATTTATCTCGTTCAGGTTTTGCTGGTATGCAACGTATGTCTACTTTTCCATGGAGCGGTGATGTGCAACGAAGTTTTTTAGGCTTGCAAGCGCAAATACCAATTATGTTGGGAATGAGTATGAGCGGAGTTTCTTATATGCATTCTGATTTAGGAGGATTTACAGGTGGAGGTCAAAACAATGAATTGTATACGCGCTGGCTGCAATTAGGCACCTTTAGTCCAATTATGCGTGCACATGGTGAAGGAGTTCCCTCAGAGCCAGTTAATTACCCCGTTTTCAACAAAAATATTGTAAAAAATTATATCAATTTACGCCATGAATTTCTTCCTTACAATTATGGTATTGCTGTAGAAAATTCAATTTCTGGTAAACCAATTACCAAACCCATGAATTATTTCAACCCCTCTGATCCAATTTTAGCTGGAATTAATGACCAGTATTTTTGGGGTGATAATATAATGGTTGCTCCAGTGGTTACCGAAAATCAAAATCTGAGAAATGTAATTTTTCCAAATGGAAACTGGATTGACTATTGGTCCTTAAACGAATATAAAGGCGGAACTCAACGATCAATTAGTGCACCATTAAATATCTTACCATTTTTTATTCGTGCAGGTAGTTTAATTCCATTGTCAGTTAATAGTACGGCATCTAGGTTTAATCATAATGCATTACGTTTTAAATTTTATCCAGATGAAGATGTAATTAACTCTAAACTTATTGTTTATGACGATGATGGAAAAAAAGTAACGAATGACCCTTCCAACTCTATGGAGAAAATTATGCTGACAGCCACTAATTCAAACAATAGCTTGATTATTAATTTTTCTAGAGAAGCAAATAGTTTTATTGAAAGTCCAGGAGGGAATAGGGAATTAATATTCGAAATCCAACGAATTTCTACTTTACCAACTTCCATTAAATTAAACAATTTAACACTAACCGCCTCTTCTAATATCAACGATTTTAATTTATTGGTTGATTCAGGATATTATTTCGATCAGAATAATTCAGTTCTTTATATTAAAAGTAAAATCAGACAGCAAGGCGTAATATTGATTACAGATCTTGTGCTAGGAAGTACGGAAATTATTGCTGAAAGTAATAGCGATATTTCGATTTCAAAGCCTTATCCAAATCCATTTTCTTCTTTTACTACATTTGATTATCAAATAAATAAGCAAGGTAAATATCAATTATTAATAATAGATAAATATGGTAAGTTGATTAAAGAAATTCTGAATAATAATTTACCTACCGGAAAGTTTACAAACTATTGGTATGGCGATGATCAGACCGGGGCAGAAGTTGCTTCAGGTGCTTACACTCTTATTATCAAAAACAGTAAAAAAGTTTTAAAATCGTATGAATTGATAAAGAGATAAAATGTAAAGAGCCAATATTTATAATCATTATTTCATACCAGTAACGGTAATTTTTATGTAGTTGATTAAAAAAATATTTTATCTCTTGTTTCCTTTAATTGAATTAAAGCTAGAATGATAAAGTCTCTCGATAATTTATCTTTTTTTATAATCAAAATACTCTCTCACAATTCCACCATCTACTTTTCCTTCTATTTTTGCAAATAGCCTATTACTTTCAGCAGAGGAATATATTATTCGCTGCGGAAAATCATTATTTAGGTTTTCAAAGGTCGCAAAATCAATTTGATTATCTTTATGTGTAAAATCAACCCATTTCTGATTACCAACTGATACTGCATAAATTATATTTTTGCCATCAAAAAAAAGTTCAGCTTTTTCAGAAAAAACGGTATCGCTTTGTTGATTGAGTGCAAAACTTTCACCAATAAATTTTCCTTCACTTTCTTTCCAGTTTTCATATAACATAGTTGTACTATCTTTTGATGATTGCCAATTACCAATCATAAATAAAAAAGGTTTCAGCTCATCAGAGGTTTTTGTTTTGCAACTTGAAAATAAGAACAGTAATATAATAATTGAAAGGGCAGATCTGATTAATTTCATACGTAATATTTAGTTTACTGTAAAGATAACATGAATAGTATTATCCAATAAAAACCTATTGGAGCAAGCAAAACACCGTCAACTCCAAATGTAAAAAATGTTTTATTTCTTTTTGTTGAGCTTCTCAAAATAAAAATAATTGCATATAGGCCGGTAAAATACAATGACAAACTAATAGGCATTATTGCCTTTTTATTTAAATAAACACAAAATAGAAATCCGAATATTGATACAATGGAGATAAGCTTTGAAATCTTATTATTCCATATTACCGGATACGTGTATATTCCTTTCTTTTTATCTTTTTCATAATCGCGAATATCAAATGGAATAGCAACAGCAAAAATAAATAAGAACCTTTCTGTTATAAATAAATAATTTTCTCCATTCATTTTATTAGCTTCAATAAGTGGAATAATTAGCGTTATAATTGTCCAAACTAAGGCAATTAAAGGAACTTTTAAATACGGAATATTTTTTAAGCTGAAATGAGTTTCACGTATTATTACTATAGGTAATTGGTATAAAATTCCTATAGTTGTAGCGAATAATAAAATAAATAAACTTAAAACAGTCATTATTTTTATTAATCCAAAAAATAGAAATAGACCTGAAAGCAATATAAATAATATCGACGCAAAGCCGAATTGGTTATGGTTTAAATTGAAATTCTTGGAAAGTAGATTTTTTATGGAGTTGATATATGGATCGAGGTTATACATTATTCCAATACCCAAAACCAATAAAATTATTAGGAAAGGATTAATATCAGAACCAAGTGTTTTTTCGGTAAAAAGCAAGAGCCCTAAACCGCAAAAAGCAATAAAATAATTGGAAATGAAAGATTTTAATATATTCAATTAATACAGGAGAATTATGAAACTCCTTATGCAAGTTATGCCTTTTTCAATTCAAAAACTGTAATTTCAGGAAGAATACCTACTCTACCGGGATAGCCAATAAAGCCATAACCGACATTTACATAAAGTTGTTGATGATTGTTTTTGTAAAGACCTGCCCATTCTGGATACATATATTGAACTGGACTCCATTGTAAATTTCCAAATTGAAAACCAAATTGCATACCATGGGTGTGACCAGCAAACATAGCATCAATGTCTACGTGTTCTTTTGTGATTTTCGCGTTCCAATGGCTTGGATCATGCGATAATAATAGTTTAACTGCTGCGTCTTCCGTTCCTTTTTTCGCTATATCCATTTTTCCATATTTTGGAAATCTGCCAGCTGCTCCCCAGTTTTCTATACCTAAAATAGCAATGCTTTCTCCGCCAATGGTTAGTAATTTATGATCATTCATCAATAAATTCCATCCCATATTAGCATGAGTGGTTTTTAAATCTTCAAAATTCTTTGCTTTTTTTGCATCATTTGGCCACCAGCTATAATCTCCATAATCATGATTTCCAGTTACAGAATATACTCCCATTGGAGCTTTCACTTTCGAGAATATGTCTTGATAATCAATCATTTCCTTTGCCTTATCATTTACAAGATCACCCGTAAAAAATATTACATCTGCTTTTTCTTTCATCAACATTTCTACACCAGCCATTACTGCTTTTTTATCGTAAAAACTTCCTGAGTGAATGTCAGAAATCTGAATTATTTTTAATCCGGAAAATTGTGATGGAAGGTTTGGGAGAATTAAGGGTACGCGTCTTACCTTATAATCATATGCTCCGGTTAGCATTCCAAAATTGATAATTGAAAAAGGGACTGCTGCAACAATTAAACCCGCTTTACTCAAAAATTCTGATCGAGATAATGTTGCTTCTTTTGCAGCATGAGTTACAGGATCTGTCGCTGAACTTAATCTTTTTGTAATCTTGTTCTTAAAAAAAATAAAAGCTCTTCTTATATCATCAACCAATAAAAATGGAATAACAAAGAGTTCTGATATTATCATAACAAAATATAAAACAGTAACAGAATTTCTGATTATTCCTGTTTTTGCATAGAACTGGCTGTAATATATTCCAAAAATAATAAGGGCAGTAAGACCCCAATAAGAAATTGAAATACCATTTTTAACTCTTTTACTTTTGTTTTTTACAGCTGTTTTAATAGCTTGAAAAACATACAGATTAAGAATAAGTAAAATTCCTCCGGTAAAAAGAAGAAATCGAATCCGACCGTCGTCCATGTTTAATTAAAATGAAAGCGCAAGATACTAACGATAATTGTCTTCATTAAAATCTTCATCATCTTCTTCAATTGTGGTATTAAACAAGGTATTGAACATATCTTTAAATTCATACCCGTTTTCCAGATATTGTTTACTTAACATAGAAAACTCAGACAAACCATGTAAAGCAAGTTCCATCATTAGATATTTTAATTGTTTATCTCCTTTTGGATAGATAAAGGCAATTAAATCTTTTAATCCTTCTACTGAGTCAAGTTCTTTTTGATATTCTTGTTCAGAAATCCCATCCGTAATAACCGCCCGATTTCCAGCACCAAACCATTTAATTATATCATTATATGGATTTTTTACTTTACTCTTTTTAATTTTTTCTGGATCAGGTAGATATTCAGGAATTAGAGCTTTTATTGCTTTACCGATTAATATATGTGCAACTTTTGCTGGTCCTTCTTGTTCGCCTTCATACACTAATTCTATTTTTCCGGTAATTGCTGGAATTACACCTAATAAATCTGCAATACGAACATAAGCCTGTTTTTCATTATTAATCAGCATTCTACGCTCTGCTCCACCAATTAGATTTTCGTAAGCACTTATGGTTAATCGAGCTGAAACACCACTTTTTTTATCAATATATTCACTTCCACGTGCTTCAAATGCAATTTGCTCAATTAAATCTTTCATCAATTCATGCACATGTACGGTGCTTTTTTGACTTTCAGTAAGCCTTGCTTCCGCTTGCGTTATTTGTTTTGATAAGGCAATAGTTTTTGGATAATGAGTTAGAATTTGACTTTCAATTCTATCTTTCAATGGAGTTACGATGGATCCTCTATTGGTATAATCTTCGGGATTAGCCGTAAATACGAATTGGATTTGTAAAGGTAATCTTAATTTAAATCCACGAATTTGTATATCACCTTCTTGCAAAATATTAAATAAAGAAACCTGAATTCTGGCTTGTAAATCAGGTAATTCGTTGATAACAAAAATCCCTCGATGCGATCTTGGAATTAATCCGTAATGAATTACGCGTTCGTCAGAATAAGGTAATTTTAATGTAGCTGCTTTTATTGGATCTACATCACCAATTAAATCTGCAACGGTAACATCTGGTGTTGCTAGTTTTTCGGTATATCGATCGTCTCTATGCAACCAAGAAATTTCTGTTAAGTCACCTTTTGTGGTTATTTCATTGTGTGCATGCCAAGAAATTGGATCAAATGGGTCATCAAATAAATCTGATCCGGTTACGTATGGAATGTATTCGTCTAATAATTGAATCATTAAACGAGCAATTCGCGTTTTTGCTTGTCCACGTAAACCAAGTAATAAAATATTATGGCGTGAAAGTATTGCAGTTTGAATATCTGGAATTACCGAATCATCAAAACCAACTATTCCTTTAAATCCATTCTCCTTACTTTTTAATTGAATAATTAAATTCTCTCTCAGTTCTTCTTTTATGGATCTGGTGGTATATCCTGATGCTTTAAGTTCACCAAATGTTTTTATTTTTATTAATTGCTTTATTGTCATGAATGTATTTAGTTTCCAGTTTTGTACTGGTTATGATTTTTATTTTTTCTTATTTATTTAATCTATCTTACGGTTCTTCTTCTATTCTTAATGTAATCCTCAAAAATATATTCACCCAACCCATTTAACGAACTATAAAATGCTTTCCCACCATTTATTTCAGTAAACGAACGCACAAATTGTTGTAAATAAGGGTCTTTGGCAATCATAAATGTAGTTATAGGAATTTTAAGTCTTTTGCATTGAGCTGCCATGTTCAAAGTTTTATTTACAACCTTACGATCCAATCCAACACTATTTTTGTAATATTTTAATCCTTCCTTCAGGCAAGTTGGTTTGCCATCCGTTATCATAAATATTTGTTTATTATTTGTTTTTCGTCTACGTAAAATATCAGTTGCCAATTCCAAACCTGCATACGTATTGGTATGGTAAGGACCAACCTGTAAATAAGGCAAATCCTTAATTGTTATAGGCCAAGCATCATTTCCAAATACTACAATATCTAAGGTATCTTTTGGATATCTTGTACTAATTAACTCAGATAAAGCCATAGCAACTTTTTTTGCTGGAGTTATTCGATCTTCTCCATACAAAATCATGGAGTGCGAAATATCAATCATCAAAACAGTGGAAGTTTGAGTTTTATAATCAAGTTCCTCCACTTCCAAATCTCTTTCGGTTAATCTGAAATCATTAATTCCGTGATTAATTTGAGCATTTTGAATGGATTGTGTAACGTCAATCTGGTCTAAACTATCTCCAAATTCATAACTTCTTCGTTCGGAGTTTTTTTCATCGCCCTGTCCAGAGAAATTACTTTTATGGTTTCCTTTTCCAGCTTTTTTGATTTTACCGAAAATTTCTTCCAATGCAGATTGGCGAATAGTCTGTTCAGTTTTAGCTGTAATTTTGAATTCTCCTTTTTGTCCACCATCATCCAAATATCCTTTTTCTTTTAATTCATCGATAAAATCACCCATTCCGTATTCATCATTCGTTAAATTATACTTTTTATCCAACTCATTCATCCAAGCTAAAGACTCGCCTGCATCGCCAGCTGTATAGTTTAGCAATTGGGTAAAAAGTTTTAATAATTCTTCAAAACCACCTTTTGGTAGATCTGAAGGAGTAAACTCAGAAAATCCGTAACCTCTCATAATATCAATTGATTAATAAGGTAACGGATTTTCGCAGGCAAAAGTTTGATAACTAATAATAAATAGAACATGGTTTTGAAATTCCAACAATCTTTTTTGAAATATTATCTTAAGTTAATTTTTAGTTAAGTCATTTGAATTATTTTTATTCAATATTATTGAGCAATTTCACTTTGATTATATATTTTAAGTTAACATTAGTAACAATTCCATGATATTCAAAAGTTTAAAAATAGTTTTGCTCATTTTTCTGATTAATACGGTTCAAACATTTTCACAAAGCGAGCAATTGGAAATTATCGCAGCTATGCAAAAAAATGCTGAAGACTGGAATACTGGTAGCATAGAAAAATATATGGAGATTTACGTTAATTCAGATTCTCTGTTATTTATTGGTAAAAGTGGCCCTAAATATGGCTTTGCAACCACTTTAGCGAATTATAAAAAGGCATATCCAGATGCTTCTGCGATGGGTAAACTCAGTTTTGAGTTTTTGAAAATAGAAGTGATTAACAAAGAATCTGCATTTGTTGCAGGCACTTGGAAATTGAAAAGAGCAGCAGACGAGCCCGCTGGTCATTTTACATTATTGATGAAAAAAATAAAAGGTAAATGGTATATCGTTGTAGATCATAGTAGCTAACAATATAATTTTTAATGCTTTAAACCTTTAGTTGTTAAAATAATCATAAGCTGAAATATCCAAACTTGAAAAATTTAATCAGAACATTTTCAATATTAATTTTCTTGAGTTTTTCTGCATTAGGATCTTTTGCAAAAGCAAATTCAATACTAAAAGTATTCGTTTTTCTTTCAGAAAAATGCCCAGTTTGTCAATCCTCTACACTAGAATTAAATCGATTAGTTAAAAAATTTGAATCAAGTCAAGTTCAGTTTGTAGGGGTTTTTCCGAATATTGACATAAGTAATGAACAAAGTATAAAGGATTTTAAGAATAAATATAAGCTCAATTTTGACATGCAGATTGACGAAAATCAAATAATTACAAAAAAATTGAATGCTACTGTTACTCCACAGGTATTTGTAATAGAAGAATTTTCAGGTAAGATTATTTACTCTGGAAAAATTGACAATAGCTTTGAGCGAGTAGGAAAAAGAAGAAAAGTAGTTACAGAATATTACCTCGATAGTGCATTGGAGAATTACCTGAATCAAAAACCAATAAATCCCGTATTAACAAATCCAGTTGGTTGTTACATAAGTTTTTAAAATTTATTTTATGAAAAAAACCCTATTTACTTTTATTATTTCATTCGTTTTATTTTCCAATACTAAAGCTCAGACTGTAAATTTTAGCGAAGATATTGCGACCATTATTTATAATCATTGTACTCCTTGCCACCGACCAGGAGAGGTTGCTCCCTTTTCATTAACGAATTATACAGAAGTACAATCATGGGCAAGTATGATTAAATACGTAACCGGAATAAAATATATGCCTCCATGGAAACCTGAACAAGGAGTACAAACCCTACGAAATGAAAATTTTTTAAGTTCCGTAGAAATTCAGAAAATTGCTGATTGGGTTGATAGTGGAACTCCTCAAGGCGATCCATCTCTAGAACCAGCATTGCCTGTTTTTCCGTCAGGTTCACAAATTGGAACTCCAGATTTAGTACTTTCATTTGCACAAAGCTATAATCATGTTGGAAACAATAAAGATGAATATCGGTATTTTGTATTGCCGACAGGAATAGCTCGCGACACTGATTTAGTTGCACTTGAGGTTCGTCCAGGAAATAAAAGAATTCTTCATCACACATTAATTTGGGCAGATACAACTGGTACCGCAGCAGCAGATGATGCCGCAACACCTGAATATGGATATGAATCTGGTTCTACTTCAGCTACTCAGTTAGATGCACAATTACCTGGGTATGTTCCTGGGCAAAAGCCTTTGGAATATACCTTAGGAATTGCACAAAAACTATATGCTGGTACTGACTTAAAATTGCAAATGCATTACGCCCCAGTTTCTGCAGATGAAACGGATAGTACCACTGTTAATTTATTTTTTGCAAAACAACCTGCAACCAGATATGTCAATTCTCATATTATGGTTCCATTGCCAGGAGTTCTTATTAATGGCCCATTTATTATACCTGCCAATCAAGTAAAAGAATTTCATGGAATTTGGAATGTAACCCAAGATATTAGTATGCTTGGTATTGGTCCACATTGTCATTTGTTAGGTCAGAGTTGGAATGTATATGCGATCACCCCAACAAATGATACTATCAATTTAATTAGAATTGGCGATTGGGATTTTAATTGGCAAGGAACATTTGCCTTCAAACAATTAATTAAACTTCCGCAAGGCTCTGCAATTCATGCTTTTGCAAAATATGATAACACTACCAATAATGTGTTAAACCCAAACAACCCGCCAAAATTAGTTAGCTGGGGAGAAAATACATCTGATGAAATGTATTATTTGCCATTATTATTTCTTCCGTATCAAGCTGGTGATGAAAATATAATTTTTGATCAAACCAGTTCAATTCCTTCCCAATTTTATTTGGTAAAAGATAAATTATATCCTATTTCACCAAATCCATCATCTAGTGAAATTAAAATTGGTTATACATTGTCTGCAAATTCTAAAATTTCTCTTAGGATATTTGATATGAGTGGTAAATTGGTAAAAAGTGTTTTTGAAAATCAAAGCCATCTTTCTGGCCTTCATAGTAAAGAAATTTCTCTTTCCGATTTAGTTTCTGGCAGGTATGAAGTTGTCTTAGAATCAAATGGTAATCGGCAAAATCAACCGTTACTTATAGTTCGATAGTTGTTTGAAAGGCAAGAGTTTTTATGTTAAACAACTCTTGCCTTTCTTATTATTTTTGAAAAAATGAATGGAAAAAAACGTTTCAGGTATACTCCATAAACTTCTTTTCCTCCGATGTAAACTTCTTGTTTTTTATTAGCAACAGCTTTTAAAATTCTTTTGGCACATTCTTCAGGTAGCATTCCATTTGCTTGTGCGTCATCCATTTTATTTTGTCGTTCGCCAGTTCCAATAAGTGCATTAAATGATAAATTAGTTTTTATAAATCCAGGACAGATAATGGAAATACTAATATCACTTTTATAAATTTCAGCGCGCAACGAATCAAAATATCCATGCAAAGCATGTTTGGATGCCGCATAGGAAGATCTTTTTGGTGAACCAAATTTGCCCACTAAACTACTTATTACAACTATTTGCCCTGAATTTATTTCAATCATTTTTGGTAAAAGTGCTTTGGTAATAGCAACTGTTCCAAAGTAATTTACATTCATTATTCTTCTGCTGGTTTCCAGAGTTGTTTCTATGGCAGATGCACGCTGGCTCATTCCTCCAGAATGTATTATACAATCTATTCTTCCAAAAATCTTAAGTGCATCAGTTGTTTTATCAATTAAACTCTCTAATTGGTCTAAATCAAGTGGTAAAACATGTACATCAATAATTTTCTGGCATTTGCTTTTTACTTTATATAATGCCTCTCTGTTTCGTGATGAAATAATCAGTTTTGCTCCAACTTTATTTAATTCAATTACTAATGCTTCTCCAATACCAGAAGATGCACCTGTTATCCAAACTATTTTATTTTTGTAATAATCCTTCATCTTCAGTAAGTATATATATAATTGGTTTAGAAGGACTTGCGTCTGTTTCTAAACTAGCAATTTGTAAATTAAGTAGATACAAGCCATCTTTAACCTCAGCGGGTACAAAAATAAATTCAGTAATCGTTTTCTCCGATTTTTTTTCTGTAGGATAATTCCAAAATTGATGATGTGCCAATAATTCACCATGATCCTCTTCTCGATCAATAGAAGGCAAATCAATTAAAATATGCTTAATGCCTTTTTCTCGAATATATTTTGCCGCATTCCAATGCATATATGCTGGATTTTGGCCCGAATAATTTTTTAATTTTTTTATATCTGAATTAGGATACGTCCGAATAATTAACGCTTCACAATTTATATTTTTTATTAATTCTTCAATATGTTCTTTTAAAATTATATAATCACCATTCACCAATAAAAACGGGGAAATACTGATGAGCTCAGCTTTAAATAGAAATGACTTTAAACTTTCGTTAATCGTGTTTTTTTCTTTTGATATGTGCCCAACACATTCTGTATGAGTTCCATTTCCATGTGGATAAAGAACTAATTGTTCGCAATTTGCACTTCCTCCTTCAGCAACTGAGCCAATAAAAGACCCAACTTTTAACGGACTAAATTCCGGATCTGGAATATAAAACGCATTAGGATTATCTTTTCCATTTCTTGTAAAAATCGAAATATCAATCGGGTTATTACTATCAAACCGATAAACTTTATCTTCTAATTCAACACGAATAATCATTTTTTTATAGAATAAATAAATCTGAGGAAATTTGATCTGCGATTAATTTCCCTTGATTAGTAAGTGTTATATTTTCGTCTGTTAGTTTAATCATTCCTGAATTGATAAACTTTTCGAGTTCATTTTTTAGCACAAAAGAAAAAGAATCTCCAAAACGATTTTCTATTTCTTTTAAATTTATTCCCCAAACGGTTCTTAAACCCAGCATAATATATTCATTGAATTGTTGGTTTTTAGTTAATATTTCAACTTCAGATGGAATTTTGTTCTGATTAATTGCACTCATGTACAATGAGTTATTGGCAATGTTCCATTGGCGTTCTGTTCCATTAAATGAATGAGCGGAAGGACCAATTCCTAAATATTTCACTCCCTTCCAATAGTTCGAATTGTGTTTCGAGTATTTCTCATCTTGACAAAAATTAGAAATTTCATATTGGTAAAAGCCGTTTTTTTGTAAAAAATTAACGCCAAATTCAAATTGTCTGGCACCATCATCATCTAATACCGGCTTACTCTTTCCTTTTTTTATTTGATTATGTAAAGCAGTTCCATTTTCCACAGTAAGGTTGTAACATGATATATGATTGATTCCTGACGAAGTCATTTTGTGAAGATTAGATATCCATTTTTCATCTGTCAACAAGTTAAATCCGTAAATTAAATCAGCAGTTATGTTTTCAAAACCTGCTTCTCTTGCTTCCTTTATTACGTTTTCTCCTTCTATTGCTGTATGTGCTCGATTCATCCAAATTAGATCTTCATCAAAAAATGATTGTATCCCAATACTTAAACGATTTACATGCGTTAATTTTAGTTCTTTCAGATATTCTTTTGTCAAATCATCCGGATTAGCTTCAAGTGTTATTTCTGCATCTTTTTCAACATTAAATTCATTAAAAACAACATCAAGAATTTCAGCAATTTGCCTACTCGAAAATACAGATGGTGTTCCACCACCAAAATATATACTTCCTATTGTTTCTTTACCCAAATAATCTTTTTGCATTTTTAGCTCCGATAATAAACAAGAAGCCATTTCGTATCTGTTATTGACCGAAGTTGAAAAATGAAAATCGCAATAATGACACGCTTTCTTACAAAATGGTATATGCAAATAAATTCCTGCCATCTCTCAAAAGTATACAATAGCTTTACATTTCATTCATTCTTTGCTTAATTTGAAATAATGCATAGAATTGTATTTTGCTTATTCTTCTTAATTTCATCTGCGGTATTCGCTCAAAAAAAATATTATTTAAAACCGTCATTTTGTTGCGATTCAGAAAAATTAATCAAATTAAACATCGAAACAGTTTTTGATGATTCATTAAAAAGGCAATCAGAAATTGAGCGAATAATTTCGGAATATCAATCAAATGGATTTGCCGCTATCACCATTGATTCGGTGAAGTTTAATGCATCAACTCAAAATGTCTTTTTTTCAGTTGGAAATAAATTTAATTGGATTAAACTTTCAAAAGGTAATAATTCTATAGAAGCAATTCGTGCAAGTGGTTTCAATGCAAAAGATTTTAAAAACAAGCCTTTTTCATTTTCAGCATTCAAAAATCTTACTACTCGATTACTACAATATTATGAAAACAATGGTTATCCATTTGCAAGTGTTTATTTAGACAGCATTAAGCTAAGCGAAAAAGAAGTTTCCGGGATTTTAACTGTAGATAAAAAACAATTATTCACTATTGATACTATCAGACTTGTAGGTACAAAGGTTATTTCAAATACTTATGTAGAATCATATATTGACATTAAAAAAGGTGATTTTTACAATCAGAAATCAATCAATGCAATCAGTTCACGCATTCGTGAACTTTCTTTTCTTAAACAAAAACGAGATCCCGAATTAATATTTATTGATGATAAAGTTAAAATCAATATTTTTCCTGACAAGCAAAATGCTAATCAATTCGACGGGGTAATTGGCTTTTTGCAGAATGAAACAGCTGGTAAAACCACCTTGCAACTAACAGGTGATACCCGGCTAAAATTACTCAATGCATTTAAACAAGCAGAACTGGTTGATTTAACAGCACGATTTCAGCCAAATCAATCGCAAGATTTGAAATTAAATGTAGTATATCCTTATTTATTGCGATTGCCAATTGGAATAGATGCCCGAATAGAAATTTTCAAACGTGATACGTCCTTTCTTGATTTAACCCGTGAACTTGGATTTCAGTACTTATTATCTGGGGGTAATTATCTTAAAGTTTTTGTACGATCAAAAAATTCATCGTTATTATCAACAAGTCAATATAAAAGCATAACCATATTGCCCAGCTTTGCCGATATTAATTTTAGTTCTTATGGATTAGCAATTCGATTTGAAAAACTTGATTATCGTTTGAATCCTAGAAAAGGAATATCATTTAATTCATCAATTTCTGTTGGAAATAAGAGGATAAAAAAGAATGGAGATTTGCCTTCTTTGCTGTATGATTCATTAAAACTAGAAAGCACCCAATATTCAATTTCGTTAAACGCTGATTATTTTCACCCACTTGGTCGAAGAAGTACACTTAAGATCGGTGCGAATAATGGGTATATTATTTCAGATCAACTATTTGAAAATGAGCTTTTTAGAATAGGTGGAAACAAAGATCTCCGAGGTTTCGATGAACTTTCTATTCCTGCAAATGCATTTATTATAGGAACTATTGAATATCGATATCTATTAGAACAAAACTCATTTTTGTTTGGATTTGTGAGCCCGGCTTACTACGAAAATTATAGTAGAAGGCAAAGTTTATCCAGTTTTGTATATTCAATAGGTAGTGGAATAAGTTTTCAGACTAAAGCTGGAATATTTTCGCTTAGTTATGCATTGGGTAAACAAGAAAAAATTCCCTTAAGTTTGCAAACAGGAAAAATTCATTTTGGCCTAATAAGTTACTTCTAAACCTATTAATGAATAAGATATTACTTTCATTTTTGCTCTTATTTGTTTTTACCAATTCAATGTATGCAAGTTCTGGACAGGATACCGTAATTATAGGTCCACCAGCATTTAATTTCGATACCTTATTAAATCCTGAAAAAAAGTTAATGCCAAAAGAAGTTGTTATTTTAGCTCCTAAGCCTGCAAAACCCAAATTACCAAAATCTCAATTTTCAATAATAAATAATTATAGTATTAAAATTGATTCTGCAAAAAAATTCTATGATTTAAGTTTTTTAGTTGGAGAAGATTCAATACTTACCAATAAAGAATCATTTCGTGATAAATATTTTGAACAGTTTAGAAGCGATTCATATGACTATTCAAGAGTTGCTAAACAAATAAGTAAATCTGTAAATCCAAATATTCATATAGAAAGAATTCCAAAAAGTAATTGGATTACCTTTTTATTTTTATTTATAGCATGCCTTGTTATTTTTATAACTAAGGCATTCAATAAAAATTTCCAATTACTTACATCTGGATTTTTAAAGGACCGTAGCATTAATCAGGTTTCAAGAGATGATAGTGTTTTTTATTCTATATCAACCTTGTTTTTGTTTTTGCTTTTCCTTTTGGCAAGTGGCTTATTACTTTTTAATATGAGCAATTACTATCAATGGAATATTGGTTACCAACAATTCAGCAGGTTTATTTATTTCATTGTTATTCTTTCTATTTACTATCTGGCAAAGGTTTTTGTACTCAAACTATCGGGAATTTTATTTGAAGTACAAAAACCAATAAATTCTTATTTGATGATCATTAACATTGTTAATACATTATTTAGTCTACTTTTTATTCCACTTCTCTTGGTTTATAATTATGCACCAGAAATATTTACAGAGTATCTACCTATTATATTTACGGTATTAGTTGTCGCATTATTAATTTATCAGATCATTAGATCATCTGTTTTCATTATTTCAAATTTTAGATTGCCGATAATGTATTTATTTATCTACCTTTGCACCCTGGAAATATTACCTATTTTATTGTTTGTCACTGTTTTTAGGTAAAATAAACAAAAGGATTGAGTGATTTCAAATATTTTATGCCGATTTATACAGGAAAAGTTAAAAGTATTCTTATTACCCAACCTAAGCCTGATACGGATAAATCACCCTATTTTGACTTAGCTAAAAAATTCAATCTAAAAATTGATTTCCGGCCTTTCATACATGTCGAGGGTATTTCTGCTAAAGATTTTAGAAAGGAAAAAATTCACCCAGGTGATTTTACTGCTGTAATATTTAACAGCCGAAATTCCATAGATCATTACTTCAGAATTTGTAATGAAATGAGATTTGAAGTGCCAACAACAATGAAATATTTTTGTATAACAGAGTCAACAGCTCTTTATCTGCAGAAGTATGTTCAGTTTAGGAAGCGAAAAATATTTTTCGGTAATCAAACCATGCCAGAATTGCTGGAAATACTTAAAAAGCACAAAACTGAAAAATTTATATTTCCCTGTTCTGATGCAAGACAAGAAGATGTAACTAAATTTTTAGCTGAAAACGGTTTTGAGTTTGCCGAAGCGATCATATATCGTACTGTTTGTAGCGATCTTTCTGATTTGGCTGAAGTAAATTATGACATCATTGCATTTTTCAGTCCTTCGGGTATCAAATCATTATATCTTAATTTTCCTTCTTTTCTGCAAAATAATACTCGCATTGCAGCATTTGGGCCTACAACTCATAAAGCTGTACTTGATGCAGGTTTAAATCTTGACATTCAAGCTCCTATGCCTAAAATCCCTTCCATGACCATGGCAATTGAAGAATATGTGAAACAAGTAAATAAGTAATAAATCATTTCATTATTTGTATTTTTAATACAAATGTTTGTGAAAGTAAATTTAAAGGCTTAATATAGCATGCTGAAACAAATATAAGTTCAAGTGAAATGAAAATTGTTTCTACTAATTCTAATCCTGTTTAAGTTCAATATGAAATTAAATTTTACCAGATTCATTATTATAGCTAGTCTGTTTATTACTGTTCGTGTTCAGGCTCAGCAAGATCCACAGTACACTCAATTTATGTTTAACAATCTTGTACTTAATCCTGCTGTTGCTGGTAGTAAAGAATCTATTAGTGCATTTGCATTAACTAGATATCAATGGGTGGGTTTAGAAGGTAGTCCAGAAACTCAAACGATAAGTATTCATAAACCTTTTGATGCCATTAGTAGTGGTGCAGGATTGCATGTTATTAATGAAAAATTAGGATTTTCATCCAATCTTTCTTTTATGGGAAACTATGCCTATAAATATGAATTAGCAAATGGCGTTTTAAGTGGTGGGGTTTCTTTAGGGTTTGTTCAAAATACCTTAGATGGAACAAAATTAAGATCAGTTGATGGAACAGACAATAGAATTCCAAAAGGAAAAGAAAATTCAATGACTTTGGACGCAGGTCTAGGGATTTATTACACAACAGAAAATTATTACGCAGGTATTTCAACCACTCATATTAATCAAGGCAAAATTCGCTACGCTACTGAAACTTCTGAAACAAATTCTAAACTATCTAGACATATATATTTAACTGGAGGTTATGTTTATCCTTTATCAGCTAATATTGAAATTAAACCATCTGTTTTGGTAAAATTTCAAAACAAAGCACAGTTTGAATTAAATACCAATGTGTTTTATCGTCAGAAATATTGGGCAGGCGTATCTTACCGATCATCAGATGCAATAAATGCATTAATTGGATTAAGTATTACTGAAAGTATAAAATTAGGATATTCGTATGACGTGAATGTTTCAAAGTTAAATGCATACAACCAGGGTAGCCATGAAATTACACTTGGATATGACTTATTCGTATTACCAAGAGTTAAGTCAGATATAATAATTAGAACTCCTCGATTTTTATAAAACCTGAATATTGTACAATAACTTAAAAATTGCTTCGTTTCCTGAAAAAAATTCAAGCATACATATTTTGATTTATTTGTAACAATTAAGCCTTAAATTCAGTAAAAAATTAAATATTATAGAAATAATAGAAAAAAAATTACTTTAGGCTTATATTTTATTCTGAAATTGCCTTCAAATTATAGGTTTAAACAAAGATTTTTTTATCACAACAACAATATGAATCGTTATCTTTTGACATTACTTTCAGCAACAGCCTTGTTTTTCTCAAGTTGTGGGCTAAACTCCGGGAACGGAGAACTTATTGGTGTACAAGGTAGAAAGCCTTTTAAGTCAGTAACACCCTACGGAATGGTATACGTACCTTCAGGTAGTTTTTTGTTTGGTCAATCTGATCAAGACATTGCTTATTCAATGACTACTCAAAACCGTCAGGTTACGATTAGTGCATTTTATATGGATGAAACAGAAGTTACCAATAACGAATATCGCCAGTTCGTGAGTTATGTTCGTGACTCTATAGCTCACAAACTTATTGGTGGTGATCATATCATTACAACAGATGATGGAAAAGAGATAATAAATTGGAAAGAAAAGTTAGATTATTCTGATGAAGAAAATAAAGACGCACTAAACGAACTTTATTATGAAGAAGATAATCGAATTTTTGGAAGAAAAGAATTTGATCCAAGAAAATTGGTTTACGAACCAGAATGGCTTGATCTAAGAGAAGCTTCTTTAAAAGGAAGCCGTGATAAACCAAGAAGTACATTTATCAAGAAAGATAAAGTAGAAATTTATCCAGATACATTAACTTGGTTAGCTGATTTTACCTATGCTATGAACGAGCCAATGGTTGAAAAATATTTCTGGCATCCAGCTTATGATGAGTATCCAGTAGTTGGAGTAACTTGGAGACAAGCTCGTGCATTCTGTGTTTGGAGAACAAAATTGAATGAAGATTATAAAATTAAAATAGGTGAAGCTCCTTTAAATAGATTTGAATTACCAACCGAAACACAGTTTGAATATGCGGCTCGTGGTGGAAGACAAGGAACTGACTTCCCATGGGGTGGACCATATATTAAAAATGCTAAAGGTTGTTTATTGGCGAACTTTAAACCAGGACGTGGAAATTATATAGATGATGGTGGTTTTTACACAGTAAAAGTTACATCTTATTTTCCAAATGATTTTGGTTTATATAATATGGCTGGTAATGTTGCTGAATGGACAGCTTCATCGTACGACGAATCTGCAAGTACTTTTGTACATGATTTAAACCCTACTTTTAGCTATGAAGCAAAAACAGATGATCCAGAAAACTTTAAACGGAAAGTTGTAAGAGGAGGATCATGGAAGGATGTTGGATATTATTTAATGAATGGAACCAGAACTTATGAATTTCAAGATACTGCAAAATCTTATCTTGGATTCAGATGTGTAATGCCATACATGGGTAGAGACATTGCCGACGAATAAAATTAACCATTAATTAAAATACAAACTAAACACTTTAAATACTTATTAAACTTAAAAAATGAAGGCTAAAAAGTTCAAATTCACCTTAAATACAGTTTACTCTTTAGGAGCATCCGTTGTAATCCTTGGAGCCATGTTTAAAATTCTTCACCTGCCTGGTGCTGGAGCAATGCTTGGACTTGGTTTAACTGTAGAAGCCATTATATTTTTGATCTTCGCCTTCGAAAAACCAAGTGTTGATCCTGATTGGTCATTAGTTTACCCAGAGTTGGCTGGAATGGAAGGTCACAGTATTCAAAAGAAAAATTTAGCTGGAGGTTCGGTTAGTCAAGGATTAGACAAAATGTTGGAAGATGCTAAAGTTGGTCCGGAGCTAATTCAAAGCCTAGGAGTTGGCCTTAGAACTTTTGGAGACAAAGTTTCAGCAATTTCAAATGTTGCTGACGCATCAACTTCTACCAAAGAGTTTAATGAAAAAGTAAAATCAGCAACAGTTTCTATGCATAATTTAGGAGAATCTTTCACAAAAGCTACTTCTTCATTAACAGAGATTAGCAATTCAGCTGGTGATACTAAAAATTATCATGATCAGGTTTCTCAATTAGGTAAAAATTTATCTGCTTTAAATGCTGTTTATGAGCTTGAATTACAGGAAAGCAATAACCACATGAAAGTTATTAAAGGGATGTATGCTAATATCAACGAAACGATGTCAAACTTCAACGACTCATTAGGTGATGCTAAACAATACAAAGAAGAAGTAGCCAAACTTGCAAAGAATCTTTCTTCATTGAACTCAGTTTATGGAAACATGCTAAGTGCAATGTCAGGCGGCGGAAATCGTCCACAATAATATTCTAACAGTCCACAAAATAAACTAAACTTTCAAATACAAATATGGCTGGCGGAAAAGAATCACCAAGGCAGAAAATGATAGGTATGATGTACCTAGTTCTTACGGCAATGCTTGCATTGAATGTTAGCAACGAAGTATTAAATGCCTTTAAGTTGGTAAACGACGGGTTAGAAAATACAACATCAAACTTTGGTCAAAAAAATCAATTAACCTTGCAGGCTTTTCAGGCTGCAATGGAAAACAATCCAACTAAAACAAAACCTTATTTTGATAAGGCTAAGCTTGCTAATCAATATTCTGCTGAACTGGATAAATACATTTCAGAATTAAAGGATGCAATGGTTAAAGAAGCTGGTGGGAGAAATGAAAAAGAAGGAAACGATATAGTTGATCGTCAGAATCTTGATATTTCTGCAGAAATGATGGTTACAAAAGGTGAAGGTGATAAACTGAAAAGTAAGATTCTTGAAACAAGAAAAAAATTGATCGGTTTAGCAGATCCTAAAGATCAAGCATCTATAAATTTTAGTTTAAATGCTGTCGACCCTCCTGCAGGTAGAGATGGTTTGGCAAGAAGTTGGGCATCTAATCAATTTGAAGGTGTACCAGTTACTGCAGCAGTCACTTTATTATCTAAAATTCAAACAGATGCTAAAAATGCTGAAAGCGAAATGTTGACTTATTTATTAAAGTCAATTGATGCCCAGGATTTTAAATTCGACCAATTAGAAGCAACTGTTGTTGCTCCAACAAGTTATGTATTAGTTGGACAAGAATATACTGCTGATGTATTTTTAACTGCATCAAGCTCTACACAAGCACCAGAAATTTATATTGGTGGAAGTAGATTGAAAGTAGAAAACGGAAAAGGTAAATATTCAGGCTCGACAACTAAAGAAGGTTTATTTAATTGGGGTGGAGTAATAAAAGTGAAAAGCCCTGACGGAACGGTAAAGGATTATAAATTTGAGCAAACCTATCAGGTTGCGGCTCCAACAGCAACTGTTTCTGCAGATAAAATGAACGTTTTTTATATTGGAGTTGATAATCCAGTTACTATATCTGGCCCAGGTGTTCCAAAAGAAAAAATTAGAGCTGGAATTAGTGCAGGAACATTATCTGGTTCAAATGGAAGTTATACCGTTCGTGTAACAGATGCTTCTGGTCCGAAAGTTTTTGTAAGTGTATCGGCTGAGTTAAAGCCAGGTGCTACTGCTAAATTAGGAGGAAAAGAATATCGAGTTAAGTCAATTCCAGATCCTATTGCTAAAGTTGGTGGTATAGCAACTGGAAATTTAAGTGCAGGTGCTTTACGAGTTCAGGCAGGTGTTATTGCAGATCTTGAGAATTTCGATTTTGACGTAAGATACAATGTAACTGGATTTAATATGACAGTTGTGAAACAAAGACAAGACGCTGTCCGTTTACAGTCTGGATCAGCCTATTTTACACCAGAAATGAAAAATGCACTTGCTGGTGTTGGTGCAAAAGATAAAGTATTGTTCGATGAAATTACTGCTCGAGGACCAGATGGTCGAAATAGAAGATTGAAAAGTGGAATTGTTATTAACGTACAGTAAAATTTAAAAAAAAGTAAAATGAAGTTTTTAGCTAGCTCAGTATTACTAATCGCAACGGTTGGTTCTACATTCGCTCAAACTCCTCCAATTGATGGTGTTTTCGAGAAAACCAATGTAATTTCTTCGAAAGTTACACCTTATCCACACTTGCGCGAAGCAGATGTAATGTGGACCAAGAGAGTTTGGAGAGAAATTGATCTTCGTGAAAAGATGAATCAGCCTTTGAATCATCCTCAAGCACGATTAAGTGATGTATTAATGAACGCTGTTATTGCTGGAGAATTGACTGCATACAGCCCAGTTGCAAATGCAAGAAACAATGACAATGGGGATGAATTTAAAGTTCCTATGACAGCGGAAGCAGTTGCTCAAATTGGTGGTGGTTCAGATACGATACCAGTTGTAGATCCTAACACAGGTGCTACTACTTACCAAGTTTATACCAAAGAATTTAATAGAGATGATATTGTAAAATATCGATTGAAAGAAGATTGGATTTTTGATAAGCAACGAGGTGAATTCCAACCAAGAATCATTGGAATTGCTCCGGTCTATAAATTAAGAAATACATCAGGTGAAGTAATTGATGAAACTCCAATGTTTTGGGTTTATTTTCCTGAAGCTAGAAACGTATTTGTTAATGCAGAAGTATTTAACCGAGAGAATGATGCGGCTCAATTAAGTTTTGATGATGTTTTTATCAAAAGAATATTTAATAGCTACATTACAAAAATGTCAAATGCTCAAGATAACCGTATCGAAGATTATTCACAAGGAATTGATGCTTTGTATGAGGCACAACGATTAAAAGAATATTTAATTAACTACGAGCACGATTTATGGGAATATTAATTCCTAATAGTATAAAGTTAAAAACCCGCTTTGTGCGGGTTTTTTTTTTGATCTACTTTTTTTCGAATTGGAATTTCATTAATGGCAATAATTTTATGATTAATAAATCTGAATTTTTAAATCATCAAAATTTACCTTTGTTTTGCTTGCGTTCCAAACAAAAATTGCTAATTCGTAATCTTTATTTATTACTTGAGGTAAATTGTATGAAAGTGATAGATTATTCCATTTGTCACCTTTCTTTATCTTTTTCTCTAGACTTATTGCTTCATAATAAATATTCTTATCTCCTTCATTTACGGATACTACGATGTCTATTTCTGTACTATGTTCAGCTAATACTTTAGCATTTATTAAGAGAAATGATTTCCTTTTTTGCAGCACAGGTACAGTCTTCGATTTATGCGTTAATCCAAAATCTTTATCTTCAGTAAGCATATAGCTTTTTCCACCTCTATAGTATTTTTGTTCGCTGGTAAGAACATTTGAAAATTGTAAAGTATCAATATCTTCAAAGTTTGATGTTACTTCATACTCAGGTTTAGAATCATTTAGTTTTAAATAGGTAAGTAAGTTTGTATTTGTTTTTATTTTATTCTTTTTACAAATGGTAAGTTCAGTATTTGCATAAATCGGATTTACTTCTGAAATAAATTCCGGATATTGATTGTAAACAGATGAAACAAAGTTTTCATTTTGATATATAAGATAATCGTATGGCCAGCTTAATGCGGTTTGTATTGTTGATTTTTTTAATGATAAAAGTGCAAAGCCTTTTCTGTCAATTAATATGAAAGGAAGATTTGGAGCAAATGGATCAATAATTAAAATTTTTGCGTTTTTGCTAATTTTGAGAGAATCTAATACAGGAACGATATTTTTATACTGAGTAAATATTCTCTGTGTTTTTTCAGAAGAATTTCTTCGATTGGCTTGAGAATTTTTTGCTGAAATCATCATAAATATCAAAATAACAGAAGCTAGCGAAATACTTATGAATCTTACTTCTTTATTTATTGGATCTGGAATAAATGATAAAGAAAAAATTAAAATCAATATTGTAGGTAAATATAAAATATCAATAAAATAATAATCGTGATCAGAATATTGCCGAAGGATTAGAAAAGAGAATATTATCGAAGCAGTTGTAACAATTGTGGTTAGAGTTATGAATGGTTTATGTAGTTTATCTTTTCGATTTTTAAGTTGAACAAAGAGAATAATAGCAATTGAAAAAACAATTATAAAAAGTATGTACTGTGCTAAGGAAAAGTAGGATAGAAGCCATATATCTTTAATCGTTTTTAATAATACAACCGCTTCGCTTAAACTTCTTGCTGGCATTAATGATGATAAAAAAATGGAACCGTGAATTGAACGTAATTGATAGTTAAATATAAAATAAGTTAAAACTAAACATATTGATAAGCTTGCTGCCAGTAATTTTTGATATATAAATTGTTTCTTGTTAAAAGTAAAAATGCTTTCAACGCATATAATAGATAAAAGATAAATAACACATGTCGTTCGGCTTAAAGTAGCCAGCGTTACAAAAAATAGGGATAAGTAAAAACTTTTAAGTTTGTTATTTGATAAAAAGAGCAAATAAAAGTACAGTCCAATTATTGTATTTGCTATGGATGGAATAGTTGGTAAAAACGTATTTTGGTAAAAAACAAAAGTAGGAGAACAAGCAGCAAATACGATAATAATAAGAGTTTTAGCTTTGTTCTTTGTTAACAGATAAGCAATTTTTCCAAGAAAAAAAAGACCAGCGAAACTGTAAAATAATATATAGGTTTTAAAAATCCAAACTTCTCTACTACCTAATAATTTCATTAATAATGCAGCAATAAAATCGTGGATTGGAAAATCTACAGATGTGATGGTTGTATCATAAATTTTTTGGAAGTCGAAAGGAAAAAGTTTATTGTAATGGAATACTTCGGGTTTGAATAAATTAAATCCATTATTAAGAAACCCTAATGAAATTGCATAACGATCAGTTTGTGCCCATGAATGTTCAAATACAGGAAATTCATTTAAATAGGGATATTGAAAAAAAATGCCTAATAATATAATTAGTAAAAGACAGATTGCCAAAAAATACCTATCTGCAAATGTTTTCATAGTAAAAGATTTCCTAAACTTATAATTATAAATTAATCTATCTCTAAAATTCTAAGAAGAAAAACGTGAATTCTTAAATCAACTTCTAAAAGCATATAAATAGAAAATTCATTTTTCTACTTGCTTCTGAAAATAATTAAAAACTACCTCAGCTTTTTTGGGTTCGATGATTTCTTTCAATTCAATAATTGAAAGTTCTTTAATTTTTTTAACTGATTTGAAATATGTAAGAAGTTTAGAAGCGGTTTTCGGACCTATTCCTTCTATGTTGTCTAATTCTGTAACCAAGGTTCCTTTATCGCGTTTTTTGCGATGAAATGTTATTCCGAATCGGTGCGCCTCGTCTCGCAATTGTTGGAGAATATGTAGAGTTTCTGATTTCTTATCCAAGTATAAAGGGATCTGATCATGCGGATAATAAATCTCTTCTAATCTTTTGGCTATACCAATTATAGCTACTTTATTGCTAATACCTAATAATTCCAGACTTTTCAAAGCAGATGATAATTGTCCTTTTCCACCATCAATTAAAATTAATTGTGGCAATGGTGTATCTTCTTCCAGCAATCGTTTGTACCTTCTAAAAACAACCTCTTCCATTGTAGCAAAATCATTTGGACCTTCTACTGTTTTTACATTATAATGTCGATATTCTTTTCTTGCTGGTTGTGCATTTCTAAAAACAACCATAGCCGAAACCGGATATTGACCTTGAAAATTTGAGTTGTCAAAACACTCAATGTGCCTAGGCAAATCAGTTAAACTCAAATCATTTTTCATTTGGGTTAATAATCGATCTGTTCTTAAATCAGGATTAAGTTTTTCATATTGATCAAGGCGTTCCTTTTTAAAATAGTTCACGTTTTTCAGTGATAAATCCAACAAACTTTTTTTATCACCAACTTTTGGAATGGTTATTAATAATTTGGGGTTTCCTAAATCAATCTCAAACGGAACTATTATTTCTTTAGAATCACTCTCAAATCGAAGCCTAAAATCTGCAATTGCAAAACCTAGAATCTCTTCGTCACTTTCATCTAATTTCTTTTTTATTTCAATCGTTTGTGTCTGATTAACCGTTCCATTTACCACTTTTAAATAATTGATAAAAGCATGCTTTTCATCAGAACTGATTGCAAAAACATCAATGTTTGTCAATGAAGGGTTTACGATGGTTGATTTACTTTGATAGTTGGAAAGTATTTCGAGTTTTTTATTTAAATAATGAGCCTGCTCATATTTTAAATCGGTAATTGCTTCTGTTAAATCTATATTTAATTTTTGTCTCGCTTGGGCAATATTACCTTTCAAAATAGTTTTTATTATAGCAATACTCTCATTGTATTCTTCTTCTGATTGGAAATCTTGACAGGGTCCTTTGCAATTACCAATCTGATATTCTAAGCAAACTTTGAATTTTCCAGCTTCCACATTTTCTTTACTCAATAAATATGAGCAATTTCTGAGCGGAAATAATCCACGAACTAAATCTAAAATCGTATGCATCATACCAACAGAAGCGTATGGACCAAAATAAGTACTGCCATCTTTTATGATAGTTCTGGTCCAGAAAACTCTTGGAAATCGTTCGTTTTTTATAATGATAGATGGGTACGTTTTATCATCCTTCAGAAGAATATTGTACCGAGGCTGGTACTTTTTGATTAGACTGTTTTCAAGCAACCAAGCATCTATCTCGGTATCAACAATGGTAAAAGTAATACTGCGAATATGGCGAACTAATACACGAGTTTTATGATTAGACCAACCTTGATCTTGTGCATTGAAATATGAATTTACTCTGTTTTTTAAATCCTTTGCTTTTCCAATATAAATTAATTGATCTGCAGAATCATAAAATTGATAAACTCCAGGTTTGTGTGGAATTTTTTTTATTTGTTCTTTATAATCAAAAACTTCGGGCATTTAATTTTAATAATTTTAAAACTCTAACCCTTTTTCTTCCAATGTGTTTTCTGATTTTATGTATCTAGAGCAATCCAACTCTGCAGGAACACCATCTTTAGGAATTTCAAAATCGCCTTTTGAGATATTTAATGTAGGATCGGCATATACTTTTTTCATAAATATAGCCCAAACCGGCAAAGCAGAATTAGAACCTTGACCAAGATTTGTTGATCTAAAATGAACGGATCTATCTTCACATCCTGTCCAAACACCAGAAACCAAATCGGGAGTAATTCCAATAAACCAACCATCAGAGTTTTCTTGGGTAGTACCTGTTTTACCAGCAATCGGATATGGAATTCGATAGGATGGACCTCTTAATCGAACTCCAGTACCAAATGAGGTTACGCCTTTCATCATATCCAACATCATATAAGCTGTTTTTTCGTTTAAGGCTGTTATTTTTTTAGGATATCGGTCATAAATAATATTACCGTTTTTATCTTCAATGCGGCTTAAATAAGTTGGCTCGGTCCATAAACCTTTGTTAGCAAAAGTGCTGTAAGCGCCAACTATATCATATAATGAAACATCGCTAACACCTAATGCAATAGAAGGATAAGGATCAATTTTAGAGGTAATACCCATTTTAGCTGCTAATTCTGCTACAGGTTTTGAACCAATTTGTTTGATTAAATACAATACCACATTGTTCACCGAATTGGCTAATCCGTTTTTCAGGGTCATACTTCCTCCAGATTTGCCATCATAATTTTGAGGATTCCAACCTGGGTAATCTTCAAACGTAACCGGAACATTGGGTGCTGCAAAACATGGTGACCAACCATTATCCAAGGCAACTGCATATACAAATGGTTTGAAAGTTGAGCCCGGTTGTCGTTGGCCAGTAACCTGATCGTACTTAAAATATTCATAATCAATACCACCAACCCATGTTTTTATGTATCCAGATTTTGGATCCATTGACATAATACTTGATCGTAAAAGTTTTTTATAATACTTGAGTGAATCCATCGGCGACATGGTGGTGTCTTTTTCACCGTTCCAAGTGAAAATTCTCATTGGAATTTTGGTTGCAAATGATTTTTCAATTTCAGCTTTACTCAAACCTGCATCTTTCAATTCATTATATCGGTCTGATCTTTTCATACCTGTAGTAAGAATTTCGGTAGAAGTGCCCCATGGCTGCCTACCTTTCCAATGCTCGTTAAATTGACCTTGCAGTTTTTTAATATGCTCTCTTATCGCCTCTTCGGCATAATTTTGCATTTTTGAATTAATGGTCGTATAAATTTTCAACCCATCGCGATACAAATCATATTTCTCTCCATTCGGTTTTACATATTCAGATTCTTTTAACAATTTGATTAATTCAAGACGCAAATGTTCTCTAAAATAAGTTGCCAAACCTTCATTATGATCTGATTTGGAAAAAAATAATGTTAGTGGTTTTGCGCTTAAATCTGCAAATTCTGCATCAGTAATTTTATTATTTCTGTTCATTAATTTCAAAACAATATTTCTTCTTTCAATCGCTCGTTCTGGATTTCGAACAGGAGAATAGAAGGAAGGAGCGTTCAAAATTCCGATGAGTAATGCCGATTCTTCAATAGTAAGTTCGTCCGGAGTTTTATTGAAAAATGTTTTTGCAGCAGATTTAATACCATAAGCATTACTACCAAATGGAACGGTATTTAAATAGATTTTTATGATTTCATCTTTGGTGTAATTTTTTTCAAGTCTGATAGCAATAATCCATTCTTGTATTTTTTGAATAATTCGTTTAAAAGGATTTCTGGCTCGTTCCGAAAACAGGTTTAAGGCAAGTTGTTGGGTAATTGTACTTCCACCTTGTTTGTTTCCAAGCATTGTATAAATCGCAGAAGTTAATGTTCGGCGAAAGTCAATTCCTGAATGATCGTAAAATCGTTTATCTTCTGTCGAAACTAAGGCATTAACCAGATTTGGTGAAATTTCTTCGTAATTGCTATTGGATCTGTTTTGATAATAATAGGTACCCAATACCATTTTATCTTCCGAAATTACTTCAGATGCCAAATTACTTTTTGGATTTTCTAGATCTTGAAAAGATGGAAGCTTGCCGAACACACCGATTGAAACTAATAGAAAAAGTAGTCCAATTAATCCAAAAAATGAGATGATTAAAAACCAAAATTTTCTCAGATAACGATTAATATCGCTTCCGGTTAGGTTGTTATTTTTAGCCATTTATTGGTATCGCTGTTTGTAAAAATTGATGTAGTTATCAGCATCTGTTTTAGTTTTCAAAACCTCAAGATTTGATTTTGATAAAATAAAAACCTCAAATTTTTCTGGTGATAAAGTTAATACCGTGTTTTTATTCTCTTCTACTTTTTTCAAATAAATATCAGCTTCTGATTTATTTTTGAATTCTTGAACTGTAATTAATTGAAAACCCTTAACTGTGTTGGAGGTTATGTTTTTTAATTGGCGCACCGGAAAATATCTTTTATTAAAATTAGACAAAGCCAATCGGGTGCTATTTAAATTTTGAACCGAATCAAAAACCGCCAAAGCGAAATAATGAATAACAGAATCATTTTCAGTAAAAAGTGAATTAGGTGCAGATTTAGAATCTATATCTTCCATTGTTTCAGCATTTTTTGCACTGTTATTTATTTCATTATTACTTATGATATTATTACTATTTTCATCAGGTTCTTTTTTTGTATTTACGTAATTAACTCCTGGATTATTTCTTTGCAAATAAAGTGGAGATTCTAATTCCTTTTTATGATCCGCAATATAAGCTAAGGTTGTTCTAGCCAAATCGCTGGTTGGGTCAGTAGGGAAAGTTGAAATCACATGATTAAGTGCAGTTTCGAAAGCAGCAACTGATTGTGTTTTTCCAATAGCCATTGCTTTTAAGTAATCAAATTTGGGAGTTAAACTTGTATTTGGAAATAGTGTATCCACTTCAGCTTGCATCTTTAATACCGTTTGATAATCTTTTTGAATAAAAGCAGTATAGGTTTTATCATAATAGTTTGAGGCTTCGGCTTCCTTTCCTGAGCGCTGTTCTTTTTTTCCAGGGTTTTTAATTGCAAAGGCAAAATTTGAATTAGGAAAATCGTTTAGAATTTTATTTTTGTAATAATTGGCTCGGTCATCGTTTTTCATATCCACATTTAGCCGATATAAAGTGTACAAAGTTTGCATAGTAAATTTATTCAATGGATACCTAGCCAATAGTTTTTCAAAACTTTTCACCGATTCAGGCAAATCATTGAATTGCTCACGATACAATGATCCTAAATTGTAATATGCTTCAGCAATTTTACGATTCGACTCTTCTAGTTGAGGAGTTGTTAAAGGCAAAGTTTTTTCGATTTTCTTTTTTGCCGCTTCGTCAGCAGAAAGTTTTGGTTTTCCAGGTTCAATTATTTCTTGGGTTTCATCTTTATTTTCTTCAGGTTGAAGGCTGCTAAAACTAATTTTGCTACTTCGTCTCCAATTATCTTCTAATATTCTTTTTCCCCAATTTTTTATAAAATCATTATAACCACTTCCTACTGCTTGAGGATTATAAAAATACCAAAGCTGTGGATTTCCACCTACCTCATCAGCATCGCCAAGTGATAATTGTTGGTTTTCTTTCTGTCCATTATTATCAAACGCTGTTTGTGATTTCAAATCATCCAGTATTTGTTTTTTTTCTTCTTCTTTTTGTCTTATAAGTTCTTTTTCTTGAATTACTAAATCAATTAATAATTTTTCCCGTTCATTTTCTGGCAGTAAAGCAATTCGTTGCAAACTATCTTGAAGTTTTATTACATCCAGATTAAGCACCAATTTATCTAAATTATTTTTTCGACTGATAACACTTGCAAAAGAAGGATGATTTGGATTTAGCAGAATTGCTGTACTATCATAATATTTTTTAGCCTCAACATAATTAAAGTATTCATTAAAATTAATTTCAGCAATCTGTAAAAAAGAAAGCCCTTTTTGATTGGTATTTTTTGTCGAGTTAGTAGCCGATAATTTATATAGGAGTATTGCTTCGTCTATTTTGTCTTTCTTTACTTCAATCCCTCCAAGAGCATAATAAATTTGGTCGCGAAAGTCTTTATTTTTTTCATCTTTCAGCATTTTATACAATTGCTTTTCTATTGCAGCATCAGAAGGGTCGGAATATAAAGACGCTTGATTCATGCTCGAAATAAATTCAACTTCATAAGGAGCATTCATTTTGTTAAGTTTTTTGTAGGTTAATAACGCCTTATCGTTATATCCTTCTTTGGCATACAATTGCGCTAAAATAAACGTGTATCTTATTCTGTCTTTCTTTTTTATTCCTTTGGTATCCAGTGTTTTATTCAATTCGCTTATAGTTTCTGTTGTATTATCGGTTGATAGATAATATTGAGCATACGCAGCATATAGCTCCTTTTTATATTTTGGAGCTGTTTCAATTTGGCTATTTGCCAAATCAAATGCGGTTTGTGCTTCAGAAAATTTTTCAAGTTGCAAATAGGTTTTGCCAATCCATATTAATGCTTCTATCTGAGATGGATTTTTTTTGAACGTACCGTAAACAAATTCAAAAGTTTCAAGAGCGGTATAAAATTCTGCTTTATGATAATATGCTTTGCCAACAAGCAAATAAGATTCATCAACCCATTTACTTTTTTTATGTCGTTGAATAACTACGGAACCTTTTTCAATCACTTTATCCATCAATGGAGCAATTCCTTTTGCTTTTGCTACATCTAATGGTTGAATAATTGGTAATGGTTCAGCATAATTTTCAACAACCCCAGTATTTAGCGTTTCAATTCCTTCAGCAAGTTTTATTTTGCCATTAAAAAGGCCGTTGTACCTTGCCGTAATATTATGGTAAGTTCTTTTTATCAATCCATTTTTTTTAGTTTTACAACCTGAAAATGAAGCAGATAAAAGAGTAATTATTAGTAAGAAGAAAAAATATTTTTTAACTAATTGAATCAAAACAGAAGAGAAATTTTACCGTGAAAAACCGAAATTACAACTTTAAAAATGCAATATTATTTTAACTGTTTGTATATTCCCAAAATTCAAGCCTAATAATTGAATAATAATGAGAGTTAATTTAAAAGTTTAACTAAAAACCAGAAAATCTTCGGAATATTGAAAAAATTATGGCAAAAAAGAAAAGAGGTTTTTTTCAACGATTAAAGAATAAGTATAAGCTCGTAATTCTCAATGACGATACGTTCGAAGAGAAAGCTTCATTCACATTAACCCGACTTAATGTATTCGTTCTTGGAAGTGTACTTGCCGTTATATTGATTGGGATAACGAGTTCTATGTTTGTTTTCACCCCGCTTAAAGAATATATTCCAGGGTATGCAGATGTTTCTGTACGCAGCGACCTTACGTTAATGATTCAAAAGGCCGACTCTTTGGAAATAGCCCAAAGAACAAAAGATGTTTATTTTGAAAACTTAAGAAACATAATAAATGGAACAGTTGGAGATGCAAAAGCAGATAATAAAAACAATAAGCCAATATTAATGGATAGCATAAATTTGGCTACAAACCGACCAAACGAAGAGGCTAAATTAAGAGAAATGATTGAGTCAGTAGGTGAGTATGATTTAAATGAAGATGCTCAAAAATCAACTAGGCAAGGAATTGCTGCCTACACATTTTTTTCGCCGATTAAAGGTATGCAAACTGAAGATTTTAATCAATCAAGCAATCATTACGGAATAGATATAGTGGCTCGTAAAGATGAAGCCATTAAAGCAACATTAAGCGGAACCGTAATTTTTTCTGCATTCACAAGTGAAAATGGATATGTAATTGCTTTGCAACATGGTAATAATTTAGTCTCATTTTATAAGCATGCATCAGTATTGTTGAAAAAAGTTGGTAGTTTTGTTCGTGCAGGTGAAGCGATTGCTATAGTTGGTGATACTGGTGAATTATCAAATGGTCCACACTTACACTTTGAACTTTGGTATAATGGTAGCCCGGTAAATCCGGCAGAATACATGGCCTTTTAATTTCATTTACTAAAAAAACAGCCTTATGATATTTAATAAAGCAAGAGTAGAGAAAGAATCTATAAATGCTGCATCTTCTATAAATTTAATAGGTCAAGGAACAAGTATTGAGGGAAACATAAATGCAAACGGTGATATTAGAGTGGATGGGCATGTTTCTGGAAATATTATTTCAAAATCTAAAGTTGTAATTGGAACAACGGGGAGTGTTTCTGGAACTATTCATTGCCAAAATGCAGATATTTCTGGAAAACAAAAAGGAGATGTTTTTATTGCTGAAATTCTATTTTTGAAAGCTACCTCAAGTTTGGTTGGAAATATAGAAACTTCCAAATTAGTAGTTGAATCAGGAGCTATATTTACTGGAAATTGCAGTATGAGAAATACTAAGAGCATTTCACTAGAGAATAACATAGTTGACAGCAAACAAAAAACCACAGAAATCGCAAAGCAATCTGCGTGATTATGCAAAATATGGCGGCATAGCTTTCCAAATGATGTTCGTAATAGGTGTTGGTACTTATGCTGGTCATTTACTAGACCAACATTTCCAAACTCTTTTTCCTCTATTTACCTTGATTTTAATTTTTTTATCTGTTGGATTATCTCTTTATTGGGTTTTCAAAACGCTGATGAAAAATTGATTTATGTGTTATCACAATAGTTTAAAGACAATATCTCAACCTGACAATCCTAAATTTGATTCGGTTAATAAATCACCTAAAAAGATAGAAACTATATTCCATGTCAGTGGATTTACCTTTCCACTATGGCCAGTAGAAATTTTAAATCATAAAACAGGTATACAAGAATTAAAAAATTATAAATGGGGATTAATTCCAAGTTTCAGCAGAAATGAAAAGGAAGCCTTTCAAATAAGATCTGGAACTTTGAATGCGCGAATGGAAACCTTACATGAAAAACCAAGTTTCAAGGAAAATATTGAAAAACGGAGATGCTTGGTAAAAAGTAGCGGTTTTTTTGAGTGGAGGGAATATCAGGGAAAAAAGTATCCTTATTTTATTCAACTGAAGGATAGGGAAATTTTTTCGTTTGCTGGTTTATATGATTGTTGGAAAAATTCAGAAACAGATGAAATTGTCAACTCATTTAGTATTATTACTACCAAAGCAAATGAGTTGATGGAAAAAATTCATAACACTAAAAAACGAATGCCTGCAATATTGGAAATCGGAGACGAAGAAGTTTGGCTAAGTAAAAAGTTAAATGCAAGAGAAATTGATAATTTGCTTAAGCCATATTCTGCCGATAAAATGGAATCAAAAACTGTTTCGATGCTTATTGGAAAACGAAAAACTGATACCAATGTAGCAGAAGTTCAGCAAGAATATTTTTATAAAAATTTACCGAATTTAGATGTTAAAACACCCGAGCAATTAAATTTCGGTTTTTAATATAAGTTCAATAACAAGTTTTCACCTATAAATTAAGCATGACAATACAACAATTTATAATCAGATTAACATTACTTGCTGGATTTTTAGCAGCAATTGTATTTGCGATAGATACATGGCTTTGCGACTGTTATATTGGATCTTATACTTGGTATTCCTTGCTTTTTTTATACATTTTAACAGTCGGAGTATATAGTCTTAGTTATTTTGGATTGAAAAAAGGAAATCAATTATTTATGACTACTGCAATGGGTTCGGTAATGCTAAAATTATTTGGGTCTGTTATTTTTATTATCATCATGTTGGCTCTTGGAGTAGAAAACAAGGCCAATTTTGTCATTGCTTTTTTTGTTTTTTATTTTCTATTTACGGCTTTTGAAATCTACTGTTTATTACATAACTTGCGCGCTCAAAATAAAAATTAAAATTTAGGTATTTGATGAATCTGAGCCGTTTTACCTCTAAAAAAAGTTTCGCCTCTTTAGGCTTTTCTGCCGTTTTATCCCTATTTTTTCTTTTTCCTTCACAGGCATCTGAGCCCGGAGTAGCTAAAAAGCATGTAGAAGAACATACTTCAAACGAACATAAAAAGTTCAATGCTGGAGAAATGATTTTGGAACATATAAGTGATTCGCACGAATGGCATTTATATGATTACACCAATGCCGAAGGGAAAGAAATACCGGTTAGCGTACCACTTCCAATTTTGATTTACAACAGTGGAAAGATTGAGTCTTTCATGTCTTCTAAATTTAACCATGGGCACGATACTGTTACCACTGCAAATGGAAACAGCTATTATATGGATAGCAAACATCATATTCAATCAAAAGAAGGAGAGAGTTTTTTCGATTTTTCTATTACTAAAAATGTGTTAGCATTATTTACCAGCGCTATATTAATATTAATCATATTTATTTCGGTTGCAAACTCATACACCAAAACCCGATTAGGTAAAGCGCCAAAAGGAATTCAATCTGTAGTTGAGCCGTTTATTATTTTTATTAGAGATGAAGTTGCGAAACCAAGTATTGGCAGAAATTATAATAAATACATGCCTTATTTGCTTTCGGTATTCTTTTTTATCTGGCTAAATAATTTGCTGGGTTTAATACCAATTATTCCGTTCGGTGCAAATTTGTCTGGCAATATTGCTTTTACCATGACGCTTGCATTGTTCACTTTTGCCATTACAACTTTTTCTGCTAATAAAGATTATTGGATTCACATTTTTAACACGCCAGGCGTACCTTGGTGGTTGAAATTTCCAATTCCTTTAATGCCTGTCGTCGAATTTTTAGGAGTTTTTATCAAGCCATTTGTACTTACTCTACGACTTTTTGCTAACATGACTGCTGGCCATATTATACCACTTGCTTTTATCAGTTTGATTTTCATTTTTGGTAGCATGGGTGCAGCAGCTGGTTTTGGAGTTTCTATTATGTCAGTCTTTTTAAGTCTTTTTATGAAAGTTCTTGAATTGCTGGTATGTTTTTTACAAGCCTATGTATTTACCCTTTTAAGTGCTATGTATTTTGGAATGGCAGTAGAAGAGCATCATCATGAGCATGATGAAGAACACATAATAGGAGATGAACCATCGCTTTATGAAGCAAAACACTAACACGTATTATTTTCACTTTAATTTATAAATTATGTCCATGTTGTCAATTTTATTACAAGAAACAGCTAATCTATCTGTTGCTTACGCTGGTGCCGGTATCGGTGCGGGTATTGCTGCTTTAGCTGCCGGAGTTGGTATTGGTAGAATAGGTGGTTCCGCTTTGGAATCAATTGCTCGCCAGCCAGAAGCTACCGGAGACATCCGATCAAACATGATTGTAGCTGCAGCTCTTATTGAAGGAGCAGCTTTCGTTGCAATTGTTGCTTGTTTGTTGATTATTTTCAAGTAAAAAACAAAAAATACTGCTGACTGCGATTGGCATGTTGGCAGTATTTTCTTTCATCCAAACATTATTTAACAGAAAAAAAATATGGAATTATTAACCCCCGGTCTTGGATTACTCGTTTGGCAGGTAATCATATTTTCGCTTTTATTGCTTTTGTTGGCAAAATTTGCATGGAAACCAATTATGAAAGCTTTAAATGATCGGGAAGAATCAATCGAGCAGGCTTTAGCTTCTGCTGAAAAAGCAAAACTGGAGATGGCTAAATTTAATTCGGACAGTGAAAAATTATTGAAAGAAGCTCGTGCTGAACGTGATAAAATTTTGAAAGAAGGAAAAGAAATTAAAGATGCCATGGTGAATGAAGCTAAAATGCTAGCCCAAACAGAAGGTGCTAAAATGATAGAAAAGGCAAAAGCAGAAATTAACTTGCAGAAATTAGCTGCTATCGCCGATATGAAAAATCAGGTAGCGACTTTATCTATAGAAATTGCTGAAAAAGTACTATCCAGACAATTATCAGACAAGGCAAGTCAAGACGATTTGGTAAAAGAATTGCTAAAAAATATTAACCAAAATTAAACGGTAATCAGATAGGTAATTAGTTCAAAATAAACACCTTGGATTAATTAAAATTTACAAAATTCGATAACAAAACTATGTCTGAATTAACAGTTACCAGCAGATACGCTAAATCACTTATTGATTTAGCACAAGAGCAAAAAACATTAGAAGCTGTATATAGCGATATGAAACTTTTTTCTGAAACGCTAACTGCAAGTCCAGATTTGAGTGCATTATTGCAAAATCCTATTGTTTCTATCGAAAAGAAAAAATCTATATTAATAGAGATATTCGGAAAAAAGATAAGCAAAGTAAGTTTGGCGTTTCTTGAAATAATGGCAACTAAAAGAAGAGAAAATCTGTTGCAGGCAACTGCTAAAGAGTTTTTAACACAATATCAGAAAATACAAAATATTGTAACGGCGCAAGTTGTATCAGCTTCCGAACTATCTGCTGAAAATGAGAATGCGATTATTGCTCAGGTTGAGCAAATGACAAATAACAAAGTTATCCTGATAAAAAAAATTGATGCATCGCTAATTGGAGGATTTATTCTAACTGTTGGAGATCGTCAAATTGATTCATCAATTAGTAAAAGTATTAATAAGCTAAAAAAGAATTTTCAAAGTTTCGACTATGTTTCAACGTTGTAATTTTTGATTTAACAAAACGATTTAAGAAAAAACCAAATAACAAATATCATGGTAGACGTAAGACCAGACGAAGTTTCGGCAATACTCAGACAACAATTATCGGGATTTAAAACCGCTGCAGAACTGGAAGAAGTAGGAACTGTATTGCAAGTAGGAGATGGAATTGCCCGTGTTTACGGACTTACCAAAGTTCAATCAGGTGAATTGGTTGAATTTGAAAAAGGTTTGCAAGGCATAGTTTTAAATCTGGAAGAAGACAATGTTGGGGTGGTTTTATTAGGATCTTCCGACACAATTAAAGAAGGTGATACCTTAAAACGAACTAAAAAAATCGCTTCAATTAAAGTTGGAGAAGGAATGTTGGGTCGTGTAGTAAATACATTAGGATTACCAATTGATGGTAAAGGACCAATTCAAGGTGAAACGTATGAAATGCCTTTGGAGCGAAAAGCACCAGGAGTTATTTTTCGTCAGCCTGTAAATGAGCCATTGCAAACTGGAATAAAAGCAATTGATGCGATGATTCCAATTGGTAGAGGTCAGCGAGAGTTAATTATTGGTGACAGACAAACGGGAAAAACTGCAGTTGCCATTGATACTATCATTAACCAAAAAGAATTTTACGATAGAGGCGAACCTGTATTTTGTATTTATGTAGCTATTGGTCAAAAAAACTCGACTGTAGCAAACATAGTTAAGGCGTTAGACGAAAAAGGAGCTACACCATATACCGTTATTGTTGCAGCTTCGGCAGCTGATCCTGCTCCGATGCAGTTTTATGCCCCTTTTGCTGGTGCAGCTATTGGTGAATTTTTTAGAGATACTGGTCGTCCAGCATTAATTGTTTATGATGATTTGTCGAAACAAGCAGTTGCTTACCGCGAAGTTTCACTTTTATTACGTCGTCCGCCAGGTCGTGAGGCTTATCCAGGGGATGTTTTTTACCTACATAGTCGATTGTTAGAAAGAGCAGCAAAAATTAATGCATCCGACGAAATTGCCAGAAATATGAACGATTTGCCTGAAAGCATTCGTCCTTTGGTAAAAGGTGGAGGTTCATTAACTGCATTACCAATTATCGAAACTCAAGCGGGAGATGTATCTGCTTATATTCCTACAAATGTAATTTCGATTACAGATGGTCAGATATTTTTGGAGTCCAATTTATTTAATGCAGGAGTTAGACCAGCTATTAACGTAGGTATTTCGGTATCACGTGTGGGTGGAAATGCACAAATTAAATCCATGAAAAAAGTAGCAGGTACATTAAAATTAGATCAGGCTCAATTTCGTGAATTGGAAGCATTCTCAAAATTTGGTTCTGATTTGGACGCAAGTACCAAAGCAGTTATTGATAAGGGAACGAGAAATGTTGAGATTTTAAAGCAAGGTCAGTATTCTCCTATGACGGTAGAAAATCAAGTTGCTATTATTTATTTAGGAACTAAAGGTTTGCTACGATCAGTACCAATTGATAAAGTAAAAGAATTTGAAGAGCAGTTTTTACAGCAAATGCAAGTTCGACATAAAGATGTATTGGACGCATTGAAAAAAGGAACATTTACTGATGCACAAACTTCGGTTTTAGAAACAGTAGCAAAAGAACTGGTTGCAGGATATTAATTTATTAATGGAATAAAATAGAAATTGAGATGAAGAGTAATTTTTTACTCTTCATTTTATCATTTCAAAAAACAGCACATGGCAAATTTAAAAGAAGTACGAATTCGAATTGCATCAGTAAACTCAACTCAGCAGATTACAAAAGCAATGAAAATGGTATCGGCGGCAAAACTAAAGCGCGCAACGGATGCCATTGTACAAATGCGCCCGTATGCTAATAAATTAAAAGAAATGCTGACCAACCTTACGGAAAATCTAGAAGGAAATCCAAGTGAATATGCACAGGAACGCGAAGTAAAAAATGTATTATTAATTGTTGTAACTTCTAACAGAGGTTTGGCAGGTGCTTTTAATACCAATGCAATAAAAACGGCTAATCAATTAATTGAAAGTAAGTATTCATCTCAAAAAAAGAATGGAAACTTGCACATTGTTGCCGTTGGAAAAAAATCTCAAGATTATTTCAGCCGAAATAAATTTAATGTAATTGGTAATAATAATGAATTATTTAATGCCTTGAATTTTCAGAATGCTACCATTGTAGTTGATGAAATAATGAAAGGATATGCAGAAGGTAAATATGATTGGGTTGAATTGATTTACAACCAATTTAAAAATGCAGCGGTTCAAGTACTTGTAAGCGAACAATTATTACCACTTGCCAAACCAACGGAACTTTTAGATAAAACAAAAAAGGAAATTACTAATCATAAAACAGATTATATTCTGGAGCCATCTGCGGAAGAAATCGTTAAAGAATTGATACCAAAATCAATTAAGATCACCTTTTACAAAGCATTATTAGATAGTCATGCATCAGAACATGGAGCAAGAATGACAGCGATGGATAAAGCAACAGAAAACGCAGGTGATTTATTAAAAGCTCTTAAATTATCTTACAACCAAGCGAGACAGGCATCAATTACTAATGAAATATTGGAAATTGTAAGTGGTGCAAATGCATTGAGTGCAAATTAAGGAAGAAGTTTTTTGGATTTTTGAGTAATTATTTTTTTGAAAATAATTATCTTCTAAAATTAAAATAAGAGTGAAATTTGTGATTTATAGATTTAGTTTTCAAACAATTAAATATTTTAAGACATTATTTTACTTTTTTGTTGTTTCACATTACAAACAATTTTGTATTTATTTCCTTTTTAAACTTAATTAGTTATCAAACACTCTTTTAGGCCGAATATAATTTAGTTATTAAATTCTATTTTTTCTTTTACAGTTGTCATAATACGATCTTTTTAGGTTATTAAATATTTTGGTATTAATTATATCCAATTACCTATCTATTCTTTTTTGAGCTAATAATTTATGTTCACCTCTTGAA
The DNA here is from genome assembly GCA_031412335.1 of bacterium. Classification (GTDB taxonomy): domain Bacteria; phylum Bacteroidota; class Bacteroidia; order Sphingobacteriales; family Sphingobacteriaceae; genus JBBQYA01. Next base: position 22,545 of record JANOCT010000024.1, on the reverse strand, counting down.
TTGTCAAAAATTAACTCAATCCCGTTATTCAACCTCAATAAAAATTTACAATTACTTAACACATAACCAAATTACCTATTGGTAGATTTGGCAAAAAATCCAACTATGCTTTTTCTTCGATTTGTTATTCTTTTTATCCTTTTACTCAATTTTTTCAATGTTTCTGCTCAAAAGAAAACTTCTGCAGAATCCTTACGAAGGCCTAAATTAGTAGTTGGAATTGTAGTGGATCAAATGCGGTCAGATTATATTGAACGATATTGGGATAAACTTGGAAACGGTGGATTTAAAAAATTAATGAAAGATGGATTCAATTGCAAAAATGCAAAATATAATTTTGTTCCTACTTATACTGGTCCAGGACATGCTTCTATTTACACTGGCACCACACCAACAATCCATGGAATTGTAGGAAACGATTGGTATAACCGATTAAATGATAGTTCGGTTTATTGTGTTCAAGATGATGTTGTGCAAACAGTTGGTGCACCAGGAAAAGCTGGTAAAATGTCACCAAAAAATTTGTTGGTTACCACAATTACTGATGAGTTAATGTTGGCGACTAATTTTAAATCAAAGGTTTTTGGTGTTTCTATGAAAGATCGAGGATCGATTCTGCCATCTGGCCATTCTGCAAATGCTGCTTATTGGTTTGATGCAGGAACTGGTAATTTTATCACAAGCTCTTTTTATATGAATGATTTGCCAGAATGGGTAAAAAACTGGAATTCTAAAAAAGTAGCAGAAACCTATTTAAGCAAACCTTGGAATACACTTTATCCAATTGCACAATATACGGCAAGTACAGCCGACGAAACACCTTACGAACAACCGTATTCTAAAGATTCTCGACCAGTATTTCCGTATGATTTACCTAAATTAAAAAAGGACAATTTTGAATTGCTAAGAAGAACACCATTTGGAAATACAGTAACGAAAGATTTTGCAGAAGAAATTATTATTGCTGAAAAAATGGGTGAAGATGATATTACTGATTTTTTGACAATCAGTTTTTCTTGTACAGATTATGTTGGCCACCAATTTGGAACCAATTCCATAGAAACAGAAGATACTTACTTGCGATTAGATAAAGATTTAGAGGAATTTATTAATCAATTGGATGCAGATATTGGGAAAGGTAATTATTTGATTTTTCTAACAGCCGACCATGCCGCAATCCAAAATCCAAAATATTTATCCGATCATAAAATTCCTGCTGGCTTATTTGATATTAGGAAAGTGAGAGAGGAATTAAATTTATTTATGACAAAAACCTATGGCGAAGGTAAATGGATTAGTGATTTAGATAACGACCAGGTTTATTTCAACAAATCGTTAATGATTTCAAAATCAATGGATTTAGATAAAATTACAGATAAAGTTTCTGCTTTTTTAATGGAATTTAAAGGGGTAGCTAATACTATTACTGCGAAAACTCTGGAGGAAAATGAATTTAGAAATGGAATAAAGAACTTAGTTCAAAATGGATTTAACCATAAAAGATCTGGTGACGTGATAATAATTTTAGAACCAGGTTTAATAGAATATGGAGTAACTGGTTCCACTCACGGCTCTGCTTATTCATACGATACGCATGTCCCTTTACTTTGGTATGGCTGGAATATTAAATCTGGAAGTTCAGTTGAACAGGTTTTTATAACAGATATTGCGCCTACCTTATCTATGTTACTCAACATCGAATTTCCTAATGGTTGCACAGGCAAGCCTATCGAATTTTTATTTAAACCTTAAAGAATTTAGAAATTTTTCAATTAGAACTTATCAGTTTTTTATACACATTATTTGTTATAAAGGCAATTTCTGATGGTTAATACAATAAATTTATAAAATTTAACATGCTTAATATGAGCAGTTAAAGCTTAAAGCCACTTTTGTTTTTAGCGAAACAAAAAAACACTTCACCCGTACCACAGATATTTTTTTAAAAAACTACGTAAATCTACTTATCTCAAAATACTAGTTTAGTGGTATAGCGAGTGATAATCTGGTTGGTATCTTTGACCATTCAATTTGTAATTACGTTCCAAGATTTGCAAATGCAAAAGAATATATGCTCTCGCGTTATTTTTTTTATAGGTATAACTTTATACCAACTTATTAGCAATATTATGAATTTCAAGATTTACGAATTAATTAGAAAAAGTAGTTTAAAAGTTAGAACACTATTTACAATTGTTCTCTTTGTTTTTATTTCACAATACTCATTTGCTAAACGTTTATATTCATTTAGCGCTTCGGGTAATTGGAATACTGCCAATACCTGGACAACCGACGCATCTGGAACAACCCTAGTTTCGCCTTCGGTACCAGCTATAAATGATACTGTAACCGTTTTGAATGGAAAGACAGTTATCGTAAGTGCTAATATATTAACAAACAATCTTTCAGTAATTTTGAATGCCGGATCTGTTTTAGATCTTCAAACTTCAGCTTTTGTTAATGATTTAAGTCAACTTAGAGGTTCAGGAAGATTAAGATTATCTTCTGTCAATTTTCCAAATGCTGCTACAAACACATTTGTAAATATAGGAGGTGGTACTACTGAATATTATAATACTGCTTCATTTACTTTTCCAACGCAAACTACCTACAACAATCTTGAATTGAATCTTAGTTCAGTTGTTATTATTGCTACTCAGTTAACTAACGTAACATTAAACGGAAATTTAAATGTTACAAGGGGAACATATAGAATTAATGATAATTTATCAATTGTTAAGCTAAACACAATAATTTCTGGTTCTGTAAATGTAACGGTAAATGGTAGAATAACAGTTGGTAATGGAGCAACAAACACCAGTACTTCTTCAACAGTTACGGCAGGTGGTACAGCACCATACCTGTTTTATTACGAGCAGTTTCACCGAGTTTCTATTGGAGGAAGTCTAGTTAATAATGGTCTTGTAAAATTTACCAATATGGCTGCACCGGATTTTAATAATTTTCCTCCTTTAACAGGGGTTACCGCTGGAGCAGCTTCAGTATATTTTCTTGGAGCTAAAAACGATTCGATAATATGTAACAATACCACTGATTTTTATAATTTGGTATTGGATAAAGGGATCGACCAGACTTTTAAATTAACCGTCCGATCCTCTAATTATTTTAATTTCAGGTTGTTTGGTCCAAACAATAAGGGTGGTTATAATGGTGGAGGAAATCCAAATCTTCAAAAAGCCTTATGGATAAGAACAGGAACTTTAGTTTTAGAAAACAAAGTAATAATTCCTTCTTTATCTGAAGGTGAATGTGCTGGTAGTCCAAACGGCGATTTTTACATACCTGTAAATGCGGCATTAATTATAAATCATAGTGATGTGATATTATTAACTACTGCTGATAATAATACTGAAATAAACTTGGCATATGGAGTTTCCGGATCAGATGGTACGAATGTAGGAAGTTGTTCATCTTTCTCGGTTTATGGAAAATTTGTTGTTAATGCAGGGTATGTATCTACTCGCGAATCAGGGAGTCTAATATATTGGGCTATTCCAGGCAATGCGGCTCAATTTGAAATTAATGGTGGTTTTATTGATGGAAAACAAGTTCGTTCGGCTAATGGAGGTGGGGGTTTTGCAACGTTTAATATGACAGGAGGACAACTTTTGCTTCGTGGTAGATTTACGCGTACTACCCCAACAACTTTTGCTCAAATTACACAAGATCTAACAAATACTGGGTCAAGAAATGGAAATGGCATCAATGGATCGCTAGGTACTTTTAATATAGATCAAAACGTAAACACCTTTAAAATGTCTGGAGGAAACATTACTGTTCTTGATTTATGTGGAGGAAGTCCGGCAAAAGCAATAGAGATTAATTCACTTAGCTCCAATGTAGTTGTGTCTGGTGGTTCTTTTACCATTAAAACACATACTCAAGGCGGCACTGGAAACAATTATTTTGTTTCGGCTGATGGCAGAATTGGTAATCTTATCATCCAACGTGTGAGTGGTGCTACTTATGTTTTACCAGCCTCAATACCTGCGAAAACGGGTGTTACTGCACGTTTAACACTTCCATTAAGAGTTCTTAACAAAATGCAATTGATAGGCAATGGAGAATTTAGAAATGATAATAATCTTTCTGTATTTATCGGTGGTGATCTTGAAATTAATGCAGGAAGCGTATTTAATACCGGAACTAACGAATTTACTTTTGACAACTTTACTGGATACGAAAAAAGTGCTTCTTTAATAAACAATGGAACTATTACAACTGGCTTCAACGATTTTATTGTTAATAAATTAAATGATTCTCTTACTATCGCAGGTAGTGGAACATCCATAACTATTTTAGATGAACTAAAAATTCTACAAGGTTCATTGTTAGATAATGGTAAAACAATAAACGTAGCTGGTAATATTACCAACACTGGGATACATACCGGTAGTGGAAAAATTGTAATGAACGGGACTACAATAATTCAAAGGATAAGTGGAAACGGAAATGGGCAATTTGGCAATTTGGAATTAAATAATTCGGGTGGAGTGGCTGGCTCAGTTCAGGTAGAAATGTTAGCAAATCAGAAAGTAAATGGAAATTTGACATTTACATCGAGTCGGATTTTTGACATAAAAAATTATCAATTAACTATTGCTTCAAATACAGTTTTAATTGGAACCTTTAACTCGAATTGTTTCATAAGAACAGCTGGAAATCAATCAAATGGAGGAATAAGAAAGACATTCAATAGTACCTCAGCTTTTATTTTTCCAGTTGGCACTGGTACTAATTACACTCCTGCAAGTATTCAATTCAGTGCAACTCCTACTACTTATGGAAGTATTTCCATTCGTCCAGTTAATTCAAGGAATCGCTTTGTGACCGATCCTCAAGCTTTTCCATATTATTGGAATATAGCTTCTTCTGGCTTCACAGGTATTCCGGCTAATTCCATTAATCATATTTATAATTATGGAAACTTGCCTGATGATGTATCCTATGTACCTGGCCATTATAATCCTTTTACTACTAGTTTCAATTTTATAAATGATGTGAACGAAGTAAACGAAGCCAATAACACAATCAATTTTTTGGGTGTTGATGATTTAAATGGAGATTTTACAGCTGGGGTACCAGCAGCATTTGGAGTGGTTACTGTTTTTTATAGCCGCCAGAATGGTAATTACAACAATCCATTATCTTGGTCAATAGACAATATTTTGAAGCATGCTGGCTCATCTTCGGTTACAGTTCCAGGCGCATCTAATCCTGTTATAATTGGAGATGGAACTACATTTTTTCATACAATTTTAGTGGTTGCAGATTCGGCACAAGCAGGAAGTTTGCAAATCTCTTCTGGTTCTATTTTAGATGTAGCAACTAGAAAAGGAAACAATTTTGGTGTTTTAACAGATTTTGATGTCATCGGAAGTGGAAAGCTTAAAATATCAAGTACGTTGCCAAATGCAGAATTTCCAGCGGGCGATTTTGGTCAATTTATAGGAGAATCTGGTGGTACAGTTGAATATTACACAACTGGTGCTGTAGATTTTACCATCCCGGCAACTTCTATATCGCCATCTTTTTTAAATCTTGTTAATTATAGAAACTTAGAAGTTACTCCGGCTGCAGGCAGAATAATCACTATGCCAGACGTTGATATACAAATTTTTGAAAACTTTACTTCAAAAGGAATAGGAACAGGACAAACTAATTTAAATACCGTAAATTCCCGAACATTAAATGTTGACAGTAGTTTATTAGTTCAAAGTGGAGTTTTGCGATTTTTTAATACAACTATTCAAACCATAAATATTGGAAAAAACCTAGAAGTTTCCACTGGAGCAACATTTGGAATAAACAATGCAGGTTCGGCACTTACACATGTACTTAACATTTCAAAAAATGTTATTAATAATGGAACAATAGACTTTAATGACGGAGCTAATAGAATAGTTAATCTAGTTTTTAATTCGAGTTTAAATTCTTCTTTTTCTGGTACTGGTTTATTAACAGATATTGGTTTGTTAAGGATTGATAAAGGAAATGATAGATCAACTATTTTAGATTTTTCAGTAAGTGGAACGTTAACAGCCACTATCAATAATTGGTTAACCTTAACAAATGGAACATTTAGAGTTTCTCGTTCAGGAGGGTCTTACCTTACTCCAACATTTTTTATCAGGAATGATAACAGTATTTTCACTATTCCTCAATCAGCAAGATTTAGTTTGAATAATGCCACAGCATTTATCAGAGTTGGAAGTTATGATAACGATGGATCTGATATTAGACTGGAAGGTGAACTCGAAATAATCAATGGTTCTTTTTATCAAGGAGATACCACTAGAAACAGACATCACGATATTGAGTTTTCTGCTTCTGGTTTATCAGAAATTGATGTTCAAGCAGGAAGACTTTATGTAAATGGACAAATACGAGCCAATGCACTTGCTGGTAACAGTATATTGAATTACAAACAATCAGGTGGTAATGTAATTATTGCAGCAAGAAATAGTGCAGGAACTGGATTACCTAACTTTCAGGTAGAAGGATTAGGTTCTGTTTTTAATATGTCAAACAATGCTCAATTGACAATGAAACGGGCAACAAACAACAGCCAAGATATGATTATTCGTCCTGAATTTTACTCAGTAACCGGTGGTACTATCATTTTTGCAAAAGACGTATCTGCAACTACTGACACAATAGATTTAAGTACAAGTATTGAATTAAATAACCTAGAAGTAAGAAATTTTAGTAGTACGATTTTCGCTGCTTGTAGAATGGTTATTAGTGGATTAGAATTAAAAGGAAATCTTACAATTCAACCATTTGCGGTGTTTAGGGCAAATGGACTTGATGTTTCATTAGCTGGTAATTTTATTAATCAAAACGCATCCAACTTGCAAGGTTTAACAGTTGGAGGTTATATGCCTGGTTCGTCCACTCAATTAACTACTTTCAATTCAGTAAGTTCCAATCAACAAATTTCAGGAGTTTCTGGAAATCGAACAAATTTTGCTGAGTTGGTAATATTAAATAGTAGCGATACAGTTAAACTTTCGGCTAATACATTGATAACGGTAAACAATCAATTTTCGATGATTAATGGTGTTTTCAACGATGGAGGAAATATAATTACCTTATTAGGTGATGTATTTAATTCTGCTCAACATTTAGGAACGGGTTCTATCTTATTTGCAGGAAATAGTACACAAGTAATTTCAGGAAATGGATTTGGAAGATTTGCGAATATTTCAATAAATAACTTGAATAATGGAGCGATTGCATCAGGATCTTTTCAAATAGATGGTGTACTAAATTTTATTTCAAATGCGGTTTTAGATATCAATCAATATAAACTAACCTTAACTAACACAGCTACTACAGCGGTTATTTCAACTGGTCTTCCATTAGGCTCAAGCAATTCCAGATTTATAGAAACTTTTGGTTTACCAGGCGATTTGGGAGTCCAGAAATCGTTTCCTACCGGAGCTCATAATTTTGTTTTCCCGATTGGTGTTTTAGGAAAATATACTCCTGCTCAAATAAATGTAACAGCAAATACTGCAACAGGTACTGTAATTATAAAGCCTATAAATGCTAAACATCCATTAACCACTGATAATGCTGTTGATAAAGAATTATCCTTTTATTGGATTACCATACCCTCAGGATTTGCAGGTTTAACTGTAAATCAGAGTTATACCTACCAACAAATTGATGTTAACGGAACTGAAGCAAATTACGATGACGGAAGATTATTAGCGACCGATTGGACAAGTACAGGGTCTGTAAATACTTTAACAAATGTGATTTCGTATTCAGGTGTTTCATATTTAGAAGGAGAATATACAGCGGGTGAGCCTTCAGAATTTTCTACTTTGATTTTCTTTTATAGCAGAAATGCAACAAACGGTGGTGATTGGAATGATACGTTAACGTGGTCAACAGATAAAGTTTTAAAACATGATGGTGCATATGCAGATACAATTCCATTTATCAGCAATGGAGTTGTAATAGCTAGCGGACATAGTGTAACTGTAATGAACGATAGCACGAAAGCTGCTACATTAGCTTTAGTAGGTAATGCAAGACTCGATATTGCTGGTACCACAACTGGACATTCATTTTCATTGGTAAATGGAACCGGAACTTTGGCTTTAAATTCTGATGAATTTCCAGATGGAGATTTTTCAGAATTTTTCTCAGCATCTGGTGGAACAGTTGAGTACTCAGGTACTTATACGATTCCTAACCAAGCACTTTACAATAATTTAACTTTCTCGGGATCTGGCATAAAAACTCTACCAGTAACAAATATTACTATGAATGGTGATTTAACTATTGAAGGTATTGTTTCGAATTTAATAAACAGCTCAAATATTACTATTCGTAAAAATTGGATTAACAATGGAATATATTTAGCAGGAAATTCTACAGTATTCTTAAACTCAGCTTCAGCCCAAAGTATTTCTGGTGATTCAATATCAAGGTTTCATAATCTTACTATACAAGGCTCAGGAATTAAAACGTTGGGAACTTCTATCCGATTAAAAGGAACTTTACTCGCTGAAGCTAATACAACATTGGTCAGCAATGGTCTTTTAACTATTACATCCGATGCATTAAATACTGGCAGAGTAGCAGAATTGCCTACAACTGCTAATATTGTTGGGCAAATAAATGTTCAACGGTATATTCCACAAATAATTACCGGTCCAGGAGCACCAAGAAGAAACAGATTTTTATCTGTGCCTGTAAACACTTCAAATAGTTTTAACCTACTTGAATTACAAGACGATATATTTATTTCTGGACCAAACCCTTTATTAAACGGGTTTGATGTTACTCCCAATAACAGGCATTCAGTTTATAAATATGACGAAACGGTGGACGGAACTGCAGACTATGGTTATCAAGGTTTTGCTACTACAAGCACAAATGCTCCAACAGCTACTGGTTTAGTTGTTCTTATTAGAGGCAGTAGAGAACAGGGTTCAGCAACTTTTACACCGCCATTTGTAAATCCTGATCCAGTAACAATGGATTACACTGGCGAAATAAACCGAGGGGATATATCAGCTAATGTTACTTATACAGAGACTTCAGGTGGAGCAAGCGCTGATGGGTACAATTTGGTAGGTAATCCTTACCCATCTACAATTGACTGGGAATCAAATGGATTTACAAAAACAAATTTAGAAGATGCTATATATATTTATAATCCTTCAAACAATTCTTATGCTACATATATAAACGGCATTGGTACTAATGGGGGTTCTAGATATATTGCGAGTGGGCAGGCATTTTTTGTACATACAAACGCTCTAGATCCTGAACTTACTTTTAGAGAAAATGTAAAAGTTGGAAATACTCCTTCAAACATGTTCAGATCGGCAACTCTATCTAATTTATTGAAAATAAAACTAGTTGAGTCTTCTGTTAGTTCAGATGAAATTGCAATATCGTTCGACGCTGCGTTTTCTAATAATCATAAAACAAATGAGGATGCTGTCAAACTTTTAAATCCGATCCTAAATATTTCTTCATTTTCGAATGATAGACGTAAACTCTCAATCAATAGAATGGGAAACCAAAATCTTTCGGATACGATTCCACTTTCAATAAGCGGTTCTGTAAAAAGTTATACGTTAGAAATGGATGGTATTAATAGCTTTATTAGTGGTGAAGAGTTATTTCTAAAAGATAATTTTACTGGAATAACGTATAATTTGCAAAATACAAACAGTATAATTTTTAATATAACTTCAGATATAAGATCAACAGGAGATTCAAGATTTGAATTAATAAGAAAACAAAGTTCTGTCTTGCCAATTTCTCTTTTATCTTTTTCAGGAAAAAAACAAAATAATGCTTCTTTGTTAGAATGGAACACATCAAACGAAATCAATAATCAGAAATTTAATATTGAACGATCTTTAGATGGAATTACCTTTAAAACCATTGGAGAAATAAAACCAAAGTTTAGTTCAATTTCATCAAATTACAATTTTTTAGATGAAAATCCAGCATTACAGATAAATTATTACCGATTGAAACAAACAGATTTAAATGGTAAGTTCACGTATTCTAAATTGATTTCAATAAACTTTAGTTCTTTAATTACTAAGTCAACAAAATTTTATCCGATACCAGCAACAGATGTTATCAATGTTTCATTTGAATCATTAATTGATGGAAATATAACTATCCAGATTCTAGATGTATTCGGAAAAATTGTTTACAGAAACGAGCAAAAAATATCGAAAGGGAATACTATTATTTCGGAATCAATAAATCATTTAATCAAAGGTGCCTATATAATTGAATTGAAAAACAATAATTCAATTATTGAAAAGCAAACATTTGTTAAAATTTAGAAAATAAATTTTTTATAATAAAAGCCTTCCAGTTTAAATTGGGAGGCTTTTTTATTTTATCTAATTACTTAACCGTTTAGATTTATAAAAAACTAAACTAATTGCTTAATTTTCTTATGCGTAATATTACGTAGTTAAAATACGCCCTTTACACTATTTACTCATGTTATTGTTTTCAGGATATTTGCTTTGTTATCTAACTAATAAAAATAAAAAGATCCATGAAGAAACCTTTAACATTAAGATTCTTTAAATTAATTACCGTTTCTCTTATTCTTATTCTGGTAAGTAGCCTTACCATTCACATTGCCAAAGCTTCTTCTATCAGAATTAAATTATCGCTTAACATGTATAATTCTGATGAAACTTTACTGTTTTTTGAGCCAAATGGTTTATCAAAATTCAGCTCAGCAGAAGATGCTTTGAAGTTTTTCAATCCAACAGTTAATATATATTCAAAGTCTACTGATAATCACAGTTTAGCAATTAATACTTTCCCTGATTTTATAAATAACCATACTACCCAATTAACAATTACAGGACAAACAAATGGAGATTATAATTTACTATTTACTGAAATATTGGATTTTGATACCTTAATGAATATTTCTCTTTTTGATAGTTTTACTTCAACCACAACAACCATCACTGATTCTACTATTGTCTCATTCTCAATTAATTCAAATCCAGCTTCTCAAGGAGCAGGTCGTTTCCAATTGAATTTTCAGAGTAGTTCACCACTTCCTGTTTCTTGGTTGTCATTTAATGGTGAAAGAGTTGAAAAACTTACAAAATTAAATTGGTCTACTGCCTCAGAAAAAAACTCTTCCTATTTTACCGTTCAGAAAAGTATAAATGGAGTTGAATTTTCAAACATAGGTCAAGTAAAAGCTGCAAATTTCAGTTCTCAAGTTTCAAATTATAGTTTCAATGATTTAACAAATGGAACTTCATCGTCTTACTATCGGATAATGGAAGTTGATATGAATGGTTCTTTTAGTTATTCAAAAATAATTTATATAAATCAAATTAGCGCCAACACAATTTCGCTATATCCAAATCCTGCAAATTCAACTATTTATATCGATAATACATCAGAAGAAACATTAGAAATTGAATTTTTAAATACTTCTGGAAAAAAAGTTCAAAACCAACTATTAGTTGCGGGCACTAATTCTATATCGATTGAAGATCTGCCAGTTGGTGTATATATTTTTCATTCGAAAATGAAAAATTCAAATACCATATCAACTGGAAAATTTATTAAACAATAGTAATCATCTAATTTTCTGTTTTATTTCGAACTTTTAAGAGTTAAAACCGTATCAGGCTGACAATGACTAATCATCATTTTAAACCGCTATTGATATGTTCAAGTTCTCTAGAATTACCTTTGCTTTTTTAATTTTTTTATCATCCAATAATTTATTTGCACAAAACATTGGAGATTGGGGTTCAATTTCATCTGGAAAAATTAGTGAGACCAATAAATTCAAAACCTGGAATGGTACTTCTTTTTCAAACAATGCCTCTGGAAATATTCCCGCTTCTGCTAATGTGTACATACAACATGATATTAATTTAGATCAGAATTTTTCTTGCAAAAACCTTATTGTAAGATCGAATAAAACCTCTTTTGAAAATCAACAGATTACTATAAACATTGATGGTAACATAGAAATACAATCTAGTGCTGTTTTTGATATGAGTAATGCTGGAGGAAATAGAATTCATCAAATCAATCTTAAAGGAAATATATCAGTTGCCTCAGGTGCAACTTTTGATTTGAGTAAAACAAGTAGTTCAACACAAGATGTTGCAGATATTACTTTTAATGATATAACTAAAGATCAATTTATTTCATCTAGCGGTACGTTACAATTAAACAATGTAACGGTTAATAAAAATGATATTTCTAAAAAGGTAGTTTGTAATTCTAATCCCAACCTGCTTGGATTTATTACGGTAACTACTGGTGCTTGGGAACAATTTGCAGGTCAAGCAAAGTTTAATACAGCAAGTAGTTGGACAATACCTGTAAATGCAGCAATCTATATAAAGGGTTCAGCTTTTATTTCTCATTACTATTCAAATACTATAACTGTTTCTGGAATCCTTTCTTTAAGTTCAACTGCATTATCAACATTTTCTACCGCGCACCTTAGTATGAATGTTAGAGATATAAATGTAAATGCACCTAGTGGCAACTTTATTTTAAATTCTGGAGAAGTATTATTGACAAAAATCAGGATTCGATCAATAGGAGGAATAGGATCTGGAGGCAAGATTAGTATTAATGGTGGAAAATTAACTGTTGATTATTTACCAGGAGGTGTAACAAGTCCAGGTCATATTTCTCTTGGTGCAACTAATGGAAATATTTTTGAAATGAAAGGTGGGATTATCCACTTTAAAAAAAGCAATCCTTCGACTGGAGCCTATGCTTTCGTAATCGATTTCGCTGCTGGTAGTGTTGTAGATATTACAGGAGGTAAATTTATTTTTGGAGATGGTGCATCTACAGGGGGCATTTTATCCAATGGTTTTAAAGTTTGTAATCGATCAACTTCTGTAAATAGTAAGTTTCCAGTGGTAGAACTTAGACTTAACAATTATAGCTTAAATATGGAGAGCAATTTTGGCATTTCAGATTCTCTTATTTTGACAAGCGGTAGTATAAATTCAGCAAACTATAATTTAGCACTCAACGGTTATGTAAATGGGAATGGTGTTTCAATAGCATCAACTGCCAGAATAGAATTTGGTGGAGATAAAACCTATACCATACCTGCTGTAATTTCTACACTTAAATCGTTGCGAATAGCAAAAAGTGGTGGGGAGCTAATCACAACAAAATTAATTAATACAGATTCTATTTTTTTAGAAAGCGGAACATTCAACACTTCAAGTTTCGGGTTTAATGTTTTAAATTTCTTTGATGCTAATTTAGGAATTATTAAAGGATCAGGTTTTTTAGGCTTACCAACATTAATTAAAACGGCAAATCCATCAGGCTTAATCGGTTCGAGCAATTCAACCATTAGTAATGGTTTTGCAAATCTTTCTTTGCCACCAACCGGAACTATTGAATACTATGCTCCTGGCTCACAATTCATATCTGAGCGTAGTGATTATTTTAATGTAAATGTTTTAGGAGGTGGAACAAAAACTATGCTCGGTGATGTTACAGTTAATGGTTCTTTAGCATTAATTAATGCAGATTTGGCAATTGAAAGCAATGTTCTTACCCTTAGAGGTTCTAAATCGGGTTTAGGAGTTTTGGTTGGTTCTCGCGAATCAGAACTAATACTTGCTCAAACTGGCAATTTTGGAAATATGGAACTAAGTAACGTACATTTTGAAGGGAATTACCTAAAAAATCTGACCGTCAATCTTGCTGATAAATCGTTACCAATACCTGAGTCAGGTAGAGTTTCTTTGGGAGATAACCTATTATTGACAGGTACACTTGATTTGCACGATGGTGAACTTAAAACAAATAATAAGTTAACTTTAATTTCAGATCAAGCTGGAACTGCAAGAATTTCAAGAATTGTTGGAGGTACTATCGCAGATAGTGTAATTGCTCAACGTTTTATACCAGCAAGTGGTCGAAGATACAGAATGCTTTCTTCTCCAGTAAATTCTGGTAATAGCAGCATTAAATTTTCACAATTTATTGACGATATTCATATTACAGGTCCAGGTGGAGTATCAAATGGTTTTGATCCTTCAACATTTAATAATCATTCAAGCTATTTTTACAACGAATCAGTTTCTGGGTACTTTGACTATGGCTATGTTGGCCCAGCAAACATTAATGAATCAATACCAACGGCAAAGGGAATACTAGTAATGCTAAGAGGCGACAGAAATTCTCCTAGTTTATCAGGAAATAAATATTTTCAGGCACCATTTCCAGCTCAAACCGCTGTTACAATGGATTATAAAGGTTTAATCAATCAAGGTACTTATGCAGCATCACTAACTTATACCCCATCAGTTCCGCCTATGCCAGAATCCGATGGCTATAACCTAATCGGTAATCCTTATCCAAGTCAAATTGATTGGAAGAGCAATATGTGGAGCGTGGTAAATGTTGATCGGGTTCTTTATATTTTCAATCCAGCAACTAACAGTTATGGTACGTATTTGAATAATTCACCATCTGATATTGGTACAAACGGAGTAGGAAGGTATATTGCTTCTGGCCAAGCTTTTTTTGTTAAAGCAAATGGTCCAAATCCTTCATTAACCTTTATGGAAGATCTAAAAGCAAATGGTACAGCTTCTTCAGTATTAAGAAATGGTTTTAATACAGAAACCATTCGAATAAAAATGTTCCTAGATTCCGTGAATATTGATGAATTTTTAGTTTTTACAGATTCAACATCTAGCAAAGATTATAATGCTAATGAGGATGGACTTAAGTTTATGAACACAGCATTTAACATATTTTCAAAAACTCAAAGTGGAAAAAATCTATCAATTAGTACAGTTCCAAGTTTAAATGTAAACGATACATTGGCTTTAAGTATAACATCTACTACGAATAAGGCTTACAAATTTATATTTAGTGATTTGGAAAGCATTAATCCTGATCTCGATATTTTATTAGTAGATAATTTTTTAAACACAACTACAGATATCAGATTAAACAATCAATTTAGTTTCTCAACTACTTCCGATGTAAATTCAAAAGGAGACAATCGGTTTAAAATAATATTTAAACTTTCAGCACCACTTCCTGTAAAATTAACTTCCTTTTCGGGCAAAATTATATCTCAACAATCACATATTAAATGGATTACGTGCTCAGAAATTAATTCAGATCGGTTTGAACTTCAACGAAGTACAGATGCAAGCAATTTTGCTAACATTGCATTTATTAAATCAAAAGGTGGTTTAAACACAATAACCAATTACAATTTTATTGATAATGAACCAGTAAGTGGTGTAAATTATTACCGACTTATCTCTATTGATATGAATGGAAGCCAGGACACAAGTAAAGTAATAGCTTTAAATTACTCATCTGATAAAAAACTATCTACTGTTCGCATTTATCCAAATCCAGCAGACGAAATTGTTTCCATTTCATTACAGTTGGATTCACCTACTTCACTTGTTTTTAAAATTTTTACCTCTGATGGTAAGTTGATCAGGCTAAAAAAGATTAATAAAACAGACGAAAACTTTTTATTAAAAGAAAATATTGCTGATTTGCCCGAAGGCATATATGTATTTAAATTTGAAGATGCAATTTTAGAAACTAACCTATCAGAAATAAAAGTTATAAAGAATTGAAAAAAAAACTATTTTACATTAAACAAATAATTGTAAAATTGTAATCCTAACTTCGTGAAAAGTTAAAATTAAAACCAACTCGTAACTGTTAGCGTATTTATTGAAAATTATCTAATGAAATTATACCAAAAATTAATCTTTACTTCAGCAATATTTATATTTTCTGCAACCTTGGCTATGGCTCAACCTTTACCTCCTGATGACGCAGATGTGCCTATTGATGGTGGAATAAGCCTATTAGCAGTTGCAGGATTGGCATATGGAGTTAAGAAATATAGAGATCATCACTTGAATCAGAAATTAAAAAACTAAAATAAATTTTAAAAGAAAAACCCAATGGCAACATTGGGTTTTTCTTTTTTTAACAAATTTTAAGATTCTATAAAGTCTTCAAATTTTAGCAAATTATTTACTCAGGGCTTCGACAACTTCCGGACTCACTCCAGTAAATGAGAATCCTCCATCATGAAATAGGTTTTGCATAGTGACCATTTTGGTATAATCAGAAAATAAACTAATGCAATATTCGGCACATTGGTCAGCGGTAGCATTTCCAAGTGGCGACATTTTGTTAGCGTAGTCATAAAAACCGTCAAATCCTTTTACCCCAGATCCTGCAGTTGTATAAGTAGGAGATTGGGAAATTGAGTTCACTCTTACTTTTCTATGCTTTCCATAATGATAACCAAAACTACGGGTAATAGACTCAAGCAATGCTTTTGCATCGGCCATATCATTATAATCAGGAAATGTACGTTGAGCAGCAATATAAGTAAGTGCAACTACAGAACCCCATTCATTCATCGCATCTTGTTTCCAAGCAGTTTGCAATACACGGTGAAGTGACATGGCAGAAATATCAAAACCTTTGTGCATATAATCATAGTCAGCTTCGGTGTAGTGTTTACCTTTTCTAACATTGATACTCATACCAATTGAGTGCAAAACAAAGTCGATTTTTCCACCTAAAATATCAGTTGATTTTTCAAATAAATTTTTCAAATCATCCATATTTACAACATCAGCGGGTATTATTTCTGCCTTACACTCTTCAGCAAGTTTATTTATCTCACCCATTCGTAATGCAATAGGTGCATTAGTTAAAACTATTTTTGCTCCTTCGTTTACACTTTGTTGGGCAACTTTCCAGGCAATTGAATTTTCGTTTAGCGCACCGAAAACGATACCGCGTTTACCTTCTAACATGTTATGAGACATATAATTTTTTGTTTAGATTTTTTTAAAAGTAAATAATTTTAGGATTTCTATATTTCTAATTTTTAAAAATTATCCCGAATTATCAATTAGCGAATAAAAGTTCTTTTGCATTTTCCAATGCAGTTTTAGTTGGATTATCACCGCTAAGCATTTTTGCTATTTCTAATATCCGTTCATCTTCTTCCAAATATTTAATGGTAGATGTTGTCTGATTACCTTTTATTCCTTTGCTTACCATAAAATGTGTTTCTCCTTTACTGGCTATTTGTGGTAAATGGGTAATGGTTATTACTTGAAGATTTTTAGCTAAACTTTCTAAAATCCCTCCCATTTTCTGAGCAATTTCTCCAGATATTCCACTGTCAATTTCATCAAAAATTATCGTAGGTAATTTAGTTACAGTCGCTAAAACATACTTTATCGCCAACATTAACCTAGAAAGTTCTCCCCCAGATGCTATTTTACTCAATTCCTTCATCTCAAAACCTTTATTTGATGAGAATAAAAATTTAATTACATCCTTACCACTACTATCAATTTGCTTGTTATCACGTTCCGTTATTTCAATCATAAACTGAGCATCCGGCATTCCCATTTGTTTTAATAAGCTCATAACGTTTTTATTAAATTCGGGGCTACTCGCTTTTCTATTTGCACTTATTTGTTCTGCCGAGTTTAAAACTTCTAATTCAGTATCTTCTATATTTTTCTTTATTAATAGAATACTTTCGTCCATATTACCAAACTCCGATAATTGTTGATTGAATTTAAAATGAAGCTCGATAAGTTCATATATGGTTTGCTTTCTATGTTTCACCAATAAACTATTTAGTTGGCTGATACGATCTTCCACTTCCTTCAATCTAACATCATTCGAATGAATACTGCTTTCAATGCTTCCAATTTCTCCTACAATATCTTTCAGTTCTATTTGGCTGCTTTTCAACCTGTTCAAAAGTTCTTTGCTCGGATTATAGAATTTCTCTATGGCACCAAGTGAATTTATTGCTTCTTGCAAACTTCCTAAAATCGAATATTCATTTTCTTCAATCAAATAACTTATTCTACGAAGAGCAATTAAAATTTCTTCTGCATGGCTCAATTCTTTAGCCTCAGTTTCCAACTCACTTAACTCGTTTTCATTCAGTTTTGCTTCATCTAACTCATTAAATTGATAGGTAATAAAATCCTGTTCTGCTCCTGCTTTTTCACTTTTTTCTACTAAAACTTGTAATTCTTTTTTTTGTTGATTCAGTTTTCTAACTGATAAAGAATGCGTTTTTAACAAATCTTTATGTTTGCAATAAGCATCTGTTATATCAAGTTGGTACTTTTCTTTATTAAGTGAAATAGTGTCAAACTGTGAATGAATATCAATTAAAAGTTCCCCCAAGTTTTTAAGTAAGGTTAAATTCACAGGCGAATCATTGATAAACGCTCTGGATTTACCATCACTCTGCAGCTCACGTCTTAGTATGGTTTCTTTTTCAAATTCTAAATCGTTAGTAGCAAAAAATTCTTCCAGATCGTAGTTTCCAATCTGTATTGATGCTTCTATTATACACTTTTTTGATGGATCAAAAAATGATTTTGTATCTGCTCTGCTCCCTGTTATTAATCCTAAAGCTCCTATTATAATAGATTTTCCAGCTCCGGTTTCACCCGTTAAAATGGTCAATTCAGAAGAAAAATTAATTTCAATTGAATCAATTAACGCAAAATTTTTAATACTTAGTCGTTCCAGCATCGCAATAGATTATTGGCAATAAAATTATTGTTTATTGCCTGCAAAATGGAACGTTTCAGAATTTAATTTTTTAAAATTGTTTGATACTTGGTAATATTGGAAGGATCAACAAAAGATAAATCCGCAACAATTTTCGTTTTTTCTCCTACACTTGAGTTCGAAAAAAAGTTCACTAACTCATCAGATTTTGCAATAAAAAACGTTTGCAGAGCCATAGAATTTGGTCTGCTACTTTGTACTTGTTTCAATAACGGTAAGCAACTGTTCAACTGTTTTCTTCCTTCCTCTGCATTTGATTGTAATTGGTCTAAACCTTTCCGGTGATACAAATAAAATACCTGCCTTAATGGTTTGCAAAAATTATTAAGTAAATTTTCTGCCAACCAATACCTGTTTCTATTGTCATCTGAGGCTTTCCATCCTCTGAAATTTGAATTTTGTGATTCGTTTACAATATTCAGTGCTTTTTGTAAATACAAAGTCCCACCTTCTAAACCAAAACTATCATAATCAAGCCCAAGCATTAGATAAGCATAGTAACCTAGTAAGGAAGTTAGGTTTGATGTATTTCCATTTTCTATAAATTCCAATGCCTGCCCTTCCGAATACGTAAAACTAAATTCTTTATCATTGATATTTAATAAAGTAGATGTATAAGATGTTCCGTAAACTGGTCTACTTAATTGGATCTGAGCTACTCCTTCAAACTCATTCGATCCATTCCATTTACTTATATTAATAACAATGTTGCAATTAAGCCTTTCTCTATTTGTTAAAACATCATCACACCATTTACGATTATTCATAAATTCTGTAATTCCAGTTTCCAGTCCTTCAAACACTCTTTGTTTATCGGATGATTGGATATTATTATCTAAAATAGAAACATTACAGTTAAAATCTTGAGCTTTTGAAGCAAATGAGCTAATAATGAATAGGATAAAAACAAATAATTTCAGGTTCATCGTTCTGATTTTATTTTATCTACAATATCTTTTGCCACTTCATTCTTGTTTTTTAATTGAAATTCAAAAACCTTACCTTCTTTTGATAGAATAGTTATTTTATTCGTTGCTAAGTTTTTTTCCAAATTATTTTTAGAAGTAAAGCCGGCACCAGAATCTTCTAACGTATTAAGAACAACCATGTCGCAATTTTTCTCAATGAGTTTTTTTCTGGCATTCTCTAAAGCATTATTTGTTTCTAGCGCAAAGCCCACAACAAACTGATTGCTTTTTTTTCTTTGTCCAACTTCTAATAAAATATCTTTCGTTTTTTTCATTTCAATAGCGAAACGATCATCCTTCTTTTTTATTTTTAAATCAGATTTAGTTACGGGAGTATAATCAGCAACCGCAGCACTCATGATAATTATTTCTGCATTATCCGATCTTCTAATTGTTTCATTAAACATTTCATCAGCTGTTGTAACCATAGTTATGGAAATTTTAGACGAGCATGATAAAGAACTTGGACCGCTAATTAAGGTTACAATTGCTCCTCTACTGGCAAATTCTTCGGCTATTGCATAGCCCATTTTACCGCTCGAGTGATTACCGATAAAGCGGACTGGATCAATCGCCTCATACGTAGGACCAGCTGTTATTAAAACATTCAGATTAGCAAAATCAGAACTTAACTTGAAATAATTTGAAATTTCTTCAAAAATAGTTTGAGGTTCAGCCAACCTTCCTTCACCATGTAAACCACTGGCTAATTCGCCAGATTCTGGTTTAATTAGTATATTTCCAAAGGATTGAATGGATGAAAGGTTTCTTTTGGTAGACGGATGTTGCCACATATCCAAATCCATAGCGGGAGCAAAAAATACATTACAACGAGCCGAAAGATAAGTGGCTGTTAATAGATTGTCGCATAATCCATTAGCAAATTTCGCAAGTGTATTTGCACTACAAGGGGCAATAATCATTACATCAGCCCAAAGTCCAAGTTCAACATGGTTATTCCAAGTTCCGTTCTTGTCAGCTACAAATTCAACTAAAACAGGATTTTTTGATAAAGTCGCTAATGTTAATGGGGTTATAAAAGTTGTTGCATCTTGGGTCATTATTACTTTAACCTCTGCACCAGCTTTTACAAATAATCTAATTAATTCAGCAGCCTTATAACTAGCTATGCTACCACAAACTCCAACAAGAATATGCTTACCAGCGAGCATTTTATTGCTCTTTTGCTGGATTCCTTGAATAAATTTTGTGTTCTAAGAATTCTTCAGTAGCCAAAAGTGAAGGCTTTGGCATTTTCTCATAATGCTTTGAAATTTCTATTTGTTCTCTGTTTTCGAATATTTCTTCTAAATTGTCATTAGAAGTAGTAAATTCAGCTAACTTTCCATTTAATTCTTCTTTCAAATTTGTTGAAATCTGATTTGCACGCTTTGCAATTATCACAATGCTTTCATAGATGTTTGCACTATCTTTATCTAACAGTCTCACATCACGTGTTACAGTAGAATTTATTGGAGAATTTTTTGGGTTACTCATATTTGTTTAATTTAATACTAATTTTTTTCTGGATTCTAATTGTTTCATGGCATCACGATTAATACTATTCGCATCTTTCATGTATTCACTTGAGCTGTAATTTTCTACAAAAGTATCAAAAAGCTTTACGGTCTCAGCATATCTTTCCATTTGTTTATTCTCTACACTATTTTTAGCATACAAATAACTTGATTTAATCATCAGAAATTCCATTTCCTCCCGATATTTTGTATCCGGAAAATCATCAATTGAATTCCTGAAACTTATCACAGCACTTTTATAATCACCTATGTTGTAGTATAATTTAGCAATATCGTATGATTTAAGTTCTAATTTTGCTCTAAGTTTGTCAATTAATTCATTGCTTTCCTTTACTCGCTCGCTTTCTGGATACAAGTTAATGAACAATTGTAGAGCCTCAATAGCTTTATAAGTATTTTCCTGATCTAATGAATAAGTAGGTGATTCAAAATAATAACAATAAGCTGCCATAAATCTACATTCTTCTGCATATTTGCTATTGGGGTAGGTATCTGCAAAGGTTTTGAAATGGAATCTAGCTGCTAATAAATCTTTCATTCCATAATTACAATAAGCATAATAGTAATATATAGTTTCTGCTTCATCTGTACCTCTGAATATTGTTACTAATTCTTCAAATAAGGGTAAAGCTCTATAATAATCCTTCTTATTATAATATTCTTTCGCTTTTTCATATTTCTTCGCTACATCCGGACTACGCTTTAGTTTTTCATACTCACTTCTGCACCCTAAAAATAAACTAACTAAAAGTATATACACAAATGGTTCAAACCATTTCCATCCTTTTCTCATCATTTTGCAAAAATACTATTTATATGTTAATTTTCTAAATTATGTGTTTAAACCTATAATATCAAATCTATTTGTCGGCCTATTTTAATTAAAGTTCTAGTATAATGGAAAGGATTTTTCTACTATCCCTAAATTATATCACAGAAGTTAAAATAGTATTTAGGGAATTGAACAACAATGTAACAATACGTATAGTGTTTAAATTTCTTTGTATCTATTTATTTCTAACTCTGGTGTTTTTACAAAACATTACCACCTACTTTTATTTAGTTTTTAATTCTTAATTTCATTCAAACGGTAAATCGTCGATATTTATTACTTTTTTCCATTGACTATAAGTGTTTTAATCAAACGAATATTAACTTAATGTAAACTAATTGTTATTTCATTTGCAAATTCAATTAACAAGGTGCACCTTTGCACTCCCAACGAGGGGAATTTAGATGAATGGTTTGTTTTTTCAGGAAGGTTTTAAGATTAAAAATAACCACCTTTTGATCAACGGATCAAAAAAATAAAAAAAAAGATTAGGAAAGAAAGAAAAGGTTTCTACCTTTGCAGTCCGCAAGAAAAAAGGGGT
>JANOCT010000023.1:0-155552 GCA_031412335.1 bacterium | reverse complement strand
CTTGCTGCAACTACTTCATTTAATGTATTGGCAACTTCAACTGGTTGTACACTTCAAATGACTACAATTGTAACTGTAACAACGGAAAGTCCTGTAGCTACCACTATTTCAGCGGATTACTGCACTTTGGGAGGTGGTAATATGCAATTAACTTCTTCTGGAACAGGAACATATTTGTGGAATACTGGAGCAACAACACAAACAATTATTGCCAATGAACCTGGAACATACACGGTAACTCGTACTGCTGCAAGTGGTTGTGCTTCCTCAGGTAACTTAACGATAGGCACAGAAATTTCAGTGAACGGTGATTTTCAAGCTGGAAATACAGGATTCACTAGTACCTTCGCTTATGTAAATATTGCAAATGCGTTAGTAACTGGTAATGGTTATGGAGTTGCTGCAACTGGTGGGTTTTTTCATACAAACTTTTGGGGTTTTGACCATACTTTTAGAAATGCATCTGGAAGTATGATGGTGCTAAACCCCACTGTAACTGTAGGTAATAGTTGGCAACAAACACTTACTGTAACTCCTAACACTAATTACTACCTTTCAGTATGGGCAGAATCTATGAACACTGCCGGTCCTTATGCAAGAATACAATGGAGAGCAAATGGTGTATCATTAGGCTCTGAAGTTACTTTGCCGATTGGGGTAAATAACGCTAATCAAAATACATGGGTTAGAATTACTGCTGTATGGAATTCTGGCTCAAATACATCTGCAGTATTTGGGGTTATAAATAATGAGAATTCCTTAGGTGGTAATGATTATGCGTTGGATGATATTAAAATAAATCTTTTAGCCAATGTTGGATTAAGTTCAACTATTGCAAGTAATACTCCTGTTTGTGCAGGAGCGGCATTAAATTTAACATCAACAATCACGGGTGGAACTTATCCATTAACCTACGCATGGACTGGACCTAATTCTTTTACTTCTTCGGTTAAAGATCCAATAATCTCCGCAAGTACCATCGCTGCAAGTGGTACTTATAATTTAACGGTAACAGATGCCAATGGATGTACACATACCGCTACTGGAATAAATGTTGTCATCAACTCATTACCAACTGATATTGCTCCAGTTGCTGCAAGTTCAGAAATTTGCACATCAACTTCAACTAATATCCAAATAGCTGCATCTGAATCTGGAGTTAATTATCAGCTAAGAAATAATGTAGGGAATGTAAATATTGGTTCTGCCGTTGCTGGAACAGGTTCAGCAATTAATTTACCAACCGGAACATTAACGAATACTACAACTTTTAACGTGTTGGCAACACGGGTTAGCACAAGTTGCACTAGACAAATGTCGAGTACGGTTGCTGTTACCGTAAATCCAATTATTGCTGGAAACACTATTTCTGGCAATGAAACTATTTGTGCAAATAAAGCACCTACAACTATAACAGGTTCAACACCAACAGGCGGAAATGGATCATATAGTTATTTATGGGAAAGTAGCACAACAAGTGCAGTTGCTGGGTTTGTTACAGCCTCAGGTACTAGCAACCTGCAAGATTACATTCCAGGAATATTATCTCAAACTACTTGGTTTAGAAGAACAGTTAATTCTGGAGGGTGTACAAATGTTACAGCAGCCTCAGAAATTACGGTTTTGGCAACTTGTCCTACAATTTCATCTTTTGCTCCAACTACGGCTGGACCGGGTATGACGGTTACGATAACAGGTACTAACTTTACAGGGTCAACAGCGGTAAGTTTTGGAGGCACCGCAGCAACATCATTTATTGTAGTAAATTCTACAACAATAACTGCAGTAGCTGCGAATGGAACTTCTGGATTAGTATCAGTAATCAATCCTTCTGGAACGGGTAGCCTTTCTGGATTTACTTTTGACGCTAATATGACCGAATGGAATGGAACTACCTGGACCAACGGATCACCAACAGGAACTTCGAATATTATTGTAA
The DNA here is from genome assembly GCA_031412335.1 of bacterium. Classification (GTDB taxonomy): domain Bacteria; phylum Bacteroidota; class Bacteroidia; order Sphingobacteriales; family Sphingobacteriaceae; genus JBBQYA01. The sequence continues at coordinate 153,613 of JANOCT010000023.1, read as the reverse complement.
GTGGAAATTATACCGTAGGTGTGAATGATGGAGGTGTAAATTTAATAGCAAATTCGGTAACTGTTTTAAATTCAAGTACCCTTACCATAAACGCAGATAAAAATACAACGATAAATGGTGCCTTTGTGAACAACGGTATTGTAACCATGAAATCGGACGTAAATGGAACTGCATCTTTTATTGACAATGGAAATATTAGTGGATCAGGTACTTACAACGTAGAGCAATATTTAACTGGAACAGGTGGTGCAAATCCAACCGGTAGAGTTTGGTTTGTGGCAAGTCCGCTATCAGCGGCACAAAGTGCAGCACTAAATCCTGCTTTGACTCAAAAATTAGTGTTTTGGACAGAATCAACTCAATCCTATACTTCAATATTAAATAATACAACTACATTAACATCAACTATGAGAGGATATCAAACCAGATATTCATCAACAGGACCAGTGACGTTTACAGGTGGCCAATTTAATACTGGAGTTTATACTTCTTCCGGAATGTCGAGAACTGGAACAACTAATAGCCAAAGAGGATTTCATTTGATGGGAAATCCTTATCCATCACATTTGGATTGGGATTTAGTATCAAGAACAAATATAATGTCAACGATTTGGTTCAGAACGGCAACTGTTGGAGATGTAAATGTTTTCGATACGTATAATTCTGCTGGACAAATAGGAACAAATAATAGCGGAAATGGAGCAGTTACCGGAAAAATTCCACCGATGCAATCTTTTTGGGTAAGAGTAGGTGGGTCAGGAACAATAGGCGATGGACAAACAGGCGAATTGACCTATAATAATACCATGAGATCGCACGAAAATCAAAAACTATTACGCTCAAACTCATCAGTTCAACAAGATTTTCTTCGTTTGAGAATTTCAGATGGAACAAAAACTGATGAAGCAATTATTTATGTAAATGCTTCTGCATCAAATTTATATGATACGTATGATTCTCCAAAATTATTCGCTAGTGATGCTTTAGCTCCTCAATTGTATACCAAAGTAGTTGCTGAAAATGTAACGATAAATGGGTTACAATCTATTTCGTCAGGAGTACCTGTTTTAGTAGGTGTAAAAGTTGGTGCAATTAGTCAATATTCCATTACCGCCGACGAAATTACTTTCGGTCAATCAGTAATATTAGAAGATAAGTTGTTGAATATTTTTCATGATTTATCTGTAAATCCTGTTTATACGTTTACTTCAAATGTGGTAAACAATAGCACCAGATTTGCTCTTTCTTTTTCTGCACCACTAGCTGTTAATGTTTTGTCTTTTAGTGGTAAAGCAAAGAATACAGATATAATACTTAATTGGGTTTCTGAGAAAAATGAAACTGAACTATTTGTTGTAGAACATAAAATAGGAGATAATTTTGAGTCAATTGGAAATATTGAAAAGACAAAATCCAAGGGAGAAAATTTTGCGTACAATTTTGTGCATAAAGATGTAGTATCTGGTGTTCATTATTACCGATTAAAAATGGTAGAAACCAACGGGTTGTTTACTTATTCAAAAACAATTGCAATTTTAGTTGGTGATAGAAAAGTTGAATTATCAGTTTATCCAAATCCAGCTTTTGATAATATGTTTGTTACTTATGCTCCTGCTTTAAAAAATGCAAGAGTGGAATTGCAGGATATGGCAGGAAAATTAGTGAGCGTACATTATCCAATAGAAGGTTCGACTGAAACAATTTTTTCCGTTTCTGAACTAAAAGCTGGCGTTTACAAAGTTGTATTTACTGACTTATTTGGAAATAATGTAAAAAAAGTTATAATAAAGTAAGTACATTTCTTAAATTTGACCAATTACCGAAACAAATTTTAATCTAGCATAAAAATTTGCAGATATAATAAAAAATGAAAGACACTCAAAAAACAAAGCGTGGATACGTAAAACCTGCAATAACCAGAATTGAACTGGACAATGAGATATCATTAGTGATGTTAACACTACCACCAGACGACGGTGTTAGGATAAGACCTTCTTTTGGAAATTTGCTTAAATTCAGACTCCCATTCTAGTTTAATTAGAACTAAATATTTTTAAAAAAAGCGCCCTCGAAGGCGCTTTTTTTTTGAATTATAGTTTTTGAATTCAAGAATTAAGATATATATCCTATACGAATTTAAATGGATAAAAAAAAATATTTTTCAAACTATATATGCTCGCAATATGAAACATGAATACGGTAATTGAGTATAAAAACATTCTAATTCCCGCAAATCCACTTTATCAATTAAATGAAAATTTCTCGATCTAATAGCAGTAATTACAATTTTTTAAAAATATACCCCAAAAAATTAATTCTAAAAATAATCCTATTAAGCTACTCTAGCTTGGCTTTGGCTCAAAATGGAGTTGGTATAAATACCGTCAGTCCACTCTCTTCATTCGAAGTAAATGGCTCTGTGGGCGTTAAAGTGACTTTTACATCTTCAAATCTTACATTAACAAACAATCATCATACAATTGTTTGTAATAATGCTACAAATGCAATTAGTTTAACATTGCCAGCAGCTAATGGATCGTTAGGCAGATCTTACCAAATTAAAAAAGATAAAAGCAGTACAGGTAATGTTACAATTGTTGGTACTATTGACAATGTTACCAACAAATTACTTTCTCAGCCTGATGAAGCAATAACAATTTTCAGCGATGGAACAGAATGGAAAACACTTCTAGGAAATATAGCTCCAACAAGAACTTCCTGGAATCCAGTTGGAAATTCTGGAACTTCAAGTTCTGTAAATTTTTTAGGAACAATAGATAATCAAGGCTTAAGTTTCAGAACTAATAATGCTAATCGACTATCCATTTCTAACACTGGTTTTGTAGGAGTTGGAGTTACTGACCCTGGAGCAAGAATGGTGATTAAGGATACTTTGCAAATCCGCAGAACAGCTGGAGTATCACAAATATTATTTACAAATACTAATGGATCTGGAGATTTTAGAATAGGTGGAGATGGTGGAGATATTTATTGGCAAGGTGGAGGAGGAAGAAATCTTCAAATGGGATCATATTGGGCAACTGTTTTAGGTGGAGATAGGCAATCATCTACCTTCCCAGCATTTAGTTCAAGTATTGGTGGAACTGGAGTATTGGTTTTAGGTCAAAGAAATGCTAGTGTACCTTTAGGAATACAAGCTACTTCTGGTTCTCAATCAGCTAATCTAACTGAGTGGAGAAATAGCAGTTCAACAGTTTTGAGTTCAATTAATGCTAACGGACACTTAGCAATTGGATCAAATACACCTACTTCTAATTTACAAACCATAGGTTCATTTGCAAAAGGTCTTGTATCAATTACGAGTAGTTTGACTCTCACAAACTCGCACAGTACAGTATTAGCAAATAATGGAAACACAGCAATTACAATCACTTTACCTGCTGGCAGTACTTGCCAAGGTCGAGTTTATGAAGTAAAAAAATTAATTTCAAGCACAGCAACTGTTACGATTTCAGGTACGATTGATGGAATAACCAATTTACTACTAAATACACCAGGAGAATCGGTAATATTGGTAAGCGATGGTACAAATTGGGTTTCGCATAGCCGTAGTATTGGAAATTCTGCAACTAGTACTTGGCTTACATCTGGGAATACTGGTACAAGCTCATCTACCAACTATATCGGAACCTCAGATGGTCAGGATTTAGTTTTTAAAACTTCAGCTACAGAGCGGTTAAGAATCTTAACAAATGGAAATATTGGATTTGGAGTCACTAACCCACATGGAGCTTTACAGATTAGTAATGCAATTAACAACAGGAGAATAGTATTATGGGAAAATGTAGACAACGATCATCAATTTTTTGGATTCGGAACTAATAACAATACACTTCGATATCAGATTCCAGATGTAAATGCTTTTCATAGTTTTCATGCAGGAATAGATGGGATAAGTTCTCTAGAATTAATGCGAATAAATGGTAATGGTACCCTTTCACTTGGTTCTACACAAAACTTAAATAAATTTCATATTTATGAAACAACAGGTACTGTAGCTACAAGTAATAATGGAACATTGGTGTTGGAGCACGGGAATAACAATGGAACAAGTTCTATTCTGTTTAAAAGTTCTGTAAATGGAGCAGGTGATTATGCTCATATTAGTTTTTCGGATGATGGAAGCGGAAATGGATCATCAAGCGAAAACGGATTACTAACTATTGGAGTACAAAATGATTTACCAGGATCTTCCGGGGTGGATGATATTGCTTTGATGCCTTCTGGTTATGTTGGTATTAATACTATTGCACCCGATGCAAGGCTTTCTGTTAACGGTAATGCAAGCAAAACAGGCGGAGGTAGTTGGGCTACTTTTTCTGATAAACGATTGAAAAAAGACATTACAAATTATACTGATGGATTGGATATATTATTACAAATAAAACCTGTAACATTTAAATATAATGGAAAAGGACCTTACACAGATACTACCACTGAATTTGTTGGAGTTATAGCTCAAGAAATTCAAAAAATTGTACCATACACTGTGGATACAGTGTTTATGAAAATGAATAAATCGGACAAAGAACCTACCTCTTTGTTGAGTTATGATCCTTCGTCACTTACCTATTTAACGATTAATGCAATAAAAGATCAACAAGTATTAATTGAAAAATTGCAAAATCAAATTATAAAATTAAATGCTGAAAATGAGGATTTAAAAGATAAACAGGCAGAAGATATTAATGCACTAAGAAATGAATTTGAATGGGTAAAATTACATATTCTGAATAATCAATCTATTGAAAATGAGACAACTCAGAAATAGTAAAGTTTTAACAAATAATAAAGATACAAAAATGAAAAGCTTCATAAATAAATTAAAAATAATTATTATTATATTAGTAATTCATTTTTCAAATCTACATGCTGCTGATTTTAAAATAGATAGCATTGCTAAATCTTCTGCCGCTGGCGACAATGGAATGTACATTGGAAGCGCAAGTGCAGTATATTTTAAAACCTTGCAACCATCTGTAATTAAAGGAGATTTGGTAAACAATGGAATTTTTAATAGCTCACATGGGTTGATAGAATTCGCTGGTGCTGGAAATAGTGAAATAAGTGGAAATAGTGTTAGTATTTCTGGAGTCAAAATAAACAAAGGTACTGACACACTTAGAGTGAAAACAGATTTAACTGTTGAACCTGACTTAAACCCAAGTAATCCAGAATTAAATTTATCTACTGGTGTACTTAAAATTGTAGGCACACGCACTTTGACAATTAATAGTACTATAACAGGAAGTGGAAAAATAGCTGGTAATTCAAATGCAAGTATTGATATTGGTGGGAGTGGAAGCTTTCCTAATTTAAGTTTATTGCAGGATAATAACTCTAATTATTCTCTAAGCTCCCTAATTATCAATCGAAATGGTACAGCATCAATAGAACTTGCGGATTCTCTTAGAATTTATGGAACTTTTTCCATTAACAATAACTCAGCAACATTTAATTCAGCAGGAAAACTTACATTAATATCAAATGCAAATGGTACTGCAAGAGTTAATGAGTTACCAATACCATCAAATTTTACCGGCAATGTTGTTTCACAGCGGTACATTCCGCAAATTGCAACAGGACCTGGCATGCCTAGAAGATACAGGATGCTAAGCAGTTCTGTAAATACAGGTATTGGTATTAATTTAACCCAGTTACAAGATGATATTTATGTTTCTGGACCAAATTGGGCCTCCAATGGTTTTGATCAGACATCTTTAAATAACTATTCAACATATTTGTATAATGAGTCTATAGATGGATCAAGTGCAATTGGGTATGCTGGAATTCCTACAACAGATTATAATATACCACCTGCACAAGGCTTTTATGTTATGATAAGAGGTGAAAGAAGCCAAGGTCCATCAACTTATACACCTCCATTTGTAGATCCAAATCCGGTAACCATTGATTATATTGGTGAAATAAATAAAGGAAATGTAACACACAACTTGTCATATACCGTTACTTCTGGTGGAGAAAATAACGACGGATTTAATTTAATAGGAAATCCTTATCCTTCTGCAATTGACTGGGAATCAAGTAGTATTACTAAAACTAATATTGATAACTCATTTTATATTTATAATCCACGATCTGGATCTTACGAAGTGTTTTTACGAGGAGTTGGTCAAACTGGTGAAGCCTCTAAATATTTATCTAGTGGTCAAGGGTTTTTTGTAGTAGCAAATGCAGCAAACCCAGTAATTACTTTTAAAGAAGGGTGTAAGACAGCAATAAATCCATCAGCATTTTTCAGAAATAATTTATCTCCAGACAATCATTTTAGGATCAGAATAACGAAAGATAATATTAATTCAGATGAAACTGTACTTGTTTTTGCAACAGGTGAATCTAATGACTTTACTTCAGGACAAGATGCTCTTAAATTTTTTGGAACTGGAGTAAACATTGCTACAAAATCTAAAGATGGAATTTACACATCAATAAACTTTCATTCTGAAATTGTTCAAAATGATACAATACCTTTATTTGTTTCAGCTGCTACAGTTGGTACCTTTCAATTAAATTTTATTAGTATGTTAACATTTAATCCAAATTATGATGTTTTTTTAATTGACAATTATTTAAAAACCTTTACCAATCTAAGACAGCAAACAAACTACAGCTTCGATAAAACTTCAGATCCACTTTCATTTGGAGATAGTAGATTTAAATTAGTTTTTGGCCCTTCTGTTCCTTTATCAGTGAATCTATTGAATTTTAAAGCAAAGAAATTAGGGGGAAAAGGATTTTTGCAATGGCAAATTTCTTCCAATTCCACAGCACAAATTTTTGAAGTTGAAAAATCAGATGATGCAAAAATGTTTGCTAAAATCGGGGAGATTAATTATAAAAAGAATAGCGCAAATGAGTATAATTTCACAGACGATGCACCCAAAAATGGATTTAATTATTATCGATTAAAGATCAAATCAAATAAAAATAAAATTGAATATTCTAGTATTGAGGTGCAAGATTTCTCTGAAAACAAAGGCAACAATTTGTATGCATTCCCAAATCCAGTAGATAAATCACTTGAATTAAATCTTAATTATCTTGGAAATGAAACAATGTCTTTTGTTATTTCTGATATTCTTGGAAGAGAAGTATTGCGGGGAATAATGAATAATGATGATAATATTTACGAACAAACTACAGATGTTAGTAAACTTGCTAAAGGAATTTATTCAGTCAAAGCTTATTCAGCTAATGCTGAATTTAATGTTAAATTTCTAAAAAATTAAATATAGTTTACTAATATTTTCTTTGTTTCTACCAGTCTTTCAATTTGCCAGTATTTGAACCTTTTTGTTGTTGATTTTTATTAATAATAAGCTCATTACTTTTATTTTGTAATTGTTGCACCTTTTCTTGAGGAGTTAATTTTTCGGTTGGTAATGCTTTAGTTTTTTGCGGAGGTGGTGGTTGAGCACTTGGAGGAGGATTAGGTGGTTGAGATTCCTCTAATTTTTTCATTGCGTATAAAAGATTGTATTTAGTATCTTTATTTTTATCAAGCGCTCGTAAACTTTCTTGGTAAGCATTTATGCTCATTTTGTATTTTTTTTGGATTAAATACGTATTTCCAATATTATAAAAGGCTTTAGCTCTAATAGTTGAATTTTTACTTTCTGCTAGCTTCTGAAATTGTTCGAGACTTAAATCGTATTTTTTTTGTTGGAATAACGCCAAGCCTGAGTTTAAAATGCCTGTTTCTAAATTTGGTTTTGCGGCCAAACCTTTGGAATAAAAATCAATTGCTTTTTCATAATTCTTTTCTTCATAAGCGTTATTCCCTTTTCTCAGTAATTGTTCAGGAGTTTGAGCAAACGTTGTCAAGCTGAGTAAAATAAAAAAACCGAAAAATAAAAGACGTTTAGGAAAATTAAAAATACTTATTCTTCCTTTTTGCTCCGATAGAAGAAAAACTAGTAAAGCTATTGAAAAAGAAATTAAGTACATCCAAGGAAACCTGGATTCGCGAATAATTAATTGCGTTTTGGGTGGTGTAAGTTTTGAAATTCTTTCCAACAATCCCTTTTTGTATTCACTTTCTAATTGATCATTTTTTATATGAATAAATTCACCTTTTCCTAAAGTAGCCCATTCTTTCATACGTACAATATCAGGCTTTGTCAAAATCAATTGGCCATTTTTATCCTTCCTAGCAGATTTTCCAATACCAATTGTACTTCCGTTTTCACTTCCGAACCCGATTACATTTAGTTGAATACTATCTAAAATTAATAGTTTGATCGCTTCATTTACTCCGCCTTCATGATCTTCTGCATCCGAAAAAATAATAATTGATTTCCCGTCCAATGTTTTACTAAAAGATTCTTTTGCTTGAATTAAAGCAGGTGCAAGATTTGTGCCTTGCACAGGCATAAAATTCGTTGTTAAATTTTCAATTAAATTGATGAGTTGATTTTTGTCGCTTGTAAGAGGACTTAATTTAAAACTATTGCCAGCAAAAACAATTAAACCAATTTTAGCATAACCAGATATTTTTATCAATTCTAATGCCTCTGCTTTCGCTTGCATGATTCTTGAATTTGGTAAATCACGTGCTTCCATGCTTGTTGAAAGATCCATCACCATTATTATTTCTGAAGCTTTTGGTGCTTCTATCCGATAGGCGAAACGAGGTTCGGAGAAACCTAAAATTATAAATAGCATGCTTAAAAGAATTCCAAAATATTGTATTCTTTCTTTTGTTATGGAAAATTTTGGGGCCAAAACAGCAAACATAATTGTATCCGCTAACTTACTTTTATTACGTTTTGATATTCGTTCAAACAAAAGATATAGCAAACCGAAAATAGGAAGGACACTTAAAAGCCAAAGAAATTCTGGAAATAAAAACCGAATGCTCATATCTTATGGAGTTTTTCTGTAAAAAGTATTCGATAAAATTAATTCGAGGCAAAGTATTAATCCTGCGAATAATCCAAACGGAAAAGTACCCTCACTTACTTTTTTTGTAAAACCTCCCGCTCCAATTGATAATTGCTCAGCAATATCTGCAAAAGCAAGTTTTAATCTTGAATTCTCTGTCGCTCGATAATATTCACCTCCTGAGTTTCTGGCAAGTTTAGTAAATTCAGCCTCATCTAACAAAACTGGTTTTATTTGTACTCCATTTTCTGTTGGAAATTCTGCTTGCGACAAACTACCCGTTCCAACAAAGTAAATTCTAATTCCTGATTGCTGAGCCATTAATAATACCTCTTCAAAAGTTAGCAAACTGCCAATATTTAAGCTTCCGCTCATGGCAATTATTACTTTATTTTTTTGTTCTGAATTTTTAATTCGTTCAATTCCCATCCCTATTGCATCGGTAACCGTTGCATTTTGTACAAAATCTGAACTTTTTAATTGTTTAACTGCTGCTAGAACAGTTGGTTGATCATTGGTTAAAGGACTAAGTAAAATAGAATTAGATGCAACAGAAATTAATCCAATTTCCAATTCAGGATGTTGTTTGATAAAATCTTCTAGTTCTATTTTATTCGCACTAATTCTATCTGGGCTTATGTCTCTTGCATTCATACTATATGCATTATCCTGAATTAACATTACAGCAGTACTGTCAATGGTTTTTGTAGAAGTGTTTATTGTTTTTACAGGTTTCGCCATTGCAATTACCAGCAAACACATAGCAGTTAATCGCAAAGCGAAAGGAATAAAAATGGTTCTAGTGCGAAAACTTTTTTTAGTTTTTGGTAAATAATTTTGTGCTGCAAATGCAATTGTTACCTGCTTGTTTTTCGTGTTAAATAAATAGAAAAATATAAGTATAGGCGCTGCTTCAAGCAAATACAATAATTCAGGATAGGTAAATTCAAAATCAAACATCAGTACTTTGTTGGTTAGTGAAAATCCTTTTTGAATTTGTAATTAGTTTTTCTTCATTATTTTTCTCCACTGTATTATTCGCAAATTTTACTAGATCTGATTCATCCAACAATTGTTTTACCAGCGGTTTTGGTAGTATTTTTTCTTCAGAATAAACTGCTTCCAACAATCTATTTGTACTCATCGGAAGGCTATTAATCCCTGAGAAATTTTTCAAATAGGTTCTGACTATTACAGATAATTCACTATAATAGGATTTGTAATGAGCTGATTGCCAAAGTTTCTTATTTTGTAACTTTTCTAACTGAGAAAATGCAATTTGTTCAGCACTTAAATTATCCAAAGCGAATTGTTTTTTTCTTTTTTTAATCAGATAATAACGAATTACCAGTAAAGTAGAAACTATAATAAGTAATAGAATACTGCCTAAAATTAATTTTTCAAAAAAAGATAATGGTATTTTTTCTATTTCAGTTATTGGTTTGGGTTCTTTATCCGTATCAACTACTATCTTTTTTATCTTTAAAATTAACGGTACCGTACTGATCGAATATTGCTGTTTTTTATTCCCTTGAGAATAAATTATTTCAATTGGCTGTATTCTAAAAGAATCCTCGAGAAACGAAATGAGTGAAATGGTAATTTGTTCGCTTATTTTACCCCCAGTTTTCAATAAAGTATCTACTGAACTTTGTTGCAATATCTCAGCATCGTTTCCCAAACTTCTGATTGTGCTCCAATTAATTGTTACATCCGGAATATGTTCGGCAGTTAGTTTGACTAAAATCTTATCGCCAATAAAATAAGCAGCACTATCACTTGAAAGTTTTACCTGTATAGGCTGAGCTATTGTCTTTGCAACAAAACCAAAAATTAATATCAATAAGTAAATTGCCTTTTTGCCCATAATTTATTTTGCTAGGCCTCTTTTTTTGAATAATCCCAATAATGGTTTTATAAAAGGTTCGGATGTTTTCAGGTTTACAAAATCAATTTTTGATGATTTTAATAAATCGTTTAACTGTTTATTTTTTACTAAAACTGCTTCTTTAAATCCATTTCTTACAGCATTATCAGAAGTATCAATTAACATTCTTTCGTCTGTTTCGGGGTTAATTGTTGTAATTAAACCAATATTTGGTAATTCTAAATCCAATCGATCATCCATTTTCAATACAATTACGTCATGTTTTTTTGCGATGGTTTTTAGGCCTTGTTCAAAACCCGAATCCATAAAGTCGGAAAGAATAAATAATACAGATCTTTTTTTAATAACGTTTCCAGCAAAATTTAAAGCGGGTGTTAAACTTGTTCTTCTGCTTTCTGGCTCATGTTCAATTAATGCACGAATTATTTTAAGAATATGAACTTTGCCACGCTGGGCAGGTATGTATTTTTCAACCCGATTAGAAAATAATACCAAACCAATTTTGTCATTATTCTGTACTGCCGAAAACGCCAAAACCGAACTTATTTCGGTTGCTAAATTTCTTTTGCTTTGTAAAATACTTCCGCTTGATGATGAGCCACTTATATCAACCATTAGCAATACATTTAAGGCTCTTTCTTCTTCAAATACTTTAACAAAAGGAGTATCATAACGGGCGGTTAAATTCCAGTCAATGGTTCTAACATCATCACCTAGTTCATATTCCCGCACTTTGTCAAAACTTATCCCTTTTCCTTTAAATGCAGAATGATACTCACCAGAAAATACTTGGCTAGATAATCCACGAGATTTAATTTCCAGTTTTCTTACCCGTTTTAGTAATTCTTTGGTGTCCATTTTGTTTTTTATTTATGGTACCTGAATTTTATTTAATAACTGATCAATTAATTCATCAGTCGAAATATTTTCGGCTTGAGCTTCATAAGTTAAACCAATACGGTGCCGCATTACTTCTTTGCAAACCGTTTGCACATCTTCTGGAATAACAAAACTTCTGCCTTGCAAATACGCATTTGCTTTAGAAGCTAAAGCCATTCCAATACTAGCTCTAGGGGATGCACCATAATTAATCAAGGGTAAAAAATTATCAAAACCATATTCTGAAGGATTTCTGGTTGCAAAGACTAAATCAAGAATATATTTTTCAATATTTTGATCTAAGTAAATACTCAAAACTCTTTTTCTGGCTAAAATTAATTCATCAATTTTTGCAACTGGATTTATACCTGCCGACGGCGTACCACTTTGCCTTCGCAAAACCTCCTGTTCCTCTTCTCTACTCGGATAGCTAACCAATATTTTCAGCAAAAACCGATCAACCTGCGCTTCTGGAAGTTGATACGTACCTTCTTGTTCTATAGGGTTTTGTGAAGCCATTACTAAAAATGGGTCATCGAGTTTATAAGTATTTTCGCCGATGGTTACTTGACGTTCCTGCATCGCCTCCAAAAGTGCGCTTTGTACTTTAGCTGGTGAACGATTAATTTCATCTGCTAAAATAAAATTTGCAAATACTGGCCCTTTTTTTACTTGAAATTCTCCTTTTTGATGATTGTAAATAAGTGTGCCAGTTAAATCTGCCGGTAGCAAATCTGGAGTAAATTGTATCCGTGAAAAACTAGCATTTACGGTTTTAGCCAATGACTTTATGGCTAAGGTTTTGGCTAAACCAGGCAGTCCTTCGAGTAAAATATGTCCATTTGCTAGCATACCAAGCAGTAAACTGTTAACCATTTTTTGTTGGCCAACTAATTCTTTCGAAAGTTCTTTTGCAATGGCAGCAGCGAATTTATTTTCGTTGCTAATTTCTGATTGTAATTTTTTTAATGCTTCGTTATTACTTTGCATATAAGGTTTTGAGATTTGAGTTCTTTTTTGAATTCACTAACACTTACAAAAGAAAGAATTGTGCCGCTTTTTCCAAATCTATCAATAGTTTGAAAAGCAAAAATTAAAAAGAATTTAAGAAATAATGAAAAAGTATACTTAGCTCTTAACTAACATGCAAACTTAAAAAATTTGCAATTCTGGCAATGTCAGTGCCTTTTACAAAACTTAATTCCATTCCACCATTTCCTCTAAGCCATATTCTAAATTCGGTATCGTAATCCAATGGCCCACTCGTTTCTAATGCAAACGCTGCGATTTTTGAGTAAGTTATAAACGTAAACTCTTTTTTCTTGCCCATTATTCCTTGCGAATCCATCACAATTAATCGTTTATTGGTAAGTAGCAAACGATCACGAAGGCCTTTGTAGGAAAGTTCCACAATTTCGTCGACCATTAATAAATAATCATATTGCTCCCGACCATCGTCGAGTGCAACATCATGAAGTAGATTTAATTTGGTATCAAGCGAACGCATGAAGGCAAAGATGCTTATTTTTTGTAAAATTTAACGATATTTAAAACTTAAAGACACGTTTTAGGATTAGATTTAATTTCATTTTTTATTAATTTCAAGCTTATGCCAGCCAAATCCAATCAACATAAAATGATCACTATTCTTAATTTACAAAATTCAGTGCTGAATCATTTTTTGTCTGAAATGCGGGATGAAAATATACAGGTTGATCGAATGAGATTTCGGCAAAATTTAATCCGTGTCGGCGAAATTATGGCTTATGAAATAAGTAAAACATTGAACTATAAATCCGTTGATGTGAAAACACCTTTAGGAATTTCAACCATTCAATTAATTGAACAGCAGCCTGTTATTGCAACTATTCTGAGAGCCGGATTACCATTGCAACAAGGTATGTTATCGGTTTTCGACAAAGCAGATTCCGCTTTTGTTTCTGCATATCGCAAAACTAAGAAAAATGGAAGTTTCGAAATTAAAGTAGAATATGTAGCCTCTCCAGATTTAACTGATAAAGTGCTAATTCTTGCAGATCCGATGCTGGCAACCGGGCAATCTATTGTTTTGGCTTGTCAGGAATTATTAGCAAAAGGCATTTATAAAACTTTACATATTGCTTCAATTATTGGAAGTAAAGTAGGAGTAGAGTATGTAAGGCGGCATTTACCCGATGCTCGTATTTGGCTTTGTGCTTTAGATGAGGAGCTAACCACTCGCGCTTACATAGTGCCAGGTTTGGGTGATGCTGGGGATTTAGCGTATGGGGAAAAGTAAATTGTTTCGCATGTAGTCAAGTATACTTTTATTTTTAATTTGATTTTTTACAATTTTAATTTTATGCCAACTGATAGCCAACAATCAATCAAACTACTTCACAAGTATAAAGAATTGCTAATCAGTTTTTCAGAAGAGCAATTTGTAGAAACTCCACCAAGTGGTGGTTGGTCATATTCTGAAGTTTTTACTCATATTATCGCTGCTAATGATCTAGCTGTTCTATCTATTTATAAGTGTAGTAGACCATCAGAAGAGCCTTATCGCCCAACGGATCTGCGAGTTAAATTAATTTTATTCGTTGAGGCTTTACCTCCAGGTAAATTTAAAGTTCCTTCTATTTTAGCAGATAAATCAATTAAATGCAGTAAAGAAGAAGCTACAAAAAGAATGGATTCTCTTTTAAAAAGAATGGAAACACTATCTGAAAAAATTAGTGAAGCCTCTAAAGTTGCGCAAGTAAAGCATCCCCGTTTAGGTTATTTGAATGCTGAGCAATGGTCTCGCTTTATTTTAATTCATACCAAACATCATTTAAAACAATTAGCAAGGATTAAAAGAGATTTTAATACGAATAGTTAATATGTTGTTTTAGATTAGCTATGAAATATTTTATAATTTTTCAATTAATTATATCGAGAATTGATTTTTTTCCAATTAGCTATTTACTAAGTGTGTAAATCATATATTATCAATATATTTTAATAAATTTTAATTATGAGCACCATAAGAATAGAAATTCTCAATCCAAAAGCTAAAAAAATGTTAAAAGATTTAGCAGACCTTAAGCTTATCGTTATACATGAAAACACTAATGATTTTTCTATATTTTTAAAAAAATCAAGATCTAAAAGTAAATCTCCACTCTCTCAGGAAGAAATTACCAAGGAAGTAGAATTGGTAAGATCAAAACGATATGGGGTATAATGTCAAAAAAAATTATAATTGATACTAATCGTTGGATTAGTTTTTTGATTACCAATGATTTTAAACAGTTAGATAAATTTCTTTTAGCATATTCATTCATAAATGTTTTAGTATAAATTACTTAGTCTAAGTTAATTTAAAATATAGTATTTTCAATTTGTATTGAAGCGGAATCGAAAGTAATTTTTAGATTTTCCTTTTGAAAATGTTCTAAATTAATTAAATCCAAAAGCTTTCTTCAAAAATTTGCAAAAAACTTAACAGTGGATTAACACAGAGTTAATCTTACTACCCTTCTTTTGTAGAATTAATTTACTGTTATGCACACAGAAGTAGTATTTCTTCTTTCCGTTTCTATAGTTGCTTTGTTGGCCTTTTATTTCAGCAAGTACGATATTACTTTTACAGAAGAAGAAGATTAAATTCTTTTCATTCTTTTCCCATTGTCTATTTTATTTATGGATTGGAATTGCAGCCACTTAATTTTTCTGAATAATTATTAATCCTATTGTTAGATTGATTTTTAATCTAGAACGGATATCCAATTGCTACGTTCAAAATTAAATTATCACGTCGCCAATCTTTCTTTCCCAAGGCAATATCTTTTATTACCCAACGATCATTTTCAGGTAAAAACGGTTTTCGAAGTGGAAAAGCAAAATCAAACCTGAGAACGAAAAAAGATGCATCTGCACGAATACCAACTCCAGTTCCTACAGCATATTCTTTGTAAAATTTATCTAATTTAAATGCTCCACCGGGAACGGCTTCGTTTTCCCTAATAAGCCAAATATTACCTGCATCAACAAAAAAAGCACCTTTTAAAATACTATAAATTTTAAATCGATATTCTGAATTTAATTCAAGTTTTACGTCTCCAGCCTGATCAAAGAACGAATTGGATTGCGTACTGCTTGGCGCTTGATAACTACCTGGACCTAATGTTCTGGATCGGAAAGCTCTAATACTGTTGGTTCCGCCTGTGAAATATTGTTTTATATAGGGCAATGAGCTAGAATTTAAATAGGGAACCCCAACTCCAATAATTACTCTCGAAGCAACTTTAGATGTTAAGGTTGCATTATAATAATGCCTGAAATCAAAATTAACTTTTGAATATTGAGAGAAAGGTTGTCCGAAAATGGTAAATGGATTATCTTCTCCACGTTTTCCTTTAGTAAAAGTACCCAATGCTCCACGAATTAAATTTCCAGAAACATCAAAAGTTACATTAAAGAAAAGATGATTTTTTAATTCTGTTTTGTATTGATTGTTAATGGTATACGAATAGGTTGAGCCTATAATAAATTGTTCTTCTAAGCTTCTTTCTAAAAGTGGATTGATCCGTACAATATCTAAAAACTCTGCGGATTTGTTGCTTAAACTCACATAATTGATCACGATAGGAGATAAAACATGCTTTACTTTATCCGTTTCATTCCATTCGTACCCGAAACTTGTTGCAAAAGAATTTAAGCGATAATATCGAACCCGATTATTTAATTGATAACCAAGTTTTACAAAAGTTTTAGGAATATACTTACTCGAAGTATTTTCTATTTTAAAGAATGGGGTAATAAATCTTGGAAAATCGAGTTCAGCTTCTGCACCTAAAATGTAGGAATTAAATGCTTTATTATTTCCGCTAATTTGTGTTTCAAAACCAGCATTTCCAGATAATATTAATAATTCTGCACCTCTAAACGTGTTTCTGTTTCGATGGGTAACATTAAATAATGGCCCGATATTTCCATTTGATTTGGTGATTCCTTCAATTTCTAATCGTATAGATTTTTTCTTAAGCGGAGTTAAATAAATTTTTGCATTTAATTGGTCGTTCCAAATGCTATCTTCTGAAAATCGGATATTTACAAATTTAAAAACACCTAAACCCATTTGTCGGCTAAGTGTCAAATTATGTTTTTCTCTGCTGTAAAAATCATATTTTCTTAAATAAACAGCATCCGTTATTACTTCAGGTTTAAAATAATTACTTCTTGACAAATAGTTTTTATTGTCAATTATAATTGTATCTGGATTCCTGTTTACAGAATCAATTCCTAATGTATAATCAGGATAAATATCTATTTCTCCCATTTTGTAAATGGTAGTTACTTGGCGCGGTGTATTTTTTTTAACACTTAATATTAATGCAATTGTTCTTTCACCAATAGAAGTATCTGCCTCGAAAAATAAAAAATCGGAATTGAAGAAAAAGAAACCTTCATTTTTCAAAAAAGCATCCATTCTTTCCCGTTCTTCTTTCAATTTATCCAGATTGTATTGATCTCCAACTTTTAAAACTGATTTTTCTAATTGATTTCGAATAATATCCAGAATTAGTATAGATGAATCTTTTACAACATAGCTTTTTATTGAATAAGGTTCTTTAATTGCAACTTCGTAAACGAGTTTTACTTTTTTAGTATCTTTTGATATTTCAGTTTTGTAGGATAAAAAAGGTTGGAAATAACCATTATTTGTTAGTTTGTTTTCCATAAGCGCAATCATTAAATCTGGTTTTACTTGCTCATAGAGTACCGGTGGTTCTCCTAATTTCTCTTTTAAAAATCGATTAAATCCATTATTTTTTTTACCTGCCAATTGATAAAATGCTAGAGGAATTCGCATCCTCAAAATCCTTTTGTTAGGTTTCGGCAATAATAAATCTTCCAATTCCCCTTGAATAAATTTCTGGCCTCTTACCTTTTTTTCGGTTTTTATTTTTACATCAGCACCGATATACAATTGCTCACCAGGTTTTAGCTTTTTAGTAGTGCTACAACTGCTTGCAATTATCATAGTTGCAATTAAAAAAAACAGTAAACGAGAATTCATTAGTTGGAAATTAATTCTATCTCTTCTCATCTTTTCGTTTTTTTCTTTCCAATAATTTCCGTTGTTTATTTAAGGCTCTTTGCTTTTTGGCTTCTTCTATTACTTCTTTTTCTGGTCGTTTAAATAGTTCTTTTGTTGAGTTATAATCACGAATATAGGTAAGACCAATGCCGGTTTCGGTTAATTCACCTTCCAATAAACCCTCATATTGATTCTCTCGATATGCTTTTGCTCGATATCTGCCATCCGGAGTAAGTTTATATTCAACAATGATATCAGATGCAAAATCATTTAAAGAAGTATTTTTTGCCCTCTCACCTTCTACATCCACATTACCGCCAACCGATACAACAACTCTATCTTCCAATATTGATTTAGATGCACCTACTTGAAGTTCAGTTCTTCCTTCAGCTTCTCCAGTTTCCGTAAAATCATTATAGGAATCTAATTCTAAATTTAAAGTTACACCTCTTAGGTATTGTTCTGTAAATGAGTTTAATTGCTGAGATAATAGTCGAGAAACAGTAGTTCTGGCAGTAGAAGAGAATACATCACTTCCACTGTTATTTTCTAAAGGATTATCTGCGATAAATCTTCGTAAAACCAGTAATGCAAATACCTGTTTATTTAAATCAGACGGATCTTGGCGAAGCACATTCAATTTTGCATCAACAGCTCCACCCAATGCACCTTGATCTTCTATCGGTAAACGAATATCAAATGAAATATCAGGAGTTAATAAATTTCCATCCATATTTAAAACAACTTCAAATGGTAATTTCTGTTTATATGCATTTAGCTCTTCGGGACTTCCTCCAAACTGCGAAGAAACTAATTCAAGTGGAGAAGTTCGTACCCGATAAAGTGCTGTAATATCTGCGGTTCCTGTAGTTGGATCGCCAGTCCAATTTATCGTACTTCCAGGTTGAATTTCAAATACTCTTTTTACAAAATTCTGGAAAGATAATTTGTAGGAACCTTCATTAATTTCATAAACTCCAACCAAACTTACCTTTCCACTTGGATCAATTCCCAAACTCATCGTTCCGTTTCCTTTTATAACCAATGAATCTTCTGTGATAGGATCAATAACTATTTTTACTCGCGTTTCTGGATCAATTTCGATGTTTGCATATAATTCAAAGCCTTTCAAAGTAGAATCTACCACAGCTTTGCTTACATCTTTTCTCGTCATTATCGGATTTAGTGTGGTATCCGAATTAATAAAAACAACTACTCCTTCACTTTCTTGTATCGTTTCCTGATTAGTTGGTAAAGCGTAGGTAAAGTTAGAACCTTCGTTCATTTTAGCTTTTACATTAATCATCGGTTTATCCTGATTACCAGTAATGTCAATATCGCTATCGATAAATACAGTACCATAATATAATTCATTTTCTTTTTTTGTGGTATTTAAAGCCAGAAAATTATCAGTTTTAAGATTTAGGTTTAATACAAAATTTGTAAAATCTTTAGTTTTTACACTTCCATTTAAAATTGCCTGGCTTTTTAAATCATCAGATAACGTAAAATCTTTAAATGTAACTCCTTCTGAATTAATGTTTATGGTCTCGTTTTCAGCATATAATGGTGTATTTATAATGGTTGGAGTGAAATTAGCATTTATGAGATTCAAGTTTCCATTCAATCTTGGTGAAGATATAGAGCCATTTATTTTCATTTCTCCAGTTAAATTTCCAGACATATCACGTACGTTTCCTAAAGTAAATGGTTCAATGGATTCAAGGTTTAAATTTGCCAGCTCTAAATTAAAATTTAATGCATTTAATGAATCTTTTGCGTTATAAATACCATTAATGGAAACATCATTTTCATTTCCATTTATAGCTACTTTTACAGCATATTTATCTTCCTCAGCATTATTAGCATTTACTTTTATCGTTCCCAATGTATCACTCTTAAAACTAAAGTCTCTGATTTCCAGATCGGCCAAAAACCCTGGTTTAGTTTGCAGGTTTTTTAATTCTACATCACCATTCAATTGACCTCTGAACAATGATGAATCCTGTTCTAAAATTTTAGAAAATGTGGTTAATTCAAAATTTTCAAAATCAATTTGTATTGGAGAATTATTGGAACCTTTATCTTTACTATCAATTAATAAAAATTGATTTTTATTTTCAAGTTTTAGATTATTGGCAATTAATCCAGCTTTTCCAAATTGGATATAATTATCTTCCAGAACCAACCAGTTTTCAAAATTTAATACTTGAGCTGGACTTAAACTAAAACGGAAGTTATTATCTATACTCTTTAATTGACCTGCAATAATGTACATTCCAGCAGTATCAGCGTGATCAATTTGAATTTTGGTACTTAGTATTTCATTATTAATTGACCCATTAACAGCTGTGCGATAAATTTTAATATCTCCTGTTTTAAGGTTGCTATACGCCAATTGATAAATTAAAGAATCAGGATCTGAGTTTATATTAATATTCAAACTATCTATCTGAATATCATTATAAACTATTTGCGGAATATCTACTTTAGTGATTAAAATAGCAGAATCACTGTTAAATCTTCCACTTATTTCTCCGGGTGTAAGTTTAGTAAGTCCAGGCACAAACACCTCTGTTAGCATCGTTGGATCTTTTACTTTTACTGCAAAACTAAAACGCTGCAATGGAATTTTTTCGTTTGAAATAATTCCGTCCAAATTAAAATATCGATCAATATGTTGGTTTAATGCTTTTGCTAGATTGGCAATTCCGAAATTTCCTTCAAATTCTACATCTGCAAATGGCGCTTGAAGTGACAATTCAGACTTTCCTTCTTCATTTAATGAAGCTGCAAGTAAAGAATCAATAAAGTAAGTTTTGTTATTGGTTACCATTACTACTTTTTTCATGTCCAATTTTCCATTAATGGTGTTAATGTCTGTTCCCGAAAAATTGGCGGTAATTAAACCTTTCACCTTAAAATCTTTATCTCCTAATTTTAAGGCTTTTAAATCTGCAGCTTTTAAATCTAATACCATTCCATATTCAGGTATTTGTTTATTCATATTCAAATCAGCATCAAGTACAAATGCAACATCGCGATCGTCAATACTTATTTTTCCAATAAAACTTTTCCGATCGATATCTCCATTTATCGCTAATCTCCGATACTCATAACCATTTAAATCGGCATTGTTTAAAAGAACAGCAACCTTTGCTCTTATTGTTTCTTCATTTAATCCTTTTCCAGTTATTTGTGCATTTCCAGTAAATTTACCAAGTGTACTTTGTTGCTTTAATAAAACTCCAGCATTTAGGTTTTTGAGATTGGTATTAACGGTGTAAACAGGCAATTTAGATTGCATTCCACGCATTTGCACGTCAGCTGTAATGCCACCTAAACTTGTATTTATGGCAGTTTTCATATTAAAATCAGAAAGCGTTCCAGTGTATTTTGCTGTTAAAGCAATTTGCTCAGGAACAGTTGTCGTAGCAGGAATTTGCTCTTTAGCTAATTGGAAAATTGCTGATCGGGTAGTTCTTAATTCTTCAACAGTTAAATTAAAATAACTTTTTTTAGCATCTGGCAATCCTTTAATTGTACCTGATGATTTTAAAATAGTATTTCCTAAAAGATCAACGTTTAGATATTCAATAGTTAAATCTTTTACTTTACCATTTAGCTTTGCTGATAGATTTATTTTTTCGTTTTTATTTCTGTTTAATGATGGGTTTTTGATTAAATCTGGTGCAAAATAAAAGACGTCTTGCAATCCAATTTTCACATTTGGCAAATCAGCATTAATAACAGCCTCTGCAATATTGCTTGATAAACTGGCAATATTTGGATAGCTTAATGAAACATATTTAGTAAAAACAGAATTTCCTGTTTGGAAATTTAAATTCGCTATTTCTGAATGTGTAGAGTCATAAACTAAGTCAGCTTTCAGTTCTTTAATTTCAAAACCACTTTTTTCAACAGCACTCAAATGTGTAATGGTAGCTTTGGTACTACTTGCACTATATTGAATATCTTGTACACTAAAATCAAGATTGCGGATAGCAAGGCGATTAAAATCTATTCCTTTAGTTGGAGAAGAATTGAAATTATTCATCAATAAATTAATGTTTTCTAGTCCTAATTTATCTAGACTTACTTTCCAATTGGGTTTGTTTTCAGTAATTGCAGTAACAGCTTCTTCAACAGCTTTTTCGACTTTTACTTCATCGGCTTTCTTTTGTTGTTCAAAAAACGCGGTAGTATTTTTAAGGGTAAATTCGTTTAATTTTATTAATTCTTTATTCAGATTTATTTCATCTGCTATTATTCGTGCATCGCCTAATTTAATTCCGGTTTTAATTCCATCTATGGTGTTTTCATAGGTTACATCAATGTTGGCTAAGGTTATTTTGTCAATTCCAAAATCAAATAATATAGGGGCGTAGGGTTTAATTACACTGTCTTTTAGTATTTCTTTACTCTGTTTATAATAAGCAGTTGTACCTTTTAGCAAAAGTTCATCAACTATTACTTTTTGTTTATTCAGGTCAAAAGTTTTAAAATCTGTTTTTAATTCTCCTAAAATTATTTTTGTATCAATACCCGTTACAGCATCCATATAATTGGCATTGATATGAGTTAATCGGATTGTTTCTACACCAATATTCCAAGGTTTAGCTTGCTTGGTCGTATCTTTTGGAACGGCAGGTTTACCACTGTCAAAAGCCTTAATTATATAATTGAAATTGAATGTACTATCTGGCATTGAACGACTTACATTGGCAGTTAGCGAATCAATACTCAACAGATTCACCGTTATTTTTTTTGAAAGCAAGTCTGTTAATGAAACATTAATTCGCAATTCTCCAGCATAAAGTAATGTATCGCGTTCTGGGGTTTCCATGTATAGACCATTCAGTATAACAGTTTTTGGAAATCTGATTCTAAGGTCGCGAAGGCGGACAACCGATTTGGTTTTGCTTGCTAAAAATTTAGTTCCTCTATCTGCGACATAATTCTGCACTTTGGGGATTTGAATCACAAAGAAAACGATCAAAATAAGGAAGAATATGAACCCAATCAGCCATAAGAATATTTTAAGGGCTACTTTAAGATATTTTTTCAAACGAAATAAGTATAGTCAATTAAAGATAGATAGTTGAAAATTGAAGTTTGCAAATCTTCCTCCAAAAATTCCTTAACAAATTGTTAACATAACATTTATAAAGAAAATAAGTAGCATTGGCATTTATTTTTATATGAAAATTCTTTTTGCAATTCAAGGAACTGGAAATGGTCATTTAAGCCGCGCTCGCGATATTATTCCGCATCTTCAAAATTATGGAGAATTGGATTTAATGGTAAGTGGAACTCAAGCTCAGGTTTCTTTAACCCAAGATTTAACCTATAAAAAACATGGTTTTAGCTTTGTTTTTGGTAAAAATGGAGGAATTGATTACCTCGGTACGGCAAAAATTATTCGATTGGGAGAGCTTTTGAAAGATATTCGCTCGATGCCGGTTGAGAAATATGATTTAATTATCAACGATTTCGAACCAATAACGGCTTGGGCTTGCAAATGGAAAAAAATACCATCTGTAGCTTTGAGTCATCAATCTGCATTTTTATCTCCTAAAACACCGAAAGTAAAAACATTCGATTTGCTTGGGCCAGCTGTGTTGAAAAATTATGCACCAAGTACGTATCAAGTTGGCTTTCATTTTGCCAAGTACGACGATTTTATTCATACACCCATTATTCGCAAGGAAATTAGAGAGTTAGCCATATCAAATAAAGGCCATTATACGGTTTACCTTCCTGCGTTTGATGATGTTTTGTTGGTAAATTATTTAACGCAATTGCAAGATGTGAAATGGCAAGTTTTTTCTAAGCATAATAAAGAAAATTACACCAACCGAAATGTAGATGTATTAAGAATTGATAATGCAATTTTTAATAAAAGCTTATCAGAATGTGCCGGATTGCTTACAGGTGGCGGATTTGAATCACCGGCCGAGGCACTTTTTATGGGTAAAAAAGTTTTTGCCATTCCAATGAAAGGTCAGTACGAACAGCAATGCAATGCTGAGGCGTTACGACTAATGGGAGTTCCGGTGATGTATGAAATAAACCAAAACTTCGTTGAAAAATTAAAAATCTGGGTTGCTGAAACGCAAAATATTAAAGTAGATTATCCAGAAGAAACGGCAAAAATTGTAGAAGGATTGATGAAATATAAAAGGTGAGATATTTTTAATGTTGAAGAATAGATTGTTATGTTTCAATTATGAACTTCATTGTCCCAAAGTTTTAAATTTACTTTTCAACTTCTAGCTCCAGCGGAGCGACCCTTTGGAAGCCAAGACAAACAAAAAAAAATTCAAAGCTCCAGAGGAGCGACCCATTAAAAAAACATCCTATTTTTAATAAGAGGTCTTGAATATGGTATTTAATATAAAATTGAATAATCAGTTTTTACCAAAGGGTCATGCCTACGGCATTTAATAAATAGTTTTTTAGAATAATAAAATCACTCCTTCACAAACCTACCAAAACCTTGCGAGCCATTGCTCAACATAACCTGAATGATGTAAGCACCCGTTTTTAATTGTTTGATATCAATTGGTTCTTCCAAAAACCTTGATTCCAGCACAATTCTACCCAGCATATCTGCCATTCTGTATGAAACAATTTTTTCGGAATGGCTTAGATTAAGATATTCATTGGCAGGATTTGGAAAGATGTTAATAGGATCTATATTAAACGGAATGTTTGGTAAGCCAACGGTTTGGCATCCTGGGATTAGGCAACCAAAAGTGTCGACTTTTACTAAACATGCATCTTGCGTAGCACCAACGCTATAGCCAGCCATAATATAGCCGTCGTTGGTTGGTTTAATGCTAAATAACCATTCTGGAAACTGATTACCAGAATTATAAGCACGTTGAAACAAACTATCTCCAGAACTATTTACCTTTACTAAACAACCACATAAAGTATTAATACTATCAAAATTTGTCATTAGGCCAATCAATAGTAGATCTTTATTGATATCTATCAATCCGCCACTTAGTTGGCAACTTTGTACACTGTTATATGCTTTTGTCCATTTCACTATACCAGAAGTGTCAATTTTATTAATATATCCTTTAATGTAATTGTCGGTTAAGTCTTCATAACCTCCGGTGAGTATTAAGTAATCACTGTCTATAAAAAAAACACCGGTGCCTGCTTGCTGTAAAAATGGGCTGTAGTTCTTTGACCATATTTTCTTTCCTACAGAATCTGTTTTAATTAAATATTGTAAACCTATTCCCAAAATAGCGGATGTGCCAAAAAGATAAAAGTTACCATTCGACTCTTCAACTATAGATTCTGGATATTCAAAACTAGTTGCTGTTTGTGCATAAGTTTGATGCCATTGCTTATTACCTAAACTATCTAATTTAAGTAAATAATAATCACAGTTTGAATTAGATTGATTGCATGTTTGCCCTATGACAGCATATCCACCATCCCTTGTTTTTATAATTTCCATAGCATAATCATTCCCAGGTAAAATATTCATTTGCTGGGTAGCTATGGTATCACCCGAAAAATTTAATTTCCATTGAATCAAATAAGATTTTGTTCCATTTTTTAGGTTAGTTTCACTACCCATAAACAAAAAGCCCGAATCGGTTTCTATTAAATTTTCGCCTAATAAGTAAAAGCCTTTTTTACGATATTGTTTAGTCCAAAGGGTATCTCCATTAATACCAGTCCGAATAAAGTTAAGGGTGGTAATGGAATACCCAAGAGTATCATTTTGGAAAGGATTAAAAGAGGGTGAAACCATTAAATATCCACCAGCTTTCACAACAATTACATCTGATACATAATTAGCAAAAGAGTTATAATCATACGATTCATTAAAACGTATCTGGCTTAAACCTTTCAAGTAACAGAAAAAAAGTAAAAAGAATATAAACCAGATACGTATCATATTTTATTACTTATTCTATAATTATTAATGGCTCATTTAGTTGAGCACCATGTTGAGTATCAATTAAGCGAACAATATAAACACCCGCACTCAATTCCCCTTTTTTAATTGTTATTTCTGAAATTCCATTCGCATCCAATTTCTTCCATACTTTACCTTGCATATCAATAATCTGTATCATATTATTTGCTGATTTATTGATGCTAATGATAAACTCTCCATTATTAGGATTTGGTTTAAGAGTCAACGTTGATTTAACCTTAGTTTCACTTAAATTTTTTCTTAAAAGTAATGAATCGCTAGGAGAATTTCCTAGGTTATTGTTTTCGAGTTCTTCGTCCCATAATTCTGCTCGATGATCAAAACTTTTATCGTAATAAAATTCTAAAATTTTCTGGGCGGCTATTGCAATCTCTTCTTTACTTTCAGCAATATTCGTTAAATCATTAATTAATTCAGTTTCTCCTAAGCTATCAATAGCCAAATTCTGCTCTTTTATGGTATGCATCAATTGCATAAATTTTTTGTAATCACTTTCATCCAAAGAATTTAATATGGATTCGCTTCTTTCAAAATACCCTTCATCAATATAAATCGGTAAATTAATGGAATCCCAATACGGGGTTGAATTTTGAGAAGCCAGAGAAATCAATTCTTCTCTCATTCCACTATCTGCATATTGCTGCATAAGTGCCGATTTGTAAAAGTTTAATTTCTCTTCATCCAATTCATTTGAATTATTTATCCTTTCTTCTAAATAAGCAATACATGGGGAAGGACTTCCATCGCATGGGTCAACAGGTATTTCACATTCTGAATCATAGGTTCTACCTGCATAATATAATACCTTTATGGTAATATTAGCAGGATTTGGACTTGGAGTATGTAAATAAGGTTTGGCTGTATCCGGTTCATTTACTGAATAATACGAAAAACTCAAACCACGATTTACTCGAATATTTCGATAAGCATTTTGAGAACCATTTTGATCTGCAAACATGTTTGCCGCTTTTCTAAATTGAGGTAAGACATTTGGAAGTCCAAAAGCATTAATGAACCCAATTGTTTGCGGGTTTATAGACCAATCCTGATATGAATTTTTATAATAATTGCATTTAATATTTATTATTGAATTGCTTGCTTCTGTTTGGTTGGCATATTGAAGATTTCTAAAAAAATTGCGTTCGATAATGGAGGATCCAGCAGAATTTTTCATTATTAATCCATACGTTTTAATCTTGTCGAGGGTATTTGACACTTTTACCTCATTACCTGAAATAAAATAAGAATTCGAAGATTCCATTCTCATGGCATAATTTTCGTAAAAATAATTAGGTCCTGTTTGTTGAAAAGTAAATTCTGGTAAATCAAATTCATTATTTAAAATCTGAGAACCTGCTTGAGCAGATTCAGTAACCGCTAAAGCAACACTATCAAATCTGTTTCCATTGATAGTATTAAATTTAGTCAGGTTTTTAGTTCCACTGCTTTCAATTCCATAAAAAAGTTCTTTGAATGTATTTCCAGTTATAATATTTCTTGAACTAAAACTTCTAATTCCAGTTCCATTTAAATCTGGCCGATTAGCAGCCAATGGTTTAGTAGTTTCAAAATTGTTATTGATAAATTTAATTCCATCTTGTTGGTTAACAGAAATAAAGTATTTTGAACCTTCGCGAATTCCATTATCCGTATATATAGGATCTCGCATAGGTTTCGTACAAATAAAATTAGAATTTATTATTCTACTCAAATTTGAAGATTGACCATTTAATAATTGATAAGGTTCAAAAGAAATCCCAAAACGATTATTTTTAAATGTTGAGCCTGAAACACGAACAATTCCCCCAGTAAAACTTTTTATTCCGGTACGAGCATTTTCAATAAGACCACCATTTTTTATTTCAACTACTCCATGAATATTTGTAGTTTGAATAACACCACCTTTCCCATAAACTTCGATGCCTTCCCAAGTGCACCCAGAGGTCAGAATTCCTCCATCTATGATTAGTTTACCACCTTTTTTAACAATTATCTTTGTATTTGCACCAAAATAAATTTTCGATGTAATTGTTAAAGTAGCACCTTGCATAACGTTTATTGTTCCGATAAAACTTTGTGGTGAATCCCAAGTTTCATCTGCATTAATATCCAAAGTTTCTATTTGAGTATAATAATCTCTAGCAAACTCTACCGCTGCTTTTGCATCAATTCTACCAGCTCCTAACAATCCAATATAAGGTTGGTTTTCTGGAATAATATCCAAATTAACTGCAGTTGTTTTAATAATATATTCAACTTCTTCAGGACTTAAACATGGATTTACAGCTAATACTAAAGCGCAAACACCAGCTACTATTGGAGAAGAAAATGATGTTCCCCAATCGCCTGTGTAATTCCCTCCAATAGTTGTGGTAAGTACATTATACCCAGGAGCACAAATATCTACCTTGTCATTATGATGGTGAGTAGAGGTAGTATCACCTGGTACATCTTCATGCACATCTTTCCAATTATTTGGCAGTCCATTGGTGGGATCAATAAAACCAATTGGATTAATATGACCAACAGAACTTACAGATATTACGTTATCATAAGAAGCTGGAAATAAATATGCAGTTCTATAACCACAAAATGTAGAATCTTTGTTACCGGCACCAGAGCAAAGAATTACCCCATTTTCCCAAATTTCGTTACAAACCTCTTGATGAGCTTTAATAAAAGCACAATTGTCATAATACCAACTTGCATTTAATACCTTAACTCCTTGAATTTGAGACATTTTAAGAAGCTCAGCCATTCCTTTTTCACTTGAAAAGAGAATTTTGGAATTAAATCCAATTCCAGAAATTCCTATTCCATTATCTGTAGCAGCAGCTGCACAACCAGAAACTTTAGTTCCATGATCGTCGTTACCACCAAGATTAGATCTTATTCCGATTATTTGAGTTTGTAAATCAGGATGATTTGATTCAATTCTTGAGTCTGTTATTCCAATAATTACATTTGGATCACCTTTTGTAACATCCCAAGCTCCTTCTGCATTGATTAAATCTAATCCTGTTTGTGCTCCAACCAACCCATAGTCATTTGGGCTATAAGCAAGTTTAATTTCAGGTTCTTCCTCTCCATATGGAAACGCAATAGGAAATTGATCTTTTAAATCATATAAAAGTTGCAAATCATTTACTTCAAACGTATAAATGCGTTGTAAAAAAGGAGTACGTGCAGTAGAATAGCTTTGCTCAAATTTAAATATACTATAATTGCTAAGAATTGAATTTACTTCCTCATTATTACTAACCAAATATATTGTACCATCATTTCGCATTTCTGCAATAATTGGTATATCCTTATTATTAGCAATTTCAATTTGAAAGGTAAAATTCTGAGCAAAAGTTTGAAAACTTAAACTCAAAAACATAATAAACAGCGTAACTTTTAATTTTTCAATTGTTTTCATAAATGTATTGCTTAAATATAGTTATTTGGTAAAAATAGAATATTAATGATGATTACCTTACCGTATAAACACCTTATTTCATCTACCCCTTTCTAGGTATACTCTAACAAACAAACCCAAAAAAAAATCCGATACATTGCTGCATCGGACTTTTTCAAAATAGTGTTTTAAACGATTATTGAACGATTAATCTTCCACGTTCGATATTACCATTAATGATAACTTGAACATGATACAAACCAGAAGCAAACTGAGTTAAGTCAACCTCTACTTTGTTAGTTCCTTCAAAAGATTTACCAGTAGATGAAGCTACTTTTCTACCTGCCAAATCAATGATGTTTAATTCATAATTACTTTCGTTTTCTGAATTAAATACCACGTTCGTACTGAAATTTGCTGGATTTGGATAAATCTCAATTAATTGACTTTCTTCGGTCAACATATTTACTGCAGCAACTCTACCACAGAAAGAAGGGTTGATATTAATATTTCCAGATGAAAGCATTGTAGAATTTCCACAGCCATTGGTTGCAAACACACCTAATCTTTGGTTGAAAGCAGTAACATTAGCAAAATTAACTACAACTCTTTTACTTCCTTGTCCAGAAACTAAGGTTGCAGTTGCAGGCACTGACCAAGTATAAGTATGACCAACAACTGAATCCACAGAATAAACAACATTTACTTGTCCTGGGCAAACTGAAGCAGGTCCATTGATAACAGAAGGACGAATTGGGTTGCTTCTAGAAATAGTAATTGATCGTGCAGTACTTACACCACAAACATTTATTGCTACAGCACTTATTACCCCACCGTTATATGCTGCATCTATTTCTACAGTAATTCGGTTGGTGTTTCCACCTTCTAAAATCGTAACACCAGTTGGAACAGTCCAAGCATATGAATTTGCTCTTCTGATTGGTTGTAAATTATAAGAGGTAACAGTTCCAGGGCAAACTTTTGATCTTCCGAAAATTGTACCATTCATAAAAGGAACAGTATAATTTAAGTTTACATCTACACATGAACTAGATCCATCACCACATCCGTTTTCAACTCGAACACAAACTTTTCCATTAATACCTTCAACCAAAGCTTGTCTGGTATAACTTAATGTAATAGTGTTAGTTCCTTGTCCGCTTACTACACTTAAGCTAGCAGGAAAAGTCCAGTTATACGTTGCAGCATTATCTGGAGAAACTATGGAATAAGTAACTGATCCAGCAGCATTAGCAACACAGCTTGCAGCATTTCCTGAAATAGCCCCAGCAACTGGAGATAAAATACAATCAGGTCTTGCAACTACTTGTTGAATATTTTCATCTTGACTTACTGGAGTTTCTTCCTGATTGAAAGCAGTAGGATTGTGGAAAAAAGAAAGATATTCAGCAAATGCATCTTGTTCAGAACCAGGAACAGTAAAGGTTGCAACACCTTGGCTATTCACAACACTTGATAAAGTATCTAGATTAACTCTACCAGTTGAATTTGCTGCAAATGGATACATATCACCACCTCCTGCTAAGAAATTTAAGGTTACAATTTTGATTGGGCGAGCTGGATTTCCGAAGACAACACCATTTTTCACCACTGTATCAACCGTGTTTCCGTTATCGTCTACAATTACTAACGTTTGAACTTTACTTTGTGCTGGCAAAGTTTCATTATAACTAAACCGAATACCAGCAATTTGAGGATATCTACCTTGTGTTTGTCCTGGACCTGATAAAGAAACACCATGTTCGATTAGGTTTTTCAATCCTGCTGCAGTAGAAGTTACAACGGATAAACGATTGTTAAAACGCAATGAATTTTCGATATCTAACTGAGAAATTTCACCTTCTTCTTTTCCAGCAGCTGGATTTGCAGATGGAGGAAGAAATTCAACTACACTACCAACTGCTCGTACTACACCGATAGATGAACGAATTCCACCACCATTTTTAATCGAAACCTGAACATCAGGAAAAGATTGTCTTGCTTGCCAAAGATTTGCTTCAGCACTTAAATCACCAAAATTGGTTTCTTCTGTTCGCACAAAATTTCGTAAGCCTTGTAAGTAAAAATTAGTTCTACCAAAGGTATTTCCATCTTTTAGCTGAATTAATGCATTAGTTGGATCTGTTAAACTCATTACCAAAAAGCCTTTGCTACCTGAGGTAAAACCTGCAGCATAATTTCCAAAAAGGCCAATAACTGATGCACTATCAGAAGCATAAGCTCCTGAAATTAATGGATCTACAGATGCTGGAATTATATTTCCTGCTGCATCGAAATCAATTACCAAACGACCAACATATTTATATTCGCCATCAGTATTTACAATTACTGTTTGGTTTCCATCGGCACCAGTAGTAAAAAATGGATAGTTTTCTGCTGCTACATCTCCAGGTAATAAACGATCACCAGCATCAGCCATCAAAGTATTGCTACCACCACCAACAATAATATCTACTCCATTTAAAAAAGTAGCTAATGTTTTTTCGTTTGATAATTGTTGTAAATGGCATAAAAGAATAATTTTATCAATTCCTTCAGCAATTCGTAATGAATCAATTACCGGTTGAACTATAGTAGCCAATAAAGCCATATTTTCTGTTCCTGCTCCTGGATTTTTTACGGTTGTAAGTCCTGGAGAAGAAATAGCAGCTAAAATTGGAGTGGTAACACCCACGATTCCAAGTTTTACTCCGTTTTTAACAATAATAGTTGAAGAAGCTAATTTTCTTAAAGCTGGAATTCTTAGTTGGTTATTTACCGGAGAAACACTAGTTCTGAAAAACGTGTTTTCTCTTCTATTTGCTTCAAATAAACCAGAAAGATTTGGGTCAGCAGAAAAATTTAAGTTACTACTCAAATAAGGAAATTCTGCTCCAAACCAAGTAGTTCCTAATCCTGAACCAGCAGTATTTATAATATTTCGAAGTTCAGTTGTTCCAAAATCGAAATCGTGGTTTCCTAAAACTGATGCTTCAATTCCTAAAAAATTAAGAATAGAAATATCAACTCTGGCAATACTTGCTGCTAAAGGATAAACAGTTGATGTTCCAAAATACGATGTGTAAGTACTTTGTAAAGATGAATTTAAAGCTGGATCACCACCAGAAAAAGAAAAAGGGCTTGGAATAAAATTATCGCCAGATGATAAAATAACGGTGTTTGGATAGGTATTATCCAAAGCATCAACAATAGCCGCAAAATTAGGAGCAGTTTTAGGAGCACTTAATCCAGCTTCAAAATCGGAAGCATGTAAAATTTGTAATTGAAAAGGCTGTGCTAAACTTGTAAAGTTCAAGCCCAGCATCATGCAGCCGAAAATGCCGACAGCAAAAGAGAGAGAGCGAATTGTTTTCATTGATTAATTTTTTAAGTTTTTCGTAAAATTATTAGTGTCGTGTAAACAAAATGTTAATTGCTTCTTATCAAATTGTTACGAATCAATGGTTTTAGGTTAATTTAATTTAACCAGTTCACACTGGATTTTTAAATTTTAGAGTTTAACCTTCATAAAAAATTATAGTTGGCTTTCAACAAATGGATATTTTTTGATTTAAAAGAATCTATTCTTTATGAAAAAATAAGCTGTTTCTAAAAATCTTTTCAAAAAACGGCAGTTTTAAAATTCTCGAAAAATCAATTCCGAACTTAGTATGCTAAATATGTATCCATTGCGTTTTTTAGTATCATTGCGAGTAATTCTAAAAAGAAATGTATCGTTTCATTTTCATTATTTTTCTGTTTTCAAGCTTAGCTAGTCGGGCACAAAAAATTGTGCTTGCTCAAGAGGAAAGGCAATTTGGTAGACCTTTTACCAAAATTATCGGACGAAACGAAGAAGGAGTAGTGCTGGTGCATACCGACAATCCTTTTAACAACAATACTACCCAAGTAAAGCTGGAAGACGGTAAAGCTGAAATTACTTTTTACTCCAATGAAATGAAAAAAAAGTGGAATGTGCCAGTAAGCATACAAGGTACAGCCGCTACTATTGAGCATTTTGTACTTTCGGGTAAGCTGTTGTATATTTTTTATACGGTTTTAAATAAAGAAGAAAGCAGAACAGAACTTTATTTTTCCAGCATGAATACCAGTGATGGTACCTATAAATCAATTGGAAATTTGTTGGAATTTCTGCCATATGACCGGCGAAAAAACCGGAGTGATTTTTTTATCAGCAACAGTGCAGATCGGAAACATTATTTAACCTTTTATAAAATTACAGATGTAAATTCAGGTCAAGAAACTTTTAATTTTTCGGTTTATAATGATTCGCTAAAACTATCGTATACCAAAAAATTCGATTCGCCGGAAAGTTTATTGAAATGGAGAATACGTGATTTATTGGTTGATAATGAAGGGAATGGATTTATTTTAGGAGCATTTGCACCCAACGATACTGAGAATGATCCGATAAAAAAATGCAATATTCTAAAAGTTAGTTTAGCCTCCAATGAACTTTTAAATTTTGAATTATATAAGGATGATAAACTAATATCGGATGTAAAATTTGCGGCAGATAATTTAAACAAGCGATTAATAATTTGTGGTTTTTACTCCGAAAAAACTTCTTATTCTTCTGCTGGTATTATTTATTCTTCAATTGGTATAAATGCTGATTCGCTTTTGCATAATAGTTTTGAACCTTTTAAACCAAAATTTTTGAACGAATTTACGAACGAGCGTAAAGCGAATCGTGGTACAGAACTCATCAATTACAGCATAGACAATCTTGTTTTGCGAGATGATGGCGGCGCTGTTATGCTTTCGGAGTCGAGTTATATAACTGAATCTTCTAATTACAATTCTTATTATCAAGTATATACACGCACCTACACATATCATTACGACAATGTGCTGGCAATTTCCATCAATCCAGACGGAAAGACAGATTGGGAAGGAATTATGCGAAAAAATCAAGTTTCTGAAAACGACAACGCCTTTTATTCATCGTATGCATTTTATGTTAACGAAGATAAAATACATTTTATTTATAATCGGAATATCAGAAGAAGGACAGATTTAGTTAACTTTTCGATTAGCAGCAAAGGCGTAATTTCTGAACGTATCGTACCGATTGGAAATGCAGATATTTTGCTAATGCCGAAAGGTGGAAGACAAATTTCGACTAATGAGCTTATTATCCCGTGTTTGAATAATAATAGACCTAATCTTCTTAAACTTATTTTCTGACAAAACTAACCTGATGATTATAAGTACTTTCAGAAATTCGCAACCAATTAATCTTGTTTTTTTATTTATTGCTACATTAGTTTTAAGACTTCCAGCTTTATTTTTTATATCACCTCCCATTTTACCAATATCGGAAGAGCCACTTGGTGGATTTTTTATAAACCTGCTTTCGCCTTTGTTAATTAATCCTTTTTTAAATGTATTATTTACCTCCTTGCTAGTTTATCTTCAAGCAGTTATGGTAAATCAATTAACAAAGCGATATAATATTTTATATAAATCTACTTACCTGCCTGGTTTATTATATGTAGTTTTTAGTTCACTTTTTACTACTTTCTTGTTTTTGAATACAGTTTTAATGGTCAATTTTTTTGTGATTTTATTAGTGGGTCAGCTATTTTCGTTATATAAATCAACGATTAGTTATCAAACGGTTTTTAATTGCGGATTAATTGTTTCAACAGGTGCATTATTTTATTTTCCGTTTTTATTAGTATTTCCAGTTATTTGGGTTAGTCTATTTATTTTGCGTTCATTTAATTGGCGCGAATGGGCCATAAGTTTCGTAGGCTTATTAGTCCCTATTTTATTCGTTTGGTCATATTATTTTATTATTAATAAACTTTCCGTGTTTTCAAGGTTATGGATGCCTCTCAAAACTCAGTTTCCAGTTTCACTTTCTATTGACTTTAATGACTACTTAGTTTTAATTCCTGTTTTGCTGGTTTTTTTATTATCCATTTATGCTTGGCGACAAAACTTTTTTAAAAATGTAATTCAAGTTCGCAAAAGCCAGGAAGTTTTATTTGTGCTTCCTTTTTTTCTGGGAGTTTCTTTTTATCTGAAATCTAATTACACGATAATGCATTTACAGTTATTAAGCGTTCCGTTTAGTATTTTTTTAGCCTATTATTTTATTTCAGCTAGAAAGAAATGGTTGTACGAAAGTTTTTTCATTATAATATGTGGTTTTATTTATTTTTTTCAATTTAATTGACGCTATAAAAACTCTGAATGGTTAACTTTTTTATTATTGTAGATAATTAATTGAAAAATTGAAATTAAGAGCCTCAGGAATAAGAAGGGAGTCTCTTTTTTTAGCTCAATCCTAAATTAGAACTAATTATTTAGATTTAAAATAGACAGGAAATTAAGAAAAAAATAATGGGTATTATTAAATAATTAAGCAATTTAATTAACTATAACTTCACCAGAATTAAAATATAATCGAATGAAAAGTGTTCAAATTAGTGTTTTTGGTATTGTTCAAGGAGTTAATTTTAGAGCTGCTACCAAAGCAGTTGCCGATCAATTAAGAATAAAAGGAACGGTTATAAATATGCCTGACGGTTCTGTAAGAATACACGCGATCGGAGATGATTTTGAAATTTCAGAATTAATTAATTTTTGCAATTCCGGTCCCGAAAGAGCAAAAGTTGAACGGGTAGATGTGATTGATATGGAGTTACCAGAAGCTAAAAACTTCATCATTTTAAAACGCCTTACGTGAGCAATATTCGAGCGCTGGCATCTCAAACAGCAATTTATGGATTAAGCAGCATAGTTGGCCGCTTGATTAATTATTTGCTGGTTCCGCTTTACACACGCATTTTTTTCACAGATGAATATGGTGTAGTTAGCGAGTTGTACGCAATTTTTACTTTTCTTAATATTCTTTTCCTCTATGGAATGGAAACTGCTTTTTTTAAATTTAGCACCGATAGCAAAGAACCACAGAAAGTTTACAATACCATTTTGTCATCAGTGCTAGTGAGTTCATTAATTTTTGGTGGATTAATGCTTATTTTTTCACCAGGTATTTCAGTTTGGCTAGCATATCAAAATCAGGTAGAATATATATGGTATATAGCTGCAATTTTAGTTTTAGATTCAATATGTGCCATACCTTTTGTAAAACTCAGGCTCGAGAATAAGGCTTTAAGATTTGCTAGCATCAAGTTGGCTAATATTTTTCTGAATATATTTTTCAACCTTTATTTTCTTGTTTGGTGTCCTTATATTCAAAAAATAAATCCTGATAGTATTTTTCTTTTTGGTTATAATCCAGCAATACGAGTAGGTTATGTATTTATTTCAAATTTGTTGGCTAGTTTTTTCACTTTACTATTCCTTTATCGAGAATTATTTAGTTTTCGATTTAGTTTGGATAAAGTTCTATTTAAAAAAATAATTATTTACTCTTTACCATTATTACCAGCAGGGCTAGCCGGCATGACAAACGAAACCATTGATAGGGTTTTATTAAAATATTTATTGCCTTATTCCACCTCTGAAAATTTATCGCAAGTTGGTATTTACAGTGCTGCATACAAACTTTCTATTTTCATGACCTTAGCAATTCAAGCGTTTAGAATGGCAGCAGAGCCTTTTTTCTTTTCTGTTTTCAAAAAAGATAATGCTACAAATCTGTATGGGATCATCATGAATTATTTTATTATTGCCTGCACCATTATTTTTTTAGGTGTAATGCTGCATATCAATTTAATTGAAAATTTAATTGGTCCAGCGTTCAGATCTGGCCTACCGGTCGTTCCGGTTTTATTGTTAGCAAATTTGTTTTTGGGTATTTATCTTAATCTTTCTATCTGGTTCAAATTAACTGGAAAAACGATATATGGAGCATATTTTGCATTTTTTGGAGCAGCGATTACCATATTTTTAAACATACTTTGGATACCAATTTATGGCTACACAGGTTCTGCCTACGCAACACTTATTTGTTATTTTTTAATGGCTGTAGTTTGCTGGCTTGTAGGAGCAAAAAAATTCCCTGTTCCATACAAACTTGGTAAAGCTGTGTTATATTTAGGGTTAATGTTGCTATTTTTTTTCACATCAAAATGGATACTAGCTCATGTTCAATTTTCAGGTTTAATCAGGCAATCAATACAATCATTTATGTTTTTTGCCTATATTATTTTAATTACACTAATTGAAAAGCCTGGCCAATTATTTATAAAAAAATGATCGTAAAAGTTATTAATAATTCAAGGAATTTATTGCCGGAGTATAAAACTTCGCTTGCTGCTGGTATGGATATTTATGCAGATCTGGATGATGAAATTGAATTGAATATGCTTGAGAGAATTTTAATTCCAACTGGATTATTTATTGAAATTCCTGCAGGATTTGAAGCACAAGTAAGACCAAGAAGCGGTCTTGCGCTTAAGTCAGGTTTAACTGTTCTCAATTCACCCGGAACTATTGATGCCGATTATCGCGGAGAAATTAAAATATTGCTCATAAATTTATCGAAGGAAACTGCAAAAATTCAACCTGGCGACCGAATTGCACAATTGATTTTTTCTAAACATGAGCAAATTAAATGGGAATTAGCTGTACAACTAAGCAATACAGATAGGGGAGAAGGCGGATATGGACATACTGGCAAATAATCTGTTATAGTTTACAGGCTTTTTTGCAAATTGCACAGCATTAACAAAAGCAAAGAACAACCATAAAATGAAAATAATTGTACCGATGGCAGGTATGGGCAAAAGGATGCGCCCTCATACACTTACAACTCCCAAACCTTTAATTTCTGTTGCCGGAAAACCAATTGTACAACGTTTGGTAGAAGATATTGCAAAAGTTTGCGGACAACAGGTTGAAGAAATAGCCTATATAATTGGAGATTTTGGAAAAGAAGCAGAGGATAACTTAATTGCCGTTGCTGAAAAATTAGGCGCAAAAGGAACAATTTATTATCAAAAAGAGGCTTTAGGAACTGCTCATGCCATTTATTGTGCTAAGGAAAGTTTGGAAGGAAATGTAGTTGTTGCATTTGCTGATACACTTTTCAAAGCAGATTTTCAGTTAGATAGCACACAGGAAGGAATAATCTGGGTACAGCAAATAGCGGACCCACGAGCTTTTGGCGTAGTAAAATTAAATGCTGCGAATGAAATAACTGATTTTGTAGAAAAACCACAAGAGTTTGTATCTGATTTGGCCATTATTGGTATTTATTATTTCAGAGATGGCGCTTATTTGAGAGAAGAAATTAAGTTTTTGTTGGATAATGATATAAAGGACAAAGGAGAATTTCAGCTTACAAATGCCTTGGAAAACATGAAGCAAAAAGGCACTAAGTTTTTCCCCGGCAAAGTAACCGAATGGCTTGACTGTGGAAATAAAGATGCAACGGTTTATACCAACCAGCGGGTTTTAGAGTTTATTAAAGAAGAAAAAAATCTGGTTTCAGCAACAGCTTCTTTGCTAAATTCTACTGTAATTCATCCTTGTTTTATTGGTGAAAATGTTAAGATTGAAAATTCCGTTATTGGTCCTCACGCATCAATTGGTAACAATACTAACATTAAAAATTCCGTTATTGAAAATAGTATTATTCAGCAAAACACAAGCATAATGGATGCTGTTTTGAGTAATGCTATGATTGGTAGCTTTGCAACATATCGCGGCGAGAAAAAAAATCTTAGCATCGGTGATTATTCAACAATAGGTTAATAAAATTTTCTTTTGAGATTACTTCCAATACAACAAATAAAAAACTCCAGAAACGCAAAAAAAAGTGTTTCAATTATATTCAATTGCTTCACGGTTTTACTTTTTGGTATATTTTTTTTAGGCTCTATTTCTGATACTCTAGCGCAGAAAAAGAAAAATAAAAAAGAGCAAAAAGTTGTTAAAACTTCCTTAACCTATAATCAGGAACATCAGTTTAGTCGATATTATTTTGATGCAATCAAAGAAAAAGCATTAGGAAACATTGAGCAAGAATTATCATTATTGGATTCTGCAATAAAAATTAATCCATTAAGTGATGCTGCCAGATACGAAAAGGCTTTGGCTTTGCAACGAACCCAAAACAGCAAAGATGCCTTATCGCAAATTAAAAGTGCATTAGCAATTAAGCCAGATTTTGAATGGTATTTGCAATTATTGGCCAATTTATATGAGCAAAATAAGGAATACAAAAATGCGGCAAATACTTACGCTCGATTGTCAACTTTGCGACCTGAAAACGTAGATTTTGCAATGGACGAAGCCATGATGCTTTTTTATAATGGAGAATTTGCAGAAGCAATTAAAGTGTATGAGAAAATTCAAAGGAATACAGGAATCAATGAAGAAATAGCTTCCAACAAACAAAAGATTTTTCTTAAAATGGGAAAAATTGAAGAAGCAGCAAATGAATTTCAATCATTAATAGAAGA
Source organism: bacterium (assembly GCA_031412335.1). Classification (GTDB taxonomy): domain Bacteria; phylum Bacteroidota; class Bacteroidia; order Sphingobacteriales; family Sphingobacteriaceae; genus JBBQYA01. The sequence goes on along the minus strand of JANOCT010000023.1, from coordinate 114,079 downwards.
AAATCCAACAGAAACTAGGTATTATTTAATGCTGGGTGATTTATATAGCGCTAACAATTTAAAGGACAAAGCTTTGGAAGCTTACAAAAAAGCGTTAGAAATAGATCCGAAAAATGGATATGCGCATCTTGCCATGGCAGATTATTACCGAGAAAAGAAAGATAATAAACAAGCATTTGAAGAATTAAAAATTGCTTTTGAGCAATCTGAATTAGATATTGATACAAAAGTTCGAATTTTATTTAATTATTTCAATAAACTTACTCAACCCGAAAGTAAAGCTGAGGCTTTGCAATTAGGAGAAATATTAACCCGAGTTCATCCAATGGATGCAAAAGCTCATGCAATATATGGAGATGTACTATTTCAAACAGATGATTTAATAAATGCCAGAAAATCGTACGAAAAAGCAATTACGTTCGAAAAGAAATTAGTGGTTCTTTGGGATCAACTTTCTAGAATTCTGATAAGTACTATGGATTTCGCTGCAGTTGTTAAACTTTCTGAAGAAGCATTAACCTATCACCCAAATCAATCTATTTTTTATTTATACAATGGATTGGCACAACTGCAATTGAAAAACCCATTGCAGGCTGTTACCATGTTAGAAAACGGTTTAAGTATCGGAACAGAAGATAAGCAAACTTTATCGCAGCTTTATTCTTACCTCGGCGATTCATTTAATGAGTTAAAAAAATATTCATCTTCTGATAGTGCATATGATGAATCATTGAAAATAAATCCTAATCAGGAGTATTTATTAAATAATTACAGTTACTATCTTTCATTGCGAAATGAGAAATTAGACAAAGCGGAATCAATGTCAAGGCGATCTAATGAATTAGAACCTAATAATTCGTCGTTTTTAGATACCTACGCTTGGATTCTTTTTATGCAAGGTAAATATGCTGATGCTAAAATTTGGTTAGACAAAGCAATGATCAACGGTGGCGAAAAAAGCAGTGTTGTAGTTGAACATTTAGGTGATGTTTTATTTAAATTAGGCGATGTACCGGGTGCAGTAGCTAAATGGGAACTTGCAAAAAGCTACGGAGCAAAATCAGATATACTAAATAAAAAAATTGCTGAAAAACGATTTATACCCGAATTACCTAATTAATCAAGTGATCAAAATACCCTATATATTCTCTATTTTTTTTGTTTCAATTATCCTTTTTTCTTGTAAAACAAAAAAGGATTTAAAACCTGAAAAAAATAAAATCAGCACAACTAATAATAGTTCTATTACTTTAGATAGCGTCTCAGCTAATTTATTGGATTTTAAAACCCTGAGTTTTAGAAGTAAAACAGATATAGATTCAGAAAAGCTTAATGCTGGTTTTAGCATTCAATTCAGGATTAAAAAAGACGAAATAATATGGGCATCTGTTACTGCATTAGGAGCAATAGAAGTTGCCAGAGCATTTATTACTCCTGATAGTATAAAAATTTTAGATAGAATTAATGGAAAATATATTGCTCAGGATTTCTCTTATTTATCACAAGTAGTGAAAACGGATATAGATTTCAATACGTTGCAGGCTGTTTTGGTTGGAAATACGCCGGCACAGGTATTGACAGCAGGAAACTTAAAAGTTGTGAATGATGATAAGTTGAATTTATTAGCCACAAACAACAATTTTACCTTCAAATCTGGATATAACAGTACATTTAATTTATTGAGTTTGCTAGCTAATAATTCTGAAGCTACTCAAAATTTAACCATTGATTATTCTGAAATTACGAATGTTAATGGTCAAAAATTTCCACAGCTTGTAAAAGGCAAATCAATAAATAAAGACGAAACGATTAATTTTGAACTGAGTTATTCGAGAATTACTATCAATGAAGAACTACAATTTCCGTTTACCATTCCGCAAAATTTAAGAGATAAATAATGAAAAAAGGAACAACTAGTGGAATGAGAGTGCTTGGGATTTTTCTTTTTCTTTTTTGTTTGAATGTAAATCTGTATGCACAATCCAAATCAGAATTAGAGCGTAAAAAACAACAGTTAAACTCAGAGATTGCTGCAACAACTAAGATTTTAAAAGAAACACAACGTAATAAAGCTGCAACATTAAGTCAATTAAAAACACTAAATCGTCAGATACAAATACGGGAGCAATTGATAGGAACCATTAACAGCGAAATAAATGTTATTGATAAACAAACCAACCAAAACACACAGACAATCAGGCTTTTGGAAGGTCAATTGACTAAGTTGAAAAAGGAATATGCAGGGATGGTTTTATTCGCATTCCGAAATCAGAGTTCATATAATAAACTGATGTTTGTATTTGCAGCAAAAGATTTTAATCAAGCATATAAAAGATTAAAATACCTGCAACAATTTAGTGATTATCGAGAGAAACAAGCTTTTTATATTGAACAAACTCAAGGGCAATTGAGTACTAAAGTAACCGAACTTAAAACCAAGAAACAACTAAAAAGTGGTTTGCTAACTGAGGAACAAAAAGAGAAAAAAACTCTTGGTTTGGAAAAAGAAGATAAAACTAAAATAGCAGTAGTACTTCAAAGTAAAGAGCAGCAACTTAAAAAAGACTTAAAAGAAAAACAAGCTGCTCAAGCCAGATTAAACAGAGCGATTGAAGATATAATTAGAAGAGAAATAGATTTAGCTAGAAAAAAAGCAGAAGCAGATGCCAGAGCAAAAGCTGGAACCAAGCCAGGTGTTAAAACAGAAACTAAACCAATTTCAGCTTCAAGTGCATTGAATCTAACTCCTGAAGCTGCTAAACTTTCGGCCGATTTTGCCAGCAATATGGGAAAACTGCCTTGGCCAGTAGAAAAGGGAACGATAACAGAAGGGTTTGGTCAGCATCCTCATCCAATATTAAAAGGTATTACTACACAAAACAATGGCGTTGATATTAAAACAAATGTAAATGCAACCGTGCGGGCATTATTTGCAGGTGAGGTAACTGGAATTATTACCATTCCAGGTGGGCAAATTGCTATTTTAGTAAGGCATGGAGAATATGTTTCTGTGTATTCAAACTTGAAATCATATTCTGTAAAAAGAGGAGATAAAGTAACGACAAAACAAGCTATAGGAGTTGCATTCACTGATACAATTGAAGATCAAACAGAAGTTCACTTGGAGATTTGGAAAGGTATGACCAAATTAGACCCTCAAAATTGGTTGTTTAAATAAATGAAACTCATTTTTATATAAATGCGTACCTTTGACCGTTACATATTAAAATAAGAAATGTTAGATCACTCTTTATTATTCATGAATTTGGGAACTACAGAAATAATTATGCTTCTGGTGGTTGTATTATTATTATTCGGAGGTAAAAAAATTCCAGAATTAGCGAGAGGCCTTGGAAAAGGTATTCGTGAATTCAAAGATGCTTCTTCAGGTGTTCAAAAAGAAATTGAAGATAGTATGAAGAATCCTCCAGCTAATAATACAAATACTACCAACCCTACTACGGAAGAGAAAAAGTAAAAAATTATTTTTTTCTTTGTGCCTAAAGTACATAAAACTCAATTTGGAAAATTTCAAGTCGTTACAGGAAGTACGCGATTTGCTACATTCCCGTAAAATTTCGTTGACGGGAATAGTTACGCACTATCTCGAAAATATTGAAAAACAAAAAAATCTTAATGCCTTTCTGGAAGTCTATGCTCAAGAAGCTTTAGATCAGGCAGAAATTATTCAGAAAAAACTGGATGAAGGATCAGCTGGAAAACTTGCAGGAATGGTTGTTAGCATTAAAGATATGATCTGCTTTAAGGATCATAAAATATCAGCTTCATCGCACATTCTTGATAATTTCACTTCTTTATACTCAAGTACAGTTGTAGAACGAATACTTGCAGAAGATGCAATCATCATTGGTAGAACTAGTTGCGATGAATTTGCCATGGGTGCATCCAACGAAACCTCTTTCTATGGTCCGGTTAAAAATGCCTTCGATCCTACTAAAGTTTCTGGCGGATCTTCTGGTGGTTCGGCTGTTTCTGTTCAAGCTGGTATGTGTTTAGCAAGTTTAGGAACTGATACAGGTGGTTCAGTTCGTCAACCAGCATCCTTTTGTGGTATTGTGGGGATGAAGCCTACCTATGGTAGAATTTCTAGGTATGGTATTATCGCATATGCTTCATCATTTGATCAAGTTGGATTATTGACCAACACGGTTAAAGATGCTGCTTTACTTTTGGAGGTAATTGCAGGAAAAGACGAATTTGATGGAACAGCCATTCAAAACGAAGTTCCTGAATATTCGCAAAACTTATCAACGAATGAAAAATATCGATTTGCAGTTTTGCGAGAAACGCTTGAAAGCGAAGGTCTTGATCCAGAAATAAAGGCTCAATTAGAAAAAACCATTGATCAATTAAAAAATGATGGGCATACGATAGAGCTAGTTGATTTTAATTTGCTTGAATACGTTGTTCCTACCTATTATATTTTGACTACTGCTGAAGCTTCAAGCAATTTGGCTAGATATGATGGAGTTCATTTTGGCTATCGTAGCAAAAATGCTACTGATCTTGAAACAACTTATAAAAAATCTCGTACAGAAGGATTCGGAGCAGAAGTGAAAAGGAGGATCATGTTGGGAACATTTGTATTAAGTGCAGGATATTATGATGCATATTATACAAAGGCGCAAAAAGTGAGAAGGCTGATTAGGGATAGTACTATAAAGATTTTAACAGATTACGACTTTATTTTGCTTCCTACTGCGCCAACCACTGCTTTTGCAATTGGAGAAAAAATTGATGATCCAATTGTGATGTACTTGGCAGATATTTTTACAGTTCAGGCTTCGTTATCTGGCTTGCCAGCAATATCGCTGCCTTTGGGTAAACACAGCAATGGTTTGCCATTTGGTTTACAATTGATTGCCAATAAATTAGAAGAACAAAAATTGTTAAATTTTTCAGCAAGTTTGGTTCTTACAAATAATAATAGTTAATTTAATTGTTTTAAAATTGTTGTTACGCTCTCTCAATCTTATGTAGCACTAATTCAATACTCAAATCCTAACGAATGACAAAATTCAATTTTGCAGGTCCAATTAAAATTCTCGCTCTCTCACTGGTCATTTTAGCTAGTTCATTTTATAGTTCTGCAAGTAATCATCCTACAAAAGGAAAACATTTCGATCCAGATTCAGCTTCAATTTTTTTATTAAGAAATGAGATTGTTCGTGAAGATTCTATTACTGCTCCTATAATACCTGAAATAAAAGCAGAGATATTGCCAAGTTTTGCGGCTGAAGTTTATATCAAACGTCTTGATTCTATTGAACGTGAAATCCCTTTACCTTATAATCAGTATGTTCAAGGCTATATAGATTTATATGCAAATCGTAAGCGCGAAATGATGTCGCGAATGCTTGGTTTATCCGATTATTATTTTCCGTTGTTTGAAAAAACATTAACAGAAGAGGGTTTACCATTAGAATTCAAATATTTGTCGATTGTAGAATCTGCTTTGAATCCAATGGCAGTTTCGAGAGTTGGTGCTACAGGTTTATGGCAATTTATGTACGCTACAGGTAAGCAATACAAATTGAATGTAGATACCTATGTAGATGAACGACGTGATCCGGCAAAAGCAACTTTTGCAGCAACTCAATATTTTAAAGATATGTATGCCATTTATGGCGATTGGTTGCTTGTAATTGCTTCTTACAATTGTGGAGCTGGTAATGTGAATAAGGCAATACGCAAAGCAGGTGGTGCTATGGATTTCTGGGCTATTCGTAAATACTTGCCAGAAGAAACTCGAGGGTATGTTCCAGCTTTTATTGCGGCAACGTATGTTATGAATCATGCAACGGAACATAATATATTTCCGGTTTATCCATCTTTCAGCACTAATAATGATACTGTGATGTTGGTAAATCCGGTTTCGTTTAGTCACTTGTCGACAATGTTGGGAGTTGATGTAGAAGAATTAAAAACATTAAATCCGGTTTACAAAAAGCAATTTGTTAATGCTAGCCAATTTGTTGCTAAATCAATTATTCTTCCAGTTGAAAAGAAATTACTATTCGCTCAGTTGCGTGATTCGATCTACTCTTCTGCTCCGTTTGGTAATTCAGCACAAATTGTTTTAGCTTCAGAAACGGAATCAAGAACTGTAAATAAAACCTTAGTTTATAAAGTAAAACGAGGAGAAAACCTTTCCATAGTTGCTAGGAAATATCGGGTAGATGTTCAAGATCTTAAAGTTTGGAATAACTTAAAATCAAACAAAGTAATAGTTGGGCAACCATTAAAAATAAAAACAACGCAAACTATTAAAGTGCAAGTTGAAGAATTTGAACATATTGCAAAAACTGAGACGGCACAGCAAACGATTGCTAAACAATATAAATTTTATAAAGTGCGAAGAGGTGATTCACTTTGGAGTATTGCTGACAAGCATAAAGGATTAACTGTTGAGAAACTAAAATCAATGAATAAAATACGAAGCAACAACGGGTTGAAAGCTGGTGCTTTAATAAAAGTTGGTTTCAAAGGTTAATAGAATTTTTTCATAATAAAACAAAAAACCCAGTGTAAGCTGGGTTTTTTGTTTTATAAATAATTTCTAATCAACCTCTTCCGAATCCTACAGTTTCTCGATAAATTTGAGGAGAAACTTCAGCATTAACTTTAAAAAATCTACTAAAGTAATGTTCGTCTTCATATCCTAAATCATAAGCTATTTCTTTAACTGCCTTGTTAGTCAGATATAATTCACGTTTTGCTTCAATTATGATTCTTTCGGTGATAAGTTCGGTAATGGTCTTGTTGAAATATGATTTTGTGATTTTTGCCAATGCTTTAGGTGAAATATTAAGAGAATCTGCGTAACTACTTGCAGAGTGTTTAGTTTTAAAATCTTTCTCAATTGCATCCTTCAAATTTTGCAAAATAAAAGGTTGTTTTACATCATTAAACATTGATTTAGTTTCAGGATGTTGAAGACTCTTTAACCTTGATAAATTAATTAGTAAGATTTTAAGATAAGAAACCAATAATTCATATTGAGCTAAAGCCGGATTATTCATTTCTATTTTAATCTGCTCAATAATCATCATTAATAATTGAGAAGTTGATTCATCAATAAAGGTAAAAGGTGGATGATAAATATTATTGAATAAAACACCATTACAAGCAACTTCCTTTTGATGCATGTGAATGCAATAAAAATCAGGATGAAACTGAATGGCATATCCACATAGTTTTTCATCGGCGGCAAACATAAAAGGTTGGTAAGGTGAAAATGCAAATAGATTATTGCTTTCAAAATTAAATTCAGAAAAATCAGCTTTTACTTTTCCGTTTCCTTCTTTAATCCAGATTAATGAATAATAATTATTTCGCTGAATATGATCAAACGAACAATTATCGTCAAACGAAAAAATTTTGAAAGCCAAATTTCCATTTTGAGGATTTATTAATGTGAACACATTTTTTGTTTCCATTATTTATTTTTTATTAAAATTTGCGATCACTTTCTTTAATTTTTAAATCATTAATACTGGCCAACCTTTTAGACATTAATCCACTATCATCAAATTCCCAAAGTTCATTTCCGTAACTTCGAAACCATTGATTATCATCATCATGCCATTCATACTCAAAAGTAACTGCCATTCTGTTTTCACGAAATCCCCAAAGCGTTTTTTTTAACTTATAATTAAGTTCCTTTTCCCATTTTCTTTTCAAAAATGCTTTAACTTCTTCTCTTCCGTTAATAAATTCGGTTCTGTTTCTCCATTCAGTATTCTGTGAATAAGCTAAGCATATTTTTTCGGGATCTTTGGTATTCCAAGCATCTTCTGCTAATTGTACTTTTTGCAAAGCAATTTCTAAAGTAAATGGAGGTTTTAACGATTTTGTATCACTTGCCATATTATTTATTTAAAAAAAACCAATAAGGAGGTAACTCCAATATTGGTTTTAAACATAAAACTAAAACTAAGAATTTTTATTTTTTGAGTAGGAGTAAAAACTCATATTAGGCAACACTTGCCTCAATTACTGGAAAATCTATTTTTGTATTAGCCGTGTTGTTGAAATAATTGGTAAGAATATTCAAAGCAACATGACCAACAATTTCACCAATTTCGGCCTCTGAAATGCCTTTAGCTTTTAACGAGTCGACATCCGAATCACTTACTAAACCATTTTTGCTAATTAATACTTTTGCAAACTTTAATATTGCATCTGTTTTCTCATCAATATTATTTCCAAATCTTGCCTCAAATAACGAATTTGAATCAATCCTCAATAAATTTTCGCCAAGGTAAGTATGCACAGATAAACAGTAATCGCATGAATTACTTTCAGCAACTGCCAAAGAAATCAGCTTTCCGGTTTTTACATTAATAGTTCCTTTGCTTAGTGATTCACTTAAATTCAAATATCCTTCTAATAATGCGGATGAATTCCCCATTGTTCTCATCATGTTTGGTACTATTCCAAATTTAGCGTGTATTGAATTAAATAATTCTTTTGTTTTACCAGTTGCTACTTCTGGATCTAAAGCTGTTAAACGTGTCATACTTTTTGAGTTAAATTTTGTCTTTATTGATAATTCAAAGGTGCAAAGCAACAGTTTTTAATAAAATGGACTAATAGCGCAATTAGATGGATAATTTTACATTTTAAGATATAAACCTAAGTTGTAATCATTAAAGTTTCCCATTATTTTAAATTGTTACTTTTGATTTTTTTTGTAAATAATTAAAACATGTCAAAATCAAGCAGGAAGCAAGATGCACTGGACTATCATAGTAGTGGAAGACCAGGGAAAATAGAAGTTATTCCTACAAAGGCTACCAATTCTCAACGAGATTTATCACTTGCCTATTCTCCAGGTGTGGCTGAACCATGTTTGCGAATTGCTGATAATGTGGATGATGTGTATAAATATACAGCCAAAGGAAACTTAGTTGCTGTGATTACGAATGGAACTGCTGTTTTAGGATTAGGAAATATAGGACCCGAAGCATCCAAGCCAGTAATGGAAGGAAAGGGATTACTTTTTAAAATTTTTGCAGATATCGATGTTTTTGATTTAGAATTAAATGTAGCCGATGTAGATGCTTTTGTAAATACGGTAAAAGCATTAGAGCCAACTTTTGGGGGAATAAATCTGGAAGATATAAAAGCTCCAGAATGCTTTGAAATTGAAAAAAGATTAAAAGCTGAACTTTCAATCCCGATCATGCACGATGATCAGCATGGTACCGCAATAATTTCTGCAGCAGCATTATTGAATGCGTTAGAAGTTCAGAAAAAGAATATTGCCAAAGTGAAAATTGTTATCAATGGTGCAGGTGCAGCAGCTATTTCTTGTTCTCGTTTATATCTGGCAATGGGTGCAAAATTAGAAAACATGGTTATGCTTGATCGATCTGGTGTAATAAGAGCTGATCGTGATGATTCTCTGGATGAAACCAAACGTTATTTTGCAACAAAAAGAAATCTGAGAACATTAGATGATGCCATAAAAGATGCAGATGTATTTATCGGACTTTCTTCTGCTGATATTCTAACTGCAGAAATGCTTAAGAAAATGGCTAAAAACCCAATCGTTTTTGCTATGGCCAATCCTGATCCTGAAATTGATTATAACCTAGCAATTAAAACCAGAAAAGATATTATTATGGCTACTGGCCGATCTGATTATCCAAATCAGGTTAATAATGTGTTGGGTTTTCCTTACATATTTAGAGGTGCACTGGATGTGCGTGCAAAATGCATTAACGAGGAAATGAAAATTGCTGCTGTAAAAGCAATAGCTGAATTAGCTAAAAAGCCTGTTCCAGAAGCTGTTAATTTAGCTTATAATAAAAAGAATATAACATTTGGGAAAGAGTATATTATTCCAAAACCTTTAGATTTCAGGTTGATAACTTCGGTTTCTCCAGCGGTTGCAAAAGCAGCAATGGACTCTGGAGTTGCTAAACATCATATTACCGATTGGGATGTTTATAAAGAAGAACTAAAAAAACGTCTAGGGCTTGATGATAAACTCATGAGAGCCATTACCAATAAGGCAAAATCGGCTCCTAAACGTATAATTTTTGCGGAGGCAGATAATTATAAAATTCTAAAAGCAGCTCAAATAGTATTTGAAGAGGGCATTGCAACACCAGTTTTGCTTGGGAATGTGGATAAAATAAGATCGCTCATCCGCGAGCATACGCTTGGACTTGATGGAATTGATATTATTGATCCGAATGAACAAGATGCAAAGTTGGCTGAGTATGGTGAAATACTTTTCCAAAAAAGACAGAGGAAAGGAATTACGCTTTACGAAGCAAAGAAACTTATGCGTGAGAGAAATTATTTTGGATCTGCTATGGTTGAATCTGGGGAAGGAGATGCGTTAATTAGTGGATTAACGAGAAATTATCAAAGCACCATAAAACCTGCTTTGCAAATTATTGGTACCGACGCCGGAGTAAAAAGAGTAGCAGGGATGTATATGATGTTAACCAAAAAAGGAACAGTCTTTTTTGCGGACACAACAGTAAACATTGATCCAAGTGCACAAGACATTGTCGATATTACGCTATTAGTGAATGAATCTGTTAAGAAATTTAACGTTCATCCTAGAATTGCACTTTTATCATACACCAATTTTGGTGCATCAGATGGGATAACACCAATAAAAATGCGGGATGCAGTACGTTTTTTACATAAAAATCATCCAGAAATTATTGTAGATGGAGATATTCAGGCTAATTTTGCCATGAATGAAGCATTGTTGGCTGACAATTTTCCATTTTCAAAATTATCGGGTGGAATTGCTAATACGTTAATATTTCCAAATCTAGAATCAGGAAATATGGCTTATAAACTATTGCAGGAATTGGGAGGCGCAGAGGCCATTGGACCAATTTTGCTTGGTTTAAATAAGCCAGTTCATATTTTGCAATTAGGTAGTTCTGTTCGCGAAATTGTAAATATGGTAACAATTGCGGTGGTTGACGCTCAATCAAAAGAAAATAATTAAAGCTATCCTGTTTTAAATTAATATTTTCAGCTTTTTAATAAAATATGATCGCATTTATAGAAGGTAAGTTAGTTTTTAAAAGTCCAACACATGTGCATTTGCTTGCTGGTGGTGTTGCCTACCATATTAATATTTCATTGCATACATTTTCTCAATTACCAGAAATTGAATTTTGCCGTTTGCATACCCATTTAATAGTAAAGGAAGATTCGCACACTTTATTTGGTTTTGCAGAAGAAGGAGAAAAAAGACTATTCGGACATTTAATTTCTGTATCAGGTATTGGCCCGAATACTGCTAGAATTATGCTTTCGTCCATAACTCCAACAGAAATACAGCATGCAATAATTAATGGTGACGTGCCTAACATCCAACGAATAAAAGGAATAGGTCCAAAATCAGCGCAACGTTTAATACTTGAACTACAAGACAAATTGAAAAAAGAAGGAAGTAACTCGCTAATTTCAATGCCTCGTAACAATACTGTTAAAGAGGAAGCGTTATCAGCCATGATTATGTTAGGTTTTTCGAAAAGTGTTGCCGATAAAGTATTGGCTGATGTAACCAGAGTTCATGGTGATGCACTATCAGTTGAACAACTGATAAAAATTTCTCTTAAAAGCCTTTAAATTTAATTCCTGTTCAAATTCGTTACTCCTTGAAATCAGTTAAATCCACATTTTTACCCTTAGTCGTTATTACGATTATAAGCTTATCTGTGGTATGGAGTTCCAGTGCTAGAATGCGCATTGAAAGTCCTAGAAAAAGAAATTTGGATACTGGAGATTTGAAATTTCCAGTGCCGGACAATTCTGATATTCTTCAAAATAAACCCAATACAATTGACCTTAAACCACCAAAAAATATAGAGCGGAAGGTTGAGTACGATCCTACTACCAAACAGTATATTATCACTGAAACCATAGGAGGAAGGTTTTTCAGAAATCCCCAATATTTAAGTTTTGAAGAATATCAACGATATGAATCGGAACAAAATAAAAGCGAATACTGGAAGCAAAGAAGTTCTGCAACTGATTTAGTACAAAGCAAAGGTATTGTACCCAAATTATATGTCAACAATCAACTTTTCGATCGGATTTTTGGTGGTGGAGCAGTTGATATTCGACCACAAGGTTCTGCAGAATTAATTTTTTCAGGAAAATTTAACAGAAATGAAAATCCTGCATTTTCTGAGCGGGCAAAAAGAACTGGAAACTTTGACTTTGATGAAAAAATACAAATGAATGTTGTTGGTAACATTGGCGACAAGCTGAAAGTTACCACAAACTTTAATACAGAATCACAATTCGATTTTGAAAATCAAGTAAAATTAGATTATACCGGCTATGAAGATGAGATTATTAAAAAAATAGAAGCTGGAAATGTGAGTCTACCCATAAGTGGTTCATTAATTACAGGAAGTCAGACTTTATTTGGTATTAAAACTCAACTTCAGTTTGGTAGGCTTACCATGACGAGTGTTTTCTCTACACAAAAGAGCGAACCCAAAGAAATTAACATTACCAATGGAGCTCAAACAAGCGATTTTAGGTTTTCGGCAGATAATTATGAAGCCAATAAACATTATTTTTTGGCAAATTATTTTAAAGATAATTATGAAAAGGCTTTTGCAGAACCACCTTTAATTCAATCAAAAATTATTGTTAACCAAGTCGAAGTTTTCATTACCAACGAAACCAATAAGTTTGATGATTCAAGAAATATAATTGCATTTATTGATCTTGGGGAGGATAGCGTTTTTAATAATGTAAAAGTAAAAGGAGGATTTAGTAAACTCCCAAACTCCAAATTAGATACGATAAGAGATCCAGAAACTGGAAAAGAATATGCATTACCCGCTTCCAACAACCTCTTAACAGATCTTCCAGGCAATATTCGTAATTTCAAAGACAATCAAATTGATTCATATTTTCAATCGGCGACACCAGCTGGTAGCAGTCCAAATGATAATTATGCAAAGTTAACTAACGCAAGAAAGCTAAGCCCAAGGGAATTTAGCTTTAGCCCAACTTTAGGTTATATTTCATTAAATCGTTCATTGAATGCAGCCGAAGTACTTTCGGTTTCTTTCCGATATACGTATGATGGTGTTGAATATCAAGTAGGAGAATTTTCGGCGGATCGACCACTTAATCCATTAAGACCAGATGTACTTTATACCAAATTATTAAAAAACGCTACCCTAAAAACCAATTTGCCTACCTGGGATTTAATGATGAAAAACATTTATCCGTTGGGTTCTTTTCAGATAAATGAGAAAAACTTCAGATTAAATATTGTTCGTTTGGACGAAGCCACTGGAGTAGAACGGCAGGTTTTAACAGACGGAATACGAACATCAGGTCAACAATACATTCAATTATTAAATGTTGATAGAATTAATACTCGGCAAGCAAACAGAGCAGATGGTATTTTTGATTTTATAGATGGAGTAACGATTGATAGAGCAAATGGAAAGATTATTTTTCCAGTTCGTGAGCCATTTGGAAGTAATTTAAGAAGTAAATTTGACCCTTCTGAAACTGCTTTTATCAACAAATATGTTTTTCAGCAATTGTATGATACAACCAAAAATGCAGCACAACAAGTTCCAGAACAAAACAAATATTTCATTCAAGGAAGTTATCAAAGTACATCAAGTTCGGAGTTTTCTTTAAACGCAATAAACATCCCACCTGGCTCTGTTGTAGTTACTGCCGGAAGTACTGTTTTGACAGAAGGAAGCCAATATACAGTTGATTACAATATTGGTCGAGTAAAGATTATTGACGAAAGTTATTTGAATTCTGCTGTACCTATAAAAATAAAGTTAGAAGCTGCTCAATTATTTAATTTACAGACAAAAACATTCCTCGGCACACGCTTAGATTATAAATTCAGTGATAAATTTACAATTGGTGGTACAGCATTAAAACTTTCAGAAAGACCATTTACTCAAAAAGTAAACATTGGTGAAGAGCCAATTTCAAATAGTATTTATGGATTGGATGGAAACTACCAAGCCGATTCAAGATTCTTAACTAATCTGGTCGATAAGATTCCATTTATTGAAACAAAAGAAAATTCACAAATCACACTTTCTGGTGAATATGCTTATTTGCAACCTGGCCATTCGCGCCAACTAAATACACCAGGCAATAAAACTGGAATTTCTTATTTAGACGATTTTGAGGGAAGTAAATCTATTATTGATTTGAAAAATGCTCAGCAATGGTTTTTGTCAAGCACCCCACAAACTTTTCCAAACGCAGGAGTATCAAATCGGCAAAATGGATTTGATAGAGCTCAACTTTCTTGGTATAGTATTGATCAATTATTTTATCAAAGAAATAATAACATAACACCTAGGCATATTCGCGAAGACAAAGAGCAACTTTCCGACCATTATGTACGGCAGGTATTAGAGCAACAGGTTTTTCCGAACAGATTAACAGAAAGTGGTCAGGCTAATATTCTGACCACATTTGACTTAACATTCAATCCTACCAAACGTGGACCTTACAATTACCGGACTACCGAATTAAACCCAAATGGAGATTTGCTTAACCCTACAAAGAAATGGGGAGGTATTTATAGAGGCTTAACGTCAACAGATTTTGAAGCCTTAAATGTGGAATTTATTGAATTTTGGGTTATGGATCCATTTTTTTATAAACCTGATGCTCAAGGAGGAGATTTATATTTCAACTTAGGTTCAATTTCTGAAGATGTTTTAAGAGATGGTAGAAAATCTGTAGAAAATGGACTACCAGTTGATGGTGGAAATAATGGAGTAGATACAACAGTATTTGCCAGAATTCCTTCTATTGAACCCGTAACACAAGCTTTTGATAATAATCCAACTTCCAGACAAAACCAAGATGTAGGCTTAGATGGATTATCCTCTGGCAATGAACAAACTTTTTTTGGTGACTATTTACAAGAATTACAAAATGCTGGTTTAAATCCAGATGCATTATCAGAAGCTCAAAATGATCCATCAAACGATGATTATGTTTATTTCAGAGGTACAGATTTGGATAATGATAAAGCAAATATTCTAACTAGATATTCCAGATTGAACGGTACTGAAGGAAATTCTAAAACTAGTGAACAATCTTTAGCTGATTTTGGAGTAGAGGTAGGCTCTACAACTTTGCAACCCGATGCAGAAGATGCAAACCGAGATAATAACTCAAGCAAAGAGGATGAATATTTTGAATACAGAATTTCTATGCGTCCGGCTGATTTAGTAGTTGGGCAAAATAATATTACTGATCAAGTTTTAAGTACTGTGAAATTAGAAAATGGTAAAACAGAATCCATCCGCTGGTTGCAATTTAAAGTACCAATTATAAGTGGTACGCCTAGAGGTGGAATTCAGGATTTTAAATCAGTTAGATTTATCAGAATGTACTTGACAGAGTTTGAAGAATCTACTACTTTGAGATTTGCCCGCTTGCAACTAGATAGAGGCGAATGGAGAAAATTTATCCCTCAACCTGGTAGACCATTGCGCGAACCGGATGATTATATTGGTGAAGTAGATGACAATACTTCGATTTTTGATGTAAACACCGTAAATATCGAAGAGAATGCAACCCGAATTCCAATTCCTTATGTATTGCCTCCTGGCATTCAACAAGAAAGAAATGCCAGTAGTATACGTGGAAATACTCGTCAGAATGAGCAATCTTTAGTTTTGCGAGCTCAGGAATTGAGAGATGGATACGGTTTGGCAGCATATAAAAACACTGATTTTGATTTTCGTTCTTACAAAAGAATTGAGATGTTTATTCACGCTGAAGGAAATCAATTAGAGGATGGAGACGTATCAACATTCATTAGATTGGGTACTGATTTTACTCAAAATTATTATGAATATGAGATTCCAATGCAGATTACTAAAGATGGTTCGACAACTGAAAGTGAAATATGGCCAGAATCAAATAAATTTAATATACCTCTTTCTGTTTTGCAAAATGCCAAACAGGCGCGAAACAATGCAAATGCATCTTTAATAAAAGAATTTTATTTTCCGGATGGTAAGAACAGAGTAACAGTTGTTGGTTCGCCGGATTTGAGCAGAGTACGAACCATATTAATTGGTGTAAGAAATCCGAAAAGAAGATCATCAAACCAAAGCACGGATGATGGACAAAATATTACTGCAGAAATTTGGGTAAATGAATTACGATTAACAGATTTTGACGAAGATGGAGGCTGGGCAGCACTTGCTAGGGCAACCTTTAAACTGGCAGATTTTGGTACAGTTAACTTAGCAGGAAGCAGAAGTACACCAGGATTTGGATCTATTGATAAAAAAGTAAGCGAAAGGAGTAGAGAAGATGCTACCACTTATGATGTGTCAACCAATGTTGAAATAGGTAAGTTTTTTCCAGAGAAAACTGGAATTAAAATTCCTGTTTTTTATAATTATTCACAAACGATAATTAAACCACAGTTTAGCCCAAGTAGTCCAGATATTTTGTTAAATGATTTATTAGAGCAAACTACTGGCTCTAAAAGAGATACCTTGAAAAACTTGACAATTGATAAAACAACTAGAAAAAGTATCAATTTTACCAACGTTAGAAAAGAAAAAACGAAGCCAAACGCCAAAAGCAGGATTTATGATATTGAAAATGTAAATGCATCTTATTCATATACTAATAAGCTAAATACTAGTTATGAGATTGAAAAAGATTTAGAAGTAAATCACCGAGGTAGGTTAGGATATAATTTTTCAATAAGCCCAAAAACTGTTAAACCATTTGAAAAATTCATTAAGAGTAAAAACTTGAATCTGATTAAAGACTTTAACTTTAATTATCTGCCAAGTAGTTTATCGTTTAGTGTTGATGTAGATCGGCTATATTCAGAAAATCAAGTTAGAAACTTGGATCCAACCTATGTTCCTCCTTCAAATTTTTCGCCAATTAACTTCAATAAATACTTCAGACTAATAAGGGCTTACGGTTTTAATTATAACATTACAAGAAGTTTAAAAATTGATTTTAATGCAAATAATTTATCCAATATTGATGAACCAGATGGAAAAATAGAAACAAGATCACAAAAGGATACCATTTTATCAAACTTGAAACAATTTGGTAGAACTACTAACTATAATCATAGTTTTAATGTAACGTATACCGTACCTATCAATAAATTTCCATTTTTAGATTGGACTAAATTGGATGTTCGATACGGAGGTAGATTTGAATGGGATTCTAAACCACTTTCGCAAATAGAAAATAAAGACACCTCGAAGACAGATTTGGGAAATACCATCCAGAACTCACGAATTATTTCAGTAAATCCTACGCTTACATTTACATCTTTGTATAACAAATCAAAGTTTTTAAAATCATTAAATACTCCTAAACGTCCAGCACCCCGAAAACCTGCAGCTAAAGATGAACGAGGGCTTAATGTAAAAGAATTAAATAAATTATCTAATAATGGAAAACCTATTGCTGATAGTTTAGAAAAAGTAAAAAAGCCATCCAAACAAATCCTATTAAAAACTGGAGCAAGATTGTTGACAAGTATTAAAACAGTAAGCGGTGTTTATTCAAGAACAGAGTCAACAGTTTTACCAGGGTATTTGCCCGTAACTAATAATTTAGGATATGATTTTAAGAGAAGTGCGCCCGGAATTCCATTTTTATTAGGTCAACAAGATGATAATTTTGCCAAATATGCAGCAGATAAAGGTTGGATAACGAGTGACACTAACCTTACTGCAAAGTACGCTCAAAATTTTTCGGAAACTATTCAATTAAGAGCTACCATTGAGCCACTTCCGGATTTAAGAATAGAATTAACTGCAAATAGAAATTACTCAAATATTGAATCGTCGAATTTCAGATTCGTAAACGACACATTATTTAAACGAAAAGGATTTAGAAAACTTAGTCCAGTTGAAACTGGTTCTTTTAGTATTACAACTATTACCGTCAGAACAATCTTTGACCGTCAAAGAGAACCAACATATAGCTCTAAAAATTTCCAGAAATTCGAATCTAATTTAATCGCGATTTCCAAAAGATTGGGAGAAGAAAACGGAACAAGTATAAGCGATACTTCTGATTTTTATAACGGATATGGTGCTGGTAATCAAGAAGTATTGATAAATGCTTTTTTAGCCGCTTACACTGGCACAGATCCCTCAAAACAAAAACTGGATTTATTTACTAAAATTCCACTTCCAAACTGGCAAATTAATTATACCGGATTAACAAAAATCCCTGTGTTGGCTGATTTATTTTCTAATATCAGTTTGAAAAGTAGCTATTCTTCTACCTATTCAATTTCTTCATTTAGAAATTTACTCCAATTCAATACTGATCCTGGAGGCGAGAGAGAACTTGATCCACTAGGAAATTTCCTTCCGCAATATCAGGTAGCGAGTGTTGGAATTGATGAAAAATTTACTCCGCTAGTCGGAATTGATGTTAAATTGAAAAACAGCATGACCTTTAGATTTGATTACAACACTACAAGAAGAGTTGCTTTTTCAATTGGATCAAACAATGTTCAGCAAATAAGTGGTGATGGTTTTGCATTTAGCTTCGGTTATATTACCAATAATTTCAAAGTGCCATTTAAGATTAATGGAAAAATAACCGAACTTAAAAATAATTTGAAGTTTGATATGCAATTTAAAATTACCAATACACTAGATGTAATTTATCGATTAGGAGTGCCATTAACAACTCCAGGTAGTGGTAGTAGAATTTTATCATTAAATCCTTCCATAGATTATGTTGTAAATGAGCGTTTTAATGTTCGGGCATTTTATGATTACACCTTAAACAAACCAAAATCATCCATTAGTTACTTGACTGCATTTACTCAAGCTGGTGTTAGTATTCGTTTCACACTGGGTAACTAATTATTTAAGAATTTGTAATACTTTTGAAAACTAATAATCAATTTAAAATCATGAATTTTCCATCAGAATTAAAATATACAAAAGACCACGAATGGGTAAAAATTAACGGTGATGAAGCCATAATTGGTATCACAGATTTTGCTCAGCACGAGCTTGGTGATATTGTGTATGTTGATATTGCTATCAATGGTAAAAGTGTAAAACAAGAGGAAGTTTTTGGTACTGTTGAGGCAGTGAAAACTGTTTCGGATTTATTTATGCCATTGTCTGGAGTCGTATTAGAATTTAATAAAAAACTAGATACTCAACCTGAGTTAGTAAATTCTGATCCATATGGTGAAGGTTGGATGATAAAAATGAAAATAGAAAACGTAAACGAAATTGAAAGTTTATTAGCTGCTGATGCTTATCAACAACAGGTAGGCGCATAAGTTGAATGTTAAAATATAAAGCAATTCCAGGTTTTATTTGGCTTGTTTTTATTTTTGTGCTTTGCAATATGCGGCCTTCGTCTTTACCCTCCGATTCTTGGTTTGTTTTTAAAGGGATTGATAAAGTGGTACATGCTATTTTCTATTTCGTATTTGCTTGGCTTTTTCTTCCTGTTTTTGAATATACAAAAGATAAAAGAAATGCTATTGCATTAACTATCTCCACAGGATTTTTTTATGGGGTATTTATTGAATTAATGCAACAATTTGTGTTTACCTATCGTTCAGCTGATTGGAGAGATGTTGTAGCAAATTCAATTGGATTGGCTTTAGGGATTTTAAGTTTTCCAATTGTTAATTCTCTCTTTTATCGATTTAATCGAAATTTTAAATGAAAAATATTAAAACTCATATCAAAATCATCATGGTTATTACCGGATTTTGTTTCTTAGCAGCCTGCAGTGCTAAAAGCAGATGTAATTGCCCGAGTTTTGGGAAAACCAATACTAAAATTGTGAATGATAAATTGAGTTAGTTTCTCTTAATTTGTTGATAATCATTTTCAATCAAATTGATTTTTTAAAAAAAGAAGTTTAAAAAATCAAAATAAACAATTTTATTCTGTCATTTAATTTAGAATAACCGAATCATTGTTAGTGTAATATTTCCTTTTCAGGCAAACTTCTGTTAATCTTATTTGTCATTAATCTAAATAAGCATTACCTTGCCATCCAATTAAAAGAGATATGAATTTATCAGAATTAAATATCGGAGAAACTGCCATTATTGACTCATTTACCGACGAAGAAATGTCGATTAAATTATTAGAAATGGGATGTTTGCCTGGTCAAATTGTTCATGTTAATAATATTGCACCATTTGGAGATCCAATGGCAATTACCATTTCAGGTTATAAATTAAGTCTTCGCAAAAAAGAAGCATCTACTATTATTTTAAAGTAAAACATCTGACGTGCCAGACCGGATTAAGATTGCATTAATTGGAAACCCTAATACCGGAAAATCTACTCTATTCAACGCGCTTACTGGTTTAAACCAAAAAGTAGGAAACTTTCCAGGAGTCACCATTGATAAAAAAAGCGGATTTGCTTCGTTTCAGAACAAAGAATTTGAAATAATTGATCTTCCAGGGATTTATAGTCTTTATCCAAAATCAATAGACGAAGCAATCGTATTTGATGTGCTTAGCGATAAGCAAAATCCTTCACATCCTGACTTATTGGTCATTGTAGTAGATGCATCCAATTTAAAAAGAAATTTTTTACTTTTTTCGCAAGTTGCAGATTTGGGAAAGCCGGTAATAATGGCTCTCAATATGATTGATATTGCTAAAAGTGAAGGAATTGAAATTGATATAGAAGGATTAGCCGAAAAATTGAATATCCCTATTGTTCCAATTAATGCTCGAAAAAAAGTAGGCTTCGATTTATTAAAAAAGACATTATTACATTCTCCATCCACAATCAATCCAGAGTATCGTTTAAACGTAATGCCTTTTGCTGCCGATTTAATTTGCCGTATTCAAGGTGAACTTCATGTTAGTAATCCTACGATTGCTTATCAGTTAGCGCATCAATATCAAAATCTTCATTTCATCAGCAGTGAGCAAAAAATAAGATTGGCAGAATTGGTACACGATGCAAAATTTGAAAGTCAGAAAATACAAGCGAAAGAAACGATAAGTCGGTATAATCTCATTAACGAACTTTTATTTGATACCGTAAAAGATCACAGAGGCACAGGAACCGAAAACTACAGCAATAAAATTGACAAAATTTTAACTCATAAGATTTTTGGGTTATTGATTTTTATGGTGTTGCTCTTAGGTATGTTTCAAGCAATTTATACTTGGTCAGCCTACCCAATGGATTTGATTGAAACCGTTTTTGCTTGGTTAGGAAATTCGCTAAAAGCCATTCTACCAGCAGGTTTTTTGACTAATTTATTGACCGAAGGCATAATTGCTGGATTGAGTGGAGTAGTGGTTTTTGTACCTCAAATAGCCATTTTATTTGCTTTCATAGCTATTTTAGAAGATACTGGCTATATGTCGAGAGTTACATTTATGCTCGATAAGCTGATGAAAAAAGTAGGGCTTAACGGAAAATCAGTTGTTCCATTAATTGGTAGCGTTGCATGTGCTGTTCCGGCAATAATGGCCGCAAGAACGATTGAAAATTGGAAAGATCGAATTATTACCATTATGGTAGCTCCGCTGATTAGTTGTTCAGCGAGATTACCAGTTTATACTGTTTTAATCGCCTTGGTTGTTCCTTCCAGAACTGTTTTTGGTTTTATCAATCTTCAAGCTCTTGCTTTAATGTTTATGTATCTCTTGAGTTTTGCAGCGGCATTTTTAGCAGCCTTAGTTATGAAATACCTGATAAAAGCAAAATCAAGAGGTTTTTTTATTATGGAATTGCCTGTTTATCGAATGCCAAGGTGGAATAATGTTCTATTAACTATTTATTTACGATCAAAAACTTTTGTTTTAGAAGCTGGAAAAGTGATTATTATCGTTTCTGCATTGTTATGGTTGGCAGCAAGTTATGGTCCACCAAAACGATTTGCAGAAATCAATAAAACCTATCAGGAAAAAATTGCAAAATCAGGTGAAAACGATGAAATGAAAAGGGAAATGGAATCTGAAAAGTTGGAATCATCTTTCGCTGGAATATTAGGTCATGTGATAGAACCAGCCATAAAACCTTTAGGCTTTGATTGGAAAATAGGAATTGCCCTCATAACTTCATTTGCTGCCCGTGAAGTTTTTGTTGGAACCATGGCTACCATTTATTCAGTAGAAGGTGATGTAGATAACTCCACTAAGCTTATTGAGAAAATGAGGCAAGCAACAAATCCAAACACTGGATTGCCTGTTTTTACCTTGCCTGTAGCTTTCTCCCTTATGATTTTTTATGCATTTGCTATGCAATGTATGAGTACAGTTGCAGTAACCTACCGAGAAACAAAATCAAAGAAATGGCCAATTATTCAATTTGTATATATGACGGCGCTGGCATATTTAAGTAGCCTGCTAGTATATCAATTAATGACATAATTATATCTTTGTAACGTGAAATCGAACGAAACGCTTCTTAGCCATTTTATTCCTCAAGAAGCTGTTCCACTTATGTTGCGTTGGATTAATTTTTTTGAAGCAGAACTAAAAATTACCCATGGTAGGCAAACAAAGCTTGGAGATTATCGATCTCCTTATATGGGTAGTCGCCATAGAATTTCTATTAACAACAATCTAAATAAGTATGCATTTCTTACAACTTTAGTACATGAGTTTGCTCATTTAAGTTGTTGGAATAAGTATAAAAATACGGTAAAACCACATGGCGAAGAATGGAAAGAAGAGTTTAGGCGAGCTATGAGGCCAGTATTTGAATTAGAAATTTTTCCTGCAGATGTTAAAATTGCATTGGAAAATTATCTAAAAAATCCGAAAGCTGCTAGTTGTAGCGATGCTGGATTGTTGCGCACATTACGGAAATATGATAATGAGCTAGAAACAGGTGTTGCTGTAGAGCAATTACCTATGGCAACTATTTTTGCCATGAAAAATGGACGAGTTTTTAAAAAACAAGAAAAAATACGAAAGAGGTATCGTTGTATTGAATTATCAACTAAAAGTATTTATTTGTTTAATCCATTGGCAATTGTATATCCGCAGGCAGTTTAACGGTTCGCTTTTTGTATAAAGTTTTCCCATTATTTCAAGAATTAAACTAATTCTTTTTAGTAAAATTAACGTTAACGTCAAAATAAAGGATATTGCTTTTCTTTCTCACCAAAAAAACCTGAATGCGAACTACCATTTTTTACTTTAGTTTTTCAGTGCTTTGTTTTTTGTTTCTTTTTTCATGCAAAAATTCTGAAAAAGAAAGAGTATATCAACTGGCAATCATAAATTCAATTGATTCAATAGTCCATAAAGATCGGTTTAATAATGATATACGTTCAACTGAGTTGCAAAAAGTATTAATTTCTTTTTACACTGAACGAGATAATAAACCTGTCTGGATTGATAGTGCAGATGGAAATAAAAACTTACCTCAACTCCTAAACTTCATAAGAAATTCGGAACTAGATGGATTACATCCAGAAACGTATCATTTGAATGAACTTATCGGGTTATTTAATCTTTTTAAAAGTAGCAATACAGAAAAAAAAGTTAAAAAAATGCTTGATCCAAAATTAGTTGCAAAGCTAGAAGTGCAAGCATCAGCATCTTATTTATTGATTGCATCACATTTAGTATATGGCAGAATT
Organism: bacterium; assembly: GCA_031412335.1. Taxonomy (GTDB): domain Bacteria; phylum Bacteroidota; class Bacteroidia; order Sphingobacteriales; family Sphingobacteriaceae; genus JBBQYA01. The sequence goes on along the minus strand of JANOCT010000023.1, from coordinate 90,442 downwards.
GAACCTGCTGACAGTACATGGAAAAAGCAAAAGAGAATTTTTGATTTACAAAATTCTGTGAATCAGGCACTAAAAAACAAAAAAGTTTTGCTTGAACTGCAACAGTTAGTTCCTCGAACTCCAGAGTATATTTTATTGAAACAACAACTCAAACGTTTTAGATTAATACAAAAAAACGGCGGTTGGAAAGAAATACCTTATAATTTAGAACCAGACGATCGAAATAATGCAATACCAATATTGAGAAAAAGACTTGAATTAGTTGATTTATTAAAACCTGAACAGAATAAAAAAATCAACAGTTTGTATGATGCTAACGTATTTGAAGCGGTAAAAAAATATCAACGATTTTGTGGAATTCCAATAAGCGGAATTGTAGACGATAGAACCAGAAAATCAATGAATATTGATGTGGAAAGAAGAGTTGCACAATTGGAAATAAATCTGGAGCGAATGAGGTGGTTGCCTGGAGAGCGGGCAAATCAGGCAATAGTTGTGAATTTGCCTGAGTATTTATTACGGGTTTATAGAGGTGCAAAAGAAATGATGAATATGAGGGTAATAATTGGTGATGAAGTGAAAGCTACACCTATTATGCGGGATACGTTACAATATTTGGTTTTTTCGCCTACGTGGACAGTTCCGAAAAGTATCATGGTTAAGGAAATGCTACCTCAAATTAAAAAAAGACCAGATTATTTTGAAACGCATGATCTGGAAGTGTTTACAAGTTATAATAGAAATGCTCAGGAAATTGATCCATCAACTATAAATTGGCAAGAAATAGATGCTAAGAATTTTAAATTCCGATTTGTACAAAGGCCTGGTTCAGAAAATCCATTAGGTTTGGTTAAATTTATGTTTCCAAATAAAATGTCAATTTATTTGCATGATAGCCCTGGCAAATATTTATTTTATTCGGATAAAAGAACAATGAGCCATGGTTGTGTGCGGATAGAAAAGCCATTTGACTTAGCCATGTATGTATTAAGTGATCAGCCTAAATTTGATTCAACTATTGTTGATTCATTGATGAATTTGGGTATTCCGAAAGATGTACGAATAAACCAAAAATTTGAAATACGATTTACGTATTACACGGCATTTGTAGATAATAATGGAAATCTGAATTTCAGACCAGATATTTATCATCATGATGAAACGCAGATGGCTGGAGTTGTAAAAACCAGTTACGATGTCGGCAATTCTGAAAAAAAATGATTGCGAGAATCAGTTATTAGTCATCAGAGGCAACACATTTTTATTCTGCATAATACCATTCCGAATCTATTTTAGAATCTTTAATTACATAATCTAGTTTTTTTAACTCTTCCCTTATTTTATCAACGGTTTTATAATCTTTAGTTGATTTTGCCAAACGATAATTTTCCAACAATATATTCATTAATCCATGTTGGTTTTTAAGATCAGGTTTATTTTCCGTTATGCCTAAAACATCAACCAATACGGTTTTATAAGTGTTTTTCAGTAAATCAAATGTTTGTTGACTTATAGAATTTAACACTGAATTATCTACATAAAATGTATTTATATATTTTAGTAATTGATATAACGATGCAATGGTGACTGCTGAATTAAAATCTGCATTTAATCCATCCAATACTGTTTCACTGGTTAATTTTATTTCAGATTCCAATTCAGAATCAATCGTCAACTCTTGGTTTTTTTCTAAAAGATCTAAGGTTTTTAAGCCATTAATTAATTTTTTGTACCCTTTTTCTGCCGCTTGTAAAGCTTCATTGCTAAAATCTAGCGTACTTCTGTAATGGGCAGTAAGAATAAAAAAACGGATAGTCATCGGTGGATAACTTTTATCCAAGGAAGGATGATCGCCCGAAAAAAATTGTTGCAGCGAAATGCTATTACCTAATGATTTTCCCATTTTCTGCCCGTTTACCGTTATCATATTATTATGCAACCAGTATTTTGCAGGATTTTTTCCAGTGCAACCCTCACTTTGTGCAATTTCGCATTCATGATGAGGAAATAGTAAATCCATTCCTCCGCCATGAATATCAAACTGCTCGCCTAAATATTTGGCACTCATAGCCGAACATTCAATATGCCAACCCGGAAAACCTATTCCATAATCCGATTCCCAACGCATAATATGTTCAGGTGAAGCTTTTTTCCACAAAGCAAAATCTGCAGGGTTTCTTTTTTCTGACTGTCCTTCTAAAACTCTTCGTTCTGAGCCTGCACCAGCTATTAAATCTTCCATTATTCTACCAGACAATTCTCCGTATTGGTATACCTTATCGTATGCTTGCACATCAAAATAAACCGATCCATTTACCTGATAGGCAAAACCGTTTTCAATTAATTTTTTTATCAAAGCTAATTGTTCAGGAATATGGCCAGAAGCACGAGGTTCTATGCTTGGTTTTTTAACGTTCAACATTTCCAGATCGTTATGGTAGGCATCTGTATAGTGCTGAACCACTTCCATGGGTTCTAATTTGTCTAATAATGCTTGTTTGGCTATTTTATCTTCACCTTCATCAGCATCATTTACTAAATGGCCAACATCGGTAATATTGCGCACATACCGTACTTTATAACCTAAATGTGTAAGGTGTCTGAAAATTAAATCGAATGTAACTGCCGAACGTGCATGTCCAAGATGAGGATATCCATAAACAGTCGGCCCGCATAAATATAATCCTACAAAAGGAGGTTCAATAGGTTCGAAAAGTTCTTTTTTTCTGCTCAGGGAATTATAAACATGTAGTTTGCTACTCATAATGCAAACTTAACAGAAATTTTTAAAGTCGTTCCAACGAGTCTGTTTTGGAAATTAATTTTAAATCACTTCGTAGTGGATAATGATCTGATAATTCCTGTTTGATTACTTGATAATTTTGAACACTTAATTCCTTTCCAGCCATTATATAATCAATTTGAAAGTTGGGAAAAGCGCCTGCGTAGGTTATTTCATATCCTGATCCTTTCTCGGCAAATGCGCTTTTTAAATTCTGAGATATGGTTTTAAAGGTAAATGAAACAGGTGTATCGTTAAAATCGCCACATAAAATTACCGGATGCGGACTTTCATCAATCGCTTTGGCAACCAATTTTGCTTGATGTGCTCTTTTCTTAAATGCTAATTTTAAACGGCTTCCTATTTTGCGGGATGACTGAATATCAGGTTCAAACTCCATTTTCATGTCTTTTATATATTCATAATCTTCAGGCTTAAAATTAATAGATTGCAGATGGACACCAAAAATTCGGATGGTGTCGCCATTATATTTTACATCGGCATAAATACAAGAGTTTTGATGTTTTTCTTCTGAAAATTTAACAATTCCTGTTTTAATAATTTTATACTTTGTAAAAATTGCCATCCCAATCTGCTGATATTTTGTATCTAATATTTTGTCGAAATAAACTTGCTTGCTACCTAAAATAGATTTTATGCTGTCCATAATATCATAACTTCCTTTATGGCGGGTATAAAACTCTTGAAAGCAAATAATATCTGGCTGTTGCTTTTTGATAATGTCCAACATCGTGCTTCTTACTTTCGGATCAAATTGCTGATCAAAAGCCCTGAAATTGTTGACATTATAGGTCATCACCCGAATATCATTTTCATTTTTTTGTAAGGTGCTTTTCTCTTTTTTAAAATTTATTTTTAAAACATTTTGATGCGTACGAAGACCACAAGCTAAAACGATAAACGATAAAAAAAAGATAACATGCTGTCGGATTAGCCAATAAATACAAAATAAAATATTGGTTATTAATAAGATAGGGTAGGCTAATCCAAAAAATGCAAAAAACCAATACTTCTCAGGATCTAATAAATTGGTGAAATACGTAACCAATAAAGCAAAAGCACAAACTAGGTTTACAAGAAAAATTATCCAGCCAAAGAATCCAGGTTTTTTCATACCATTTTGTTGGAAAAATAAGTTGGAGAGCCGTAAAGTTTCATAGATTATTTTTTAGGGTTGTCCGCTGTTACTTGATTTGAACAATAAATTTTTTTCTTCTTTGGTTAAACTTTCATAACCTGATTTTGATATCTTATCTAAAATAGAATCTACTATATGTTGTTCCACATTCAAGTCTTTAGATTTGTTATTGGAATCTGCTTTATGAGCAACTTTTAATTTATTTTTTATAGAGAAATATGAGGCTGTTCCATCATACATTTTTTGAAAAACTAAACTTAAATCCCTACCATTATTTAATTGTTTAATATATACAAAACCATATAAAGCCCCACCCAAATGAGCAATATGCCCCCCTGCGTTGCCACTCCCAATGCTAAGTAAATCTATTAGTACTGTGATCATAGCTATATATTTAATCTTAACTGGCCCAATTAAGATCAATGAAACGGAATAATCTGGCAGTAAAGTGGCTGTGGCAACCACGATGGCCATTACACTTGCAGATGCCCCCAATGCAACTGCAATCGCTAAGTCAGTTTTAAAAACTGGAAAAACATTAAAAGCAAAAATGTATAAAACTGCACCAGCTATGCCACCTAAGAAATATAAATAGTTTAATTTTTTTCCACCTAAATACTCTTCGAATAATTGCCCAAAAAAGTAAAGCCAAAGCATATTAAAAAGAATATGAAAAAATGCTTTATGGGTAAACATGTAGGTAACCAAAGTCCAGGGTTTCCAAAGTAAATTGCGTAAATCTGCAGGTACAGATAAAAAATCATCTGCTATTATATGTCCAGGACGATATTGCAATTGAAATAAAAAGCCAATTACACCTAATAAACTTATGGTGATAAAAACAAAAGCATTCACCCCTATCAACCGATAGGTTTGCCTGCTAGGATTAAAAAATACTCGACTAATTTCTGCTGCTACATTCATACTAACCGAACCGATTGAATTGATTTCTGTTCCAAAATTTAATTAAAATAAAGCCGAACAACATTCCACCTAAATGCGCAAAATGAGCAACATTGTCATTCGGATTATTGGCAAAACCACTATATAATTCAAATAAACCATACAACATTACAAAGTATTTGGCTTTTAATGGAATGGCAAAAAACACATAAATCAATGAATTTGGAAACAACATTCCAAAAGCTAAAAGTACACCAAATACTGCCCCAGATGCACCTACAGTAGGAATGTTAAACATGGCAGTTTTTAATTCGTTTGCCAGACTTATAGAATTACTCAAATATTCCGTACTAAGTTGATTTGCGCTCCATGCTTCCAACATTTGCAAAAACTGAGGTTTATAAAGACCCGGTACCGAACCTAAAACGAAAACTTCAAAACTATCATAACTTGGACTTGATAAATAAAGGGACAATGCATTTTCAAATCCTCTTAAATCAATATAGATAACCATGGTATGCAAAAAGGCAGCACCTAAGCCAGTTGCAAAATAGTAAATCAGGAATTTTTTTGCTCCCCAAAAATTTTCTAATGCAGTTCCAAACATCCAAAGGGCAAACATATTGGAAAATAAATGGCCAAAACTGCCATGCATAAATAAGTGAGTGAAGAACTGGTATGGCTTGAAATATTCTGATTTAAAATAAAACAAACCTAAATACTGCTCAAGTTCTAGTTGCGAAGTGTTTTTTAGAACATACTTTAATAAAAACATGATTAAATTAATAATCAGCAAATTTTTAACGACTACTGGCAAATAAGAAAAGCCAGCAGGCTGTTGCATTCCATTCATAAATTAATAACGTTTTTAAGCTTTGTCAAATTTTTTAAAAATTTCATCAAGACCAAATGTAAGTAACAAAGGTTTTGCATCAATTGAAACGGAAGGAAGTTTACAAGCGAATAACTCATCAATTAAATTAGTCATTTCGGCAGTACTCAATGTTTGCCCACTTCGGATAGCTGTTTTTTTTGCTAACGACTTAGCCAAATTTTCTCTTCTATCTAATTTTGAAAAAGCTGCATTTTGTTTAAAATTTTCTATTAGTCCTTCCAAAACAGATTTTTCGTTTCCAGCAATACTTTCTGCTGGTATTCCATCAATTACGAAAGTACCTTTCCCGAATTCGCGCAAATCAAACCCAAGCAATAATAAATCGGGCATTAGTTCTTTAATTAATGCAAAGTCAATCGGACTTAAATTTATAGTTTGTGGAAATAAGCTCTGCTGACTATAACCCTTTTGTGCGTTTAATTGTTGCATATAGCGCTCAAAAAGTATTCGTTCATGTGCTGCTTGTTGGTCAATTACAATAAAACCCGTTTTTATTGGACTTAATATTAATTGATTATGTAATTGATAGGGCGTCTTTTTTTCACCTTTCCATTCTTCGGCTTCTTGAACTACTTTATTCATTTCCAATTGTTCAAATTCGGTTTTTTCAAAAGTGGCAGAGCCAACTCCGTAAAAATCAGTCGTTTTTGCGGGTGTTGAACTAGATGCTAGACCCTGCCCAGAAAGAAATGGATTAAAAGCAGTATTTATTTTAATTTGAGGCATGGATGGAATTGCGTTTCCGCTATTTCCATTTTTCCCATGTCCGAAATTGCTAAATGCATGTTCGGTGTTGAAATCCAAGGTTGGAGAAATATTATACTTGCCTAAAGATTGTTTTACCGCGGAGCGAATAATGGCATAAATAGATTTTTCGTCGTCGAATTTTATTTGAGTTTTTGTTGGGTGTACGTTTATATCAATTCGTGCAGGATCTATATCAATAAACAAAACGAAAAAAGGAAAACTTTCAGCCGGTAGCAATTCATCATAAGCACCCGAAACAGCATGTTGCAAATAAGGATCTTTTATAAATCTATTATTCACAAAAAAATATTGTTCGCCTCTAGTTTTTTTGGCAAATTCTGGTTTGCCCACAAATCCTTTTATAGAAATAATACTGGTTTCCTCTTCTACGGGCACTAATTTTTCTTTGTATGAATTTCCAAATAAATGCACAATTCTCTGTTTCAAAGTACCTTGGGGTAAATGAAATAGCTCATTAGCATCGTGATGAAGTGAAAAAAACAATTCAGGATTGGCTAAAGAAATACGCATAAACTCTTCGAGAATGTAGCGCATTTCCACTGGATCAGACTTTAAAAAAACCCTACGAGCTGGAATGTTATAAAAAAGATTTTTGATGCTGATAGAAGTTCCACCACTCCAAGCGCAGCTTTCCTGTTTTTTTACTTCCGAACCTTCAATAATTAATAAGGTTCCAATATCTGCATTTAGCAAAATGGTTTTCATTTCTACATGGGCAATTGCTGCAATACTTGCCAATGCCTCCCCTCTGAAACCCATGGTTCTGATGGCAAAAAGATCTTCTGCTTTTTTGATTTTCGAAGTTGCATGCCGCTCAAAACTCATTCTTGCGTCTGTTCCCGACATACCTTTTCCATTGTCTATTACCTGTAATAGCACTTTTCCGGCTTCCTTAACAAAAACTTTAATCTCTGTTGCTCCTGCATCTATCGAATTTTCAACCAACTCTTTTAATGCAGATGCTGGCCGTTGAATCACTTCTCCGGCTGCTATCTGATTGGCAACTGAATCTGGAAGAAGTTGAATTATGTCGGGCATGAAGTCTGTTGAGCTTTATTTGAGCGTATTTGTTTAGCTTTGAAATCAAAATTTAAGCTTTTATTTCAATTTTGAAGATTGTAAAATTATTCAATTTTTTTATCAACCATTCATGTTAAGCTCTTTGTAGCGAACAATTATGCGGTATATTTTTTTTCTAGTTTGTGCGTGTTGTTTTTTATTTAGCGAAATAGGTGTTGCTCAACCTATTAATTCTAAAATAAAAAAAAGTAATTGGGTCGACTCAATTTTTAATTCTCTTTCTTCAGAAGAAAAAATTGCACAATTATTAATGGTAGCTGCTTATTCTAATCGGGATGCTGTACACAAAGAAGAACTTCGGGAACTAGTACAAGATTGTAAAGTTGGGGGGCTAATTGTTTTCCAAGGTGGACCAGTAAGGCAAGTTAACTTGCTCAATTATTTGCAATCTGTGAGTGAAACACCGCTTTGGGTTGGTATTGATGGAGAATGGGGTCCGGCTATGCGTTTGGATAGTACGATCAGATATCCGCGGCAAATGGCTTTAGGTGCTATTCAAAACGATTCTATCATTTATAATTTTGGAAAAGAAGTTGCCCGCCAATGCAAATTGCTAGGTATTCATGTAAATTTTGCACCAGATGTTGACGTAAATACAAATCCTAAAAATCCGGTAATTAACGATCGTTCTTTTGGAGAAATTACAGAAAATGTGTCTAATAAAGGCTTGGCATATATGAACGGAATGCAAGACAATGGTGTTTTCGCAAGCGCAAAGCATTTTCCTGGACATGGAAATACCGATAAAGATTCTCACTATTTTTTGCCATCCGTAAACCGAAGCAGGTTGCAAATGGATTCGGTTGAATTGGTTCCATTCAAAAAATTAATCGAGGCAAATGTATTTTCGGTGATGGCTGCTCATTTAAATGTGCCTGCTTTAGATACTACTACAAAAAGTACTTCTTCTATTTCTCCTCAAATTGTAAACGGACTGCTTCGTTCAGAATTAGGCTTTAAAGGAATCGTATTTACTGATGCTTTAAATATGAAAGGCATTAGTGATTTTTATACACCCGAAGCTATTGGTGTAAAAGCATTATTAGCAGGAAATGATATTTTGCTTTTTCCTTCTCAAATCCCCCAAACTATTGCTGGAATAAAAACAGCCATAGACAGCGGATTTTTAGATCAGAATTATATCAATGAAAAAGTGATAAAGGTTTTAAACGCAAAGTACGAGGCAGGATTAGCTGATTACAAACCGTTGCCAACAAAAAATTTAGTTGCTGAGCTTACTAATTATCAAGCAAAAACGGTGATGGAGCAAGTAACTAATGCTTCCATCACATTAGTAAAAAACAAGATTTTACCTTTGCAATATTCAGACACGATAAAAATGGCTGCAATTTGTATAGGAGTGGGCTTGGATAATACATTTTTAACAACGTTAGAAAATTACGGCACAATTGAAAAATATGCCATCGCAAAAGAAGCTTCTGAACAGGAATATGATTTATTATTTCGTTCCATTCAATTATCAAATCGTCTAATTTTAAGTTTTCAAGGCATGACGAGATCCGATGCTAAGAATTATGGACTAAGTGTTCAAAGCATTGATTTTGCTAAACGATTAATAAATACGAAGAAAGAATTGATTGTAGTGTTTTTCGGTAATGCCTATTCTTTGCGAAACCTAGAAGGGTTGGAAAATTTAATTGTAGCCTACGAAGAAAATCAGCAAAGCATGAAAAGCGTAGCGGCTGCTATTTTCGGTGGACAATCCTTATCGGCAACTTTACCGGTTTCTGCCTCCAAAAACTATCCTGCAATGGCAGGATTTATACAACCTAATGAAATAAGGTTGGGATATTCGTTACCTGAAAGCGAAAATGTTAATTCATTAATTTTGAACGAAATAGATAGCATTGCTTTAAATGCAATTGCGAAAAAAGCAATGCCAGGTTGCCAGATATTAATTGCCAAAAACAATAAAATTATTTATCAGAAATCTTTTGGAACTTTTGCTTACGACTCTTCGCATATTGTATCTAATTCGGATTTATACGACATTGCTTCTATTACAAAAATAGCTTCAACTACATTAGTCGCTATGAAAATGTATGAACTGAAAAAGATTTCTTTAAACAAAAAATTAGGCCATTATTTAATTCAAGCAAAAGGAACAAACAAAAAGAATATTACTATTTCAGATTTGTTAACGCATCAAGCTGGGTTAGTTCCTTTCATCCCTTATTGGAAAAATTCATTGAATTCTAAGAATTATGACACTTCATATTCAGCGAATTACTCAATTCGAGTTGCTGATAAATTGTATTTGAAAAAAGAATATCTTAAAACGATTCAGAATGAAGTCTATCAATCTCCAATTCAAAACCAAGGTACTTATGTATACTCAGATTTAAGTATGTATTTGTTAAAAGAGGTTTTGGAACATCAATCAAAAATGCCTCTGGATGAGTATGCGAATAAAAATTTCTATCGTTCGCTTGGCTTAAGCAAACTTACTTTTAATCCCTATTTATCGGTAAATTTAAAAACGGTAGCACCAACAGAAAACGATACATCTTTTAGAAAACAAATAATACATGGCTATGTGCACGACCCAAGCGCAGCAATGCTTGGTGGCGTTGGTGGTCATGCAGGTTTGTTTAGTAATGCTTATGATCTTGCTGTAATTATGCAAATGCTATTGAATAAAGGAAATTATGGTGGGATTCAGTATTTTAAACCTCAAACAGTAGATTTATTTACAGCCAAATTTTCGGACAAAAGCCGGCGTGGCTTAGGTTTTGATAAACCTTCATCAATAGGAGGAGTGGATGGAAATACAGCTGGATCTGCTTCTGCATTTACATTTGGTCATACAGGCTTTACTGGAACTTGTGCGTGGGCAGATCCCAAAGAAAACTTAATTTTTATTTTTCTTTCTAATAGAATTTATCCAGATGCGGCTAACAATTTGCTTTCAAAAGAAAACATTCGAACCAAAATTCAACAAAAAGTGTATGACGCACTTGAAAACTAAACTAAAATAAAGTACTCTTGTTCATTAATTTAACCTCCCAAAAAAACAAAATGAAAACAAAAATTCTACAATTAGTTATTGCTGTGTTAGTACTATCAGCTCAACAAACCTTTGCTCAGCTTTCATTGATCGATTCGTTGGAAGAAATGAAATACCGACGAGAAATTTTGAAACAAACCGATAAAGCATATGAAATTAATATGGACGCTATGAAAGCAACCATAAAAATTGACGAAATGAAAAAGAAAGCCGAAGAAGCAAGCAACAAAGCTAAATCAGTATCAGAAGAGCAATACAAATCATCTCAAAATGTAACTGCTGGTGATGTTAAAGCATCTGCTGCTGCAAAAAAGGATGCGAAAAAATCATCAAAAGCTGTAAATTCTGCTGATAAGGCTAATATTGAATATGCCGAACAAATAAAAAGTGCAGAAAAACTAACAAGCGAAGCAGCCGCGGCAATGGAAAAACTAAATGTGCTTTCCAAAAAAATAATTTTCGTGAATACACGACCTTAAAATTAATCAATAATGAAAATTGGTATAGTTTGTTATCCAACATTTGGTGGTAGCGGTGTAGTTGCCACTGAATTGGGTAAAGCATTGGCTGATAATGGTCATCAGGTTCATTTTATTACCTACAGCCAACCAGCCCGATTGGATTTTTTCAACGAAAATCTTTTTTACCATGAGGTTTCGGTTTCTAAATATCCACTTTTCGACTATCCACCTTACGAATTAGCTTTAGCTAGTAAAATGGTTGATGTAATTCGATACGAAAAATTAGATATTTTACACGTGCACTATGCAATTCCACATGCTTCTGCGGCATTTATGGCAAAACAGATTTTAGCATCTTTTGGCATTCATATTCCGGTTGTTACCACTTTGCATGGTACAGATATAACCTTGGTTGGGCGCGATGCTACTTACAAACCGGTTGTAACTTTTTCTATTAACCAAAGCGATGGAGTAACAGCAGTTTCTGAACATTTAAAAAACGATACCTACAATCATTTTGAAGTAACAAAAGATATTCGGGTGATACCGAATTTTGTTGATTTGTTGCGATTTTCTCAAAAAGCAAAAGATCATTTCAAAAAAGCGATTGCACCAGATGGAGAGAAAATCATTATCCATACTTCCAATTTCAGAAAAGTAAAAAGAGTGCCGGATGTGGTTTATGTTTTTGCTAAAATATTAGAAAAAATACCATCTAAGTTGCTTTTAGTAGGCGATGGTCCGGAACGAAGTAGCGTTGAACAACTTTGCCGCGAACTGAATTTAGGCCAGAATGTTCGTTTTTTAGGTAAACAAGATGCTGTGGAAGAAATATTATCGGTAGCCGATTTATTTGTAATGCCATCAGAAACAGAAAGTTTTGGTTTAGCAGCTTTAGAAGCTATGGCATGTAGAATTCCAGTAATTTCTACCAATTTGGGCGGAATCCCTGAATTAAATATTGACGGAGAAACGGGGTTTATGAGCAACATAGGCGATGTCACCGAAATGGCAGCGAATGCAGTTTATATTTTAGAAGATGAAAAACGCTTAGCCAAGTTTAAAGAAAATGCTTTAGCTCGTGCTATTCAATTCGATATCAGCAACATTACTCCACTTTACGAAAATTATTATTTAGAGATAATTGAGAAAAGTAAAGTTTTGGTATAAATAAAATTTAACAATTAATCGCTACTCTTCCTGTTAGCCCGGATTGAAGCGTCATCCTTTTTTGTTATTCAATTTTTGAAACAAGCTCAACTCTTTAAACAAAAAAGATAATGCTGAAAGCCGGAATAGCTTCAGAAAAAAACAACTATTAATTTGTCAGAAGTTTATTTACAAAAAAATCAAATCCCTATTTGCTTCTGTGCAAATGCTTTAAATTAATAACTTCTTGTTGAGTTAACAATCGGCATCTGCCTCGAGGTAAATCTTTTTTATTTAATCCTGCATAAAAAACGCGATCCAAACCAACTACTTCGTAGCCAAAATGCTCGAACATTCTACGAACGATCCGGTTTTTACCGCTATGAATTTCAATTCCAATATCTTTTTTGCTTTCGCCAACATAACTTAATGTATCTGGCTGAACTCTACCATCTTCTAATTCAATTCCTTCTAATAAAGCATCAAAATCTGATTTCTTTAAGTTCTTATCCAAACTTGCTTGGTATATTTTACCTACATTATTTTTTGGGTGCGAAAGTTTCATCGCCAAATCTCCATCGTTGGTCAATAAAAGTAAGCCAGTTGTATTTCTATCTAATCTCCCAACCGGGTAAATGCGTTCGCGGGTGGTGGTCTTAATCAAATCCATTACGGTTCTTCGTTCCTGCGGATCGTCTGTAGTGGTTATGTAATCTTTCGGCTTGTTTAATAAAACATAAACAAGGCGTTCAGTTTTTAGTAATTGCCCATTGAAACGTACCTTATCATCGGGCTTAACCATAAAACCTAATGTGGTTATTATTTGATCGTTTACCATTACTTCTCCTGCTTCTATCAACTGATCCGCTTTTCTGCGAGATGCAATTCCAGCATTCGACAAAAATTTATTCAATCGCATTCCATCCGATTTTACTTTTCGTGGTGAAGAAGTACTAGGTTTATCCGAATCAAATTCTTTTCTGGCGCCATATTCTTTTTTAACATAGATCTTTTTGAAAGGAGTTTGTTCAGCATCGGTGGTTGCTCTATTTCCAGCAAAAGGTCTTTTTTTGAAATCTCCTTCTGCTCTAAAGCCATCGGCGTTTCTTAATTTATCACGAGTGGAATTTAATAACTTCCGTTCCTCCGCGACTTTAGCCTTGCTTTTGCTAAATGAACGTTTTTTATATTCCGATTTTACTTTTGGAACAAATACTTTATCCGGTTTTTCTTTAATGCTTTTTTCGAAATCATCATCATCATTTCTCTCCGGCCTTTCAGCTCGGTCTTTCGAATTTTTATAATCTGAATAAGAACTTCCACCAGATTCTGTATTTCGTTTTGTATATGCTCTTTTCGGTTTATCTACTTGATCTGAATTCCCCGAAAAATCTAATTTTTCTGTTTCTTGTTTATCAGATTTTTTAACATAAGCTCGTTTTGGTTTATCAGCATCAAAAGGCTTTTTGAAATCTGTGTTGCTAGTTTCGTTCGCATTTTCGAACTTTTTAGTATAAGATCTGGCGGGTTTTTCAAAACTACTTTTTCCTTTTTTGAAATCAGATTCTGAACTTTTTGATTTTGAATAGGATGTTAACGATTTTGGTTTTTCAGAATCATAAGGCGTTGAACTAGATTTTTTATTGAAAGAACTTTTTTCTTCAGATTTTTTGCCAAACGACTTTTTAGCAAAACCAGGCTTTCCTACCGATTTTCTTTCTGGCCGTTCTCGTGTTCCTGATTTAGAACCAAACGTTTTTTTTTCTCTTTCTACAGTTGCACTTCCTTTTTTATCAGGTCTATCAATACTTCCAGGCTTTTTATCAAATTTAGCTTTGGGTAATAACTCTGGTTTTTTAGGTCCTTTTGATCTTCTTTCAGTATCAGCAGATTTTCGAGTTTTTGCCGATGGTGAATCCATTTTATCACTTCTTTTTGAAGGTAATTTTCGGGTAGGTTTTTTGTCTGAAAAGTTCTTAGCCATATTTACAATAATAATTACAAAAGTATTGTATTAAAGCTCATAAACAGAATTTTTCGGATTGGTACAGTTATTGGCATGGTGCTTTTGTATTACAATTTTGTAAAGGGTAAAAATCCGATTTGAAAAGAGGATTTTTGTAACGTGCTATAAACTAAGCAAATAAATACGTACCTTTGCTAAATATTAATAATTATTTAATGAAAAAGACGCTCTTCTCTCTCTCAGGAACGTTGCTATTGTTGGTAATTTTAAAATTATTTACTTACAGTACCAACGTACCAACTAATCGTTTTAGCAACGAATATTCAGATACCACCAAGGTATTTCCGATCATTTTACCGTCCGATTTGCAGTTTGCTGGTGAAATTGTTCCACTTTCTGACATTGAAGTATATGAAAGAATGGATCGAGAATTATTGGTGAACAACTATTGGCAATCAAACACGCTTTTAATGCATAAAAGAGCAAATAGATGGTTTCCGGTAATTGAGCCAATTTTGAAAAAATATGGAATTCCCAATGATTTTAAATACATTCCATTAGTAGAAACCGGAATGATGAATCTGATTTCACCTGCTGGTGCAACTGGTTTTTGGCAATTTATGGAACCTACTGGCCTTCAATACGGCTTAGAGATCAACAAAGAAGTAGATGAACGATATGATGTTGAAAAATCTACCATTGCAGCATGTAAAATGTTTAAAGAAAATTACAGAGATCTTGGTAACTGGACTTTGGTAGCTGCTGCCTACAACATGGGAATTAATGGTCTTAAAGGACAAATGGATCGGCAAAAGCAAGATAACTATTACGATTTGCTCTTAAATGCAGAAACTTCACGATACGTTTTCAGATTGGTTGCCATTAAAGAAATCGTTAGTAAACCACGCACTTACGGTTATTTCTTCAAAAAATCTGATTTGTATTATAATATTCCAGTTTCCAAAGTTAAAGTAGATTCTGCTATTGCTAATCTGGCAGATTTTGCTGGTCAGTTTAATATTTCTTACAAAACATTAAAAATCTTTAATCCTTGGTTGCGTGAATCTTTTTTGGCAAACTCAAGAAAAAAAGTCTACTTGGTTCAAATTCCTAAACCTAGCTATGAAAACGCCTCGCCTTATGGCACAGTTGCATCTGTTGCTGGTATTGCCAATCAATCTTTAGTGAAAGAAGCAATTTCTGATTCAACAAAAACTCAAAAGATAGAATTGGAATACATAATTAAAGATGATGAAGATCTGGATTTTGTTTCTAAAAGGTATAATGTGAGCATTGAAGATCTTAAAATCTGGAATAAATTAGGGAATTTGACTGTAAATAATGGACAAAAAATTATTTTGTTCGTTCCTCAACCGGAGTAGGGTTTTAAACGTTTACTTTTGCAGCGTAACGATCGAGAATGAGTGCAAAAGAAAAAAAAATCAAGCCAGTACAATTAGTAGAAGTATTTGGTGCCAGGGTACATAATTTAAAAAATATAGATGTTTCATTTCCACGGAATAAACTCGTTGTAATCACTGGTTTAAGTGGAAGTGGTAAATCTTCATTAGCATTTGATACCATATATGCCGAAGGGCAACGTAGGTATATGGAAACATTAAGCGCCTATTCCCGACAATTTATGGGAAATTTAGAGCGTCCAGATGTGGATAAAATTTCAGGCTTAAGTCCGGTAATTGCCATAGAGCAAAAAACAACCTCCAAAAATCCTCGCTCAACCGTTGGAACTATAACTGAAATTTACGATTTCATGCGTTTACTTTTTGCTAGGATTGCTGATGCTTATTCTTACAATACTGGCGAACTGATGATTAAAATGTCGGAAGATCAGATTTTTGATACAGCATTGAAAAAATTTGATGGTAAACTAATCAGTATTTTAGCTCCAGTAGTTAAAGGAAGAAAAGGTCATTATCGTGAACTGTTTGAACAAATTCGTAAGCAGGGATATTTAAAAGTTCGGATAGACGGGGTATTGGTTGAAATTAGTCCTAAAATGCAAGTCGACCGATATAAAATTCATGATATAGAAATTGTTGTCGACTCGATAGAAGTTAAAGAAGTAAACAAAAAGAGGCTTCGCGAATCATTACAATCCGCCATGAAGCAGTCAAGAGGAATAATTAAAATTCTTGATCATGATGAAGTTGGGCAGCCTGCTTTTAATTATAGCAAATTCCTGATGTGTCCAACAACTGGAATTTCTTACGATGAACCTCAACCAAACACCTTTTCTTTTAATTCACCATATGGTTCCTGCGAAAAATGTGATGGTTTGGGTTATGTTTCTGAAATAGATGTAAAAGCTTTAATACCAGACAGTACAATTTCTATAAATGATGGTGCAATAGCACCTCTTGGCAAATATCGAGAAACTTGGGTTTTTCAATTGTTGAAATCTTTAGCTAAAAAGTTTGATTTTTCTTTATCTAGCCCAATTTCAAAACTTAGCCCCGAAGCGTTACAAGTTATATTGTACGGCGCAGAAGATAAAATAGCAGTAGCCGTAGAGTATAATCAATGGAATGTATCGAATTACAATGTATCTTTTGAAGGGATTATAAAAGTAATTGAAGATATGAAACCAGGTAGAGCCAGCGGTGAGTATTCTGAAGACTTGGATGATTATCGTAAAATTATTGTTTGTGATGTTTGCCAAGGTGCACGATTAAAAAAAGAATCCCTGTTTTTTAAAATTGCTGGAAAGAATATATATGAACTAGCTTGCTTGGATATTTCTTTACTAAATGAATGGTTTGATGGTGTAGAAGAAACATTAAATGAACGTAAAAATATTATTGCCAAAGGAATTCTAAAGGAAATAAGATCGCGAATTGGTTTTTTGTTGGATGTTGGTTTGGAATATCTTACGCTCGACAGAACCTCTAAAACGCTATCGGGAGGTGAGGCACAACGGATTAGATTGGCCACGCAAATTGGTTCACAATTGGTGAATGTATTGTATATTTTGGATGAACCAAGTATTGGATTACACCAACGTGATAATGAAAAACTGATTGGGGCTTTGCAAAACTTGCGCGATATCGGCAATTCAGTTTTAGTAGTGGAGCATGATAAAGACATGATAATGCAAGCTGATTATGTAATTGATATGGGGCCAGCAGCAGGTGAACATGGAGGAGAGGTAGTTGCGGAAGGAACAGCAGATGAATTACTTAGCAAACATACTTTAACTACCGATTATATTACTGGACGAAAAAATATTGTTGTTCCAGCGATAAGAAGGAAAGGAAATGGAAAGAAATTAATTCTAAAACTAGCAGAGGGAAATAATCTGAAAAAAGTAACGGCAAGTTTTCCATTGGGTACTTTTATCAGTGTTACTGGAGTATCTGGAAGTGGAAAATCAACATTGATTGCTGAAACTCTTTATCCGATATTGAACCAATATTTTTATCATTCTAAAAAGAAACCGATGCCTTACAAAAGCATTGAAGGCTTGAAAGAATTAGACAAAGTGATAGAAATTGACCAATCGGCTATTGGTAGAACGCCAAGATCTAATCCGGCAACATACACTAGTGTTTTTTCTGATATTAGAAATTTATATGTAAATCTTCCTGAATCTAAAATTAGAGGATATAAACCTGGTCGGTTTTCATTTAATGTAAAAGGTGGAAGATGCGAAAATTGCGAAGGTGCGGGGTTGAAAGTAATTGAGATGAATTTTTTGCCAGATGTTCAAGTCAATTGTGAGGTGTGCAATGGCAAAAGGTATAATCGGGAAACACTGGAAGTAAGGTATAAAGGCAAATCCATCAGCGATGTTTTAGATATGAGCATTGAAGATGCTGTTCCATTTTTCGAAAATATCCCTGCAATTCATCGAAAAATTGCTACACTAAAAGACGTTGGTTTGGGGTATATTACCTTGGGACAATCGTCAGTAACGCTATCAGGGGGAGAGGCACAACGTGTGAAATTGGCAACAGAATTATCTAAAAAAGATACTGGAAAAACATTTTATATTTTAGATGAGCCTACTACAGGTTTACATTTTGAAGATATAAACATCTTGCTGGGGGTATTAAATAAATTAGTAGATAAAGGAAATACTGTATTGGTAATTGAACATAATCTAGATGTTATCAAAGTATCAGATTATGTAATTGATTTGGGTACTGAAGGAGGAAAGAAGGGAGGAAATATATTATTTCAAGGTACTCCTGAAGATTTATGCAACGTAACAGAAAGTCATACGGCTAGATTTCTGATGAAGGAATTAAATCAGATTCCTGTAGAATAAATTAAATAGCTGAATAAAGAACCATTTTATCCATAGTTGGATTTACGCTTCCACCATTTGGTTCAATGGTAACTGCAAAACCTTGTGCACTCGTAATTTTGTTCAATTGAACTAAAGAAGGTGAACCAGATGTTGAATCAAATACACCAGCATCAACTGGTTTGCCATTGTCAAGTGCCCATAATTGATATTCATGTTCTGCATCAGTTGCTGGCATGTCAATCAAATCAAGCATTACAACTTGAGATTTTTTATCCCAAAAAACCATGGCATTAGATTGTGGTGATAAAGCAAGACCCTTTAATTGGATTTTTACAAAAGAAGTATCTCTGTAATTCACCAACATTTTTTCTGACTTTTCTGATTCAGTTTTAAGAGTTGTAAAATTATTAGCAAACAAATCATTTTCTGATTGAAGAGCAACTAATTGAGATTTAGTAGATTGTAAATCTTGCCAAACAATAAATAATGATACAGTACTTGCGATTAATAAAGCAAATGTAGCTGCAAATGGTAATAAATAGCTTGTTTTAGATTTAGCTGGATTCATTTCTACCACTTTAGCTTCAGTTTTATTTTCAGTTTTAGTTGAAACTTCGGTAAGTATTGATTGATTAATTTTAGTTAATAAATCTTTTGAAGGACCTTTGCCTGTTTTTAAATGCATGGACTCTAACGATGCAAAGATTTGATCCAGCTCTTTTTCAAGTTCAGGATATCGTGCTACAATACGATCAACTTCTTGCATTTCCTGCTCGGTTAATAAACCTGAGGCATATAATTCAAGAGTTCCGGAGTCTATATAATCTTGTAAATTCAATTTAGTTAAAATATTTTCTTAAGGTAATAATTCCCATTCTGAGTCTGGTTTTAACCGTCCCCAATGGTATATTCAATTCTTCTGCAACTTCAACATGTGTAAATCCTTTAAAGTATATTAAATCTAGAATCGTTTGATGTTCCGGTTTCAATTCTTTTATGAGATCTTTTAATCCTAATACATCAGGATTATATTTAGTATTATTTACAGAGTCTATTAAAGTTACGGAATCATCTACATCCTGGTTTTTATTTGAATTCTTAAAATCTTTAGATCGTATTTTATCTATTGCTAAATTTCTGGCAATATTTACAAACCAAGTATACAATCTGCCTTTAGATTCGTCAAATGAAGGAAAAGAATTCCAAATTTTAATAAATACTTCTTGCAATACATCCTCTGCCAATTCATGTGATTGCACGATTTTCTGAATTACATGAAAAAGTGATCCTGAATATTTTTCATAGAGCGTTTCAATTGCAATTTTCTCCTTGTTTCTTAACGATTGGATTAATTGCTCTTCGCTTAAGTCGTATTTATTTTTTCTGTTCAAAAGTTGAGTAATCAAATGAGTAGTGTTTAGAGATTTACGTCAATTTTAGAATGACGTAAATTTCCTCCATACAAAAATCAGGACAAAATAAAACATTATATGAGTTGGAACAAATGTTTTTCTGCATGATAAGAAGAACGTACCATTGGTCCTGATTCTACATATCGAAAACCTTTTTCTAAGCCAATAACTTTTAATCGGTTAAAAATATCTGGATGTATAAAATCAATTACTTCATGATGTTTTTTTGTTGGTTGTAAATATTGTCCCAAAGTGAGTATTTGTACTCCCGAAGCTAATAAATCATCCATTGCTTCATACACTTCTTCTTCAGTTTCACCTAAACCCAACATAATACCCGATTTGGTTCGTAAACCACTTGCTGCAATTCTACTTAATACCTCTAAACTTCTGTCGTATTTTGCTTGTATTCTAATTTCTTTGGTTAAGCGTCTCACGGTTTCTATATTATGTGAAACAACCTCCGGCCTTTCATTTAGTACTTTGTCTAAATTATACATTTGACCTTTGAAATCTGGTAATAATGTTTCTAATGTGGTATTTGGGCTAGCTTCACGAATTGCATTGATGGTTTCAACCCAGGTATCAGCTCCACCATCTGGCAAATCATCGCGGTCGACACTTGTAATTACACAATGCTTTACTTGCATTAATTTCACCGAATTAGCTACTCGAGCTGGTTCATCAGTATCAACAGCCAACGGCCTACCTGTAGCTACAGCACAAAATGAACAAGATCGGGTACAAATATTACCTAAAATCATAAAAGTAGCAGTTCCTGCTCCCCAACATTCTCCCATGTTTGGGCAGTTTCCACTTTCACAAATAGTATGAAGCTTATGGGTATCAACTAAATTTCTAACACTTGCATACTCCTTTCCGGTTGGAAGTTTCACTTTCAACCATTCGGGTTTTTTTATTCTGGGTTCGGCATTAATAACCGGAAGGTTTATCATATTTTGATGAATAAACGTATTATTTGAATACTATTTTTATTTACGATTGCCAATAGAGATTTTGGCGTAAAGGCTCAAAAAATATTGCTTATTGACATTTATATTGTTGATGGTTGCAATGATGGGGATTTTTTTTGAATACCCATCAAAGGTAAATCCAAATTCAAGGCTTCTTATTTTTTCACTTTGGCTGCTCCAATCGAAATTAATTCCAGATTTTATATATGCTCCTGGTATAATAAAGGTTTCGTCTATTCCTCGCAAAAAACCAGTTGGTCCATAAATTGTTGATTGATCATGTTTTAATGGGTCAAATTTTTCTTCAATTACATCAATCTCTTGATTATTAAATGGGTTTTGAACATCGTAGTAGATTGGTTTAAGCAAGCCAGTTGATAAGCCAGCTTCATATATCAATTGAATTTCAACTCCATCTTTTTCATCCCTATCAAATAAAAGTCGGTCAGATCCAATTCCAGTTCTAAGTGCTAGAAAATTATTCGACTTGCCAAAAGCAAAAGATTTTGCATTGCTACTAATGATTGGATTGATCTGTCGAACTTCTTGCGGATGTTTTATAACAACTAATTCACCATTGTAAGTTATTTTTCGATTACCGGTTTGCTGTTTGCCAATTTTAAAATTAATTCCAAAGCCACGATTCGTAATTACCAATCCTGAACTGAATTCTTTAGTAAATAAAATCTTTTTTTCGTCGAGCAAAGGCAATGCTGAATCTTGTGAAAACGCCGTTTTAACGATAGAAAGAAGGATAATAAATAGAAAACGACGTGCAATCAAATTCATAATTCAATATTACAAAACAGAACGGACAATAAGTATATTTGTTTTAAGCAAAATAGTATGACTATAACAACGATTTATCAAGGAGAATTACGAACAGAAGCTACCCATGTAGCTACCCAAACAACTATTTTAACCGATGCGCCCTTAGATAATAAAGGAAAAGGAAGTACGTTTTCTCCAACTGATTTGATGTGTTCTTCACTTGGAAGTTGCATGCTTACTATTATGGGTATTTACGCTCAAGAGCATGAAATTGATATTTCAGGAACCAATTTATCTATTCAAAAAATAATGGCATCCGATCCTAGAAGGGTCTCAGAAATTAAACTACAGTTTGATTTCCCTAAAAATGATTTTTCTGAAAAATACCAGCTATCCTTAGAGAGAGTTGCCAGAAATTGTCCAGTAGCGAAAAGCCTTCATCCTGATTTAATTCAAACAGTTACTTTTAACTTTTGAAATTTTCTTCTACTAAACTCGCTTCAATTGCTCCATGAGAAGTGTCTAATATACATTCTCCGTTTTTAATTAATAATAATTGAGGAGACTCATGTTCAACTCCAAATTCCGTAGAGATGTAATTGGAAACTTCTCTAAATGCAATTAAATCAAGAAAGTAGGCATTTACATTTTCATTATTTTGATATTCTGATTCAAAAGATCGTTTAGCCATCATACTGACAGGGCATCGAGTACTATGTTTAAAAATCAATGCCTGATTGTCATTCTTTAAAGCATCAATTTGTGATTTATTGGATAATTTAATCCAGTTCATTTATGGTTGTGTGAATAATAGGGTTGAAACAGTTGGAAGAATAATGGCATCTTCCAGAGAAATGGCAAATTTTTTATCCATGGATGTTTTTAATAAACTAAGTTTTAGTCCACCGATGTCTTTATAACTGCTCCAGTTTAAAAATTGTTTTTCTTTTTCTCCTTGCAATAAGTAAGCCCATTGAATGATTTCATTATTTTTTTGATTTAAGAAAATTTCGTAATAATCGCCTGAAGTATTTCCTATCCCATTTTGAAACCGTAGTGCTACCCTTGAGCAAAATAAATTGTTTATTAACGTATCATTTAAAGCCGACAAAATTACTCCTGGATCTTCAATTTTTGCTGGCATTACTAACCAATACGTGTCATTTACAAACGAATTATATGCTTTTAATAGATAAATATTTGATAATGAATCATCTTTTATTTCGACAAGGTTTCTGAAAACTTTGCCTTTTTTCGTGTTTGTATTAAACAAAACAAGAATAGATGAAGAATCTTTTGCCATGTATTGCAAACGGTAATCGCCAGAATAACGATCCCAAAGATGTTTGCGACTGAAAACTTTGTTTCCTGAGTTTATTACAGTAAAAGAAAATGAAAAGTATCTTGATGATTCCCAAGCAGATTTACCTCCAATTCCTAACCAGATTTTATCAGAGATTGACGATACAGAATTGGTTTGAGCCGAAAGTGGCGTTGCTATAAATAATATAAGCAGCACCCAGATAGAACTAAATGCTGCTTTAAAATGGTATTTTGTAATTTTATACATTCATAAAAAAACTAAAATTAGCTTTTTTATGCCAAATGATATTACCACATGCTGTTTTTGCTCTTTTTAGGAGCTCCATATGCTGGGCATTGAACTTGACTTGAGCAAGATTCAAAAAGTGTTACAATAAGAAACAAGGCTGCTATGGCTACAAACAATTTTTTCATGATACGAAAATAGAATTTTATTATTTGACTTTTACTTAAAAATTTAAGATAAGTTACATTGATTTTAAACTTTCTGTTAACAACACCATTTTCAAGGCAGTTATTGCTGCTTCATCTCCTTTATTTCCTAAATTTCCTCCAGCTCTATCTTGTGCTTGTTCTAGGGTGTTTGTAGTGAGAACGCCGAAAATTATTGGCTTATTATATTTTATGCCTAAGTCAGTTAATCCATGCGCAACGGCAGAACAAATAAAATCAAAATGCCTGGTTTCTCCTTGAATTACACAGCCTAAACAAATAATAGCTGATGGATTAAATGTGTTTTCTAGTAATTGCACTCCAGCCACTAATTCGAAACTACCAGGAACTTCTATTTTAAGAATAGAATTTTCAGGAATTCCGTATGCTAGTAATGTGTCAAATGCTGCAGCATATAGCTTTTGAGTTATATCTGAATTCCATTCGGCTACTACAATTCCAATTTTAACTGATTTAGCCATTTCTGGACTGAAAACAATTGCACTTAAATGATTATCAGTTCTGGTTGCCATGTTTTAACTGAATTAATTCAGTTCAGTTCTACCAATATATTTATCGATATCACGGGCTTGAGTACTTTCTGGATATTCTTCTTTTATTTTTTTATAAACTTTAAGAGCATCTTCAGATTTTTTCTGCTGTTCAAGACTCATACCTAATTTCAATAAATAAATAGGAGCTGTGTAGGTATTTGATTTATCACCAGATGCTTTTTTGTAAAATGAACTTGCATTATCAAAATCACCCAGCTCGGTATAAGCATCGCCAATAGCACCTTTAGCCATTGATGAAATAACAATATCGCTACTTTTGAAATTTTTAAGACTTTCAATTGCTTTCTCAAATTCACCTTTTTTCAAATAACTTACTCCTAAATAGTAATTAGCCAGATTCGCTGCTTTAGTTCCTGAGTATTCGTCTGCTATTGCTAAAAAGCCTTCAAAATTACCATCACCGTTTATTGCTTTATCTAACGAATCCATTTCGAAATATCGCTCAGCCTGATACATTTGATTTTTAGCTTCGATTGCTCGGGGTGCTAAATAAAATTGCTGATATGAGAAGTATAAAGCACCAAGAAGCACGATTGAACCACCTATAATTAAAAGGCTGTTTTTGTTTTCATTGATAAATTTTTCTAAGCGATCTAAGTAATTTTTGTAATTGTTCTCTTCTGGTGTCGACATGAATTTTATATTAAAGTTTGCAAAAATACATTTTTACCAATGAGAAACAATAGGCAACGAGTATTAGATCATAACGTGTTGATTTTAAATTAGATTACGTTATTCAAATATTAAATCATATAGGAAAACTGTTTTGGCATTTATTTCTTGTTTACTTTTTAGCAAATCTCAAATAACAAATTTCGCTATCAGTTTTTTTAACTTTTCCGTAAGATCAAAACTTATTCGATAAGTTTACATTTTTGCATTTTATTCATGTTTTTACAAAATTTATCGGTTCTCAATTTTAAAAACTACGTTGAGGCAGAACTTATGTTTACGAATAAGGTAATCTGTTTTACCGGGAACAATGGTGCAGGGAAAACCAATTTATTAGATGCCATTCACTATTTATGTTTATGTAAAAGTTATTTTAATCCGGCAGATTCACAACAGATTTTGCATGATGAAGAGTTTTTTATGGTTCAAGGAACTTTCAAACGTTTGGCGGGTGTAGAAGCCATACATATAGGTATGAAACGCAATCAGCGAAAACAAGTGAAAAGGAATAAGAAGGAATATGCAACACTTGCCGAGCACATAGGTCAATTTCCATTAGTTATAAGTTCACCTTCCGATAGTATGCTGATAACTGAAGGCAGCGAAGAGCGACGTAGATTTTTGGATGCAGCACTTTCACAAACAGATGAGCATTATCTCCAAACATTAATCGTTTACAATAAGGTATTATTGAATCGAAATCTATTGCTAAAACAAATGCATGAACGGAGAAATTTCGACCCAATAATGCTGGAAGTTTATGATGAACAATTGATTGATACAGGAAATGAAATTTTTGATAAACGAAAGTCCTATCTGAAAGACTTTACTGAGATTTTTAATGAATTTTATCGGTTTTTATCTGGGAATAAAGAAAAAGTTGAATTGATCTATGAGTCACAATTGATAGATCAGGATTTTTCAACACAATTAAAAGCAGCAGTTGATAAGGATAGAATGGTTCAACGAAGTACTGTTGGCATTCATAAAGATGATCTTGCCTTTACTATTGGTGGCAAACCGTTGAAAAGATTTGGATCTCAAGGGCAACAAAAGTCATTTTTATTAGCCATGAAACTCGCTCAGTATCATTTTCTTAAAATAGAGAAAGGATTTGCACCACTTTTGTTGTTAGATGATTTGTTTGATAAACTCGATTATAATCGAATTAAAAACCTTTTAGAACTGGTATTGAAGGAAAATTTTGGACAGCTTTTCATTACAGATACTCAAGCCGAACGAGTATTAGAAATTTTTAATTCCTTAAAAATTACCCCGCAAATGTTTTCTGTTGCTGATGGAGCAATAGAATTATTGAATGTTGATTAATAGACTAAAACTTTTCCTTTTTACAGAAATGTATGTTTGATTCATTTGATAAAAATTTTTAGTAAAAATTATTTTTTGCAGGCTTAAAATTCACATTGCGGAATCCGAAATGCGATAATAAATAATTTCAATTCAATTGATAACAGAATGGATGTGGGAGAATTGTAGGAAAATTTTGTAATTGCAGAATGGATGAAGTTTTTAAAGAATTTTTATTGTAGGTATAATTTACCTAAGAAGTATTAGATAATTAACGGTCCGAGATGGAAAAATAAATCATGTCTCTATACTAAATTCTTACCTTTAACGATCTGCAAATGATACGAAATTAATGAAAAGAACCAACGACCAAACATTAAAACAAGCAATTGATGATATGCTGAATGCATATAAATTGACTGACAAGTTGAAAGAAATGGAATTGGTAAGCAATTGGGAAGAAATTGTTGGGAAGGCTGTTTCCAACCGTACTTCAGAAGTTTATATTAAAAATAAACGATTGTTTCTGAAATTAAGCTCGGCTGTTTTAAGAAAAGAATTGGCTATGAACAGACAAAAATTAATTCAGCTTTTAAATGATCATTCAGGCTCAGAGGTAGTAACTGAAGTAATTTTATTATAAAAAAAGCGCACTAAGGTGCGCTTTTAATCATTTTGGTTTTAAACTTAAAATTTTTCGAAAGCAGTAAAAAAGAAATTTCCTTCAATTTCTGCATTCTCGTTAGAATCAGATCCATGAACCGCGTTTGCATCAATTGATTTTGCAAAACGTTGACGTATGGTGCCAACTTCTGCTTTGGTTGGGTCTGTAGCACCAATTAGTTTTCTAAAATCTTCAATTGCATTTTCTTTTTCAAGAATAACAGCTACAATAGGCCCTGAAGACATAAAAGAAACCAGATCACCGAAAAAACCACGTTCTTTGTGAACCTCGTAAAATTTTCCTGCCATTTCTGAGCTTAGCGAAGTGTACTTCATAGCCACTATCCGGAAACCATCTTTAATAATTTGATCTAATATTGCACCGATATGTCCGTTTGCAACGGCATCTGGCTTAATCATCGTGAATGTTCTATTCGTGGTCATTGTTTTTTATTTGAGCCACGAAGATAGAAAAACAATTTTTTGAGCAAAACAAATTTATGGCCTTTCTATAAAGATATTACAAGTTGATAAAGTAATTTTAATAAATTTGCGGCCTTGCTTGAAAAAATGACTAAGGCACAAATCGACAGATTACTGTCAAATCCGTCGGAAATTGTAATTACAACTCATAACAAACCAGATGGTGATGCGATGGGTTCTTCACTTGGTCTATACCATTATCTTGTTGGAAAAGGCCATTCAGTAAAAGTAATTAGCCCAACAGATTATCCATTTTTTTTGCATTGGATGCCATCAAATGATGAAGTAATAATTTACACTGATCATATTGAAACATCTAAAAATCTAATAAATAATGCTAAGATTATTTTTTGTTTAGATTTTAATACCTTAAATAGAATTAATGAACTTGGTGAGTTAGTTCGCAATTCAGCTGCTACAAAAGTTTTAATTGATCATCATCTTGAACCAGAAGATTTTGATGACTTCAGATTATGGGATACCGATGCAAGTTCAACAGCAGAACTTATTTATCGGTTTATTGGCGAAGCTGGAGATCATAAATTAGTTGACTCAACCATAGCAACTTGCTTGTACACTGGCATAATGACGGATACAGGATCTTTCAGATTTCCCAGAACTACCTCAGCTTTGCATCGAGTAGTTGCAGATTTGATAGATTGTGGAGCAGATAATTCAGGAATACATTCCAAGGTCTATGATAATTTTTCGGAAAAGCGTTTACGTTTTCTAGGATTTTGTCTAAAAGATAAATTGACTATTCTACATGAATTTAACACAGCCTACTTATCATTAAACAAAAAAGAATTAGCAGAATATGGCGTTGGAACAGGTGACACTGAAGGAATTGTAAATTATGCTTTGTCCATTAATGAAATACAATTAGCTATAGTAATTATAGAGCGTGGAGATTTGGTAAAGCTTTCTTTCCGCTCGAAAGGAAATTTCCCAGCCAACCAAATAGCCAAAAAATACTTTAATGGTGGAGGGCATTTTAATGCTGCAGGTGGGCAAACCACAGAAAATCTGGAAACTACAACTCAAAAAGTAATTTCTATCTTGCCGGAATTTAAACAATTATTAAATAACAATCAGATAAACAACAATCAGAATTAACATGAAGATCAACAAAAGTAAATTTACCATCTATGCATTTTTGCTAATAGCCCTAGCATACGGTTGCGGAAAAGGTTTTAAGAAAACAGAAGATGGTTTGGAATACAAAATCCATACAAAAAATGATGGCGAAAAAATAAAATTAGGCGACTATTTAACACTAAATATGGTGTATAAAACAGATAGCGATTCTGTTTTATTTGATACCTATAAAAACAAACAACCATTAAAAATAATGGTACAAGAGCCAACTTTTAAAGGTGATTTGATGAGTGGTTTGATGTTGATGACTAATAAGGATAGTGCAACGTTTAAAATCAATTCGGATAGTTTATTTGGAAAAACCTTTGGGGTAGAACGTCCGAAATTTATCGCTCCAGGTAGTATGATTACTTTCGAAGTTAAAATTGATGAAGTAACATCAAAAGAAAAAATGGAAGAGGATTTAAAGAAAGCTCAAGCAGAACAAACATCAAAAGAAAAAATGCTGTTGGACGAATTTGTGAAAACGAATAATTTGGTGGTAAATACCACTGCTAGCGGATTGCGATACGTAATTACTAAAGAAGGAACAGGAGTAAAGCCAACGAAAGAATCAACTGTAAAGGTAAATTATACTGGAAAGTTATTTGATGGAACTATATTCGATAGCAATGCTGGAAAAGAACCAATTGAATTTCCTTTAGGACAGGTTATACCAGGTTGGATAGAAGGTTTGCAATTAATGAATGCAGGTTCAAAAGCAACTTTTATAATTCCTTCTGCTTTAGCTTACGGCGAAAGAGGTGGTGGTCCAATTTCTCCAAACTCACCATTAGTTTTTGAAGTTGAATTGTTAGAAGTAAAATAATTAAAACGTATGAAATTATTAATAATATTTTTTGCAGGATATTTATTTGCAACTGGTGTTTTTGCGCAAAGTAATTCCTATTTAACTTCCCCAGATGGATTAAAATATAAAATTTTAACGAAAGGAAAAGGAAGAAAAATTATGAAAGGTGATATCGTAGAAATGGATATGACTTACAAAACTGAAAAAGATTCTTTACTGTTTAATAGCAGCGATTTTAAACAACCCATTACTATTATGGTTGATAAAAGAGCTTTTAAAGGAGATATAATTGATGGATTATTGCTTTTATCATTGGGAGATAGTGCTCAGTTTTTACTAAATGCAGATTCATTATTCGAACGCACTTTCCAAACAACTGTACCTGATTATATAAGAAAGGGCAGTTTGCTTAATTTCTTTGTTAAAATAACTGGTGTACAAACTGCTGAGGAATTGGCAGCTAAAACTAAAAATGCTGAAAAGGAAAGTATAGGAAAGCAAGAATTGGATATTCAAACCTATTTGAAAGCAAATAAATTAAGTCCGTTGAAAACCTCAACAGGTTTATATTATGTTGTGACTAAAAATGGAACTGGTGAATTGCCAAAGCAAGGCCAGACGTTAACGGTTCATTACACCGGAAAACTTTTGAATGGAACTAAGTTTGATTCATCGGTTGATAGAAATGAACCTTTTCAATTTCAATTAGGCGGAGGAGTGATAAAAGGCTGGAACGAAGGTTTCGCTTTATTTAATAAAGGTACAAAAGCAACTTTAATTATTCCATATCAATTAGGTTATGGAGCGCAAGGAGCTGGTGCCGATATAAAACCTTTTTCTCCTTTAGTATTTGATGTTGAGTTAATTGACTTTAAATAAGCCAGTTTAACGTTTTAACTAAAAATGAATTTTAGATAAGTTTAAAACACAAAAGCCCTTCTGATAAAGAAGGGCTTTTTCTTTTAATTACATCATGATTTTAACTGATACACACACACATCTTTATTCCGATTCTTTTGCTGAGGATAGAAGCGAAATGATTGAGCGAGCAATTTCCTCAGGCATTAAAAGAATGTTTATGCCAAATATAGATTTGGAATCTGTAAACGGAATGGTAGAATTACTCAATCAATTCCCTAGAAATCTTTTTGGTATGATGGGTTTGCATCCGTGTTCTGTGGAAGATGATTATAAAACAGTATTAGCTAAATTAAAAGAGGAAGCAGAAAAAATTGAAATAGTAGGTATCGGAGAAATTGGTTTGGATTTGTTTTGGAAAAAAACAAATCTGCCCGAACAAACAGATGCATTTGTTAGTCAAATAGAATGGGCAAAATCAGCGAATTTGCCGATCGTAATTCACAGTCGTGATGCGATAGATGAAACTATTGAAATATTGCAAAGTCTTTATGATTCAAGATTAAAAGGAGTAATGCATTGTTTTACTGGTAATGAATTGCAAGCAAAGAAAATAACAGATCTAGGTTTTTATTTAGGAATAGGTGGAGTTGCAACGTTCAAAAATTCAGGTATGAACGAGGTGTTAAAAACAATAGGAACTGATTTTTTAGTACTAGAAACAGATGCTCCATACATTGCACCTGTGCCTTTTAGAGGGAAACGAAATGAGAGCTCATATCTTTTGAATATTGCAGAACATGTTGCTAATGTTTTGGAAATGAAAGTAGAATTACTCGCTGAAATTACTACCTTGAATTCAATTAAACTTTTTGGGATCTAATTTTTATGTCAAGAAAAACATCCATTTTAATAATATACACCGGAGGAACCGTTGGGATGATTCAAGATCCGGTTTCTGGTGCATTGAAACCTCTTGATTTTAAACAAATTACTAATAATGTTCCGGAATTAGCTCGATTAAATTATTTATTAACGGTTTATTCATTTACTCCCACACTCGATTCTTCTAATATAAGTTTAGATGCTTGGTTGCAAATTGCTGAACTAATTGAAAAAAATTATGAGCAGTTTGATGGATTTGTAGTACTACATGGTTCGGATACAATGGCATATTCTGCTTCCATGCTTAGCTTTTTGTTAGAAAATTTAGCAAAACCAGTTATTTTTACGGGATCGCAATTACCAATTGGCGAAATACGAACGGATGCCAAAGAAAATTTAATTACTGCAATTGAAATTGCTGCAAGCAAGCGAAGCGCAAAAGCTGTAGTGCCAGAAGTTTGTATTTATTTCGATTATCAATTATTCAGAGGAAACCGGGCTATAAAGTACAATTCGGCTAAGTTTGAAGCATTCCGCTCTATTAATTACCCATTGTTGGCCGAAGCGGGTGTACATCTTGATTTCAAGTTAGATAAAATTGCCCCAGCTACTGGTTTACCATTAAAAGTTCACAAAAAAATAGATCCCAACGTAGGCGTTTTAAAGATTTTCCCTAGTATAACCCATGATGCAATAGAAGCAATTTTAAATACTCCCAATACCCATGCTGTAATTATTGAAACCTTTGGTTCTGGAAACACCTCTTCTTCTGTCTGGTTTTTAGATTGCTTAAGAAAAGCAATTCAAAGGGGATTGGTAATTTTAGATATTTCACAATGTATAGGAGGTTCAGTTGAGCTGGGTAGGTACGAAACTAGTCAACATTTAAATAAAATGGGAGTTGTAAGCGGTTTCGATATGACTTTCGAAGCAGCAATTACAAAATTAATGTTTTTGTTAGGTCAAGGATTTAAGGGTGAAGAATTAAAGCAGATGCTCGAAACAAATCTTAGAGGCGAACTCACAAAATAATTAGGGCATTCCCGTATTATCTCTTACATTCGCAAACTTTTTTACATCAGGAGAGGTGTCAGAGTGGCCGAACGTGCAAGCTTGGAAAGTTTGTGTACCGCAAGGTACCGCGGGTTCGAATCCCGCCCTCTCCGCTTTTTAAAACTTAATAGTACTTCCTATTTCGTTTAATAATTTAAGAATTTTCCTGTTTTCTGGTTATTTTTAAATAACTATTCGAAATTTAAATTATTGAGAACAAGTAAAATACTATTTGTTATATTTTTTGCTTTTGCAACTAATTTTTGCAGAGCAATATCATATAGTACCAGTTTCCAGCAATGCTATACATCAAGCGAAGACATTGTTAGCTACGTAAATTATCCTTTTCAAATAAATCAATTTGAAATAGAATGGGAATTGAAAAAACTAAAATAAATTTTAGGATTTAACCATTATTGAGTTTTAGGAATCTCATGAGGAATTTCAGGATTATTAGGTGCTGAAGGTGGGTTATCTGTCGGTCTAGGTTCAGGAACTTCTGGGTTAGATGGAGTAATTTCTGGGGTGTAAATCGGACTTATTTCAGGGTTTACATTTGGCCGTGGAATTTCAATTGGATTTGGCATAGCTACTAATTTTTATATTTCTATTTGCATAAATCAAGCCATCAGAAATAAAATTAAAGTTGAAAAAAATCGAATACAACTAAATCATTGTATTTTGCAAGCTATTATAAATCAACTACCTGTTTGCAATGATAGAACTACTAAAATCTTTTACCGATAAATTCTGTAAGCTGAATGAAGAAGAATTGGGTAAATTAATCCATCCCTTTGTAACCGCAAGTATCAAAAAGAAAGGTTTTATTTTGGAAGAAGGAGTTATTTGCGATAAACTATTTTTTATTACAAAAGGAATTGTACGAAGCTACTATGTAAAAGATGGAGAAGAAATAACGTCTAACTTTTATTTCGCACCTACCTTTCTTTCTGATGTAATTTCTTACAAAAAAAAGGAGCCAACCATGTTGAACCTTCAGTTTTTAGAAGATGGTGAATATTTATCTGCAAATTTTGATGATGTTGTAGCTTTAGGGGAAAGTACCCCACGGATAACCCAACTTTTTCTTAAGTTTTACGAGCATTTGTATATGGTAGGCACAGAACGACAGCTTTCCTTTATTTTCGATAATGCTGAACAACGCTATTTAAAACTATTTACTGAGCGACCAAAAGTAATTGCATCGGTTCCTCAACAATTTATCGCTTCTTACTTGGGCATTAAGAGAGAAACGTTAAGCAGAATCAGGAAAAAGATAGTTCTTTAATCAAAATGTGATAAAAGTCAAAAAAAACAAAATAGTTCATTTTGTGACATTTGTCAAACTGCTATAACTTTAGAAGACTGCACTTTTGTATAAAATAAGCCAAATATGAAAGCCATTTCTTTTTTAATTTTAATCTGTTTGATTTTTGATTTTAGTATTTCAAAAGCTCAAACTTCCGATATTTCTCGTAATACACAAACTGTTAGAGGAAAAATTGTAGATGATGTTTCCAAAAATCCAGTTGGGTATGCCATTATTACCTTAGTTTCTATTGAGAAAAAAGTTTCTACTCAAAGTAATGAGTCTGGCGAATTTGAACTACAAAATGTTCCGTTAGGTCGTCAAACATTTTCTGTTTCCTTTTTAGGTTATGAATCAAGGAGCATTCCGGATGTATTTGTTACTGCAGGAAAAGAAGTAATTCTTACGATTAGTTTAACGGAATCAATTTCCAAATTGAATGAAGTGGAAATAACGTATAGTCGAAAAGATGATCCAACTGTTACCAACAATGAAATGTCAACGGTAAGTTCACGATCATTTAATTTAGAGGATACAAAAAAATATGCTGGATCTTTGGGAGATCCAAGCAGAATGGCTGCAAATTTTGCTGGTGTTGTTGCTGGTAATGATAGTAGAAATGATATTGTTGTTAGAGGAAATTCACCCAATGCGATGTTGTGGCAATTAGAAGGAATAAATATTCCAAATCCCAACCATTTTGGAAGTACATTTAATACAGGTGGTCCAGTGAGTATGTTGAATAGTAATAATTTAGCAAAATCTGATTTTTTCACCAGCGCATTTCCAGCACAATATGGAAACGCAATAGGAGGTGTATTTGATGTTCAACTTCGAGAAGGTAATAACCAAAAAAATGAATTTGTAGCACAAATTGGATTTAACGGTTTTGAACTAGGAGCAGAAGGGCCATTTTCAAAAACTTCAAAAGGATCATATTTAATTAATTATCGCTATTCAACTTTGGGCTTGTTTGATGCCATTGGAATATCATTTGGAACTGGAGGTGCAATTCCACTTTATCAGGATTTAAATTTTAAAGCTGTGTTTCCAACAAAGGGAAATGGGAAATTATCATTTTTCGGTATGGGAGGAATAAGTTCCATTGATTTTTTTGGAAAAGATGTAGATACCACCGAAGTTGATTATTATTCAGAACCCGATGAAAATTTGTCGCCGAGGTACAATACTGGAATTGCAGGCGTGAGTTATGAAAAAACTATTCGGACAAAGACCTTTTTAAAAGCGACTTTAGGTTATAGTATAAAAAATGATAATTATAAAATTGATAGTGTTTCTTTAACTTCTGATGATACATTTCCTGAGGCAAAAGGTACTTTCAATGATGGAAAATATTCAGCCATTTTAACCATAAATCATAAAATAAATGCAAAGAATTCTATAAACGCTGGCTTGAATCACGATCTAAGGGTTATTAATTTTAATAACAAAGATTTCGAAAATGGAATTGAACGAGTTTTTGTTGATCAAAAAGATAATGTAAATCTTAGTCAGGGTTTTGTACAATTTAAACACCGTTTTGATGCGCGTTTAACATTGGTTTTAGGTTTACATAGTCAATATTTTGATTTGAACGATCAAATTGTTGCAGAGCCAAGAGTTGGTTTAAAATATTTGATTGATGAAAATTCATCCTTAAGTGCAGGATATGGCTTACATCATCAAATGTTGCCATTGTATAATTATTTTGTTAAAAATAGCTTAGGTCAAGAAAATAATAAAATGTTATTGTTTTCGAGAGCTTCCCATTTTGTGTTAGGATATGAGCGTAAGTTAGGAGAAAACGTACGGGCAAAATTAGAAACCTATTATCAGGAGCTAAGTAAAATACCGGTTTCTGCTACTCCAAATCAATATTCTTCTTTAAATATCGGAGCTGATTTTGCACCAAGTGATGAAGCTGATTTAGTAAACAATGGATCAGGAAAAAATTATGGTGTTGAGTTAACAATCGAACGATTTTTCAATAAGCAATATTATTTTTTGGTAACTGCCTCACTTTTTGACAGTAAATACAAAGGTAGCGATGGTATTGAAAGAAATACTGCTTTTAATACTCAGTATGCAGCCAATATCCTGGCAGGTAAAGAATTTTTCGTAGGGAAACGAAATAACATTTTCTATGTAAATTTTAAACTAACCAGCGTTGGTGGAAGATATTTCACTCCAATCAATTTTGAACTTTCTTCCAAAGCTGGCGAAGCAATTTTCGATAACGAGAAAGCATTTAGTGTAAAACAAAGTGCTTATTTCAGAGCTGATTTAAAACTTGGATATCGAAAAGATTATAAAAAATCTTCTTTAGAATTTGCTATTGATTTACAAAATGTGAGTGGAAACCAAAATATTTTTCAGCAAGGATATAATCGAAGAAATAATACAATTTCCAACGAATATCAGCAAGGTTTTTTCCCAGTTCCGATGGTGAAATTTACTTTTTAGTTTAATTTTCAAAGTAAAATTAATTTTTAAAACTTTTTAGCAAAATAAGAGTTTAAATATCTTTTTGTAGTAATAATTTGTACAAGCCTAAAAAAAAAGTAAATTTTTTTTTCAGTAAAAATTCACTTTTAATACTTTAAAGGCATTTTTTTAGAGAAAGTAAAAAAATAAAATATTATTTTTTTTGTAACTCATTTCAATTCATCACCGTAGAAAGCAGCAAAAAATTAAAATTTTTGCTCACAAAGGGCATCAAAATCTCATTAAGCCTCAATCTACCTATTAAGATGAAAAAGTATTTACAAATTAAATTTTTATCAACCTGTTATCTGATTATAATTCTGTTTTTAACAGGATTTCAACATGCAAAAGCGCAAAGTATAGGTAACTATTCAGTCAGTAGAACAACTGGTATTTCTTATATATCTATTGAATCTACTGGAAATTCCTTTGTTAGTTGGCGTACTAACACAGGCCCTTATATAGTTGACGATAATCGATCTGATTTAACAGAAATCGGTTTTGATTTTTGGTATAATGGTAACAGATATGATGAATTTAGTGTATCAACAAACGGATTTGTCGATTTTTCATCTTCTACTGCCAATGGTGATGGTGGAGGTTCTTTTGGGTATATTAATTCCCAGTTCAACCAAGCTGGAGGAACTACCTTGGCACTTGCTCCATTCTATGATGATTTAACTTCTCAGAATGCAGTTGACCCATTAGGTTCTAGTTTAAAATATATAACTACAGGATTTCGCCCAAATAGAGTTTTAACTATAGAATGGATAGATATGGCAGTTTACGGCAATACAAGCCCAAGTTTGAACTTCCAAATTAAATTATACGAAACATCAAACATCATTGATTTTATTTATGGAAACATGTCAAATGCTGGGTTCGGATTTACTTATACTACGGGTATCAATGCTAATGTTTTGTCAGCAACTCCGACAGCTTCGCAACTTTCTGTAATGCAAACTGCCAATACAACCACTTTCAGTCAGAATCCAGTTAGTAATTTATCTACAATGCCTACTACCAATTCGAGGCTTAGATTTGTTTCAACGGAATCGTTTCCAGCAACATCAGGATCTTTAACATTATCTTCTATTACATCTAATACCATGAATTTAAGCTGGACTGATTGGTGTAATAATGAAACAGCATATGCACTTTACTACAGTACAGATGGTGTTAATTATGAGTTTGAGACTCGATTACCTGCTAATTCTACATCCTATTTAGCAAATGAATTAGATCCTGGAACAATTTATTATTGGAATTTATACGCATTAGTTGAAGGTTACTTAAGTAATGCACTTGTTGCAAATGCAACAACTATTAGTGCAGGATCTAAATCAACAGCTGGATCGGGTAGTTGGAAAAATCCATTAATATGGACGCCAACGGGTGTACCTACCTCTGGGGATGATGTGATAATAAATAATGGAGATGTAATAACTATTGACACAATTGCAAAATGTTTTAATTTGACTATTGGAGGAGGAGTTTCTGGTACATTATTAATGGGAAATTCAACTGTATCAAGAGAATTAACAGTTGGAAGAGATATAATTATTAATCCAAGTGCAAGAATTGAACAAAATTCCTTTGATGCCATTCATAATTTAATAGTTAAAGGAAATTTTACAAACAATGGAATACTAGATATTTATAAATCCACTACAAGAAACACAATTACAACATTTACAAAAATAGGAAGCAGAGCAATTTCTGGAACAGGTATAACCACTAATTTTGGAAAAATTGTTCTAAATAAAGGTACTTCAATATCCAATGTATTAACTGTGAATTCTACAAATTTTACGGTTCCAGTAAATTTTTTAACCTTGGAAAAAGGAACTTTTAGATATGCTGTACCTACTACACAAAACATTACACCATTTAATGTTTTTGATACCATACCTCGAAAAACCCAGTTTCAGATGAGCTCTAATTCGTCTACTGCTACTTTTAATGGTGGAATTAGTTTATTTGGCAATCTAACACTTGACACCGGTATTGTAAATATAGGAACATTAGCCAATGAAAATTTGAGATCTGATGGTGGATTAGTTATTTTAAATAGAGGTAAATTAAATGTTGCGGGAAGTTATTATTCATCAACACAAAATACCTTATCCAATTATCTTCAATATGCTGGTACTATGACGGTTGCAAGTGTTGGGACAACTTCTACAACCAATGCTCCATTTCATATACAAGCAATTGGCTCTAGTTTCAGAATGTATGGGGGTACAATTTTAATTAATAGAGAAGGCGGTACTGGAGCGCAGGATTTAGGATATACAAATTTAAATGCGACCTATATTGTTTCTGGTGGTACTATACAAATGGGAGGTACTTCCACTCCTACTGGTCAAACAATGCGAATAAATACAACCATTCCAATATTTAATTTAACAACTTTAAGTGCCAACGGTACAACAGATTTGCTTTCCAATCTTACTGTATCAAATAATTTTAATCAAACGTTAGGCGCGTTTAGATTGATCAGTTATACAATGAATTTGGGAGGAAATTGGACTCACCCTGCAGGTACATTTACACCAGGTACAGGAAGGGTAGTCTTCAATGGATCGCTTGCTCAAACTATTACAAGATCAAGTAATGAAACTTTTTACAATTTAGAAGTCGCTAATAAAAGTTCATTGACTCTTACTTCTACAAACGGTATTACAGTTACAAATAATCTCAACCTAAATAGTGGAAATTTTGTGATTGGATCAACTACTTTAGTACTAAATGGAACAGTATCTGGAACAGGAAAATTGGAAGGTTCTGCAACATCAAATCTTACAATTGGCGGTACAGGGAGTTTGGGAGTTTTAAGATTTGAAAACAGTTCTAGAATCAGAAAAACGCTATTGAATTTAACACTAAATAAAACAGGTGGAAGTGGAGAGGCAACCATTGATGGTTCGGAT
Organism: bacterium; assembly: GCA_031412335.1. GTDB lineage: Bacteria > Bacteroidota > Bacteroidia > Sphingobacteriales > Sphingobacteriaceae > JBBQYA01. The sequence continues at coordinate 51,898 of JANOCT010000023.1, read as the reverse complement.
AGTTTATTAGTTCTTGGCACAGTAACACTTACTAGTGGAACATTAAACACGAGTAATAAATTAGTATTGATTTCAACAAGTACAGCAACTGCTAGAGTAGCAGCGCTGCCTGCCGCTGGTGCATTTTCTGGAAATGTAATTGTACAACGATTCGTTCCAGCACGACCAGATCGTAGAAACAGATTAGTCTCATCACCAGTAAATACTACGGGTACCGGAATTACTATTGCACAATTAATTGATGATGTAAATATATCTGGCCCAGCTGGTGCTACCAATGGATTTGATAATACTTCATTAAATAGATCTTCAATTTACACGTATAATGAAGCTGTTGCTGGAAGTTACAATATTGGATATGTTGGAGCACCAACAATAAATACTCCAATAGCAACGGGTCAAGGTATGTTTGTTCAGATTAGAGGAGATCGAAATTCCCCATCTCTTGCTGCTCCAGCTTTTTACACTGCACCTTTTCCATTGCAAACTCAAGTAACTATGGATTTTGAAGGAACAGTAAATCGTGATGCTATTTCTCCAGTGTTATCATATACCAATACAGGTTCACTTGTTAACGATGGTTACAATTTGGTAGGTAATCCATATCCATCTCAAATTGATTGGAGATCAGGATCATGGACCAGAACAAATCTAGATGCAGCTATGTATATTTATAATCCTCTTACAAACTCATATGGAACGTATTTGCATACCTCTGGCTCAAATAATGGTACCAACGGAGTCGGAAGATACATATCTTCTGGTCAAGGATTTTTTGTAAAAGCGAATGCTGCAAATCCTGTATTGACTTTTCAAGAAGCGGTTAAATCTACCGGAACTCCAAATCAAGTATTTAGAACTGCAGCAGAAGAAATTGCAAAAATTAATTTAATTAAAGATTCAGCTAATCAAGATGAGATTATTATTGGCTTTGATAGTTTATATTCTACAACGTTTTTAGAATCAGAAGATGCAGGTAAATTTTTAAATCAAACTATTAATTTGTCAAGCAGAAATTCGGGAAATGCGGAATTGGCTATTAATTCACGACCACATTTACAAAATGGTGATACAATATTCTTATCAGTTGATGCAAGTTCAAATGGAGCTTACAGTTTAAACTTTGAAAATTTTGCAACCTTAGCCCCTGGCCTTTCTATTTATTTAAAAGATGAATTTACGAATACTAACACCGATTTACGAACAATTTCAAACTATCCTTTTTTCATTAGTTCAGATATAAATTCAAAAGGAAAGTTGAGATTTAAGATTATAACTGAAATAGGCGCACCATTGCCTGTTCAATTAGTTTCTTTTACTGGTCGTAAAGAAGGAAAAAACGCTTTATTAACGTGGTCTTCATCTTCAGAAATTAATTTCTCAAATTATGAGTTGGAGAAAACTGATGGAGTAAAACCTTTTTCAACCATAGCAACAATAAATGGAAAAAATGGAATTTCTCAAAATCATTATTCACATACCGATTTATCGACTTTTAAAGGAATGAACTACTACCGTTTGAAATTGAAAGATGTAAATGGTAAATTCAGTTATTCAAAAGTTGTTTCTATAAGTTTCGATGACAAAGATATATTTGCTGCAAGTATATATCCTATACCTGCTCAAGACGAAATAACAATAAGTCTTTCAAATGCTATCGCTAAAACGTATCAGTTGACGATAAGAGATGTATTAGGTCAGTTAATAATCCAAAAAGAAATACAGACCGAAAACGGTAATTCTTATAAGCAAAATATAAATGAACTAGCTCAAGGATCATACGTTCTTACAGTTGCAGCTGGAGATAATCGTGTATCAACAAATTTCATCAAAAAATAAAAGTATACTACCTATAGACAAAAAACCATCATTCTCTACAAGAGATGATGGTTTTTTAATTTTCACTCTTTGTAAATAATGATGTTTACAAAAACCTTCAACTTTTTATAAAAAGCTTCGTAAAAGATAGGTGTTTAAAAAAAAAATATGAACAATTTCATTTTTACCTATAGAAGTTTTTCTCTCAAGCCTAGCTTTTTTATCTTATTACTTAGCATATACTTATTATTTTCAACAAATAGCATTTTTGCTATCACAGTTTCATGGAAAGGCACCGTTTCAAGTGATTGGTCATTAGCAAGTAATTGGACTTTGAATAGAATTCCTACATCTGCAATTGATGTCATAATAGGAGATGCAAATTTTACAGGCAGTTTTCAACCCGATTTAAGTAGATCCGCTCTTTGTAAATCATTAACAATTGGAAATGGTAGTATTCCAAGTACTTTAATTATAGATTTTCCGATCAACGTTTACGGAAACGTAACCATTGGAATCAATGGCAACATTTCTCATACAGCCGCAACTACTTTTACAGTATTAGGAAACTGGAATAAAGAAGGAATTTATACTTCAACAATTCTGAATGCTAATGTTTCAATGAATGGGATTGGATCTTCAATTACTGGAGCTACTACATTTGAGAATTTAACTATAAATGGAACTATATCATTAAATAATCCAATCGTGGTTGAAGGAAATTTTTCTGTTTATGCTACATTTATTCCGAATTCAAATTTAGTGACAATAAATAGAAATTTTATTTTAGGAAGTGTTTCAAAATTGCACATAAAAGAATCATCCTATGATTTAAATTATTCTAAAAATCCTACATCAATCAATGGAAATGCAACGATTAATTATTCTTCATCTGTTCTTAATCAAGAAATTAAATCAACTATAAGTTATGGTACTCTGGTTATAAGTGGAAACACTACAAAATATCTAACTTCAAATTTACGTTCACTTTTGTCGTCATCAAATGTTATCGGTAAAATAACTGTTTTAGAAGGCATATTGGATTTAAGAACATTTACAGCTAATAGAGGAAGAAGTAGAGTTGGAGGAACATTTAGCGTTGCAAACGGTGCAACTGTTAAGATAAGCGCCAATAATTTCCCACTCAATTTTAATGCTAATTTGTTTGAAATAAACAGCTCGTTTTATTATAGTGGTGATAATCAAACAATATCTAATCAAGTTTATGGAAACTTAATTCTAGAGGGGCAAAGTGGAAACATTATAAAAACAATGGTTTCGCCGCTTAGTGTTTCAGGAAACTTGACTATTAATAATGGAAGCGCCAGTTCTGTAATTTTTCAAGCAACGAATAACGTATCAATTTCTGGGAATTTAATTATTGGAAATGGAACAATTTACCAATGTAATATTGGAAATATTCATCAATTTGGTGGTTCGGTTTTAAACGATGGAATAATAAATGGAGCTAAATCAGCAATTAGATTAATTTCTGATGTTAGTTCATTATCAGGTTCTGGTATTTATAATTTAAATGATTTAATTGTTGATAATAACGGAGGTACAATTCAATCATTTGTAAATTTAGAATTAAGTGGAAATTTTACGTCTAATGATGAGTTAAATACTAATGGAACGGTTATTAGTTTTATAGGGAATCAACCATCCCGAATAGAAGGTTCTTGGTCTCCTCCAATTCAGCACTTGGCAATTAATAAAACAGCTGCAACAGTTAGTTTACTAGTTGACATCTGGGATATTTCAACGGTGACAATAAATAGTGGAATTCTAGATTTAACTGAATATACCTTGCATCAAGCTTCTGGTGGATCTGTTTTTGTAAATGAATTCTGTACACTGAAAGTTGGAGGAATAAACAGTCTTCCAAATATGGATAATGGGTACGATTTGCAGTTAAATTCTACAATAGAGTATAATGGAATAAATCAAATTGTTTCACTTGAAAGATATTCCAATTTAATTTTAAGTGGTACTGGAATAAAAACCTGCCAGGCAGGTACAATTAACTTGCAACAAGATTTTATTGTTAATGGAGTATCAGTTTTAGCTGAAGTTGATAACACAATTTCTTTTAATGGCGCTGACCAACAAATGGCAGGAATAGAATATTATAATTTAAATCTTGCTTCAGCCGGAAATAAAACACTCAGTAGCATAGCGAATGTTAGAGGTACCGTAAGTTTGGTTGATAATTCAACACTAATTTCGAATGGAAATTTAGTTCTTATTTCCAATTCAACAGGAACAGGTAGAATTGCTCAGCTTTCTCCAATTAGAATAATCCAGGGTAATATTACTGTTCAAAGATATATTGAAACGCTTCCAGGAAATGCGCGCCGTTATCGGTATTTGTCATCACCAGTAAATATTAATGGTGAAATTAATTATTCGCAATTTTTAGACGATATTTATATTACCGGACAAATAGGAAGCGGTTTTGACTTATCAAATTTAAATAAACCATCTGCTTTTATTTATAATGAAACCGTTGAAGGAACATTTGATTTCGGTTATGAAGGTATTACTTCTGTTAATAATACTTTAGCAACAGGTAAAGGAGTTTCAATTTTAATTCGCGGTGATCGTTCATTGGGCTCTCCAGCATTTTACACTCAGCCTTTCCCAATACCCACCCCAGCTACGATTGATTATACGGGATCAGTAAATTCTGGTAATGTCACATTGCCATTAACATTTACTGATCATCCAGCAAATGATAATTCTTTAGACGATGGTTGGAATCTTGTTGGAAATCCTTATCCTTCAAATATCAACTGGAATTCAACTTCATTTATCAAAACAAATGTTGAAGATGTGATTTATACCTATAATCCAACAACGGGAACTTTTGGAACTTATAAAACATCTAACAATGCTTCGATAAATAATGGCTCACAAATTATAGCCTCTGGTCATTCTTTTTTTGTAAAAGCAAGTGGCGCAGGAGTTCCTTCTATCTCATTATCTGAACAAGTTAAAACAAGTCTTGATCCACATACAAATTATATTCGCGAGGCCAAATTAAATCAACTTTCTGTTGTGTTGGTAAATTCAGAAGGAATCGAGGATGAATCGTTAATAATTTTTAAAAAAGGGAGTTCTTTATTATTTAATGAAAAGGAAGATGCACGAAAATTATTAGGAAATTCATTGAATATTTATTCCATCTCATCGGATAAGAAGAAATTAGCCATTAATGAAATTGACTTTATTAATAAAAAACAATCCTTAAATTTAGGAGCAGAAGGTGCACCAGGTTTTTATTTATTAAAATTTATAGGATTAAATACATTTAATAATAAGACAACAATCACTTTATTGGATAAATACCTAAATTGTAAGACTATAATTTCAGCTAATACACTTTATAAATTTGAGATAATAGATAAAGAAGAAAATATTGGTGATCGGTTTGAATTAATTTTCAATGATGACACAATAGTTGATATAAAAAATGTTTTAGGAATTTCAGACGATCGATTATTAGTAGCAAAAGAAAATCCAATAGTTCAGACAATGAGGATATATCCAAATCCCGCTAAAAATGTAATGCATATAAATATTACAGGAATGCAAGCTGGGATATATCAACTTACTGTTTTAAATAATTTAGGAAAAATTATGATAAGTCGGAAAACGGAAATTTCTGAACTTGGATCAAACCTGGTCGAAGATGTTAGCAAGCTAGCTTCTGGAATTTACACAATCCAACTTAAAAATAGTGAACAAAAGGAGCCTGCAATAATTGGTAAACTTATAAAACAATAAATTAGGCCTAGATTATTAAAGGAGACTTCTCATCATTTTTTCTAAACTTTTAAGTATCATTCTTTCAATGAATTAATTATTTTTTCGTTTTCTCTTCTTACTTTCAAAGTAGAATAAATAGAATTCAAAAAATTGGAAACATTGAGTGGGTGAATCCCGTATAAGCATTCAAATCATACGCTCTCTATATTTCAATAACGAAACGCTAAGTATGAAAAAAATTTACATGAATTCACTAGAAAAATTAAATCAAGCAAAAGTAGAAACACCATTAACATGGTTAGGATTAGTTATTTTGCTTGTCATTGTATTATTTGGAAATTTAGCTGCTGAAGCAAATGTTCCTGATTTATTGCGAATTAAATTGCTGAAAGACGTTAATAACAGCGACGAAATAGTAGTTTATTTCGGTAATGGAGGTAGAAAAAACTATTATAATCAGGAAGATGCACTTAAATTTTTCGGTTCAACTGTTAGTATTTCAAGCCGATCGAAAGATAATTTATTTCTTGCGATCAATAAATATCCTGCATTAGTAAAAAAAGATACTATTCGGCTTTCTTTAGGTACAACTCCAATAGGGGCTTATTCATTAATATTTAATGATTTGGCTAATTTTGTAAGTACAACAAATATTATTCTGTTTGATAAATTTACTCAAACGCCAATTGATGTTCGCTTGAATAATACGTTCGCATTTAACATAACAAGTGATCCAAATTCAGGAGGCGACAATCGTTTTGAAATGCGATTTGCTGTGCTACAACCAGCACCTACTGCTACTATTATGAGGTCATTTACAGGTATTAGTTTTGCTGGAACTATTAAAGTAAATTGGGTAACAGATGTTGAATTTCAAGTTGCACAATTTATTTTGCAGGATAGTAGCCGATATGTAGGATATGAAAACCTTGGTTCGGTTGCTGGTTCTGGAACTACACCAGATGGAAATACCTACTTATTTTTGGATAATAAAAGAAAAGCTGGTGCTAAACGCTACCGTCTAAAAATTGTAGACATAAATGGTAATTTCACCTACTCAAATGTAATTGTTATTAAGAATTCTAATGGTACTGGGTTCGATGTTACAAACCCAATAATTGTTTCTGGTCCGGGTAAAACGCCTGATTCTACTGGAAATAGAACGAGTGGAATAAGACCATCAGAAGATTTCGAAATGCGATTATCTGTATATCCAAATCCAATGGCTGATCAGTTTAATATTGACTTGCAATCAAACGAAAGTTTGCCAATAAGTATTGAAGTTTTTAATACATTGGGTGATAAAGTTTTAGTAAAATCTTCTGAAATTACTTTTGAACGATCAACTCATTCGGAAGATATTAGTCAATTGCCAGCAGGAATGTACTTTGTATCTATCAGAAATGCAGGTGAGGAATTAAGCAGAACTAAATTCATCAAACGATAATAAGATTTTTTTCATGTGTTAATATTAGTACCCCGACCCAAAAGGTCGGGTTTTTTTTTGCATCTATTTTGTACTTTTAGCAAATGTTTGCAAGCAACAAGGCGGCTCTCCGTTTTATTTTTAGTGCTATAAGTATTTACTTGCTTTGGTATTTTTTATATGAATTCTTTATTTTTCCAGATGGGAGAGTTGATACTTGGCTTACTACTTTTTCAACAGATTCCACAGCCAAATTCTTGAATTTATTTGGAGTAAAAACAGAAATTTATTACAATGCCGATAAATGTTTTTTGTTTATTAATGGACAAAGAGGTCTTGGTGTAGCTCATTCATGTAATGGGCTAATTTTATTTGTATTATTTACTGTGTTTATAATACTTTTTCCGGGGCGAATAATTGATAAAATTTGGTTTATTCCAGCAGGCATAGTAGCTATTTTTTTTCTTAATGTAATCCGGATTATTTGTTTAGGATATCTCAATATAAAATATGTTGATTTGCTTGAATTTAATCATAAATATACATTTACAGTAATAGTGTATGGGTTTATTTTCCTACTCTGGATGTTGTGGGTTAATTATTTTGCCATAAAATCTTTGAAGCCAATTAAAAATATTGATTAAAAGTATGCGCAAATTTCAAAGGATTATTGTTGTTGTAATTACTTTAATTCTGTTATCAGTTTCTGGTTATGTTTCCGAAAATTATCTTTACGATTTTTCTTTTTCACAGGGCAGTTTTCTTATTTCGCGATTGGATTTTCTAAATAACAAAGCGGCAAAATTTTCATTAATAAACGATCCAAGATTATATACATTATTTATCTCTATTGTTATTGATTTACTTCTTACTTGCACTGGAGTTTGGTATTTTTTTCATAATAAAAAATTCCTTTTTTACACTTTTGTTATATTTTTAATTGCTTCATTCTGTATGGTTTTACCGTATTTATTTTTTATTTTCAGCAAATCAGAACTAGCAAGCCAGTTTTTTCAATCCTTGAAACAATGGGTTCTTTCTCCTTTTTTATTTTTAATGTTGATTCCTGTTTTTTCTTTTATTCGCATAAATCCTGATAATAGTTAACTCACAAAAGACAAGAATTTAAGAAATTGCACTATTTCTTAAATTTTGCATCAAGTGATCATAATTCTTTAACTTTGAAACATAATAAAACCATATTATTGACATGAAAAAATTCATTTACACCGTTTTAGCTTTGGTTATTTTAACTGGAAGCACGCAGGCTCAAATTAAAACTCCTGCACCAAGTCCAACTTCTACCGTAAAACAAGCAGTAGGTTTAGGCGATATTACTTTAGTTTATTCGCGCCCATCAGTAAAGGGAAGAACTATTTTTGGAGATTTAGTTCCTTTTGATAAAATCTGGAGAACAGGTGCAAATTCATCCACTAAGATTTCTTTTTCAGAAGAAGTTAAAATTGGAGGTACGAAAGTTCCAGCTGGTGAATATGCTTTGTACACTATTCCTGGTAAAACCGAATGGACATTTATCATTCACAAAAATACTACGTATTGGGGTAGCGACGATGAAAATTACAAGCAATCTGAAGATATGGTTCGCTTAACTGCCAAGCCAGTATCTTTATCATCTAATGTTGAATCGTTTACCATTTCATTTGACGACCTAACTTCTAATTCTGCTATGTTAAATTTAAGTTGGGAAAAAACAAAAGTAGGTTTCAAAATTGAAACTGATATTGATACCAAAGTTTTGGCAAGTATTGAATCTACTTTAAATCCAAAACCTAGTGCTTCTTCTTATTATTCTGCAGCAAGCTATTATTACGATAATAATAAGGATATGGCAAAAGCATTGGAATATGTAAACAAAGCTACCGAGATGAATAAAGAAGGTTTTTGGATGATGCACCTAAAAGCTAAAATTCAAACCAGAATGAAAGATTATAAAGGTGCCGCTGTATCAGCAAATGCATCAATTGCAGAAGCAACGAAGCAGAAAAATGCTGATTATGTTGCATTAAACGAAAAACTTTTGGCTGAAAATGCTAAAATGAAATAGTACAAACTTTAAAAATAAAAAAACCGACTTAGTAATAAGTCGGTTTTTTTTTGAGTTTCAATTTGAGCAAAAAATGAATTTGAAACTTAGTACATTCAATTTATTACTCGCTAGAATTTAGGATAATTTCCTTTGATAATTTATTTCAGCAAGTAAAATTTTCTATCCTTTAACTAATTCAACCAAGGTATCAATCCATAATGGATGATCATTTAGTCCGGTTACTAATTGTACTTTTTCGCCACCAGCTTCTTTAAATTCTTCGTCATACTCCATACTAACCTCATAAACAGTTTCCAAACAATCAGAAACAAATGCAGGACAAAAAACCAGAAGTTTCTTTTTGCCTTGTTCGGCTAATTGTTTAATAGTTTTGCTGGTATATGGTTGTATCCAAGGGTCGTTACCCAATCTAGATTGGAAACAAATCGTGTAATTTTCTTTAGGAATATTTAATTTTTCAGCAATTAGAATGGCAGTTTGATGGCATTGAGCACTGTAGCAATATTTATTGTTTTCAGTTTTTTGCAAACAACAATCTTTTACTTTTATGCAATGCTGTCCACTTGGATCTGATTTCTTCATTTGCCTTTGTGGTAAACCATGAAAACTGAAAAGTATATGATCAAAGTCGGAAATTGTATGCTCGAGCCCACGAGCCGCAAATGCTTCAATTAATTTTGGATTATCGTGAAAGCTATTTAGAAATGAAATTTTTGGAATTATCTGCCATTTACTTACAATATCCATAACCTTTTGGTTTACAGAGCTATTGGTTGCAGATGCATACTGCGGGAATAAAGGAATTACAGCAATATCATAAATACGCTCATCATAAAAAACCTTTAATGCTTGCTCGATAGAAGGCTGTTGATAGCGCATAGCTAAAACTACTTTATATTCCTCTCCCAATTTTTCTTGTAAAAGTTCTGCACTTTTTACGCTATGAACCATTAATGGACTACCATCTTTCCCCCAAATTTCTTTATATGTTTTTGCCGATTTTGGGCCTCTAAATGGTGCAATTATACCCTTAACCAAGATAAATCTGGGAATAACGTTTACATCAATTACCCTCCCATCCATCAAAAACTCTCGCAAATATGTTCTTACATCAGCAGTTTCAGGGCTATTCGGAGTTCCAAGGTTCACAAGTAGGATACCTTTCTTTTCTTTTTTTGTAATCGTATTCATGTTTTCAAAACTACAAAATGAGAGTTTAGTTTGGAATTAAATTGTGGAATAACCTTTTCATTTTTTAATATTTGAAATCCGATATTCTCTTTTAAAATCATTTCTTGTACTCTCATCAAAGAGTTTTAAGATATATAATGCAATATTTCAATTAATTTAATATTCAATAATTAACCCAATACTTGGTAAAACATTTCCTGATGGATTAGAAATTAATTTGGTTTGATATCTGCTTGAATCTGTATCAGAGGTAATTGCATTTCCGTTTGCATCTCTAGCAACCGTTAAATTTGATTGTAATTGATAAACATTATTGGATATGTTTTGGATATCGAGAAAAATATTAAGATTAAATTTTTTGAAAGGATATTTTTTATCAACCCGTAAATCAACTTGATAAAATGTTTTTAATCGATCGCTATTTAATCGATCGTAGTCTAAAATGCCTTGAGGGTAAATATCGAAGTTCGTTTTTAAAGATGATTGATCTACATCAAAAGGGGTGTAAGGTGCACCTCCACTTAAGCGTAATTTTGCTCCAACTTCCCAATTTCTTTTGAATAATTTACCAGCTGTTGCACTTACAATATATTTACTATCCCACGCAGAAGGTTGATATTTTCCTTTTTTATCAGCAAACTCACTTCTAACTAAGGTTAAAGCAAGTATTCCGTAAAAACCTTCGTTTAATTTCTGCTGAGCTAGAAATTCTAATCCATAACTTCTACCTTCTGTACTTCCAGCCACTGGTAAATTTCCAGTTACTCCAAAATCAGCTCCTAAATTAGCTAATGGAATTGTATCTCCTAAAATTTGCAACATGGGATAATTACTATATTTTTTGTAAAAACCTTCTACGGTAAATCGTAAGTTTTTTAAGGTATTGTATTCGATACCAGCCACCTGATGAGCAACCCTTATGTAGCCAGCACTTTTGTTTACCAATTCATTATTTTGATTTCGAAAACCTAAAACCGTAAATGCAGGTAATTGATAATAAATTCCGGAATTTGCATTAACACTTAAATTGGTAGTAATATTATAGGATGCCGATAATCTTGGAGATAATTGTTTAGATAAATCACTTAAAGCAGAGGAATAATCTGCGCCGTCAGTTCTTAAACCTGCAGAAAGTTGTAGTCGCTCTTTTAAAAATCCACGACTAACTTGTGCAAACGCCCCATATTTTAAGAAATTAATTTCTGAACTAAAATTGAACTGTCCAAAAGGGGTTCTATTGAAAGTACTAGTTTTGTATTTTACCGTTTCTAAACTAATTCCATAATTTAATCTGAGTGATTTTTCTTGGCTAGTATTTTCCAACCTGAATTTATTTTCAGTTTCCTGAGAATTATAATCTAATATTTTAGGAAGATTTTCGTCATTTTCTTCAAATTTGACAGCCCGATTGTCTAATGCACTTCGACTAAAAACTAATGTGCTATATCCTTTTTTACGGTAATTTTTATAATTTAAACCTATTGTATAACTATCTTGAGTATTTATAGGAAGATTATCTAATAGAAATTTTTGATCATCTGTTTTATTAGCCTCTTTATTTAATGTAAATCTATCTACTGCACCAATTCCAAGAATTACCAATTCATTTTTTGCATTAAATTTTGTTTTGGTTTTAAATTGAAAATCTTGATATTTTGGTAAAAAAGGTAAGCCAATAGCTTTAAAAAGGAATTGTAGGTATGAAATTCTATACGATGCAATAAATGTAGTTATGGAATCTATGGGTCCATCAACTGCTAAGGCAAAATCACTTGAACCAGCGGTTAATGATGCGCCAATCTTATCATTTCGCCCATCTTTTTGTTTAAATTCAAACACAGAACTTAATGAATTGCCACGATTAGCTGGAAAAGCACCTGAATAAAAATCTACTTCTCGTACAAAATCAACGTTTATTAAACCAACTGGTCCACCCGAAGAACCTTGTGTTGCAAAGTGATTTATATTTGGAATTTCAACTCCATCCAAATAAAATCTATTTTCATTCGGTGCTCCACCTCTTATTATAATATCATTCCTGAAACTTACCGGTGCGGCTACTCCTGGTAAAGATTGAATAACTTTTGATATATCCCGATTGCCTCCTGGGTTTCTTTTTATTTCTGCAACACCAATTGTACGCAACGATACAGGGCTTTCTTGAGGTTTTGAAAATGCTGATGCTTGTATTTCTACTTCATTAATATTGGCAATATCTTCTTCAATTGCAACATCAACATTGGCAACTTTTGCATTACTAACTTGAATTTCGAAAATAGTTTTTCGTTTGTACCCAATGAAAATTAAATCAATATTATAATAGCCCGGGTTCAAATTTTTTAATTCATAATTTCCATTTATGTCGGTTACCGTTCCAATTGATGACCCTTGAATAACGACTGAAACGCCTGTTAACGTTTCATTGCTTAATGAGTTGGTTACCTTTCCTCTTATGATGCCGTTTTGTGCAAATAGGGTGCTAGAAAAAAGAAATAATATTGTAAATAATAATTTGGGTAATGTTTTCATCAAGTGATAAGTTTTATAGTGTCAATTTGTTTTTAATTTTAAGGCACAAATATAAATCATTTCGGATATAAAAAACAACATTTTAGATATAAATTATTTTTTGCATTTTTGAATTATGAATCCATCACATAAATTGGTAGAACTGGTAAACCTGTGGGATAAGTTCGAAAAAAACCAACCTGGAGGTAGTTTAGAAGACTTTTGTAAAGATTTTTTGCATAGAAAAAGCAATGGTGAAGAAAAAAATATTTGTTATGCTCAAGGTTCTTCTAAGCCACATTTATTGAAAATTATGAGTAGACTGGCCAATATATATCAAGCGTATCATAAAATTGCAATGCATAAAATTCAACTTCCATTTCCGGAAGCCTTTTTTTATTTAACTACATTAAAGTATGAAGGCGAAATGAAAAAAACTGAATTAATTAATCATCTGATGATTGAATATACAACCGGAATGGAAGGTATTAACAAACTTTTACTAGCAGGATTATTAGAGGAGCGTACTGCAGATTTAGATAAAAGAGCTAAAATTTTAAAATTAACCAGTTTAGGTTATGAAGTACAAATTGAATCATATTCGATGGTTGCTGCAACAGCAGAATTAGTATTGAAAGATTTATCGGAAGAATCAACAATAATGTGTATTAAACTTTTGGAGCAAATTGAAATTTCTCAATTAGCTATAGCACATGAATTGAAAAATAAAAGTTATGAAGAAATTGTAAAAAGATTGAATAATGATTGAAGCTTTAATAATAAAAATAAGTTATTTTAATTGATATAATTTCCACCATGGAGTTCCTGGTTTATCATGATGTTCAAAATGATAGCCGAAAAAGTAGCAAGTTATAAAAGCAATAAAATGATTTTTTTTCTGCGTTCGAGAATGATGAATGTTATCATGTTCTCCTTTGTGAGGCAAATAGGTGCCAAAATAAAATAATTGTAAAGTGCTTAATGCTGAGGGAATTATCCAAAATAAAATTAGATTTTTTTCATGAATCCAAATAGCAAGAACATTGAAAATTGCAGCCATTGCTATAAATTGCCAAATCGTTAAATATCGTTTAATAAAGTAAAAATACCAGACGAAAAAATTTCCATTATAATAGTCTGGATCGTTTTCAGTATGAACTTCTTTATGATGAATATGATGTTTAGTTAAAAGTTTTTTATAAGGAAATAAGGCATAAAGCATAGTCACTAAATTTCCTATTCCATCATTAATTTTCTTATTTGAAGAAACGGTTCCGTGCATCGCATCATGTGCCGTAATAAATAAGCCTGTGTATAAATGTGTTTGAATTAAAATAAAAAGTATGGTTGCGAATAAAGAAAAATTATAGTTATTAACTAATAAAAAAATCAAACTACAAGCCCATAACACGATGATAGTGAAGGCGATAAATATTCCAATTGGGAATTCTTTTTTGATTTGTTCTGTTGTTACCATTAATTAAAAATCCTGCAGATAATTTTTCAAATTAGTTTAATAATTTTTTTTGGACAGGTATTCCAAAATTAAAATTCCAATAATTTTTCTTTTACTTTTTCCATTAACCACATAGGCGTGGAGGTTGCTCCACAAACTCCAACTTTATCATTAACATCAAACATACTTTTATTCAGATCGCTGCTTGAAGTAATAAAATATGTGTTTGGATTATATTTTCGACAAACTTCATACAATATTTTTCCGTTAGATGATTTACGCCCGGATACAAAAATTATTTTATTGAAATCTTTTACAAAACCACGAAGTTCTTCGTCACGATTAGAAACTTGACGGCAAATAGTATCGTTTGCTTTCAGTTCATAACCTCTGCTAATTAATTCATCTTTAATAGCATAAAATTTCTCTGTGCTTTTAGTAGTTTGACTATATAGTGTGATTTTTTTTGGTAAAGTAACCTGGTCAAGTTCTGCAATATCTTGAAATACTATGGCCTCATCATTTGTTTGCCCTTGTAATCCAATAACTTCTGCATGACCATGTTTACCATAAATTAATATTTGTTCTTTATCATCAAACGAATTTTTAATTCTGTTTTGAAGTTTTAATACCACCGGACACGAGGCATCAATTAAAATAATGTCGTTGTCAAGAGCTGTTTTATAGGTTTCGGGCGCTTCCCCATGTGCACGGATTAGCACTTTTTCATTTCGTAATTCCTTTAATTCATCATGAGAAATTATTCGCAACCCTCTCGCTTTTAATCGCTCTACTTCTTCATCATTATGAACAATATCGCCCAAACAGTATAAATAACCTTGTTCGTCTAATATTTCTTCGGCCATATCTATAGCATAAACCACTCCAAAACAGAAGCCGGATTGCTGATCTATAGTTACATCAAGATTGTACATAGTATTCATTTTTGAATTGCAAAGTTATATGGATAAAACGATAAAAAACACCAATTGTGTTATAAACATGATAACACCTACTAGATTGTTTTTTTTGAAAGGAATAAGAAAAAAAGCAAGCATGAATAAAAACGAAAATACATACCAAGCATAATAGTTTTGCATTGGGATATTACCAGAAATCCAATTCCAATAGTCGTATTTAATAGCAACTGGCTCTATGAATAAATCTAAAAAAACCATCAATGATGCTCCAACAAATCCTTTTATAAGGATGTTTTTAAATCCAAAGCTACTAACCAACATTCCAGTACTGAAGCTTACCAAAAACCAATTAATTCCTTTTACTATTGGAACTCCGGCAATTTTGAATCCTAACGTTTCCCCATAAATATATGCGCCGAAAACAGATGAATTATGTACTCCAGCATATTCAATTGCTAATCCAGCCAATATAGAAATAGCTAAAAAGCTGTAAAAGCCAATGTTTTTTTCTGGTTGGGAAATAATTAAAAGTAATGACATAAAGCATAAATGCCAAGGTGTTAAATTCCTAAAAATACCTGTTTCATCAAAAAAAATAAATCCAATTAATCCAACGATATGGAAAATTATAATTAAAAATATACATATATTTTGCTTGTTTAACTTCATCCCGGCTGAATATTTCGACCTTTCCATACTATGTTCTTTAGCAAATATTTTTTTACCGACATGATAGCAACTACAACAAAAGACGTCATTTGTAATGGATGTAAAATCAAATTATATACAATATTTTGATTACTAATAATAGATATCATAATTCTGATTCCAGCAACAAGTAGCAGCGCGAAAATACTGAACCAAGTAGGAAAAAATAACAATGCAATAAATCCAAAGTATATCAACATAAAATAAAATGTCATTGCACCTAAATTATAACTAAAGCCAGCTAGTAAATTTTTACTAAAACCATTTAGCGATTCTTGATATCCTGTATACATTCTGCAACTTACAAAACGATTGGCTAATAAAGTTTCTGTTCTAAATTTTTCGGTTTTCATTAATTTAAGAATAGCAACATCTTCAACTACATAATTTTTTACCTGTTTGTGCCATTGTTCTCTCTTATAATTTTCGGCATCAAACATCATAAATTGTCCACTTGCAGCAGCAAAAGAGGGGTTTCTGGATAAATATACCAATCTCAAAGGAAGTAATGAAAGTAATAAATAATGCATTAGTGGAACTACCATTCTTTCACCTAATGTTTTCATCTCTTGATCGCAAAAAAGAGAAAGCAAATGTAATCTGTTCATTTTCATTCGGTGAACTGCACTATCCAGAATTTCAGGTAAAACCGTTTCATCTGCATCTAAATACAATAAATAAGCTCCATTTGCTTTTTTTGCTAATTGGAAACAAGCATTATTTTTGCCTAACCATCCTTCTGGTAAAACATCTATTTTAAAAACGCTAAAACTTGGTTTATTTAAAATAAAATCTTCAATTATTTCAAATGTTTTATCGGTCGATCCATCATCAGCTATTATAACTTCAAAATTTCTATAATTTAGATTTTCAAGAGATTTTAATAAATCTAGAATATTATTTTCTTCATTTCTGGCTGGTATTAAAATAGAAACTAAATCATCATAATGTTTCGGTGATTGTGGTAAAAAAGGCTGAGATAAAAAATTAAATAAGGTAACGCAAAAGCGAATACATAGAAATATAAAAAGCAAGTAAACAATAATCATTGTTTAGTTAAATTAATGTGTTTTTCTCTGCATTCCTGATAGAAATCCTGAAATGCTTTTGTTGATTTTTGGTTGCTTAATGTACGTTGATAAATACTAATACTTGGTTTTTGATTTGAGCCATAATCAATGAAAGTAATTGATCCGATAACCTGAACATCATTTTTACACATAGAAAGTATTTTATCAGTGCCATTTCCAGCTGGAAAATTAATTTGTTGTTGAGAATGGATTTCACCTTCTGGAAAAACCAAAACTAGATTTTTCGGATCTTCTAAAAGTTGAGAAGTATAAGTCAAACTTTCAATTATATCTCTTGATTTTTTTTGAATTGAGTACGCTCCTAATTTACCTAAAAATTGATTTTTATTTAAATGTTCTTCTAACATCATCACATGAAAATTTTTGTTAAAATATTTTTTATTTATATAAAAAATTAGAAAACCATCCCACCAACTTATATGGTTTGCTAACACCAAAATACTTTTATTTTTTTCTATCTCGATTTCGTTATTTCCAATAGAATGAAAATCTCTTTTTAAAATAAAATTAAGATATATTGAAAAAAAGTTTTGAAACAATTTGGAAGATTTTGCTTTTATCATGCTATTAAATCTGTAGTAATTTTTGCAGATAATAAAGCAAGTGGAATTCCACCACCCGGATGAACGCTACCACCACAAAAGTATAATCCATTTACCTCAGACGAAAAATTTGAGTGACGTAAAAACGCTGCAAAACGATTATTGCTGCTTCCACCATACAATGCACCTTTATTCGATGAGGTTTTTGATTCAATTAAAATGGGATCGAGTATCATTTCTGAAACTATTAACGCTTCTAAATCAATTTTTAGCGTTTCATTAAGTTTTTGAATAATATTCTTGCGTGCTTCTTTAATTAGTTCTTCCCAGTTCTGTCCAGAAATATAGGGCACATTTATCATGGTAAACCAATTTTCTGATCCATTTGGTGCATCCTCTTTATTTATTTTGGAGCTAATGTTTAAATAAATTGTGGGATCATGACTGATGGTTTTCTCATTAAATATTTTTTCAAATTCGTGCTTATAATCAGTTGAAAAGAAAATATTATGCAAGCCAAGTTCTGGAAATTCCTTTTTAATTCCCCAATAAAAAATTAGTGCCGATCCAGAAGGCTCTTGTTTTATAAGTTTATTTGGAATTTTCTTTTTCGGCATTAAATTTTTATAGAAACTGTGTACATCTGCATTTACTACAACTAAATCTGCAGGTATGAATTCACTTTCTAGCTGTACTCCTTTTATTTTTTTATTTTCAACTGAAACGCTCTTAACTTCACAATTCATTGAAAATTTCACTCCTATTTCGTTGGCAAGTTTTACCAACGATTTTGTAATATTTACCATTCCTCCAATAGGAAAGTAGGCTCCATAATAGTGTTCCAGATGTGGAATTACATTTAAAGTTGCTGGAGCTTTAAAAGGGTTTGAGCCGTTGTAAGTAGCATATCTGTTAAAATATTGAACCATTTTTGGATCTTTAAAAAGCTGTTTATTGGCTTCATTCATGCTTTTAAATGCATTAATCTCGTTAATCCTTACTAAAGAAAGTAAAGTAGTCAGGTTCAAATAAGTTTTGATTTTATGCAAAGATTTTGTTAAGAATACTGGATAGGTAATTTCGAATATTGCCTTACTTTTAATGAAGAAATTCTTTAAGGTTTTCGAATTATCTAGTGTTTTTTCTTCTACTTCTTTTCCAAATTTTTCTAGATCAGCAAATGCAGTTAATGTGCTACCATCTGCAAAAAAGTAATTACATGTTTCATCAAGTTTTTTATAATTAAAATAATCTCTTGGATTTTTATTTGCCTGTGTAAATAATTCATCAACAAAGTGAGGCATCGTAAATAACGATGGTCCAGCATCAAACCGAAAACCATTTTGACTTATTTCGCTTAATTTTCCACCCGGATAAGCATTTTTCTCTAAAACAATAACCTCATAGCCTTTACATCTCAAACGAATTGCAGCTGCTATGCCTCCAATGCCAGCACCAATTACAACCGCTTTTTTTATTAATTGATTTTTTTTCAAGTATTAATTTCTTGATAATAAGTTGTTTGCCAAAATATATTCGGCAATTTGTACAGCATTTGTTGCTGCACCTTTTCTTAAATTATCGCTCACAATCCACATATTCAAACAATTAGCTCTGCTGTAATCTCTACGAATACGACCTACAAAAACTTCATCTTTTCCATGAGCATTCATCGGCATTGGATATATATTATGTTCAATATCATCTTCAACAATAATTCCGGGGGCATTTTTTAAAATAGAGATGATGGCATCTACTTCGAAATCTTTTTCGAATTCTATATTTACTGATTCTGAATGACCACCCACAACTGGAATTCTTACGGTTGTCGCTGTCAACATAATGGAATCGTCTTGCATTATTTTTCGAGTTTCATTCACCATTTTCATCTCTTCTTTGGTATATCCGTTTTCAGTAAATACATCTATTTGAGGAATTACATTCAAATCAATCTGATAAGGGTAAGCCATTTCTGTTTTTTGTCCTTTTCGTTCACTCATTAATTGATTTACCGCTTTTACCCCTGTGCCAGTAACAGATTGATAAGTTGAAACAACAATTCTTTTTATTTTAAATTTTGCATGTAGTGGCTGCAATGCTACAACTAATTGTATCGTAGAACAGTTTGGATTTGCGATAATTTTATCTTGTGCAGTTAAAACGTTTGCATTAACCTCAGGTACAATTAATTTTTTGCTTGGGTCCATTCTCCATGCAGAAGAATTATCAATTACAATGGTTCCAACTTCAGCAAATCGAGGCGCTTCGGAAAGTGAAACAGAACCTCCAGCAGAAAATATTGCAATGTCAGGTTTCATTGCAATAGCATCATCCATACTTATGATAGATAAACTTTTGCCCTCAAACTCCACTAAGTTTCCAACGCTTTTATGCGAGGCAACTAAAATTAGCTCCGTAAGTGGGAATTTCCGCTCCGATAAAATGGTTAATATCGTTGTTCCAACTAGTCCAGTAGCACCAATAACAGCTATTTTCATTTATTTTTTAATAATAAGATGACATTAAGAATATTTATAGAAATTAGTAGCAGGATAAATTGCTACCAATATATTTCTGTCTTACAAATATGAAAAAGATATTTTTGTTTCTATTAATTTGCTTCTCAATAAATCTGAAAGCTCAGCTTTTGGATAATTTTTCAGATGGCGATTTTTTATTTAATCCAACTTGGAATGGTGATACAGCTGGGTTTAATGTTAATTCAAACCAACAACTTCAAACTAAAGCAAGTTTGCTCTCACAATCTGTTTATTTAAGTACAACCAATACTTCAGCAGTAAATTCTGTGTGGACATTTGATATTCAGATGAATTTTGATCCATCATCTACGAATCAAATGAGGATTTATTTAGTTTCAAATGCAGTCGATTTAAAAAGTTCTTTGAATGGATATTTCTTTCAAATTGGTGAAACAGGTAATACAGATTCTTACGATTTATTTAAACAAACCGGAACAACGGCAACAAAAATTATAGACGGAGCAGCTCATACTCGAACTTTTACAGATACTGTAAAAACATCAATTCGAGTTAGCCGCGATATTGCAGGTTTCTGGACCTTGGAATCAGATGATGCGAAATCAGGTTCTTATCAATTAGAAGGGAATTCTACAGATAATACATACACCAATTCTTCATTTTTTGGAGTGCGTGCAATTTATACTGCTACCCGAAGCGATAAGTTTTTCTTCGATAATTTTAGTATTTCAACCTTAGCTGTTGATAATACTCCTCCAACTTTAATTTCTGCTGCAACTATTGATGGAATAAATGTAAAACTTACATTTTCAGAAGCTTTGGAAAGTACAACTGCATTAAATCCAACAAATTATTCTATTGCTGGTGTAGGAAATCCAATCGCTGCAACTTTTTCAGGTGCCAATAATTCAATTATTGATTTAGAGTTAGCTCAGATTTTGCCTGATGGAAATTATACGGTTACTGTAAATAATGTAAATGATCTTTCGGGAAATCCAATCGGAATTAATAACAGTCAGACTTTTTCTTTTACCAATATTCCTTTGCCATCAGGAGATGGAATAGTAATTAATGAACTTTATGCCGATCCTTCACCCAGTTTTGGATTGCCAGCTACCGAGTTTGCTGAATTATTAAATACCAGCAATCAGCCGATCAATTTAAATGGTTTTAAATACGCTGATGCTACAAGTACATATACATTTGGAAATTTAATATTAAACGCTGGCGAGTATTTAATTCTTTCAACTCGAGCAGATACAGCTTCTTATCAAATTTATGGTAGAGTTTTGGGTTTGACCACTTTTCCATCTCTAAATAACGCTGGTGATTCTATTTCATTAAAAGATGCAAATGGAAAATTGTTAGATCAAGTTAATTATTCAACGAGTTGGTATAGAAGTACTACCAAAGCAAATGGGGGTTATACCTTGGAACGTATCGACCCTTTTTCTGCCTGCAGAAATTACATAAATTGGAATGCATCAAATGCTTTAATTGGTGGAACACCAGGAACTATTAATTCAATAATAAAGGTAAATCAAGATACAGTACAACTAAAAGTTGATACAATCATTGTTAAATCTGATGAAGAGCTGCAAATAGTTTTCAATAAAATTCCTGATAGTTCAACGGTTGCTATTTTGGGTAATTATTCAGTGTTCAATTTATTAGGGCAAAATCAATCTTTATTAGATGTTTCTGTAGATTTTGAGAAAATTACGTTAAACCTCTTAACTCCACTTCCGGCAGGGATGTATATTTTGAAACTCAGCAATATTTCCGATTGCGCAGGAACTAAAATAGATAGTGGAATTGCTTATAAATTCATTATCAGTAATGTTCCAATTCCTGGTTTTCCAGTTATTATTAATGAAATTTTTGCAGATCCAAGTCCAGTTATTGGCTTACCTGAAAAAGAATTTATCGAACTTTATAATACTTCTAATAATAATGTTTCATTAGCTGGATTGGAATATTCTGATCCAACTTCAACTTATATTTTCACAAAAGGAAATATACCAGCAAATGGTTTTTTAATTTTATGTCCAATTGCAGACACTGCTTTGTATGCTGGTTTTGGAAATGTGATTGGCATAAGTCCTTTCCCTTCTCTTAATAATACTGGTGATGTGTTAACTTTGACAGATCAAAATGGATCGGTAATAAACCAGGTATCGTATTCCGATTCTTGGTATCGAGATGCAATAAAAAAAGGAGGAGGGTATTCTTTAGAAAAAATTGACCCGTTATCTAATTGTAATCAGGCTGAAAATTGGAATGCCTCTAACGATATCATCGGTGGAACTCCAGGAAAGATTAATTCAGCTTTTGCTTTAAATGCTGATACAATAAAACTGCGAATTTTGTCCGTTCAGGTTTTATCAGCAACAGAATTTCAGTTTAATTTTTCTAAAAATCCAGATACTATTGCTGCTAAAAATATCCTTAATTATGAGTTAAGGAATCAAGCAGGAACATTCATTTCTATCAATGAGATAGCCTTTGATAATGGAATTTTTATTGGAAATTTGTTGCAGAATTTAGTGCCAGATACCTATTTTTTAAAGGCTAAAAACATAAATGATTGTGCTGGAAATTTAATTGATTCAACCGAATTTAAATTTATTCTTACCAGCGTACCAACAGGTGAAATTACATTATTGATAAATGAAATATTTCCAGATCCTACACCTGTAATTGGTTTACCTTCAACCGAATTCATTGAATTATATAATCCAGGTTCTTCAGCAGTTTCTTTAAAAGGAATTACTTTTTCAGATCCAGGCACTACTACTACTTTTACTGGAGGATTTATTGATGCTGGTGGGTATGCAGTTATTTGCGATATTTCAGATGTTTCATTATTTGCAGCTTATCCAAATGTTATTGGTCTAAGTTCTTTTCCATCACTAAATAATTCGATAGATTTTATTGTATTAAAAGACAAATTAGATCGGGTAATTGATCAAGTAGGATATACCGATGATTGGTATCGTAGTTCAATAAAAAGCGAAGGTGGATATACGTTAGAAAGAATAGATGAACTAAGTACTTGTTCAGGTTCAAACAATTGGATTGCATCCGAAAGTAGTGCTGGAGGAACTCCTGGAGCAGTAAATAGTGTAAACGCAAAAGGAAGCGACACCACTACTCTAAGAGTTATTAATACTCAAATTACAGGTGATTCATCAGTCAGGTTAGTGTTTTCTAAATCGGTTGATTTAATTAATTTAACTTCGATTTCAAGTTTTCAGGTTAATGGTTCGCTAACTATTTTAGCAACTTTCCCAACTCCTGATATTTCATCAGTAGTTCTTAAATTTTCTGATCGTATTTCGCGTGGGTTCAATTATCAAATATCATTTATTGATTTTAAAGATTGTACCGGAAAACCAGTCTCAATAAACCCAGCAAGTTTTTTATTGGCATTACCTGTTAATAAGGGTGATATTTTAATTAATGAAATCTTATTTAACCCTAAAACTGGAGGTAGTGATTTTGTAGAAATTTATAATAATGGTGAAAATTTAATTGATTTATCAGAATTAGAAATTGCAAACGCTGACGAATTAGATTCAATTGGAACCAGAAAATTTATTAGTGCAAATCAGTTTTTCCTTGCTCCAAAACAATTTGCAGTTTTAAGTCCTAACATTGAAAACATAAAAACAAGTTACCGAATTGAAAGCGAACAGAATTTTATACAAATTAGCAGTTTCCCATCTCTCAGTGACGATGAAGGTCGAGTTGTTTTACTATCAGGGGAACAACGGTTAGACCAATACAATTTTGCGGATGATGACCATTTTCCTTTACTTGATAATACAGAAGGCGTTTCTTTAGAAAGAATAAGTTATTCAGAAAAAACTCAGTTAAAAGCAAACTGGAACTCTGCAGCATCAACCAATGGTTTTGCAACACCTGGTTATAAAAATTCTCAGTTTCAGGAAATTGCCAATGCAAACGATGATGTTAACCTCGATCCCAAAGTATTTTCTCCAGATAATGATGGTTTCGAAGACGAATTGTTTATTAAATTCAAAGTTACCGACCCAAAGCAATTAGCAAACGTTACTATTTTTGATATGAATGGAAGGCAAATTCGCAAGTTAATATCTAATGATTTAATTGCCGAAACTGGATTATATAAATGGGATGGAACAAACGATGATTCTGAAAAGGTGAAAGTTGGTGTTTATATCGTTTATTTCGAGTTATTTAATTTAGAAGGAGAAATAAAAAACTTCAAAAAAACCTGTGTGCTTGCGAGTAAGTTTTAAATAGTTTGATGAATTTTACAAAATCAAACATATTCAAACTTGAAGAGATTCTTTGTTCCTCAGAATTAACAAAAGGAAAAGTCCGCGGAATAAAAAGGAACTTTATCTATGAGGTGATTAAAAAACTTAGTATTTCTTCTTTTTTATTTTTTTTTCTTAAAATTTTTGTGCCTTCGTGTCTTTGTGGTTCAAATTCTTTTTGATTCAAAAAACTTAGTGTTTCTTCTTTTTTCTTCGAGTCTTTGTGGTTCAAATTTCACGTGGTTTAAATTTTTCGTGGTTCAAATGCTTAGAAGCTCAAATCCTTTGTAGTTCAAATCCTTCATTGTTCAAAAACTATTTCTACATTTGAAATCCTGATTTTTAACCGCAGAATTGTAGTTTTTCGCAATTACTGCTCGAATACAATTTTAATGAAAAAAGATAAAATAATTGTCATTGGCTCAAACGGACAAATTGGTACTGAGCTGGTTGCGAAACTTCGAAATATTTATGGAGGTTCGAATGTAATTGCTTCTGATATAAAACAACCAGATTACGATACCCTTAACAGCGGCCCTTTTGAATATTCAAACGTTCTAGACACTCACAATCTCCAGAATATGATTGAAAAATATAAGCCAACTCAGTTTTATTTGTTGGCAGCATTATTATCTGCTGTTGGTGAGCAGAAACCAAAGAAAGCTTGGGAATTAAATATGCAGGGTTTAATAAATATATTAGATTTTGCATTAGAATATAAAGTAGAGAAAGTGTATTGGCCAAGTTCAATTGCAGTTTTTGGTCCTAATTCACCAAAAATTAATACTCCGCAATACTGCACAATGGATCCAAATACAGTTTATGGATTTAGTAAATTAGCTGGAGAAAGATGGTGCGAATATTATTTTCAAAAATATGGCTTGGATGTAAGAAGTTTACGATATCCAGGAATTATAGGTTGGAAATCAGATCCAGGAGGTGGCACAACAGATTATGCGGTTCATATTTTTCATGAAGCAATTAAAAATGGTTCGTACGAAAGTTTTCTTTCTGCAAACAGTACTTTGCCGATGATGTATATGGAAGATGCTTTGAAAGCAACATTAGATTTAATGCATGCACCTTCTGAAAAATTAAGTATACGTTCTGCTTATAATATTGCTGGAATAAGTTTTTCACCGGCAGAATTAGCAGAATCCATAAAAAAAGAAATTCCTGAATTTAAAATGAGTTATTCAAGTTCAGATCCGCGACAAGCAATAGCTGATTCGTGGCCACAAAGCATTGACGATAGTTTTGCCCAAAAAGATTGGGATTGGAAACCTGAATTTGACCTCAAAACAATAACTTCAGAAATGTTGTCAAATTTAAAAAATCAAGAAATAGTATAAAATGGGAAGAGCATACGAACTACGAAAAGGAAGAAGAGCAAAACGATTTGATCGATTGTCAAAAGCATTTACACGCCTTGGAAAAGAAATTGCCATGGCAGTTAAGCAATCAGGTCCACATATTGACGCCAACCCTCGTTTGCGAACTGCAGTAAATAATGCCAAAGGTGTAAGTATGCCAAAGGATAGGATAGAAGCAGCGATAAAAAGAGCTTCGGAAAAAGATGCAAAAGGCTTCGAAGAAATTGTTTATGAAGGTTATGGCCCTCATGCAGTTGCAATTTTAATTGAATGTGCAACAGATAACCTGAACCGAACAGTAGGTAATGTAAGAAGTTATTTTACCAGAAATGAAGGCACGCTTGGTAAAACAGGTTCATTGGATTTTATTTTTTCGAGAAAAGGGGTTTTTATGCTGGCTGGCGAAAATCAATCCATTGAAGATCTTGAATTAGAATTAATTGATTTCGGTGCTGAAGAAGTTTTTGAAGTTGATGGTAATATTTGTGTTTATACAGGTTTTACAGATTTCGGTGGAATGCAAAAAGCTCTAGAAACAAAAGGAATACCTGTGATAAGCGCTGAACTTCAGCGTATTCCAAATACTACTATTGATTTAACAGAAGAGCAGGAAGAAGAAGTAATGAAATTAGTTGATAAGTTTGAAGAAGATGATGATGTGCAAGCAGTGTATCATAATATTTCTTGATTTTCTAATTAATACAAATAGTATTTTAATTTTAAACAATCCATTAATTAGTTGAATTTTTTCGACTACCAATTATCAAAAAAGCAGAGCCTATTATACCTGCTATAATAGATGAAATTAAAATCGCAATCTTCGCAATACTCTGTTGATCAGGTGAATCGAATGATAATAATGCGATAAAAACTGACATTGTAAAACCAATTCCAGCTAAGAAACCAATTCCAGATAATTGAATTTTATTTATTTGAAAAGGCATAACTGCAAATTTTAATTTAATTGCCAGCCAAGCAAATAAACTGATGCCAATCGGTTTTCCTAAAATTAAGCCAGCTGCTATTCCCCATCCCAATGGGCTGATTATTTGTTTAAATAAATCTGGGCTCAAAATTATGCCAGTATTTGCCATTGCGAATATGGGCATGATTATATAATTGACTGGTGTATGTAAAAAATTTTCAAGTTTGACCAATGTAGAATGTGATACGTTTTTTTGCATCGGAATAGCAAAAGCGAATAAAACTCCCGCGATAGTTGCATGTATTCCAGATTGATAAACAAAATACCATAAAATTACTCCAAACGGAATGTACCAAACTATACGTGAAACATTAAAGTAATTAAATAATAATAAAAATGAAAACGTGATTGCTGCTGCAATTAAATAGTAATAAGAAATAGATTCAGTATAGAATAAGGCGATAATTAAAATTGCACCTAAATCATCAACAATGGCCAAAGCAGCTAAAAATATTTTTAAAGAAAGCGGAATTCTTTTTCCTAATAAAGCAAGAATAGCCAATGCAAATGCAATATCTGTTGCCATTGGGATAGCCCAACCTTTTACCGTATTTGAATTATAATTAATAATAAAATAAAAAAAAGCTGGAATCAACATACCACCTATTGCAGCTGCAACTGGCAAAATTGCTTGCTTTATATCATCTAATTCTCCATCTAACAATTCTCGTTTAATCTCCAGCCCAACTAATAGAAAAAAGAAACACATTAAACCATCATTTATCCAATGTTCTGTGGATTTTATTATGGAAAAATATTCCGTAGTTATTCCTGACTTGAATTCGAGTAATTGAAAATAATATGCTGAATATGAACTATTAGCCCAAATTAATGATATAATAACTGCTGCCAACAAAATGAAACCACCGCTTTGGCCTGAAAGAATAAATTTTCGGAACTGAGAAATTATTTTATTAATTCTCTTTATTAATTTCTTAATTCGAGGCATTCACATTTATTTTATTCAACATTTTTACAATTAAGTGGCTTGCTCCAATATTATTTATAACATACTCTGCAGAGATATCGGAAACTTGTTTTCTATATAAATCATCTTTTAATAAATTTAAACTAATCTCTAACAAATCATTTTTATTAGAAATAGAAAAAGCTCCACCCAATTGTTTTAGTTCAATTGCTTCTCTGAATTTTGAATGGTTTGGACCAAATATTATAGGTTTGCCATAAGCCGCGGCTTCCAGAATGTTGTGAATTCCATTATCAAAACCACCTCCAATATATGCTAGGTCAGCTATTCTGTATAATTTGGAAAGAATACCAATACTATCAACTATAAGTATTTTTGGTGGATCGCTCTTTTCGTTTTTCTTAATGAGCGTAGAATACAAAACAGAATTTTCACCAAATAAATTTTTAATTCGGTTTATATTATTGATTTCGGTTTCGTGTGGTACAATTATAAAACACGTATTTGAAGGTAATTTGGTTATCAATTCTGAAATTAATTCTTCATCTTTTTTCCACGTACTACCAGCAATAAATATTTTTTGTAATTCTGAATTAATGGTAAAAGGGAGATTATAATCTTGTTCTCGGGTAGTTTGCCAAACCCGATCGAATCGAGTATCACCAGCAATGCTTACATTTTTTATGCCTACGGTATTTAATAATAATTTCGAATTTTGATCCTGTACAAAAAAATGGTCAACCATGCCCAACATGCTCCGATGCAAATTACCATACCATTTAAAAAATGGCTGTTCTAATCTAAATATAGACGAAACCATATATATAGGAATAGAACGCTTGTGCAATTCATTAAAATAATGGAACCAATATTCGTATTTAGTAAAAACAGCAAAAATGGGCTCGAAATGCTCAATAAATTTTTTTGCGTTATAAGCTGAATCTATTGGTAAATAATAAATACGATCAGCACCAGCATAATTTTTTCTGTTTTCAAAACCAGAAGGTGAGAAGAATGTAATGACAATCTTTATTGATTTATTTTCGCTTTTATATAATTCTAAAACAGGGCGGCCTTGTTCAAACTCTCCAAGCGATGCAAAATGAAACCATACCCATATTTCAGTAGAATTTTTTGCTGCATCAAATTCATGTTTTTGTTGTTTTCTTCCATCAATCCATTGCTTTGCTTTCGGATTAAAAAATGATGCTAACAGTATGATCTTGTGATAAATACCGATCGCAAGATTATAGATTATCAACATAATTATCGGTAATAAAACTCGTCGGAAATTCGAGAGAAAAGCGGTAAAATAAAACCTACTCGAAAAGAAGTAAGGGCATCTAATCTTTTGCTGGAATCCTTAGTTCTGGTATCAAAATTAAAATCACGTCTATTTTGCGTAAAACCCTGACTTAATTCTACCCCAGCAAAAAAGTTTAAATATTTTCGATTGTCCATATATAAATACCCAATGAACTGGCTGGTTTGCAATCCATTAGTCAATCGATCATATCCTTTTCTATAATCTTTATTGAGTTGAACGGCATCATTCCCAATATTTTCTATCCTTATTTTATGCTCAAGAAACCCAACTCCAACCATAGCCATTATTCCACTATTTTTATTCGGAAAATTCGTTGGAAACAATCTACCTAACTTTAATCCAGTTTCAAATCCTCTTTCGTACAAACGTACATCTGCATATTGCCCGTTTTTTGTAATAATATACCCTTCATTTGTGCTTATTTTTTTAAACAAACTATCCTCTTTTACATTATTACCAAACAGAAAATTGAATCGATAACCTAAAAGCCAATTATTTTTAGTTTTCATCATATATTCTACTCCAATAGATGAATTATTCCCAAATCTTTTTTGCAAATCGTTTCCTGAAATCTGATAACCATAGCTTACACCAACAATAGAAAATCGTAAACTGGAGTCTAATTGACTTTTTTGGGAAAAAACATTGTGATTAAGTAACAAAAAAGTAAAAATCAGGTAGAAGGCTCGAATATATTTCATGATGAATTTAAAAACGGTAATTTATATGTTAAGCAAAGGTTAAACTTTTGCTTTCTTAAATCGGAATATTCTTTATTAACTATATTCGCAGCTTATTAATTTCAATTATACAAATTAACTTTTAAAACCGCCTTATTTAATGAAAATTGCAGTTATTGGAACCGGCTATGTAGGCCTTGTAACAGGCACATGCCTTGCTGAAACCGGAAACACAGTAATATGTGTTGATATCAATGTAGAGAAAGTAGAAAAAATGCAGTCGGGCGTCATTCCCATTTACGAACCAGGTCTCGATATTTTATTTCATAGAAATGTAGAACAAGGTCGTTTGAAATTCACAACTAATCTTGCAGAAGCTTTAACCGATTCAAAAATTATATTTCTTGCTTTACCAACTCCTCCAGGTGAAGATGGATCAGCCGATTTGTCCTACGTACTTGGTGCAGCAACAGATATTGGCCGTTTAATAAAAGATTATAAAGTTGTGGTCGATAAAAGCACAGTGCCAGTAGGTACTGCCGAAAAAGTTTCGGATGCTATAAAAAAGGCATTAGCAGAAACAAATAATACAACTGAATTTGATGTAGTTTCCAATCCTGAATTTTTGCGCGAAGGCGTTGCTGTAGAGGATTTCATGAAGCCAGATCGAGTAGTTATTGGAACAGATTCTGAACGAGCTCGAAATTTAATGGCTGATTTATATGCTCCCTATGTTCGCCAAGGAAATCCATTAGTTTATATGGACGAACGATCTGCCGAGTTGACAAAATATGCTGCAAATGCTTTCTTGGCAACTAAAATATCGTTTATGAACGAGGTTGCTAATCTTTGCGAAAAATTAGGAGCCGATGTTGATTCGGTTCGTCGTGGAATAGGAGCGGATGAACGAATTGGAAAAAGATTTTTATTTCCAGGCGTTGGATATGGCGGAAGTTGTTTTCCAAAAGATGTACAGGCACTTGCAAGATCTGCTGATGAAGTAAATTACGATTTTAAAATACTTGACTCGGTAATGGATGTAAATGAAATTCAGAAAAAAGTATTGGTTAAAAAAGTAAACGCTTATTTCGGTGATGATTTAAAAGGAAAAAAATTCGGAATATGGGGATTAGCTTTTAAACCAGAAACTGATGATATTCGAGAAGCACCAGCATTATATATTATTGAAGATTTGTTGAAAGCCGGAGCCGAAGTGTTGGCTTTCGATCCAGAAGCAATGCCAAATGTTAAAAAGTTATTAGGCGACTCAATTACATTTGTAAACAATCAATATGAAGCAGTGAAAGGCGTTGATGCACTTATTATTGTTACTGAATGGTCAGTTTTCAGAGCACCTGACTTTGAATTATTAGCTATTTTGATGAATGATAAGGTAATTTTTGATGGTAGAAATGTTTACGATCTTAAAAAAATGCAAACCAATGGATATTATTACAATAGTATTGGCCGCGCAATAGTTTCTAAATAAAATTAATTTCAATTTATGTTAAAAAATAAAAGGGTTCTCATAACTGGTGCAGCTGGGTTTTTAGGTTCACATCTTTGCGATCGGTTTATAAAAGAAGGTTGCCATGTTATCGGAATGGATAATCTGATAACAGGATCATTAAAAAATATTGAACATTTATTCAAACTCCCTGAATTTGAATTTTATCATCATGATGTTTCGAAATTTGTTCATGTGCCAGGCGAACTAGATTATATACTTCATTTTGCTTCGCCAGCCAGCCCGATTGATTATTTAAAAATTCCAATACAAACGTTAAAAGTTGGATCACTTGGAACGCATAATTTATTAGGTTTAGCAAGAAGTAAAAATGCCCGCATTTTGGTAGCATCTACTTCAGAGGTTTATGGCGACCCTACAGTGCACCCTCAAACAGAAGAATATTGGGGCAATGTAAATCCGGTTGGGCCAAGAGGTGTTTACGACGAAGCAAAACGCTTTCAAGAAGCTATAACCATGGCTTATCATACTTTTCATAAATTAGAAACGCGTATCATTCGAATTTTTAATACGTATGGTCCTCGTATGCGACTGAATGATGGGCGAGTTTTACCTGCTTTTATTGGGCAAGCTTTGCGAGGCGAAGATTTAACCGTTTTTGGTGATGGCAGTCAAACCAGATCATTCTGTTATGTTGACGATTTGGTAGAAGGGATTGTAAGATTACTGTTAAGCGATTATGCTTATCCAGTTAATATCGGTAATCCAGATGAAATTACAATTAAACAATTTGGTGAAGAAATAATCAAATTAACCGGTACAAGCCAAAAAATGGTTATGCATGACTTACCTGTAGATGATCCAAAACAGCGAAGACCAGATATCTCCAAAGCAATTGAATTACTCGGCTGGGAACCAAAGGTTTCAAGAGCAGAAGGGTTGAAAATTACATACGCATATTTCAATTCTTTATCAGAGAAAGAAATTACACATAAAGACTTCGATTATTATAACAAATAAAAAGTGAGAAAACAGAAGATTCTGGTTACTGGCGGCACAGGTTATATAGGTTCGCATACCGTTGTAGAACTTATTGCTGCGGGCTTTGATGTTGTTATTGCCGATAGTTTGGTGAATAGTAATCGTGAAGTGTTGGATGGAATTAATCAAATTTCAAAAGCAAATGTAGAGTTTGTTGAAATGGATTTTTGTCATGAAGAAAGTGTTGAAAATCTTTTCCAACTACATCCCGATTTTGACGCAATAATTCATTTTGCTGCATTTAAAGCAGTAGGAGAATCGGTTGAAAAACCATTATTATACTATCGTAATAATCTTTTTTCATTAGTTAATCTATTGGAAAAATGCAATAAATATAAAATAGAAAATATCATTTTTTCCTCTTCTTGTACCGTCTATGGCAATCCAGATAGTTTACCTGTATCAGAAAATGCAGCCATTAAATTAGCGGAATCTCCGTATGGAAATACTAAACAAATTGGTGAAGAAATTTTGCGAGATAGTGTAAAAGCGCATTCGCTTAAAGTAATTTCTTTACGTTATTTCAACCCAATTGGCGCTCATGAAACAGCTTTAATTGGTGAATTACCATTAGGTGTTCCAAATAATTTAGTTCCATTTATTACTCAAACGGCAATCGGATTACGAGAAAAAGTTACTGTTTTTGGAAACGATTATGAAACCATAGACGGTTCTTGTGTTCGTGATTATATTCATGTAGTTGATATTGCTAAAGCGCATGTGATTGCGTGTCAGCGTTTAATTAGTAAAAAGAATAAAGAGAACTATGAGGTTTTTAATTTGGGAACTGGAAGAGGAAATAGCGTGTTGGAAGTGATAAAAACATTTGAAAAAGTTTCAGGAATGCAATTAAATTATACAATTGGAGTGCGTAGGAGTGGAGATGTTGAACAAGTTTATGCCGATACTAAATTAGCTAATAATGAATTAGGCTGGGTTGCCGAACGTGATCTTGAAAACATGCTTAGTACTTCTTGGGCATGGGAAAAATCCATTTCAACAAAAAAATAAATGAACAAAAAACATATATTAATTACTGGTGGCGCAGGTTTTATAGGTTCGCATGTAGTGCGCTTATTTGTAAATTCATATCCAGATTATACAATTACCAATTTAGATAATTTGACCTATGCAGGTAATTTGCTTAATTTAAGTGATGTAGAAAAAGCTCCAAATTATAGATTTGTAAAAGGGGATATCACCGACGCAGTATTTATTGATCAATTATTTAAAAATAATTCTTTTGATGGCGTTATTCATTTAGCAGCAGAATCTCACGTCGACCGTTCGATTTCTAATCCTACAGAATTTGTGATGACAAACGTTATTGGAACAGTAAATTTATTGAATGCTGCCCGCGAAAATTGGAAATCAGATTTTGCATCACGTCGATTTTATCATGTTTCAACTGATGAAGTCTATGGTTCTTTAGGTGCAGAAGGCATGTTTACCGAAACAACTGCTTACGATCCGCACAGTCCGTATTCTGCTTCAAAAG
This sequence comes from bacterium, assembly GCA_031412335.1. Lineage (GTDB taxonomy): Bacteria > Bacteroidota > Bacteroidia > Sphingobacteriales > Sphingobacteriaceae > JBBQYA01. The sequence goes on along the minus strand of JANOCT010000023.1, from coordinate 18,297 downwards.
CAAGTTCTGATCATTTTGTGAGAGCATATCATGATACATATGGCTTAGATGCAGTAATTTCTAATTGTTCCAACAACTACGGCTCACATCACTTCCCCGAAAAATTAATTCCACTGGCAATTAATAATATTAAAAATAATAAACCAGTACCTGTTTACGGAAAAGGTGAAAACATCCGCGATTGGCTTTGGGTAAATGATCATGCACGTGCCATTGCATTAATTTTTCACGAAGCAAAAGCGGGTTCAACCTATAACATTGGTGGACATAATGAATGGACGAATATTAAACTCATTCATTTGCTTTGCGAAATAATGGATAAAAAGTTAGGTAGAAATTCAGGTGATTCTGCAAAATTAATCACGTTTGTAACCGATAGAGCTGGTCACGATTTACGATATGCAATTGATTCCTCTAAACTTCAACGAGATTTAGGTTGGTCGCCAAGTTTGCAATTTGAAGAAGGATTGGAAAAAACAGTTGATTGGTATTTAGAAAATGAAGATTGGCTCAACAATGTTACGTCCGGAGCATACAAAGATTACTATCAGCAACAATACACTCGTTAAGTTTGTTAAATTTTTCATTTTGAGAAATTATTAGTTAATACATTACTTATTCATGTTTTCTTTTTTAAAATCAAAAAATAAATCCATTATAACTGATTTATCTGCTATAGGAGTTGATATGCATTCGCATCTTATACCAGGCATAGATGATGGTGCAGAAACCATAGAAGATTCTTTGGCATTAATAGATCGATTTATCGAACTGGGCTTTCGAAAAATTATTACCACGCCACACATCATGAGCGACTATTTCAAAAATACTCCTGAAATAATACAAGCGGGTTTGGCTGATTTAAAAAAAGCAATTGCTGATAAAGGAATAGATTTTGAAGTGGAGGCTGCTGCAGAATATTACCTAGACGAAAATCTGACTGGATTAATAGAAAATAAAAAAATTTTATTCTTCGGAAAAGAAAAATATTTACTTTTTGAGTTATCCTACATCAATGCACCTTCTAATTTAAAAGAAGCAGTTTTTAAAATGATCACTTCTGGTTACACACCAGTAATTGCTCATCCTGAACGATATCCGTATTATTATAATGATTTTGAAAAGTACGAAGAACTAAAAGATTCTGGTTGTATTTTGCAATTAAATACTATTTCGCTTGCTGGCTATTACGGAAAAGGAGCAAAAAAAACAGCTGAAAAATTATTAGATGCAAACCTGATAGAAATGCTAGGTAGCGATATGCATCATCAACGTCATGCAGCAGCATTGCGGCAAGCCCTTTCCGAAAAATCTTTGCTTAAAATAATAGCTAGTGGAAATTTGTTGAATAATAGTTTGTAATATTTAATTTGTAGTTAAATTTTAATTAACACCTAGCTTGGTTTGACTAATTTTACTTTATGTTTTAATTAATTAATAAAAAGACTTTTAATTTTTTTTGGGCTTACCCCTAAAAAGGGGTCAGGCTATCCGCTATATCTTTTTTTATTTAATTGTTTTTTATTTGAAAAAAAGGATGCCGCTACTATACCTAAGCCTTAGAACCAGAATTTCAAATTCATGTATATTGATTTGAATTGCACAAAATGGCGTTATATTCAAAAGCAATTTTCACTCTTTTATTACCATGGTTAATTCTTCTATAAATTTATACTCGCCTTTTTTGTATACTTCTTTATTGCTAAGAATAACTTCATAGGTATAAATTCCTTTAGGCACCTCAAACAAACATTCTTTTCCTTCTTTTGGAATAACCAATTCTCTTTTTACTTGATTATCGTTTTTATCAGTTCCAATCATGATAAAAATAATTTTCTCCAAGAACTGGTTTTTTACGCAAATAGTTGGTATTGATTTAGTTTCATCAGTTTTAGTTAATGATGTTGGCTTTGTTGTTTTAAATATCGCAATTCCATTTAGTAAAACCTCTCCGCCTTTTATTACTTTTTCGAAATTGCTTTGCGCAAATGTTACAGATGATAGCATCATCATAAACGATAATAGTTTAAATTTCATGATGATTTTTTAAAAAGTATTAACTAATTATCTGATCTGATCAATTTAATTTCTTGATTTTTCAAAGAAAAATAGGTGATTGGGATTAGAATAAAAATAAAAATTGCTAATAAAATAAGTGCACCAAAATAACTTGAACCGGAATCTAAATCAGATGATTCTCTGGAAATTCTAAGAAGACTAGAATTTAACACTCCATGATAATCTATTAGCCCGTGTATAACTGAAATTAAAATAATGTTATCCAGGCGCAGTAAAATAAATTGAAAGATTAAACCGAGGATCATAGCTAAAAAGACTTGATTTAACACAGGAATTATTTCAAAATTATTTTTAGTTAGATTTAAAAAATGAATTAAACCAAAAATAATTGAAGTGGTTATAAATACTTTGGTAGTTCTATTAATTTTTACATTTTCAAAAATTTTGAACATATAACTAAATATTAAAACCCTAAATAAAAGCTCTTCAAAAAAACCTATTGCAAAGTTTTTAAATAAGTAAACATAATGTCTGTAGTTTGAAATTTCATATTCTCCCGAGTTTATTTTTAAAAAAGTATTAGATAAGGAATAATATATTAAAGTTGCTACTATCGGTAATACAATGAAGTTATTTCTAAAAAGGTATTTTTGATTTACAATTTTATCAGTAAAAATTAAATAAATTGTTATTAGAATCAAAATTACTCTTAATAAGCCATTTAAAAAGAATTCATTGTTCGAAGCATAGTCGTAATAATGAAACAAAATTTTACTTGAAATTAATATTATTACTATAACTATTAATAAAACAAATAGGCTTTTTTTAATATATTTATTTCTCATCTAATACTATGTAAATTCTAAAAGTTATCAAAAATTTATGGTAAATTCACAATCGTAGATTTGTATGCATGTATCAGAACAAGAATTACCAAATAAGGAATATCCTTGGGTAACCCTTCTAAATTTACAAGTGAGTGAAAAAGTTGTTTTATTAACATTTGGGTTATCAGCTAATAATAAATCGTTAAATTTAAATTTATCAGATTTGATAGGTGTAATTGTATTTATTGAAGTTTCAGTAGGTATAGGTAAAAGCTGCATAGAAGTAAAAATTCCATCATTTGCAACTTCGTCATTTGTTTTACCATCATCAGTATAATCAACACCGTCTATTATGTACATATTTTTTAGCTTATACATATTATCGTAACTTTTAATTTTAACACTTCTGGCAGATTCGTCAGTAATGCCAATTTTTTCTACTCTTTCATTAAGATAAATCACACAACTTTCTTCAAGTCCTTGACCCAAGGCTCCTGATACCATAAATACTGCGGCCAACAGGCCTAAAACTAATTTTTTCATTTTTTTAAATTTTTAAGTGAATAATTGAACATTTGTTTATAAGCTTTTTCCGGATATTGCTTAGGCAAAGATTTCACTTATTCACTTACCATGTTAGAAAATTACTTTCCATTTTGGTAATTTTCTTTCCAACTAGTTCACCCTTCTAATCTTCGTCTGTTTAGTATAAAAATAATCTGAGCTATTACTTGCGTTTGTTCGTTATAAGTTGCAGCCAATTTTCGCACAGTATCTAAGTCAGTATCTGAAAATTTGTTATGATCATTTAGCAAATCGGTTTTCATACCTACTTTATCAGCTTCCATATTTTTTTGGCTCTTAGAAAGCAAATACCTTTTAAACTCCTCAGTATCCTTAATTTTTGTGAACTCGCTTAAGTCCAATCCAAACAAATTAACAATCTGCTCAATTCGCGTAAAGTCAATTTTAACCCGATCGTTTTCCAAATTGTTATAACTTCTAACCTCCATATTCAATTTATCAGCCATTTGCTTTTGGCTAAAATCGTTGAACTGGCGTAAAAAACGTAGTTTTTCTCCTGTTTTCATGGTACATGTTTTTAGGTAGATGTACAGGCGTTAAATCTAAAAAAATATTTTTGCAAACCAAAAAGATTATTTTTTAATTCAGCTTAAAATACTTGCAGTATTTTAAAACTTTAGTCTAATTATTTTGATGCAGAAAATTTTTCACCTTAGGTGAAAACGAGAGTTAGATGAATAGGTATTGTTTTGTCAAAAGTGGTAAAATCTAAACCTTACTCATACCGCAAGGCTTCTACAGGGTCTAATCTGCTTGCTTTTATGGCAGGATAAAGCCCTGATGCTAAACCTACTAATACGCAGATAACAATACCACCCGACATCCAAAGCCAAGGAATAATAAAACCCCCACCCACTACCATGGATAATAAATTTCCAATAATTATCCCTAATATAATACCTGCAATTCCACCTATTTGACAAATTACTAACGCTTCAATTAAAAATTGTCGTCTAATTACTTTGGGTGTTGCGCCTATTGCTTTTCTTATTCCAATTTCACGGGTACGTTCTGTAACCGATACTAACATAATATTCATTAATCCGATGGCTGCTCCAAGCAATGTTATAATACCTATTATGGTTGCTGCTAAAGTTATAAAAGATAAATTTTCGATTAATGAATTTGCCAAACTATCACTTTTTGTTGACTCGAAATTGTTTTCTTGTTTGGCACTCAATTTCCTGATATTTCTAAACAATCCAGTTGCTTCCCCCAATGCAGCATCCATTTTTTCGATGCTGGTAACCAAAACTGTAATATTAAATGAAGTAGTAGGTGAACTTAATTTCTTTCCTTTTAACGTAGAAACTATACAGACTTTATCGCCGCCAAATCCAAAACTTGAACCTTTTTCTTCCAATAACCCAATTACCAGAAATTTCTCGCTTCCAATAGATACCAATTTGTTGATCGGATCTGTTTCTTTAAATAGTTTATCCTTTATTTCTTTTCCAATAATGGTAACATTACTACCATATTCTAATTCGGTATTTGAAAAATTTCGTCCACTTTGTAATTTATATCCAGAACTTTGTAAATAATTTTCATCTCCGGCACTAATCGTAATATTCGGATTCGTTTTCTCACTTTGATATTTTACCGTAGAAGCAAAACTTACATTCGTAGAAACTGAAATAGTTGCTGGAAACTCGAAGGATTCTTTGAACGCCATAGCTTCCTCATATTTTATTGGGGTATATCTTTTCGGTCTCGTTCCACTACTGCCAATTCGTATTCCACCTGCACCACGATTTCTTATTGTAAAAGAATTGGAACCCATACTACTAAAACTTTCGGTAATCGATTTTTTAATTCCGTCAATTGATGTTAAAATCCCTACCAAAGCCATAATACCAATTGCGATGATTAGTGAGGTAAGCACAGTTCGCAATAAATTTCCCTTAATGGATTGAAGAGCAAGTTTTATGTTTTCTTGGTAGGTCATTAATTTTAGTTTGGCAGATTGTTCAAAAATAAAAAAGCCCTGCGCATTAGCGTAGGGCTCACAAAATTATTACATCATTTCTTTAAACCGCAAATGAAGTACCGCAGCCGCAAGTAGAACTAGCATTTGGATTCGAAAAAGTAAATCCTCTAGCATTTAAGCCATCTTGAAAATCCACTTGCATACCGATAAGATATAAGCCATGTGATTTATTCATAAATACTTTTACGCCTTCTATTTCAAACTCCTGATCAGTATCTTTTTTCTTATCAAAACCTAAAACATAACTCATTCCAGAACATCCTCCACCTTCTACTCCAACTCGTAATCCATATTCAGCACTTAATTCTTTTGATGAAATGATGCTTCTTACTTCACGCAAAGCGCCTTCTGTCAGCGTTAGTGGAGTAAAGTTTATTGTTTCTTCTGCTTTCGCAGTATTTATTTGTGTCTCCATTATTAATACAAAATTGATATGCAAATATAAGGTAAAATATAGATTTTTGTTTTTGTTGCCTAATGCAACTTTATACATGGAAACCTCAACAATTATTTTCAACATTTTGATGATTACAATTCCTTCGGTAATTGTTTTTATTGCTGCATATTTTACGCTGACTTCTTTTTTAGATGCCGAACGCGAGAAAAAACGGATTGATTTGAAATTGCAGAATCGCCAAACCTCATTACCGTTAAGGCTTCAGGCTTATGAGCGTTTTGTTATTTTTCTAGAAAGATTAAGTCCTGTAAATTTAGTTTATCGGGTACACGAAACCGGAATGACTGCACGAGAATTTCAAACAGCATTACTTCAAACCATACGATCAGAATTTGAACATAATACATCTCAGCAATTATATATTTCTATTGTAGCTTGGCAGAATATTCATAAATTAAAAGAGGAAACTACCAGAATGGTTAATAATGCAGCAAATGGTTTACCTCAGCATGCTTTAGGAATGGATCTAGCAAAAATCATCATGGAACATATGAGCAGAATAGAATCTGATCCCTATCAAAACATGTTGTTTTTGTTAAAAACCGAAGCTGCCGAATTATTTTAAAACAATGGAAAACAAGAAATTTGTAAATGCTTCAGGTATTGAAATTGAAGAAATTTACACCAAGAATAATTCAGAGAATTCTGTAGCGGGTGAATTTCCATACACTCGAGGTATTCAAAAAGATATGTACAGAGGTCGGATATGGACTATGAGGCAATATGCAGGTTTTTCAACAGCTGCAGAATCCAATAAAAGATACCATTATTTGCTTAAACAAGGTACTATGGGCCTTTCTGTAGCATTTGATTTACCAACGCAAATTGGATATGACTCAGATCATGAGTTTGCTGAAGGTGAAGTTGGTAAAGTGGGAGTAGCAATTGATTCATTGAAAGATATCGAAGAATTATTTGACGGAATAAAACTTCAAGACATTACTACCAGTATGACAATCAATGCAACTGCTTCTATTTTATTAGCTATGTATATTGCATTGGCAAAAAAACAAGGGGCTGATTTGTCTAAAATTTCAGGGACTATCCAAAACGATATTTTAAAAGAATATGCAGCTCGCGGCACCTACATTTATCCTCCTGTTCAATCCATGAGATTGATTACAGATATTTTTGAATATTGTAGTACCGATTTGCCTAAATGGAACACGATTTCAATTTCTGGTTATCACATTCGCGAAGCAGGTAGCACAGCAGTGCAGGAATTGGCCTTTACCTTAGCAAACGGAAAAGCATATTTAAAAGCAGCTTTAGCAAAAAATCTAGATATTGATATTTTCGCAAAGCGACTTTCTTTTTTCTTTAACTGTCATAACGATTTTTTTGAGGAAATAGCAAAGTTCAGAGCCGCGAGAAGAATGTGGGCACACATAACTACTGAAATGGGTGCAAAAGATCCAAGAGCTACTCAACTAAGATTTCATACCCAAACCGGAGGCTCAACTCTTACAGCACAACAGCCTGATAACAATATTATTAGAGTTTCTATGCAAGCCCTGGCTGCTGTTTTAGGTGGAACACAATCATTGCATACGAATGGATTTGATGAAGCACTTTCGTTACCAACAGAAGAAGCTGCTCAAATAGCTTTGCGCACTCAACAATTGATTGCTTTTGAAAGTGGAGTAACTGCAACAGTTGATCCACTTGGTGGTTCATTTTTTGTTGAATCATTAACCGACCAGATTGAAAAAGCTGCACAGATTTATTTAGATAAAATTGATGCCATGGGCGGAGCAGTAGTTGCAGTTGAAAACGGCTATATTCAACAACAAATAGCAGATTCTGCTTATCAATATCAATTAGAAATAGAAGCAAAAACACGGATTATTGTAGGTGTTAATAAATACGAAAGAGAAGAAAAAGCACCAATTAATGTATTTAGGGTTGATGATTCAATTCGGCAAATTCAAATAGATAAATTAGTTAAATTAAAAGCAGAGCGAAATAATGAAGCTGTAAGTATTGCCTTGAAACAAATAAATGAATTTGCTAAAAATGGCCAGAATTTGATGCCAGCAATCATTTCAGCTGTTGAATTATATGCAACTCTAGGTGAAATTGCCGACGAACTTCGAGCTGTTTTTGGAGAATATTAAATTAGCCACGAATGCACGAATATTTATAAATTCCTTTCCTAATTCAACAATATTGTTTTTTATTCGTGCATTCGCGGCATCTTTTGGCTCTTATGTTCCTAGAAATTTGTAATTCAATGTTGTTTAGTTAAGGATTAAATTCGTTTATAGAGCTGACAGTTTTTAGAGATTATTTTGATTTTTGTACAAAAAATTTTTTCAAGTTTACTCAGCCTATTATCAGCTAATAAAATCAAAGGATGGTCAAAAGTTATATTCTCTTAAATAAACATTATTTACATAGAGTAGAATACTGATCTATCAGAATGTTATAGGGTAACAGAAAAAATTCAACGTCTAATTGCCTGCTCAATTTTCGTTTCTCGGGACCTTTCGGAAGTTGTTTTAACTTTTCTTTTCTCATCTGTTCAAATCTGCCATATTCGTTATCCAGTTTTTTATGATTATAATTATACTCTAAGATCTCTTCTCTTTTTTCTATATATGCTAAAAATTCTGGACAATCACTTCCAACTTCTTGAAAAGCTTTCCTAAATTTATTATCCATGCTGACTGCATTAAAGTTGAAGCGATTCATATCAAATGGTATATATGCAAACTCATCATTTGGTTTTTTAATATATGCTAATACATAAAAAAATACACATCCAGAAGAGCAATCCATGACTTTTATACCATAAAGATTAATTTTGCCTTCCTGAATTAGTGGAATCATTACAATACGTTCAAGATCTACCACTTCTGCATTTCGATTTACCGTTTTAAGTTTTAACTTTTCAAATTTGATTGTATCCTTATATTCAATAAATTTTATCGCTTTTATATCAGCTATATCTAGATTCTCTACTTTTCCATTTATCTCGCTTTTGAATTTAAATTTAGTTGATGTAAGCCTAAGTCTTTCTTCTATTGATCTAAAATCGAAACCAGTTCGAAGCTCAAGGGCTTTAGGTGCAGTAAAATCTGCTGTGTAACCAGAAATAGTGTCACCATTGTTTAAAATTATTTCTGATGGAAAAAATTGTTGACCAACTAAAGAAACATTAACTAGTTGAGCATTATTTGTTTGATAAACAAATAGTAAAATTAAAACTGAAATTATTCTATTAATAGTCATACTTTTTTAAAATCTAATTACTTGAATATTTTTAAAATTTAGGCCCGAAGTTAAAGCTTTATACTAAATGCAATTTTTTTTTATAATATATTAAAAAAAGAGCTTAGTAATAAAGTTTACAAATAAGATTTTTTTAAAAAAGTTATCCAAAAGCAATTCACTGCTCTTTGGGATTTGCAATCCCGAAGCTTTATCGTAGGATTTACAATCCGACTAAAGTTCATTCTCTGATCAAAATTTAATTGATATAACTCAATACATTTTTTATTCGTGCATTCGTGGCATGTTTCCGAAGCTTTATCGTAGGATTTGCAATCCGACTAAAGTTCATTCTCCAATCAAAATTTAATTGATGTAACTCAATACATTTTTTATTCGTGCATTCGTGGCATCTTTCCGAAGCTTTATCGTAGGATTTGCAATCCGACTAAAGTTCATTCTCCAATCAAAATTTAATTGATACAACTCAATAAATTTTTTATTCGTGCATTCGTGGCATCTTCAACATAACGTGGCATTATTTATTATTTTCTTAATACTTTTCCATTCTTTAAATTATATTTTTGCCAAATGAATTTTAACATAAAGAGTCAATTAAAATTATTGATTCTTCTCCTCTCGCTGGTTTCCTGTTCCAGAAACTATACATTAACAAGCAATGAAAAAAAGGTTTACAAAATGGATTCGGCTTATTTGCCAGATTCCAAAGTAGTTTCAATAATTGAGCCTTACAAAATTAAAATTGATGCTCAGATGAACGAAATTATCGGTTTTTCTGAAACAGAGATGCAAAAGGCAGAGCCAGAAAGTAAATTAGGAAACTTCGTAGCTGATGCTACATTAGCAGAAATAAAATTATCTGAACCACAGGCTGATTTTAGCTTTTATAATATTGGAGGATTAAGAAGTTCATTGCCAAAAGGAAACATTACCGTGGGAAGTGTATTTGAATTAATGCCATTTGAAAACGAATTAGTATTGTTGGAAATTAAATCTGACAGTATTATTAGTTTGGTAAATTATTTAATAAAAAGAAATGGAGCACCAGTTGGTGGCATTAGATTAAAAGCAAATGCTGGAATTGCACAAGAAATTCTAATAAATGATAAACCATTTGATAAAAGCCGTAATTATTTTGTGCTTACATCGGATTTTTTAGCTGGCGGTGGCGATAATTATATTTTTTTCGCAAATCCAGTTTCCCGCAAAAATTTGAATCTTAAATTGAGAGATGTGTTAATCGCACACATTCGCTCTCAAACAAAATCTTCTAAAAAATTAAATCCAATTCTCGATGGCCGTATCAAAATCACAAAATAGACGCGAATTTTTACGCATCACAGGTAGTGCAGCAGCATTATTGGCTTTAGGAATCAATCCGTTTGATCTTTCAGCAAAAGAAAGAGTAGTAAAAATAACAATACTGAGTACAAATGATGTGCATAGTAGAATAGAACCTTTTCCGATGGATGGAAGCAGAAATCAAGGAATGGGTGGAGCAGCCAGACGGGCAAAAATGATTGGTAGAATAAGATCGGAGGAAGAAAATGTTTTATTATTTGATGCAGGCGACGTTTTTCAAGGTACACCGTATTTTAATTTTTTCAATGGAGAATTAGAATTTAAATTGATGTCGGAAATGGGATATGATGCCGGAACAATCGGAAACCATGATTTTGACAATGGAATCCAAGGATTTTATGATCAACTACCCAATGCAAATTTTCCGATTTTAATGTCAAACTATGATTTGACGAATACACAGCTAAAAAACAAAGTTCAGCCGTATAAAATTTTCAATAAAAAAGGAATTAAGATCGGAGTTTTCGGAATAGGAATTCAATTAGATGGTCTGGTTCCTAAAGCACTTTATGGCGAAACTGTTTATCTTGACCCAATAGAAAAAGCAAATGCTACCGCTTTATTGTTAAAGAAAGAAATGGATTGTGATTTGGTAATTTGTCTTTCTCACCTAGGTTATAAATACAATGACCGAAAAGTTTCTGATCAGGTTCTTGCCAAAAATTCTTCTCATATTGATTTAATAATTGGGGGTCATACCCATACATTTTTAAATGAGCCAGAGAAAATTTCAAATAAGGAAGGCAAAGAAGTTAATGTATCTCAAGTAGGTTGGGCTGGTATCAATCTGGGGCGTATTGATTACTATTTTGAGGCCGGAAAAAAGAATAAAACAGCCAATGGAACATCACTTCTGATTGATGAATTTTCTTCAAAAAGTTGATTTAATTACAAATGTAATTTTCATCATAATTGCAACCATTTTGTATAAATAAAGTTCAACTTTTTTTTCAAAAATAGTTTTTACTTTTCTTTTTAAATTCTAATTTCAACAATTGAAGAAGCAATATTAAGTGTGCTTAAAAACGTCGATTTAACCACGTTGAACGCGTTTTTATTTTAATACACACGTTTGTAATGATTTTTTAATAGGTAAATATTGAATTTAAAGCACCTTAGAATCACATACATTTTTCAAAAAAATAGGTAACTGTTTTTTTGAATATTTTGCAAAATAATTTCATAAAAATCTTTAAGAAAAATTCTTTTTTCTAAATTTTTTTATTGTATTCTTGATGCTCCTTCTACTATTAACGCTGACTTATACTCAGCCATTGAAAAACAATTTATTACGATTAAAAAATGGAAAAAACTTGCAAATCAGTATGGGAAAATTGTCTGCGGATAATAAAAGACAATGTATCAGCTCAAAGTTTTAAAACGTGGTTTGAGCCCATTGCTGCTTTCAAGCTCGAAGAAAGTATTTTAACGATTCAAGTTCCAAGCTTGTTTTTTTATGAGTGGTTAGAAGAACACTATGTAGGGTTGCTTCGCAAAACTATCAAACACGAATTAGGGACTGAAGGTAGACTGGAGTACAATATTGTAATGGAGAAAACTCCGAATTCAAAAAATTCTTTTACTATCAATATTCCTACCTCAGGAAACGGAGAGCTAAAAAATCAAACTATCCCAGTTCCTGTAAATCTTAATTCATCCATAAAAAATCCATTTATAATTCCTGGATTAAAGAAAATAAGCATAGATTCTCAAATTAATCCAAATTACTGCTTCGAAAATTTTGTTGAAGGTGACTGTAATCGCTTAGCCCGTTCTGCTGGTTTTGCAGTTGCTAACAAACCTGGAGGAACTTCATTTAATCCATTAATGATATATGGAGGCGTTGGATTAGGAAAAACACATTTAAGCCAAGCTATCGGAGCAGCTATCAAAGGTAAGTTTCCTGATAAAATGGTTTTATATGTTTCTTCTGAAAAGTTTAGCCAACAATTTGTCGACTCCATTAAAAATAATTCTGTTAATGATTTTGTAAATTTTTATCAGATCATTGATGTGTTAATCATGGACGATGTTCAGTTTTTTGCCAATAAAGAAAAAACACAAGACATATTTTTCCAAATATTTAATCACTTACACCAATCTGGCAAACAAATTATTTTAACATCTGATAAAGCACCAAAAGATTTAGTTGGTTTGGAAGATCGTTTATTGTCCAGATTTAAATGGGGGCTTTCCGCAGATGTTCAGGTGCCCGATTTGGAAACCAGAATTGCTATTTTGCAAAAAAAGATGCATTCGGACGGTATTGAATTGCCAGAAGATGTAGTTGAATATGTTGCACATAATATCGATTCGAATGTGAGAGAGCTGGAGGGTGCATTAATTTCTTTGCTCGCTCATGCTTCGTTAAATAAAAAGGAAATTGATTTAGATTCGGCTAAACAGATGCTGGTAAATTTTGTAAAAAATTCAGCCAGAGAAATTTCAATTGAATATATCCAAAAATTAGTTTGTGAATATTTTGAAGTACCGGTTGACATGGTAAAATCATCAACCAGAAAAAGAGAAATTGTACAAGCACGTCAAATTTCAATGTATTTAGCTAAAAGTCACACAAAATCTTCGTTAAAAACGATTGGTTCTCATTTTGGAGGTCGCGATCATTCGACTGTAATTTATGCTTGTCAAACAGTGGATGATCTGATAGAAACTGATAAAAAGTTCAGAAATTACGTTTCAGATATTCAGAAAAAACTAAAAATGAGCTAAGAATTTGTCTTTTTTACGAAAACCTGCTTGGAGACAAGCAGGTTTTTTTATTTTTATGGATGAAAATAATTCTGTTAATGTTAATTTCTTTACATGTTAATGCAATATCTATTGCTCAATCTCAAAAAGAAGTACTTAAGTCAACAATAAAAACTTTTTTTAGCGGAATGAAAAATTCGGATACTGCATTGATAAAATCAACATTATATAATGAAGTAAGACTTCTTACTGTAACAGAAAGTGGAAAATTGAAAGAAGAAAAAATCTCAGCAATTTTATCACTCATTGCAAGTGCTCCAATCAATTCTTTAGACGAACGTATCGAATTTTCTTCGGTAGAAATAAGTGGAAATTTTGCAATTATAAATACGCCTTATTCATTTTATTATAACGGTGAATTTTCTCATAAAGGCTTAAATTCTTTCCAGCTTATTAAGTTAAACAATACATGGAAAATATTTGCCATAACGGATAGCAGAATAAAAAAACCTAGAAATTAAATCTCAGGTTTATTTATTTAAATTAAATGAAACATAGAATTGTAGTTTTTTTGTTGATTTATGGAAATGTGTTTACCAACTACCGCTTGAGCCACCTCCTCCGAAACTTCCACCTCCAAATCCTCCAAAACCGCCTCCTCCGCCTCCGCCTCCGGAAAATCCACCATACGAACCTTTATGCGATCCTCCTCCCATATTCATTAGCATCCACCAAGGTAAACCTCCGCTTCCAACAACCCGGTTTCCACCACCATTATTTTTACTAATAAAAATGAATATGATTATCAGGATTACTACAACAATAAATCCTATTGGGCTTTCTTCCTTTGTTTCTCTAGGTTCAGCATCATATTCACCTTTTGTTAATTTAATTAAACTGGTAGTTCCAGCATCAATCCCTTCATAATAAGCTCCTTGTTTGAAAGCAGGTTTAATATCATTTTCAATTATACGTTTACTCAAAGCATCAGGTACTACTCCTTCTAGGCCATATCCAACTTCAATCCGTATTTTTCGATCTTCTTTTGCTATTAAAAATAGAATTCCATTATCTTTTTGTTTTTGACCAATACCCCAACTTTCAGCTAGTCGGTTTGCATAATCTGCAATATCATATCCGTCCAGATTCTTTATTATAACTACCGATATCTGGTTTGAGGTTGAATCATTAAAAGCAACTAATTTCTGTTCAAGAATCCTAATTTGATCCGCTGAAAGTGTATTAGTAAAGTCACTTACTAAAGTTGTAGGCTTTGATGGGAAATTTTGCGACCAAACTTTTGCCGAAAATAAATTCAAAAAAAGTAATAATGTAAGAAATATATTTCTCATTCGAAAAAAGCTATATCATCAGAAAGTTCATTCTTATCTCCTTCAGTAAAAGGAAATTCTTTTTTTAGAATTGTTCCTACTGATTCAATACCAGCAATTAAGCCTTCTGAAATTTTATTCTGTTTGAAAAAAGAAAGCATTAAATCTTTAGTGGAATCCCAAAAATCTAATGGGACTACCGCATTTATTCCAGAATCACCAATTATAGCAAACTTATGATCCTCTGAGGCTAAATAAATTAGCACACCATTTCTTAATACAGTTTCATGCATTTTTAATTCTTTAAAAAAATGTGCTGCTCTATCCAATACATCTTCATTACAATGTTTTTGAACACAGATTTTTATTTCGCCTGAAGTGATATTTTCAGCCGCTTTAACTGCTTTTTTAACAGCTTCCCATTCAGATTCTGAAAGTTTGTTTGATGGCATCAGAACTGTACAGTTGGTGCTTTTTCTGCTCCTTTTTCTGCTTCGAAGTATCCCTTTTTCTGAAATCCAAACATACCTGATGTTAGATTATTTGGGAATGTTCTGATTTTGGTATTGTATTCTTTAGTTACCTCATTAAATTTATTTCGTTCTACGCTTATTCTGTTTTCAGTTCCTTCCAATTGTGCTTGTAATTCTAAAAAGTTCTGATTTGCCTTTAAATTAGGATAACTTTCTACTACAGCTAACAAACGCGACAAACTAGAAGTTACTCCACTTTGTGCTTCTTGAAATTTAGCGATGGATTCTGGGGTCAAATTTTTTGGATCAACAGTTACAGAAGTTGCTTTTGATCTTGCTTCAATTACAGCAGTTAAGGTACTTTTTTCAAATTCAGCATATCCTTTTACTGTATTTACTAAATTTGGAATTAAATCCGATCTACGTTGATAAACATTTTCAACCTGAGCCCATTGCGAACTTACTTGCTCATCTAATGAAACCATTGAATTGTAACCGCAAGAACTTAATAAGGTTGATAAAGTTCCAATAACTAATAATCTGGCAATTGCTTTTTTCATGTGAATCTTTGTTTAAGATTAGCAAATGTAATAATTCTCTGGTATTATAAATTAACTGTTATTTTGTCTTCAGATTTATTTTTTTTATGGTTAATGATATTGAAATTGCACTTTCCCCGAATCAACTTTCAGATATTGAAAGTTACCGATTAGCAATTTTAGCTAAGCTTAATTTTCCTCCAGATCAGGATTTTACGTATTCAGTTATTTCCCGATCGATCGATGCAAGAGCGAAATATACTGTTTATCGAATAAAAGTTAATGTTTACACAGATGAACTTTTTCAAAAAATTGAATATTCACCTTCTCTAATAAATATAACTTCCCAAACTGAAGAAATTCATATAATTGGTGCAGGACCTGCAGGGTATTTTGCCGCTTTAAAAGCACTTGAATTAGGCTTTCGGCCTATTATTTTTGAACAAGGCAAAACAGTAAAGGATCGCAGACGCGATTTGGCCTTATTAAACCGACAAGGAATAATTAACCCAAAATCTAATTATTGCCACGGCGAAGGTGGAGCAGGAACCTATTCAGATGGAAAATTATACACCCGTTCAAATAAAAGAGGCGATGTGCAAGACGTGTTAAATCGTTTGGTTTATTTTGGAGCAGATCCTGATATTCTGATTAATTCACGACCTCATATTGGCACTAATAAATTACCAGCCATAATCGAATTTATAAGATCATTTATTATTGATAAAGGAGGTGAAATTCATTTTAATTCCGAATTAACTGAGTTAAATGTTTTTAAGAATAAAATTCAATCAATTAT
The DNA here is from genome assembly GCA_031412335.1 of bacterium. GTDB lineage: Bacteria > Bacteroidota > Bacteroidia > Sphingobacteriales > Sphingobacteriaceae > JBBQYA01. The sequence goes on along the minus strand of JANOCT010000023.1, from coordinate 1,972 downwards.
TATAAATGGAAAAGATGAACATAAAATTCAAAATCTAATTTTAGCAACAGGGCATTCTGCGCGTAATATTTATAATTTATTAAACAAAAAAGAAATTCTTATTCAATCAAAACCTTTTGCATTAGGAGTAAGAGTTGAGCATCCTCAGGAAATTATTAATCAAGCTCAATACAAAAGATCAGCATCAGACCCAGATTTGCCTCCTGCATATTATAGTTTAGTCGAACAAGTTGATGGTAGGGGAGTTTTTTCTTTTTGTATGTGCCCCGGAGGTATTATTGCTCCATGTTCAACAGAAGATCATGAAATAGTTGTTAATGGTTGGTCTCCTTCCAAGAGAAATAATCCCTATGCAAACTCAGGAATTGTAGTGGAAGTTAACTCTTCTGATTATGACCCCGATAATTTAAATAATCCGTTGGCGGCGATGCATTTTCAAGCAGAAATTGAAAAAATTGCATTTAACTCTGGCGGAGGAAAAATGGTAGCACCAGCCCAGCGTTTAATTGATTACGTAGCAAATCGATATTCAAATACGCTAAATAAAACTTCTTATTTGCCAGGTGTAAAGTCAGTTTTAATCAACGAAATTCTTCCAAATCAAATTTCTTCAAGACTTAGAAATGCATTTTCTCTCTTTGGTAAAAAATTAAAAGGTTTTGATAGTTCGGAAGCAATGATAATAGGCGTTGAATCCAGAACTTCATCACCAGTTAGAATTCCTCGCAATCCTGACACATTGAAACATGTAGAAATTAAAAATTTGTATCCCTGCGGCGAGGGAGCAGGTTATGCTGGAGGTATAGTTTCAGCCGCAATTGATGGTATCAGATGTTCAGATGCTATTTTTAATAATAAATAATTTCAAATCATGATTTCAGAAAAAGCAATTTTCTTAGCAAAGCAACTAGAATTGGTATTATTTGGAGATCCATGGTATGGTTCACCTACTTTATTTATTTTAGCTGATATTAGAATAGAAGCTGTTTTTTACAAATCCTCAAATAACCATCATTCAATAGCTGAAATTCTTTTACACTTGATATCTTGGACAAATGAGGTTCTTGAAAGGATTAACGGGAAATCGGCCACACTTCCGGCAAAAGGAGATTGGCCAATAGTTGAAACCTATACTTTAGAATCTTGGTTAAAAATAGTTTCTGAGTTCGAATCAAAAAACAAAAATCTAATAAGCAGTATTAGTATTAAATCCGATGATTTTTTGATGCTAATTCCTGATTCTAATCGGTTGAATTTTTTAGGTTCCGGAGTTTCTAATTACGATTTGGTCAATGGTTTGATACATCATCATATTTACCATTCAGGCCAAATTGCACTTTTAAATAAAATGAATATATGACCAATAAAGTAACGCTGGTTCTTGGAGCAAGTTCTAATACAGAAAGATATTCCTATAAAGCTGTTCAAAGTTTATTAAGGCATAAACATAAAGTTTTTGCTGTTGGGCTTAAACCTGATTTAATTTTTGATGTTCCAATTTCAATTTCTATTCCAGAAATAGAGGAATTAGATACAATTTCTTTATACTTAGGTCCGAAGAATCAGATTCCTTATTATGATGAAATTATTAAAATGAGACCTAAAAGAGTAATATTTAATCCAGGGGCTGAAAATAGCGAGCTAGAAGATTTATTAAAAACAAATAGCATTGCTTTTGAAGAATCTTGTACGTTAGTGCTCCTTGCTACTGGTCAATTTTAACAGTTTTTAAAATTTATTCAATTGATAATTTGATAGTTGTTCAATTATTTACTTTTTGTTGTAAATAAAACAAAACATCTACTACCTTTGCACTCCCAACGAGGGGAAGTTAGATGAATGGTTTGTTTTTTCAGGAAGGTTTTAAGATTAAAAATAACCACCTTTTGATCAACGGATCAAAAAAATAAAAAAAAAGATTAGGAAAGAAAGAAAAGGTTTCTACCTTTGCAGTCCGCAAGAAAAAAGGGGT
>JANOCT010000022.1:0-116420 GCA_031412335.1 bacterium | reverse complement strand
TGGTTCAATTCCAAATGCAGGAACTCAAACCTTATCAGTTTCATTTGTTCCATCGAGTGCAAATTATAATAATGGAAATGCAAGTGTTCAATTATTGGTGAATAAAGCAACACCAATTATTTCGTGGGCAAATCCAGCTAACATTACTGTTGGAACCGCATTAAGCGCTACACAATTAAACGCAAGTGCAAATGTTGCAGGTACGTTTGTTTATAATCCAAATGCAGGAACACTGCTAGCATTAGGGAATAATCAAGCGCTAAATACTACGTTTACGCCAACTAATGTTTCGAATTACAACTCGGCAACTGCTTCTGTTCAGATTAATGTAATTGCTGTGCCAACAGGAAATTGTACTGCTTCAGGAACTATTTTATATGAGATATGGCAAGGTGTAAGTGGGAATTTGATTTCTAATATACCTGTTGCAACGCTTCCAAATTTAACAATCCAGCGAACATCGTTTGAAGGCTACGTAAACTCTGCAGACAACTATGGAAGCAGATTTAGAGGATATGTTTGTGCGCCGCAAACTGGTAATTATGTATTTTACATTGCAAGTGATGAGCAAGGAAAATTATTTTTAAGTACAGATGATAATCCAGCCAACAAAGTTGAAATTGCATCAGTTGATGGTTTTACAGGATCAAGAGAATGGAATAAATTTCCATCTCAACAATCTGTTGCAATCCCGTTAATTGCAGGTCAACGCTATTATATTGAGGCATTGCAAAAAGAAAGTACTGGTGGAGATAATTTAGCAGTAGGTTGGAAACTTCCAAATAATTCACTAGAAAGACCAATTGCTGGTAATAGATTATCACCTTTTGATCCAGGAATTAATTTACCTCCAACTATTGCAATTAGTTTACCAAACAATAATTCTTTTTACGGAATAGGAGCTAGTATTCCAGTAAATGCTACAGCAAGAGATATTTATGGTTTTGTACAACAAGTTGAGTTTTTCGTAAATGGTGTTTCTGTTGGTGTAGATAATCGAAGTCCATATACAACTACCTTAACTAATTTATTAGCAGGAGTTTACACCATTACAGCAGTTGCAACAGATGATGATGGTATGCAAACAACATCTTCCTTAATAAACATTGAAGTTACAAATCCTATTGAGGCAGAATGTTTGGCAACAGGTACAATCGAACGTGAAGTTTGGAATGGGGTGCAAGGAACAAACATATTTCAGATTCCTTTAAGTACTTCGCCAAGCGCGATTTCAACTTTGACTTCATTTGAAGGACCGCAAAATGCAGGAAATAATTATGGAGCCAGAATTCGTGGTTATGTTTGTCCGCCGCAAACAGGATATTATTATTTTTATATTGCTAGTGATGATAAAAGCGAACTTTGGTTGAGTTCTGATTCAACTTTAACAAATGCAGTAAGAATTGCTTTTGTTAATTCATTTACAAATTTCAGACAATGGAATAAGTTTCCTAATCAAAAATCAGCTTCGATAAATTTATTGGCTGGCAAGAAATATTATATTCATGCTTTACACAAAGAAGGTTCGCAGTTTGATCACCTATCAGTAGGGTGGGAGCTTCCGGATGGAACATTGGATAGACCTATTTCCGGATTGTATTTAGCTCCATATGTTGAACCTACGATTGGAAGAATGAATGTTGTATCTAACACATATTCAAATAATTGGTTGGATTTGAATGTGTATCCAAATCCATTTAGCACAGAAACTAGAATTGAATGGAAATCTGGTATAACTGCCCCAACGCAAATCTTATTATTTGATATGAATGGTAGAGTGGTTAAGAAAATCTTTGAAGGAAATTCTACTGAAAACCAAACCTATTTTTATAATTTGAATGCTGAAAATTTAGATGCAGGAATTTATACGTTGAAAGTAATTACAAATGAAAATGTAAATCAACAAAAAATAGTTTTTACTAAATAGTCTTTCACATGTTTATACGAACCCGATCGGAGTAAAACCTGATCGGGTTTTTTTGTGATTTCTTAGTGACTTTAATTTTATTCAAATTAATTTCTATCACCAAGCATTATCACCCAACAAAGGCACAAATTTAAATTCGTCTAGAATAATTTTTTCAAACCCATCTTCCGAATTGCGAATAACACTAATCATGGTTTGCTGTTTTTCGTCGCCAACTGGAATCACAAGAATACCCCCGATTTTTAATTGCCTTAACAAAACATCTGGAATAGAAGGAGCTCCAGCTGTTACAATTATTTTATCAAAAGGTTGTTTTGCTGCATAACCTTTAGATCCATCACCTAAAATTAATTGGGCTTTGTACCCTAAATGCTTTAACATTTGTTTGGCTTTTTCATGTAAAGTAGCAATTCTTTCTATGCTAATTATTTTTGCGCCCATGCAAGCTAAAATACTTGTCTGGTAGCCAGAACCTGTTCCAATTTCAAGAACCAGATCTCCTTTTTTTATATTCAAAACTTCTGTTTGGTAAGCCACCGTGTAAGGTTGCGATATGGTTTGGCCTGCTCCAATTCTAAATGCCTTATCGCTATAGGCAAATTCTAAAAAAATATCATCCAAAAAATAGTGCCTTGGAACTGTTCCAACAGCTTCCAACACCTTTTCATCCGAAATTCCTTTTTCTTTAAGTATTGCGACCAGATTTTTTCGAAGTCCTTTATGTCGGTAGTTATCAATTAGTGTTGCAGCCATTCCCTTCCTGTAGATTTTTTGTTGGCGAAAATATTGCTTTTTATGAATGCACGAAGAAATACTTTTTTATTTCATAGATACTTCAATCGTCAAATTCCCGTTACAGCTTATTATATTTTTCACATTTGATTAATCAGATTAAACATTTATTCTTGCAGCAGATTTAAAAAATAATAGGGTATGGTTTTAAGGAATGGGTTTTTAGCATTGGCTGGGCTTTTTTTGTGTTTTACTTCATGTAATGTTATTAATCCAGATGAGAGTATTCCATCATACCTCCGAATAGAAAAGATAGAATATATAGATTCTGTTACTAACCTACCTGCAAAAGATATTGTTCATAAATTTTCTGATGCTTGGGTTTTTATCGACGATCAATTTGTAGGAGTTTATCCTTTGCCTGCCAACTTTCCAGTTTTTTATGAAGGAGAACATAAAGTTTCAGTAAGTCCTGGCATATTAAAAAACGGAATTAGTTCCACCCGACTCGCTTATCCGTTTTTTACTCAATACAATAGCCAAGTTAAATTTTCTAAAGAAACCGAAACAGTTGTCATTCCTAAAACCACTTATATACCTTCAACCAAATACAAATTTGTCGAAGATTACGAAAATACTTCTAGTGGTTTTGATACTGTAAATAGTCTCAGCGATGTTAAATTGGACCGAACTAATATTTCTGATCAGGTTTTTCAAGGTACGTTTTCAGGTATGGTAACTTTGATTGATACCTTAGATCGTTTTTTCATGCAAACAACTGCAGAATATACCTTTGCTAAAAAACTATTTCCAACTTATCTGGAAATCAACTATAATTCAGAGGTTGATTTGCAAATCGGAATGTATGCAAATAATAGTGGTGCTGTAAACATTATACCGAAAATTGGTTTAAGATCAACTAATGGAACTTGGCGAAAAGTATATATTGACTTAAGTCCCGAGATAACTGAATTTGATCCAAGTACTAAGTTTAGGATATTTATAAAAGCAGACAAGCCATCAGATATAGCAAAAGCAGTTTTTTATTTGGATAACATAAAGCTTGTATTTTGATGAATAAAAAATTACAGGTTCTCAAATATGTTTTTGCTGATCTTTTATCTTCATTTATTGCTTGGAGTTGTTTCTTCGCTTTTCGAAAAACGTACATAGAGTCTGTTAAATTTGGAATGAAAATTCCGGTTGAACTCAGTGATCGTAATTTTACTATGGGCTTGCTAATTATTCCACTTTATTGGTTGCTTTTATATGTGGTAACAGGTACATATTTTGGAATTTATCGAAAATCACGATTAAAAGAAATTGCACAAACCTTTACTCAAACATTTTTAGGAGTTTTGGTTTTGTTTTTTGTAGTGTTGCTTGATGATGTTGTAATTGACTATTCTACCTATTATTATAGTTTTTTCGTTTTAATGGGATTACATTTTTTCTTTACCGTCTTTTTTAGATTTTACCTTACTAGTCGAACTAAAACTAAAATTCAAAACCGTATTATTGGTTTCAATACAATTCTGGTAGGTAGTAATCAAAAAGCATTTGATTTATATAATGAATTGCAATCGGAGCGAAAGTCTACTGGATATAAATTTTTGGGTTATGTAAAAGTTGGAAGTAAAAACGAAAACATTATGAATGGAAATATACCAAATCTCGGAAACGTAAGTGACTTGGACATTATCGTAATGGAGCACGAAATTGAGGAAGTTATTGTAGCCATAGAAACCTCAGAACACGAAAATCTGAACAAAATCATCAACAAACTCGAATCAACCAAAGTTGAAATTAATATTATACCTGATATGTATGATATTATTACGGGAAGTGTTAAAATGAATCATCTTTTTGGTACTCCTCTTATTCAGGTTAAAACAGAGCTAATGCCGGTTTGGCAACAATTTGTAAAATCGGCAATTGATTTTTTCGCATCTATTTTAGCCATCATTATTTTATTGCCTGTTTACATTTTCTTAGCAATTGGAGTAAAAATGTCATCGCCAGGGCCCATATTTTTTAGTCAGAAAAGAATAGGAATTAAAGGAAGAGAATTTTCTATTTTCAAGTTCAGATCCATGTATGTGAATGCAGAAAGCAATGGTCCACAACTTTCTTTTGACAATGATAAACGAATTACAAAATTCGGAAAATTTATGCGTAAAACACGGTTAGATGAGCTTCCTCAGTTTTTCAATGTACTTATCGGCGATATGTCATTAGTAGGACCTCGACCTGAACGTCAGTATTTTATTGATCAAATTGCTCAACGGGCACCTCATTATTACCATTTACAAAAAGTTCGTCCAGGCATAACATCTTGGGGTATGGTGAAGTATGGATATGCTGAAAATGTAGAGCAAATGATAGAGCGGCTTAAATTTGATATTATTTACATTGAGAATATGTCGCTTGCCTTGGATCTTAAAATTTTATTTTATACCATTCTTACGGTTATTCAAGGAAGAGGAAAGTAAAATTTTATTGAGGATCGACGTCAATTCGAATTACAACACTTCCATTTTCTTTTTTATCAGAAAAATTTTGAATAACATCCATTAATACATTTTTAAAACTGATAATAGAAACTCCTACTTTTTCAATTTTAATCAAAAAGGTTTTCAGGTAATAACTTCGTATTCTGCTTATTAAAGGTGTTTCGGGTCCTAATACACGGTTGCCAAATTGTTTTTTTAATTCAATGCCTAGGAGTTTAGAAGCTTCATCTATTTTTACTGCATTCTTGTGTTTTACATCTATTTGAATTAATCGGTAAAATGGTGGATAATGAAATTTTTCTCGTTCAATTAATTCTGTATCGAAAAGAAGCTGGTAATTATAATTGGTAACCATTTGAATAATTTTATGATGCGGTTGATGAGTTTGGATAATAACTGACCCTTGTTTTTCTCTTCTGCCGGCCCTTCCACTTACTTGACTCATTAATTGATAACTCCGCTCATAGGCTCGGAAATCGGGGTAGTTAAGCATCGTATCGGCATTTATAATTCCAATTAAACTTACATTTTCAAAATCTAAGCCCTTGGAAACCATTTGTGTACCAACTAACATATCAATTTCGCCAGATTCAAAATCGTCTAATAATTTTCTAAAACTATTTTTAGCACGGGTAGTGTCTAAGTCAAGTCTGGCGATTTTATGAGTTGGAAATAGTTCTTGCAATTCTTCCTCAATTTTTTCAGTTCCAAAAGTTTTTTCTGATAATTTATTACTGCCACAAGCCGGACAAGTTTTCAACAAATCCTGTTTGAATCCGCAATAATGACAATGTAATTTCCCCGAGAATTTATGATAAGTAAGCGAAACATCACAATTGATACATTTAGTTGTGAATGCGCAAACAGCGCAGCTAATAACTGCAGTATATCCTCGTCTATTTTGAAATAAAATGATTTGTTCTTTTTTGCTTAATGCTGTTTGTATAGCTAAAATTAATGATTTTGTAAAAGAATACGTAAGCGATTTTTCTTCAATTCCTAATCGTAAATCAGCTACTTGAATGGAAGGTAAATTTACTCCGCCATATCTATTCTCTAACTTTACCAATCCATATTTACCTGTTGTAGCATTATAAAAACTTTCTACAGAGGGTGTTGCAGAACCAAGAAGAACATTGCCACCATATAAGTTTGCCAAATAAATAGCACAATCTCTGGCATGATATCTTGGAGAAGGATCATATTGTTTGTACGAATTTTCGTGCTCTTCGTCTACAACCACCAAACCTAGATTTTTGAAAGGTAAAAATATAGCAGACCTAGCACCAATAATTACATCATATTCACCATTCATTACTTTATTATAAACTTCTACCCGTTCATTGTCGCTGTATTTTGAGTGATAAATACCAATTCTACTTCCAAAAAATTTGCTCAGCCTTCCAATCAATTGCGTTGTTAACGCTATTTCTGGCAATAAAAATAAAGCCTGTTTCCCTTCTAAAATTGTTTTTCGAATGCATTCAATATATAATTGCGTTTTACCTGATGATGTTACTCCATATAAATACACAACTTTATTTTGATTGAAATAAGAATTGATTTCTAAAAAGGCATTTTGCTGCTCATCGCTGAAAATTACTTCTTTCAAATCACGGTCATCTTCTTCTTTCAAAAGTCTATCAACTTTACGCAAAGAAATATTCAAAACGTTTTTTTTTATTAATGCATTTAAGCCACTATCTCCTTGCAATTCAGCTATTAATTCCTTTTTGCTAACTAAATTTCTTACTCTGTTTAATTGAATAAACCGCATGAGGGCCTCCAGCTGTTTGGGAGCTTTATCTAATTCAGTAAATATGTTTTTTAACTCTTTCTCGTCAGCATACTTTTTATCTAATTCAATATATCTTTCAAATTTTGGTTTAAATCGTTGAGAAACATTTACATCTATGTGAATTAAATCTTTTTCGAGCAGAAGTTTTAATAGTTTATGTACAGTTTTAAATCCGGTGATTGCAGAAATCTCAGCGATGGTTAATTCATTTTTAATATCAAGTGCTTCTATTACCAAAAACTCAGCTTCATTGAGTATCTCGTAATCAATAGTTATTTCTTTATTCAAAAATACCTTTGTTTGACTTTCAAGTTTTAACCCTGCAGGTAAAGCCGCGTTCATAACTTCGCCAAGGGTACATAAATAATAGCTTGAAATCCATTCCCAAAATTTTATTTGATTTGGAGATACTATTGGATCATCATCTAAAACATCTAAAACATATTTAGCCTCATAAATCTTTGGTGGTTGATGATGAATTGAAATAATAATAGCAGCATAAATTTTGCTTTTACCAAATTGTACACTTACCCGTTTTCCTGTTTCAATTAATGAATTAAATGCAGCTGGAACTCTGTATGTATATAATCTTGGTACTGCAAATGGCAATAAAACATCGATAAAATAAGTGTTTTCTTCCATTATGATTTATCAGCCTTGAATTTCATTTTTAGTAAAACCAAAAATAAATAACAAAATCCAGCCTGTAATAAAAAATAAGCCCCCGAAAGGAGTTATTGCACCAATGGAACTTGATATTCCTAAAACTTCTCTTACTGAAAGCAAATATAAAGAACCTGAAAAAAGTATAATTCCAATTACGAAAAATCGAAATGACCAAAGTAAAAGTTTATTTATTTTATCCTGATTTAAAATACTTACAAACATAATAGCAAAAGCATGATAGAACTGATAAGTATTTGCAGTTTTGTAAATGTCTAATTGAGGGGCCGTAATAATTGATTTCAACCCATGTGAGCCAAATGCACCAGCTACAACTGCAATAAGCGCAAAAAGAACTCCACTTAATAGCATTGATTTTCTAAAATTCATTTGATATTTTTTATTTTTATCAGCTTTGAACAATTATCTGTAAAATTTTCAGAATAAACTACATTTGAAAAATTTCTTTTGATGAAGAATAGTATTATTTGGCTCATCGGGTTAGTGTTGCTGACTTTTTCTTTGGTTTATTATTTTTTGAAGGGTAATCCAACAATTGTTGATGCTACTGATCCATTGCCTGTTTTAAGTGCCAAAAGTCAAGTTACTTATCGATTTTTACATTCAACATCATTTTCCGATTGGTTGTTTTCGGATGTTGTTTCAGGTACGTTTGAAGAAGAATTAGAGAAAAAACTGGAGCAAATAAATCGTGTATTTAGTTTTCACGAGCGAATGAGTTCGCCAAAATCATCCATTCTTACTTTTGGTCTTCAAAAAAATAAATCGGAAGTATTATTTACCATTCAAGATCAAGTTGAGTGGAATGAAGCACGTCTAGATAAATTGATTGAACAATTGAAAGAAGAAAAAATTGATTCAAAACCAATAATTGATAACAATAAATCTTTTTTTCAACTTTTTTTTCCTGAATCTCAACAAAATTTATTTGTTGGCATTTCTAAAGGCATGTTAATAGGTTCAGCATTACGATCTAATTTTGCCCAATTGGATACAGCAATTTTAAATTACGCTGAAACACAAAAAAATCAATTTCTAGTCAACAATAAAAATTTTACTTCAAATCAGCATTCAAGGGTTTTTATTCAATTATCAGATTTCAATGTAATATTTTCAACATTTGAATCACAAAAACTATTTAATGCAACATTAATAAAAGGGCAAAGTGCATCTTCAATTGAGGTGAAATCTGATGTTTTACTTTTTGATGGAACTTTTATGGCTGATAAAAATCTATATTTTTACGAGCTTTTACAAAATCAAAAACCAAATATCTCTGAAATAAAAAATTTTTTTCCGGAAAGTGTTTCCTCTTTTTTTCAATTATCAATTAGTGACTATGTTGCTTTTCATTTGGATGCAAAAGCAGAGATTGCGCAACTAAATCAGCTTCCAACATTTGAAAAAGGGATAGAAAATATCAATAAAAAATACAAAACTGATTTGGATGAAAGTTTCAAATCTTGGATTGGCGATGAAATTGGTTCGTGTACAATTTCAGATAAAAAGGATGTAATTTATTTTGTTAAAAACAAAGATAAAATTGCTTCTGGGTTGTTTTTTAATGAATTGAATAGAATTGATTCATTGCAAAAAAATATGAATTCATCCTCCGTTTCTTACAGAAACTATAAATTTATTCCAATAAATATTCAGGGTTTTTTAAATTTTGCATTTGGAAATATTTTGTATAAAACGCCAAAGCAATACACCGTTTTAATTGATAATTATCAGTTTTTTTCTTCTTCTGTATCCATTCTAAAAATTTTTATTGATGATTATTTAAGTAAAGGGAGGTTGAATAACAATACTAATTATTTAAAATTTTCTGATCAAATGTCTGATGAAAGTTCATTTACTTATTTCAGTAGTGGGCAAGAGTTTAGTAAAAACAAAGAAAGTAAAATTAGTTTAGCGGTTCAGTTTGTTGCAAATGCCGAGGGAGTTAATAGTTATTTCCAACTTTCGTTAAAAAACAAGGTTTTAGTGAATTCCACATCAGGTGATCCAATTTGGAAATTGAAAATTGGGTCTGATGTGCAAATTAAACCAGTGATTGTAGAAAATGAAAATAAAGATCGAAATCTAATTATTCAGGATGCAAAAAATCAATTGTATCTCATAAGTAAAGCTGGTAAAATAAAGTGGAAAATTAATATAAACGCTTCGATAATTAGTGAGATAAAGCAAATTGCCTTACCTAATAACACGCAATCCGCTTTTTTATTTAATACCATTGATAGAATTTATTTGATTGATATAAACGGGCAAAATTTGGATGGGTTTCCCATTAGTTTGGGTTTCTCTGCCAGCAATTCATTTTCATTATTTGATTATAACTCAACAAAAGAATACCGAATCTTTATTGCTGGGCTTAATACTATTTCAGCTTTTACCATTGAAGGAAAAAGTATAACAGAATGGAATAATAAAATTGTTAAAGGAGAATATACACAAGCTATAAAGCATCTCAGAATTTTAGGAAGAGATTATATTTTTGCTGCAACTAAAAATGGTACATTTTATTTTTTTGATAGAAAAGGAAATGAGGTAAAAAAAACGGTTGATTTTTCGGGCTCTTTTTATTTTAATCCTTTTTTTTTAGTTGATAGTTCTAATTCAACAGCTCGATTAATTACAACAAATTCTAAAGGAAGATTAAAAGAAATATATCCAGACGGGAGATTAAAAACTGCAGAATTAGCAGAATTTGGAACTAATCATCAATTTAGTTATGAGAGAGTTAGTAATACTATAATACCAGCGTATATTATTACTGATGAGGATAGATTGAATGTTTATGGAGCTGATAAAGCTCTTATTTTTAGTAATAAACTTAATGAAAAATTAATCCTTCCTACAATGTTTTTTAGTTTAGGAAACACATACAAAAATATTGTTATTGTTGCAAAACAAGCTGGACAGATATTTTTATTTAAGGAAGATGGTTCGTTATATTCAGGTTTTCCGAAAAATGGAAATTCTCTTTTTAATGTAGATTATTTTACAAGCAAAACCGAACGTGATGTGATTACAGGTGCTAATGATGGATTTTTGTACGTTTATCGTTTGTAAAATAAATTACTTAATTTCCTAAATAAAACTCTTTCAAATACGAAGGTTCAAAATAAGCTAAATCTTCAAATTTGTTTTGTAAAAAAGCGTTTAAGCCAGGCTCAATTAAATAACGCGCCGATGGGTGAAAATCTTTAATAATATGAACGTTAGAATTACTGAATAGATGTTCGCATTTTTCGGCACCATCACCAAATATATAGAGTTTATTGGCTTTTAATTCATCAGCAAAACTATATTCATCCATAATTTTTGGAGCGGGTGCTAGTTTTACCTTCAAATTTCCATCATAAATAGCACAAAAAACTTCCATTCTTCGGGCATCAATCATTGGGATAAATAATGCGTTTTCTGGAATATTCATCATTTTTTCTTTACTAAAACCAGCAGCCATTGAATAAAGTGTGTCAACAGCAATTAATGGTTTATTGAGAGCAAAGCAAATACCTTTAGCCGTAGAAATTCCAATTCGTAAACCAGTATACGATCCTGGTCCTTTACTTACACAAACTGCATTTATATCAGATAATTTCAATTTAGACTTTTCTATTACATCTTCAATAAATAAAGTAATTGCAGCCGCGTGCATATTTTTTTGATTATCTTCTTTCAAGGCAATGCAATTACTACCTATAGAAATTGATACTGAACATACTTGAGTTGATGTTTCTATGTTTAATAAAATTGCTTGCATTGTATATTTAACTAGAAAATTTATTTCAAAATCATTTTTGCAATTTTACATTATTAAGTTTAATCATCATGAAGCAATTTGTTTTCATTTTTTTTATTTGGCTTAGTTTTCCTGCTAAAGTAAGTTTTGCTCAACCTGAAGAAATCAGAAAGCAACAATTGCCTGTTAAATTTAGTGTAAAAAATAAAAGCCTTCAAACGGTTACTTATTTGCCAATTGTCGACTCATTATTACCAATAAAAACCATTCAGCTTATTTTTCATATAATACAAAATAAAGATGGAAATGGTAACTTAAATATTGAAAATGTTGAACATAATAAATTTATTGTGATGATTATGAATCATTTAAATTATATGTATTCTGATTTGAAACCCATGACACTTCCAACTACATCTCCTTTAATAAAAGATAGTAGAGTGCGATTTTATTTAGATTTCACGAAAGGTGTTTTGTATCATAAAGATTCGACTTTATTTGAATTGAAAGGTTCTAATCCGCAATATGCTGGTGGCGAGTCATTGTATAAAAAGTATGTTTTGGACAAAGATTCAACTTTGTCTTATAAAAATGCAGTTCATATTTTTTGGTGTGGTCGGGGAGGCGCTTATGCAAGTGGAATAGGAGATGGCAGATATGTAATTATGTCGAAACTTTTAGAAGATTTCCATCTAGAAAAACGACATTGGTGGGTTGCAGGTTGGCTAGCACATGAACTAGGGCATAATTTAGGATTGAATCATACTTTTTCGAATGATGGCTGCGATGATACTCCATTGCATAATGATTGCTACGATGGTAAAGTTTGTTCGAATAATATGATGGATTACAACAGTGATTTGAGTGCATTAACTGAATGTCAACTTCAAAAAATTCATTTTAATTTAATGAAATTTAACCCGCAAGCGAATATTTTTTGTGCAGTCATTTCAAATATTAATTAATGTTTCTTAAAATTTTGATCATAAAAAAAGCGACCGAAGTCGCTTTTTTATAATAAATAAAGTTATAAATCTTAGTGAATGACTGTTAATTTACTTTGAGCTATTGCATCATTGCCTTGCAATTTGATAGTATACAATCCATTAGCTATATCACGAACAGAAATATTTATAAACCCATCAGCTAATTGGCTTGAGTTCAAAATCTGATCAGAGATTAATTTGCCTGTATTATCTATAATAGAAAGGCGCATATTATTTTTCAAATCTGTAGGAAATTTAATTCTAAAACTCTCCGAAGCTGGATTTGGATAAACTGATAAATCAATTTTTGTACTGGTTGAATTGATGCCAACAAATGCTGCATCATTCAACGTTAAATCATCTACTAATGCTTCAACTAAACTTCCAGCTCCTGCATCTTCAGCAATAAATCTAAGTGTGACTTGATTGTTAGGAGTTATATAATTTGATACTCGGATCACATTTTCGCGATAACTATGATCTGCAATATTCGTATTTTCAACTTCTATGTAATTGATACCATCATTGCTGATTTCAACTTTCCAAAAATCAGTACCTGGAGTAGCACCTTGATCATTACTATACCATCGGAAATAAGAAATAACTGGATTGGTGTAAGTTGAAAAATCAAAAACTGGAGATTGTAAAGTGGTTTTTCCACCGTCTATATCTGCATCACCAAGTCCACCTCCAACAGTTCCATTTCCAGTAACTGCACATTTGGCTCCACCTGGTGTATGCTGAAAACCTGGTTGAACAAAATTTGATGAAGTTCCACTTAAAACAGGAGCTGCCAAAATCCATTTTCCTGTTGTAGCATTATCACCAGGTAAACCTGCAATCCAAGTATTTTGGTTAGCATCAAAATCTTCAACAGCCAATTGTGTGAAACCAACCTTTATAAAATAGGGAAGATTAGGATTCGCATCATTTGCTAAAAACGGAAGTACACGAACCGTGTTACCAGCTGAACCTTCCATAGTAATGTAATATTTAATAATAGTTCCATCAGGTTGTCCAGGTAAATCAGTTGAATAATTAGAACCTGCACCACCATTGCTCATTGATTGGTCAAGCCAAACAGAATCATTATTTACCTGATAGAAAACTTTTATTGCACCTAATGAACTAGGAGTTAATAAATTAGTTAAAACTGCCTGGATAGGAATTAATGATAATCCATTGGCTTGGCCTACAGGAACATGACTCAATGTTGCATTTGTTAAAAAATTAATTCCATGCAAATTAAATGCATCAATAATAGCTGTATAATTTGGAGTTCCGTTCGTTAAATCAGCATCATTATCATCAGCAAATAATGCATCAAATAAAATATCAGAATAAACTTGTCCTTCTGCGCCATCAGGTCCGTTAGCCAATCCATAATGAGACTCAGCAAAAATGTTCGACATCAATGGAGTTGAAGATAAATTTAATGCCAAATCCCACCAGCAACCTGCTATAATTTGTCCATCATTATGTACTTGTCCAACTATGTCCTGAGGGAAGATTCGTTTGTCTATATCGTATCTTCGTACAAAACTAGTAGGATCAGTACTACTAAATCCAATACCTAAAACCGGGTCGTTTGTAATAGAAATGGCCCAAATGTCTGAATAAGCCTCGCCCATTCCTCCGTTATCAAAATTTAAACCATTATCGTCCCAAAAATAATTGGTAATTCCATGTCCATATTCATGATAAACAACATCAGCTACCATAGATAAAGCATAACATCCTCCAGCAGTTGTATAAAAATTTATACTTGTGCCATCAAAAAACGCATTGCAGGTACCATCGGTTCTATCAATTTTTACTGGCAGTTGAAAATCATAAGCCAAAAATTCTGGAAATTTTGATTTTAAAAAATCATGTACAATATTGGTGTGATAATAAGCAGAAAGATCACGTATGGTATAAGTACTATCATACGGGATATTGTTGATTCCAGCAATAACAGGCTTGTTAAAAGAAGGAGCGGCAACTCCGCCACTTCCTCTGAAAATTTTTGCAAACTCGCCTTCAATTTTGAAATTTCCTGTTTGAGTTCCAATTACATTTACGGTTGCATCTCCATTTACATCTGATGCGTAAGGCACTCCTGCGACTGTAAAATCAACATAAGGAATGTTAGCAATTCCAGTTGGTGTATAAGGGTTTTTTGGATAAATAACTCCTTTTGTTTTTATATCAGCTGGGGCAAACGATTGAACTCTATTTGATCTATAGTAAATTTTACCATTATTTGCATCCAATAACGTATAATATCTAGCAGGAGTTCCATCCATATCTTTAGTTGCTACCGTTATTTCGTATACTAATTTGTAAATATTTTGTCCATCGATAGATAGTGGTAATACTTTCAAAACAGGTTTATTTTCAGCTTTACTTGCTGCTAAAATTTCTGCACTAGCTAAATTTTCTGCTTCTATTTCTGAGATGGAAGGTTGAATAGATAGTTGAATAGAAGGATGAAGGTCTAATCCTGCAGCAACAAATTTTGAATTATCGGCAGTTAATTTCAACATTACTCTACTCCACAAAATATCTAGGCCTTTATATTGTTGAATGTAATTGATGTGAGAATATTTAGGGCTTTTGTTAGTTCCTGAAATTTTTAATTGAATCCCTTCAGTAATATACGACGAAAGGAAATTTTTAAGAATATAAGCGCCTGCAATTTTTGTAGATTCTTGGCTGCCTAAATCAATTGGACTTCCATAAGCTCGGTGTGGCATTCCAGTTTCTTGATTAAATTCTGCAACCCAATTTTGGCCAATATTTTTGTTAAAACTAAGCCATTTTTGATCTTTAGCAAAGTTATTATTTGTGCTAATGCCTGATTTTTTAGATTGTTCGACTGTGATAAATCTTTTTAAATAGGGGTCTGATTTACCATGGATGTCTCCAGCTTGAACCACTTGGCTGCAAATAAAAAACAAGCTTGCTGCAATAGAAATGTAATTTTTTATCATAAAATAGTGTTTGAGTAAGTAATTAAGAGACCTAAAATAGACAAATTCAATTAAATTATAGTATGAATACGCAACCTATTTGAAAAACGAAGCCTTGGTTATGAGAAATAAATATTCAACCAGTTTTTTAGAAAAATTTCTCCATCAGTAGTTAAAATACTTTCCGGATGAAATTGGACTCCATAAAATGGATAAACTTGATGTTTAATAGCCATAATATTTTTATCCGCATCTCTGGCAATTATTGAAATGTCGCTAGGCAAACTTTCTTCATTTATTACCCAAGAATGATATCTACCAACTAAACTTCCTTGCATAAAAGTGTTAAAAAGTAGATCATTTTCATCAAAATAAAGAGGAGTAGCAACGCCATGAAATACGTTTGGGAGATTTTGAAGAATTGCCCCACATGAAATTGATAAAGCTTGATGGCCTAAACAAACTCCTAAAATCGGTTTGTCTTTTTTCCAGCTTTCTATAATATCCATCATATTGCCTGCCTGATTCGGTAAACCTGGCCCTGGAGATAAAATGATCGCATTAAACCTAGAACATTCATTGGCTTTTATCTCATCATTTCGAATTACTTGTATTTCAAAATCACTTATTTTTTCAATCAAATGAAATAGATTAAACGTGAAACTGTCGTAATTATCAAGTAAAAGAATCTTCATATAAGAAAAACACCTCTGTAATGTTAGTTAGAATTTTGGAGTGGAAAGCAAATTTCTACTTTTTGTCTTAAATTTATGAATTAAAATCTGGCAAATTTTTAAAAAAAATTGTAGCTTCATCTATTATAAATTAAATTTTTAAATGAAAGTATTACTTTTTTCGATATTACTGATTACTTCCTGTGTTGGTCGAAGAAATTTGCAAATTGACAACAAGTCTGATCAAAGTAGTATAAATTTTATTTTGTTATCAATCAAAAGAGATTCATCAAATTTTAGCCAAATACAATTAGTAAGTAAATCTAAAGTAGCAGGTAAGCTAAAATATCAACCTCAGAATAGTTATAATGGTGATAATTTTTTAACAATCTATCTTAAAAATCCTAAAATAATTGTCGATAGTATTACTATTGAGCATCCTTTAAAAAAGCATATAGAATATTTAAATGAATCTAATAATTTTGCTGTTTTGGATACAATGGTAAAAAAAGAAGAATTTTTTATACGCTTTGAATCAACATCAAAAATTGAACAAATAATTATTTTTGAAAAATTACATAATCAAATAAAGAATAAAATTGCAACTGTAAATATATCCTTATGAAAAAGTATTCTACACTCTTAATTGTACTCATAACTTTTATTGTTAATAATCTAAATGCTCAGGTTTTTGAAGTAGATACGCTACAATATAATGGCGACGAAACTAAATACATCAACCTTGTAATCATGGGTGATGGTTATACTAGTTCGGAACAAGAAGATTTTATTGTTGATGCCCAAAATCTATCAACGTATGTATTATCGCAAGCACCATTTAGTAATTATTTAAAATACTTCAATGTGTTTGCAATCAAGGTTATATCAGCCGAAACTGGCGCAAAACATCCGAATAATGCAACAGATTGTAATACGGCTTCACCAGCTGTTCCGGTTTCAAATCCTTCAACATATTTGGGCTGTACATTTGATTATTTTGGAATACACAGACTAATAGTGCCATTAAATAATTCAAATATTATTAATGTTTTAGCTAATAATTTTCCAAATTATGATCAGGTACTTATTGTAGCAAATACTCCATATTATGGAGGTTCTGGTGGTGCTTATTCTACTTCAACCAATGGTCCATCAAGTTTTGAAGTTACTTCTCATGAAGTAGGTCATTCCTTTGCGGCATTAAAAGATGAATATTATCCAGGCGATAGTTACGCATCCGAAAATAATAATATGACTCAACAAACTAACCCCAATTTAGTGAAATGGAAAAACTGGGTTGGATTAAATGGAGTAGGAATTTATCAGCATTGTTGCGGTGGAAATTCAGGAAATTGGTACAGGCCACATCAAAATTGCAAAATGAGATTCTTAGGCGTTGATTTTTGCAGAGTTTGTTCTCAAACAATTATTGAGTCTGTTCATAATCGCGTTGATCCGATCGTAAGTTACTTACCAACTAATTCAATTGTCAATTCGAGCAATCGTTTTTTAGATTTCAAATTGACAGAAATTATGAAACCTTTACCAAATACCTTAAAAACGATTTGGGAACTTGATGGCTTGCAGATTGGAAAAAATGTAGATTCAGTAAAGATCGATCAAAATAATTTAAGTATTGGCTCTCACATTTTATCAATGGATATGGTAGATACTACAGCGTTAGTGAAAATAGATAATCATGAAACATTGCACATAAGCAGTATATCATTGACAATAAATAAAACAACAACGGGTATAAATATGGAAATTGACAAAAACAGAATCGCTATTTCTGTTTTTCCAAACCCTGTAAATGATGTTTTAAACGTATCAATAGATGTAGAAAAACCTAGTCCTAACACACTAGAAATTGTTTCTTTAAATGGAAGTTTAGTCTTTGCAACCAAGAGTAAGGGTTTAGTCAAAGGATTAAACCAAGAGATAGTAAATATCGAAAATCTTGAGCCAGGAACTTATTTTCTTAGAAGTAAAATCGGAAAGTATCAAAATTCTTTAAAGTTTATAAAGCAATGAGATATTGTTTTTTTCAATGCTAATTTTCATTTTTCTTTTTTATTATAATGGTTTAGATTTATAATGGAAGTCTTTTAGAAAATTTCAACATAATTTGTTGATAAAAAAACTTCAACTTAAAAAAACTTACAATTCAAAAATTTCGTTATTTTAAAAGAAGTTTAAAGAATAACACTAATGGAAAGATTTGCATTACTAGCAAGAGTAGAAGCTAAACCTGGAAAAGAAAAACAAGTTTCGGATTTTTTGAAGTCTGCCTTACCATTAGCTGAAGCAGAACCAGATACATTACGATGGTACGGATTACAAATCAGTGAAAGCACATTTGGGATATTTGATACTTTCGAAACGGATTCAGCTAGAAAAGCTCATCTGCAAGGAGAAATAGCCGCAGCATTAATGGCTAACGCAGATGAATTGTTTTCTGCTGCTCCAATTATTGAGTTTGTGGATATTTTAGCTGTAAAATAAAAATCTTAGTTTAAAACAATTGATGTTATTTTTAGTTTAAACTTTATATTACTAAAAAGAAAGTTTTATGTACCCAATCAATTTACATCTTCATCATTCACTTTCCAGCTCAATAGCAGGCAGAAGATGATTGTGTAAAATACAATATTATAAACCCCAGCTGAGCAAACAGTCTGGGGTTTTTTATTTACTCTTTATTTGTTTGCTCATCTCAATTAAACAAAACATGAGTAAAATAAAAATTGCCATTCAGAAAAATGGCAGATTAAGCGAAAAATCGTTAAAATTATTAAATGAATGCGGAATCAAGTTATCTAATGAAGATAGGAAACTAAAGAACGAAGCAATTAATTTCCCTATCGAGGTTTTATTTCTAAGAGACGATGATATTCCGCAATATGTTGAGCAAGGAGTTGCAGATATTGGTATTCTAGGGGAAAATGAAGTTTGGGAAAAAGATAAAAATATTCAGATAATTAAAAAACTAGGTTTCGCAAATTGTAAGCTTTCACTCGCAATTCCAAAAGACGAGATTTACGAAAACCTGAACTATTTCAATAAAAAAAAGATTGCAACTAGTTACCCAAGAATTCTGCAAAAATTTTGCAAGGATAATCACTTAAATGTAGAGATTGAAGAAATTGGAGGTAGTGTAGAAATTGCACCAGGAATAGGATTAGCAAATGCTATTTTTGATATCGTAAGTTCGGGTAGTACCTTATTAATGAATGGGTTAAAAGAAGTAGAGGTGGTTTGTAAAAGTGAAGCGGTACTTATCGCGAATCATGATTTAAACGAAGAAAAAAGCAAAATTCTTAAACAATTATTATTTAGAATGGAGGCAGTCCGGAATTCTTATGAAAACAAATACATTGTTTTAAATGCTCCTAATAGCTCCATAAAAGAAATAAGTAGAATTTTACCAGGTATGAAAAGCCCAAGTATTTTACCACTTGCTACCGATGGCTGGAGCAGCATTCATTCCGTTGTAAAAGAAGATCAATTCTGGGAAGTAATAGAACAACTTAAAATTATGGGTGCGCAAGGGATTTTAGTAATGCCAATTGAAAAAATGATTTTGTAAAAATAAGAATGAAAATTATAAAAAATCCAGAGAAGGCACGTTGGAATTTAATTGCTGAAAGACCTAAAATTGCAAAAGAAAATCTTTCAAAGTTAGTTAGTAACATTTTCTATGAAGTTGAAAATGAAGGTGAAATAGCTTTGTCTAAATATACATTTATATACGACCATGTACATGTTAACGACTTTTTGGTAAGCAAACAGGAAATTGAAAATGCAAGTAATTCAGTAAGTTCTGAATTAAAAGAAGCGATTGAAATTGCAAAAAATAATATTGAAAAATTTCATAAATCGCAGATTGATACCTCTAAAAAGATAAAAACTTCAAAAGGTGTAACGTGTTGGAGAGAAAATCGAGCGATTGAGAAAGTTGGTATTTATATTCCTGGTGGAACAGCACCATTATTTTCAACTGTATTAATGCTTGGTATACCTGCAAAAATTGCAGGTTGTAATGAAATAATTTTATGTTCAGCACCAGATAAAAATGGACAAATAAATCCAGCAATACTATACACAGCCAATTTAATTGGAATATCTTCAATTTTTAGAGTGGGTGGTATTCAAGCAATTGCTGCTTTAACTTTTGGTACAAAATCAATTCCTAAAGTCTTTAAAATATTTGGTCCTGGCAATCAATATGTTACGGCTGCAAAGCAATATTCATTAAATTTTGGTTTGGCAATCGATATGCCAGCTGGGCCAAGTGAATTGTTAATTATCGCTGATTCATCTAGTATTCCAAAATTTATTGCAGCTGATTTATTGTCCCAAGCAGAGCATGGTTTAGACAGTCAGGTTATTTTACTATCTGATTCGGAAAAAGTAATTGAAGATATATTAACAGAAATAGAAATTCAGTTACCATTATTACCAAGAAAAGATATCGCATTAGCTGCATTGAAGAATAGTAAAAGTATCGTATTTGAAAATATAGGTGAGTGTTTGGAATTCAGCAACTTATATGCACCCGAGCATCTAATTTTTGCTGTTCGCAAATCAGAAAAACTGGTAAAAGGAATTGTAAATGCTGGATCTGTGTTTTTAGGTAATTACAGTTGTGAGAGTGCCGGAGATTATGCAAGTGGTACCAATCATACATTACCCACCAACGGCTATGCGAAAAATTATAGTGGAGTTTCATTAGATTCTTTTTTGAAAAAAATAACTTTTCAAAAAATAACAAAAAAGGGAATTAAAAAAATTGGGCCTGCTATTGAATCAATGGCAGAGGCAGAAGGACTTTTTGCTCATAAAAATGCAGTCAGTGTTAGGTTAAAAAGCATTAATAATTTAGTTGAATAGTATGAATATTGAAAAACTAGTTAGGAAAAATATCTTAGAACTACAACCATACTCCAGCGCAAGAAATGATTATGATGGAGAGAATGGAGTATTTTTAGATGCAAATGAGAATCCTTTTGGCGTTTTAAATAGATATCCAGATCCTCAGCAAAAGAATTTAAAGCAAAAATTAGCAGAATTAAAATCAATTTCTTTTGAAAATATTTTTATTGGAAATGGAAGTGATGAAGTGATTGATTTAATTTATAGAATATTTTGTAATCCCGGAATTGATAAAGCAATTACTTTTTTTCCTACGTATGGAATGTACCAAGTTTCTGCTGGAATTAATAATATAGAATTAATTAATATACCACTTAATGATAGTTTCCAGGTAGATAAATTAGCACTTAATGATTATTTAAATGATGAATTGATTAAAGTAATTTTTGTTTGTTCACCAAATAATCCAACTGGAAATACGATTAAAAATATTGATTGGTTATTAGAAAATTTTAAAGGAATAGTAGTTTTAGATGAAGCATACATTGATTTTAGTGCTGAGGATTCTTTTTTACATAGAATCAACTTATATCCCAATTTAATCGTCATGCAAACATTGAGCAAAGCTTGGGGTTTGGCTGCTGCTAGAATTGGATTAGGTTTTTCTAATCCTTATATTATTTCTCTTTTTAATAAAATTAAATCACCTTATAATATTAGCAAATTAAATCAAGAAGAAGCACTTATTTCATTAAATAACATAAGTGAATTCGAAAGGAACAAAAATGATATTTTGATTCAAAGAGAAATACTTTTCTTGCAATTGAAAAATAATTTAAATGTAATTGAAGTATACCCTTCGGATGCAAATTTTTTATTAATTAAAGTGAAAGATGCTGATAAAGTTTACAATGAACTAATTAAGAATAATGTAATTACTAGAAATAGGAATAAAATAGTGAAAGATTGTATACGAATTACTGTTGGTAGTTCAATTGAAAACCAAAAGTTAATAAAGGCATTACAAAATATAAAATGAAAAAAATATTATTTATTGATAGAGATGGAACGTTGATTATTGAGCCACCAATTGATTTCCAAGTTGATAGTTTAGAAAAGTTGGAATTTTATCCTGGAGTGTTTCAATATTTATCAAAAATAGTGCAAGAATTAGACTACGAGCTCGTAATGGTCACGAATCAAGATGGGCTTGGTACATCATCTTTTCCTAAAGGTTCATTTTTGTTGGCGCATAATAAAATGTTACAAGCATTTAAAAATGAAGGAATTGAATTTTCGGAAATTTTAATAGATCATTCTTTTCCAGAAGAAAACTCGCAAAATAGAAAACCAAATACTGGAATGCTTACAAAATATATGTATGGTAATTATGATATGGAAAATTCATTTGTAATTGGAGATAGAATTACAGATTTAGAGTTAGCGAATAACTTAAAATGTAAAGGTATTTACTTGAGCAAAGAGAAATCTGATTTAGCAGTTTTATGTACAAATAATTGGTTTGATATTTATAAGCAATTAAAATCTGAACCTAGAAAGATTAACTTATCTAGAAAAACAAATGAAACAAGTATTGAAATAGAATTAAATATTGATGGTTCTGGAAATAGTAAAATAGATACTGGAATTGGTTTTTTTGATCACATGTTGGAGCAAATTGCCAAACATGGAAATTTAGATTTATTCATAAATGTAAAAGGTGATTTGCACATTGATGAACATCATACAATTGAAGATGTGGCTTTAACGTTCGGTGAAGCAATGTTAAAGACATTAGGTAATAAAAAAGGAATTGAAAGATATGGATTTCTATTACCAATGGACGACTGCTTAGCTCAGGTTGCAATTGATTTTGGAGGAAGGTCATGGTTGGTTTGGGACGTAAATTTTGTTAGAGAAAAAATTGGTGAAATGCCAACTGAAATGTTTTTTCATTTTTTCAAATCTTTTTCTGACCAAGCAAAATGTAATTTAAATATTGAAGCCACCGGTGAAAATGAGCACCATAAAATTGAATCCATATTTAAAGCTTTCGGAAAAGTTATAAAAATGGCCGTTTCAAAATCAGGGTTAAATTCAATACCGAGTACTAAAGGAATTTTATGATTGTAATAATAAAGTATAATGCTGGAAATATAAAATCTGTTGAAAATGCTATTAAGCGTTTAGGATTTGAATGTATTGTTACTGATGATCCATCGCTTATTAAAAATGCCGAAAAAGTTATTTTCCCAGGTGTAGGAGAAGCAAAATCGGCTATGGAATACTTGAAAGAGAAAAATTTGGATCAACTTATAATTAATTTAACGCAACCTTTTCTTGGTATTTGCCTTGGTTTGCAATTAATGTGTAAATCATCTGAAGAAGGAAATACAGTTTGTTTAGGGATTTTTGATTCCGTAGTTAAAAAATTTCCGAATACTGATTTAGTACCCCATGTAGGATGGAACACAATAGAAAATATTTCTGGTCCATTATTAAATAATATTAATATCAACTCTCATTTCTATTTTGTCCATAGTTATTATGCTTCGGTAAGTAATTCAACAATTGCTACTTGCAATTATATAAATACGTTTAGTGCAGCTCTGCAAAAAGATAATTTTTTTGCAACTCAATTTCACCCAGAGAAATCTGCTGAAGAAGGCGAACAAGTTTTACGCAATTTTTTATCCTTATGAGAATTATTCCAGCAATAGATATTTTAAATGGGAAATGTGTTAGACTTCAAAATGGAGATTATTCTACCGCTAAAATATATAATGAAAATCCTTTAGAAGTTGCAAAAAATTTTGAAAGTTATGGTATAAAATATTTGCATTTAGTTGATTTAGATGGTGCAAAGTCCAAGCAAATCATCAATTATAAAATCTTAAATGAAATTACTACAAAAACAAATTTAATAGTTGATTTTGGTGGTGGTATTAAGAGTAATGAAGATATTAAAATTGCATTTGATAATGGTGCAAGTAAAATTACAGGTGGTAGTATTGCAGTTTATGATCAAGATTTATTTATTAATTGGATTAATAAATATGGAGCTGATAAAATAATACTTGGTGCAGATTGTTTAAACAGAACCATTGCTATCAATGGCTGGCTTTCAAAAACAGATTTTGATGTTGTTGACTTTATAGAATTTTATCAGTCAAAAGGCATAGAGTATGCTATTTGCACAGATATCTCAAAAGACGGAACCTTGGAAGGCCCAGCATTGGATTTGTATATTGATATTATGAATAAAACAAAAATTAAATTGATTGCAAGTGGCGGTGTTTCTGATTTACAAGATTTAATTAATCTTAAAGATTTAGGTTGTGAAGCAGCAATTATAGGTAAAGCTATTTATGAAGGCAGAATTAGTTTGAATGAGTTAATGGATTTTAATTAATTAAATTATGTTAAAAAAGAGAATAATTCCATGTCTTGACATTAAAGAAGGAAGAGCAGTAAAAGGAATTAATTTTCTTAACCTCAAAGATGCTGGTGATCCAGTAGAATTAGCGAAAAAATATATTAGGGATGGAGCTGATGAACTTGTATTTCTTGATATTACTGCAACCAATGAGAAAAGAAAAACACTTTTATGTTTGGTTGAGAAAATTGCTAAAGAAATTAATATTCCATTTACGGTAGGAGGTGGGATAAATTTTTTGGAAGATGCAAAAAACATTATTAGTGCTGGTGCAGATAAAATCAGTATAAATACATCAGCAGTTTTAAAACCAAAATTGATATCAGAAATTGCTAATCAGTTTGGTAGCCAATGTGTTGTAGTAGCAATAGATACTAAGTTTGAAAATAACAAATGGAAAGTTTTTACCAATGGGGGGAAAGTAGAGACTCAATTTGAAACAAGTAAATGGTCTGCTGAAGTTGAAAAATACGGTGCTGGCGAAATTTTACTAACGTCAATGAACAATGATGGAATGAAAAATGGTTTTGCAATTGATATAACAAAAGAAGTATCTGAAGCAGTTAATATTCCAGTAATAGCCTCCGGTGGTGCAGGAAATGAATTGCATTTTAAAGATGTTTTTCAACAAACAAAAGCGTCAGGTGCTTTAGCAGCTAGCGTATTTCATTTTGCTGAAATAAACATTACGGAGTTAAAAAATTATTTAAAAAGTGAAAATATATTAATTCGATGAATATAAATTTTGAAAAAAATAATGGTCTTGTGCCAGTTGTAATTCAACATAATAATACTTTGCAAGTATTAATGTTGGGGTATATGAATGAAGAAGCATGGGTAAAAACTAAAATTGAAAAACGAGTCACCTTTTTTAGTAGAAGTAAAAATAGATTATGGACTAAGGGGGAAGAATCTGGAAATTATTTAGAAGTAAATTCTATTCTTTTAGATTGCGACCAAGATTCGCTTTTAATAAAGGCAACTCCATTTGGTCCAACCTGCCATACAGGTTCAACTTCATGTTTTGGTGAAGAAACTTCGAAGGGATATTTATATTCACTTCAGAATATTATAACTAAGAGGATAGAAGAAAAATCTTCTAATTCTTACACAAATAAACTTTACGAAAGCGGTATTAATAAAATTGCGCAAAAAGTTGGAGAGGAAGCAATAGAATTAATAATAGAAGCAAAAGATTCTAATATTGATTTATTTAAAAATGAAGCTGCTGATTTGCTTTATCATTATTTAATTCTTCTAAAAGCTAAGAATTTGTCTTTTGAGGAGATTGAAAATGTTTTACAAGAACGGTCCAAGAAAACTTCAACTTTGTAATGTGGTTTTAGTAAAAAAAATAAATTTTGTAAAACATTCAAATAAATACTACATTTGCAATTCTAAATGA
Organism: bacterium; assembly: GCA_031412335.1. Classification (GTDB taxonomy): domain Bacteria; phylum Bacteroidota; class Bacteroidia; order Sphingobacteriales; family Sphingobacteriaceae; genus JBBQYA01. The sequence continues at coordinate 90,688 of JANOCT010000022.1, read as the reverse complement.
ACAACTCAAAATACATAAATCAATATTGGTGGCACAGTTTAACCTCTCGATGGTAAAGAACTGAGCTACTTATTTGTATATTTTACATTGAAGGTCTGCCGTTCGGCGGACCTTTTTTTTTTCAACAATCTTTTATGAATACCAAACTATTTTGCCACACTCGAAAAGTGTTTGCAGATCAAATAACTCCAATAAGCGCGTTTTTGAACGTTAGAGCCAAGTTTTCCTGCAGCTTTCTACTAGAAAGTTCTGAGGTTGATGATATTCGTAACTCCAGGTCAATAATTTGTGCAAAGCCGATTGCTGGAATAGAAATCAGTAATAATGATATTAAAACGTTCTATCAAAATACGACTCTTAGCCTTCCATTGGATCCAAATAGGTCTATTCAAAATGAATTAAACGATTTTTTTAATTCATTTGAAATTTTAAATAAATATGAAGGAATAAATGGATTTTTTGGATTTCAATCTTTTGAAGCCATCAAGTTTTTCGAAACAAAAAAATCAAATTTGTGCGATAAAGTTGATCCTGAAATAGCAATAATTGATTATAGACTATTTCAATATGTAATTTGTTTCAATCATTTTAACGGTGAAATACAATTTATTGAAAATGTAGAAAACCCCCAAGATTCCACATTAAACAATTTTATTCAATACGTTTTAAATACTAAAACAGGAACTTTCCCATTTAATTTGCAAACAGATGAAATTGCAAATATTACAGATGAAGAGTTTCTTAATAACATTAATAAGGCTAAGCATCATTGTAAATTGGGTGACGTATTTCAAATGGTACTTTCAAGAAGATTTCAAAGGAATTATATAGGTGATGAGTTTAATGTGTATAGAGCTTTAAGACATATTAATCCTTCTCCTTATATGTTTTATTTTGATTATGGTGCATATAAATTATTTGGCTCTTCACCAGAATCACAAATAAGAATTGTTGATAATGAAGCCTTTATTAATCCAATTGCTGGAACATATAAACGAACAGGAAATAAAGAGGAGGATGAAAAACTATCAAATTTATTGTTAAATGATAGCAAAGAATCTGCAGAACATTCTATGTTGGTTGACTTAGCACGAAATGATCTTAACAGGCATTGTACACAAGTTCAGGTTTCCGAATATCGTTCTGTAAAGCAATTCAGCCATGTTATTCATTTAGTTTCAACTGTAAAAGGGAATGTAGTAGATAAAAAAGATGCAATCCAAATAATGTCAGATACATTTCCTGCAGGTACTTTGTCTGGTGCGCCAAAAATAAAAGCCATTCAATTATTGAATGAAATTGAAGCAAGTCCAAGAGGATATTATGGAGGCAGTATTGGATTTATTGATTTCAATGGAGATATCAATCAGGCAATCCTTATTCGATCATTTATAGCTAAGAATAATACATTAATATATCAGGCTGGGGCTGGAGTGGTACTTAATTCTGATCCTGAAAGTGAATTAAAAGAAGTAGATAACAAATTAGCAGCATTGAGAAATGCCTTAATTGAAGCAGAAAATTATTAAAAATATGAAAATAATAATGATTGATAATTATGATTCTTTCACTTTTAATTTAGTGCAATTAGTCAAAGAAAATTCAACTTTCCAAATAGATGTTTTCAGAAATGATGAGATTGATTTATCAGATATTGATAATTATGATAAAATAATTTTATCCCCAGGACCAGGCTTACCCAAAGATGCTGGAATTATGAATCAAATAATTGAAAGGTATAAAAATGAAAAGTCAATTTTTGGTGTATGCCTTGGCATGCAAGCAATTGGTGAAGTATTCGGGTCAACTTTATATAATTTAAATGAGCCTTTTCATGGTATTTCTACAACAATTTCACATAATTCTGAAAAACTTTTAAAAGGAATTCCGTCGAATTTTAGCGTAGGTAGATATCATTCATGGGCATTGGATAAAATTTCTGTACCCGATATATTTTCTATAACTGCTGTCGACAATAATGGAATTGTAATGGCTATTGAACACAAGAAATTAAGGATATCTGGTGTTCAATTTCATCCTGAAAGTATATTGACAGAATATGGTAAAGTTATCATAACTAATTTTTTATTTAATTAATATGAATTTCAAAAACACGTTCGAAATGTTGATGGACGGAAAAAAATTAGAAAAAATTGATGCTTATAATTTGATGAAAAGTATAAGCGAAAAAGAATTTAATGACATACAAAATGCGGCAATTATATCCATATTAAATTGTAGAGATATTACGCTAAATGAAATAACCGGTTTTAGAAATTCTTTATTAGAACTAAGTATATCTCCGTCAATTACTTCTTTTGAAACAATTGACTTATGTGGCACTGGTGGTGACGAAAAAAACACGTTTAATATTTCAACTATTTCAGCGTTTATTGTTGCAGCATCAGGGTATAAAGTAACTAAACATGGCAATTATGGCGTTTCTTCTATTAGTGGTTCTTCAAATCTTTTAGAAAACTTTGGTTATAAGTTTTCATCTGATTCTAATAAACTAAATAATGAATTAGAAGATTGTAATATATGTTTTTTACATGCACCTCTATTTCACCCAGCTTTAAAAAACGTTTCAACTATTCGAAAGGAATTAGGAGTGCGAACGGTCTTTAATATTTTAGGACCGCTAGTAAATCCAGCAAAACCTAGCAGGCAATTGGTTGGGGTATATAATTTAAAATTAGCTAGACTTTATAATTATTTATTGCAACAAGATGGAAAAGATTACGTGATTGTTCATTCAATAGATGGATATGATGAAATTTCTCTGACATCTAATTTTCAATATTTTTCTTCAAAGGGTGAAAAAGTTCTAAGGCCTGAAGATTTAGGAATGAAAATTAATTCGCCAGAAAGTTTATTTGGAGGTGAAACACTAGAAAAAGCAACTCAAATTTTTAAGAAAATAATAAATAACGAAGGGAGTGAAGGCCAAATCCAGGCAGTTCTTGCTAATTCTGGAGCCGCTATTCAATGTTTTGAAAAAGAGAAATCACTAATTGAATGCATAGAAATTGCCAGAGAAAATTTAATAAACGGGAATTCAAAAAATATAGTAAATAAGCTTTTAAATAAACAATAAATGTTAAATAAAATTATAGAGAATACTAAAATTAAAGTTGCTAGAAATAAAGAATATTTTCCGATACCATTCTTAGAAAGTAGTATGTATTTCCAATCTAAATGTGTTTCGTTATCCCATTATATTACTCGAGCAGACAAATCAGGAATAATTGCTGAGTTTAAAAGAAAATCACCTTCAAATGGGATAATTAATCAATATGCTGATATTTTATCTACTACAATAGGGTATATGCAAGCGGGTGCATCAGCACTTTCAATACTTACAGAGCAGGATTATTTTATGGGGAAAAATGATGATCTAACGATATCAAGAAATGCTAATTATTGTCCGATATTAAGAAAGGATTTTATTATTGATGAGTATCAGATTGTAGAATCAAAATCTATAGGCGCCGATTCAATATTGTTAATAGCAGCTTGTCTAACTCAAGAGGAAATTAAAAGGTTTTATTCATTGGCAAAAAATCTTGGAATGGAAGTTTTAATTGAAATACACGACAAAAGTGAAATAGAAAAGCTTCCAAAAGGTGAATATATAATTGGTGTGAATAATAGAAATTTAAAAACTATGGAAGTTGATTTAAAAAATTCCATTGATGTTGCGAAACTACTATCCAATGATTTTACGTTGGTTTCTGAGAGTGGAATAAAAACTGTAGAAGATATTTTAATTCTAAAAAAAGCAGGTTTTAAGGGTTTTTTAATTGGCGAATTATTCATGAAATCAGCAAATCCAGCAGGTAATTTAAAACAATTGATTCAACAATTAAGAGCAAAAGAATATGCTAATTAAAATTTGTGGTATGATGGATAAGCAAAATATTCTTGATTTGGATATTTTAAAACCAGATTTAATGGGTTTTATTTTCTATAAAGTTTCTCCCAGGTTTGTAAATAATAATTTTATTCCTGATACAAATACTGCGAAAGTTGGTGTATTTGTCAATGAATCTGTTGAATATATTCTAGAAAAAGTAAAGGAATTTAATTTATCGAAAGTTCAATTGCATGGATCAGAAAGTTTGGATTTTGTAAAAAAATTATCAATGTATAAAATTCCTATTATTAAAATGTTTCACTTAGATAATTATACATCCAATTCATTATTAGAAGCATACAGTCCATTTTGCGAATATTTTTTATTCGATACTAATAGCAAGAATCATGGTGGAACCGGAAAAAAGTTTGATTGGCAATTATTAGATGATTATAGTTTGTCTACACCATTTATTTTAAGTGGTGGTATAAATCCAAATGATAGTATGATGATTAAATCTATTCAACATACTGCATTTGCAGGAATTGATATTAACAGCGGATTTGAATTAAGAGCTGGAATTAAAAATGTAAAAAAAATTAAAAAATTTATTAATGAAATTAGAAATTAATAGACCTAAGCCTATAAATGGGTATTATGGAGAATTTGGAGGTGCGTTCATTCCAGAACTGCTCTATCCTAATATTAAGGAACTCGAAGAAAAATATATTGATATTATACAAGATGATGATTTTCAAAATGATTTTAAGTCGATTTTAAAAGATTATGTTGGCCGACCAACTCCTTTATATTTTTCTAAAAATTTATCTGAAAAACACCAAACATCAATTTTTCTTAAACGAGAAGATTTATGCCATACTGGTGCTCATAAGATAAATAATGCAATTGGCCAGGTATTATTGGCTGAGCGTTTAGGTAAAACTAGGATAATCGCTGAAACAGGAGCAGGCCAGCATGGTGTTGCAACCGCGACTGCTTGTGCCTTACGAAAGCTGAAATGTATCATTTATATGGGCAGTGTTGACATTGAGCGACAATCACCAAATGTGCAACGAATGAAAATGTTAGGGGCTGAAATTATTGCAGTAAATAGTGGTAGCAAAACATTGAAAGATGCCACAAACGAGGCTATGAGAGATTGGATTAATAACCCGATTGATACTCATTATATAATTGGTTCTGTGGTTGGTCCACATCCTTTTCCAGATTTGGTAAGTATTTTTCAATCGGTAATAAGCCAAGAAATTAAAATTCAATTAAAAGCTCAGTTAGGAGTAGAAAATCCAACTCATGTAATTGCTTGTATTGGAGGAGGTAGTAATGCAGCAGGTGCATTTTATCATTTTATTAATAATGAGAATGTAAAACTTATAGGAGTTGAGGCAGCAGGCTTAGGAATTAATTCAGGGAAAACCGCTGCAAGTTTAGCCAAAGGAACCAATGGAATTATACATGGGTTTTTCACCAAGCTTATGCAAACTAATGATGGACAAATCGTTGAACCTCATTCTGTTTCCGCAGGCTTGGATTATCCTGGAGTTGGACCTTTGCACGCACATTTATTTATGTCTAAAAGAGGAACTTTTTTAAGTATTACAGATAAAGAAGCCGTAGATGCCGGTTTCGAATTAGCTAAAACGGAAGGAATTTTACCTGCATTAGAACCAGCACATGCTTTGGCGGCATTAAACAAATTAAAATTTTCTCCTTCTGATATTGTTGTAATAAATTTATCTGGTAGAGGTGATAAAGATTTAACAAGCTATTTAAACTTTACTAGCAATGAATAAAACAGGCGAATATATTAACGGTAAGAATAACCTATTATCTATTTATTTCACTGCAGAGTATCCAGTAAAAGGATGTACAAGAGAGATAATTTTATCCTTACAAAAGGAGGGAGTGGATTTAATAGAAGTTGGAATACCTTTTTCTGACCCTATAGCCGATGGGCCGGTCATTCAAAAAAGTAGCGAAATAGCCTTAGAAAATGGATTTAATTTAAATCAACTTTTTTTAGATTTAGAAGAAATACAGCCAGAGCTTAATATTCCTATTGTTCTAATGGGTTATTTTAATACCATGCTTGCATTTGGTATTGAATTATTCTTAAAGCAATGCAACAAACTTGGAATTGACACTTTAATTTTACCAGATTTTCCACCAGAAGTTTATGAAAAAAGTTATTTAACCTTATTCCAAAACTATCATGTGTCTCCAGTTTTTTTGGTTACTCCTCAATCTTCAGAAACCAGAATTAACTATTTAAATACACTATCAAACGCGTTTATCTATATAGTTTCGGATAATAGCATTACAGGATCTGTTCAAGGCTTTTCCGAAAATCAGTTAAATTATTTCGAGAGAATTAATCAAAGAAATTTTGATGTGCCTGTTTTAATTGGATTTGGTATATCAGATAAAGCTTCATATTTAAAAGCTTCTGAATATTCAAATGGAGTAATCATTGGAACTGCATTTATTAAATCATTAACAAAATCGGAAAAACTAAATGATTCAATACAAAATTTTATAAAAACTTTTAAAAATAGTGAAGTATGATTATTCAATTAAATGATGGAATTAACGATATAGAAATTACCTCAATAGAGGATTTTTTAATTCAAAACGGATTCAATGTTTCACGGGTTAAAACTCAATTTAAAAATTATCTAATTATTTTAGGTAATTCAAAAGTTGATATCAGAAAAATTGGTAGTTTGAAAGGAGTTGCAGACATTCATTATGTGGATGATGCTTATCAATTAGTTTCAAGCATGTGGAAAACCTCTTCCACTAAAATCAATCTTGGAGACGATATTTTTATTGGAGAAAATGACTTTAGTGTATTGGCTGGACCTTGTTCCATAGAAACAGAAGAACAGGCAATTGAAATAGCAGATTTTTTAGTTGCGAATGGAGTGAAAATAATGAGAGGTGGAGTTTTTAAACCAAGAACTTCCCCTTATGCATATCGTGGAGGTGGAATAGAAGCATTAAAAATGTTTTATGAGGTTTGTAGGCAAAGGAAATTGAAAATAATAACAGAAGTTATGGATGCTAGTCAAATTGATGAAATGTTACCTTATGTCGATATTCTTCAAGTTGGTACCCGTAATTCACAAAATTTTAATTTGTTGGATGCACTTGGGAAAATTGATAAACCAATTATGTTGAAAAGAGGAATGTCGGGTACTATTGAAGAATTATTACAAGCTGCGGAATATGTTTTCTCGAGTGGTAATGAAAAAATAATTCTTTGTGAACGTGGAATTAGAACTTTTGAAAAGGCTTATAGAAACACCCTTGATTTAAATGCCATTGCAATTTTGAAAGATAAATCACATTTACCTGTAATTGCTGATCCTTCTCACGGTATTGGAATTCGTAAATATGTTGAGCAAATGGCATTGGCATCAATACTTGCAGGCGCAGATGGCATTATAATCGAAACACATCCTATTCCTGAAAAAGCGGCATCAGACGGTCAACAAACATTGAGTTTTGCTGAAATGAAATCCTTAATTAACAAAGCAACGGTAATTAAAAATCTAAATTGGTTAGCAATGGAAGCTGAGTAAAAAGCTGGCAGCTTTAAAAAAATAAAATGCATAAAAAAAGCCTCATTTCTGAGGCTTTTTTTTGATCGTTTATCCAAGATACGATTTCAGAATTTTACTTCTGGATGTATGTCTAAGACGTTGCAATGCTTTGTCTTTTATTTGTCGAACTCGTTCGCGGGTTAAATTAAATTTTTCTCCAATTTCTTCTAGCGAAAGACTATGATTTGTTCCTAATCCAAAAAATAAAACTACAATCTCGCGTTCTCTTTCCGTTAATGTTGATAATGAACGTTTTATTTCTTCGCTTAATGATTCGTTTATTAATGCACTATCGGTGTAAGGAGTATCTCCATTTTCTAAAACATCCAACAATGTATTTTCTTCACCTTGCACAAATGGAGCATCCATAGAAACATGACGTCCGGAGTTGCTTAAGGTATCAGATATTTTTTCAACAGTTGTTTCTAAGGTGTCTGCTAATTCTTCTGGTGAAGGCTCACGTTCAAATTCCTGCTCTAATCTGGAAAATGCTTTGCTTATTTTACTTAATGATCCAACTTGATTCAATGGCAATCTAACAATACGAGATTGTTCGGCAATTGCTTGCAAAATTGATTGACGAATCCACCAAACAGCGTAGGAAATAAATTTAAATCCTTTTGTTTCATCAAATCTTTTGGCAGCTTTTATCAAACCTAAGTTTCCTTCGTTGATCAAATCACCCAATGTTAAACCTTGATTTTGGTATTGTTTTGCAACAGAAACTACGAATCTTAAATTGGTTTTTGTCAGTCTTTCTAAGGCAGCTTGATCGCCTTCACGAATTTTTTGCGCTAAAATAACTTCTTCTTCAGCGGTTATTAAATCTACTTTACCAATTTCATGTAAGTATTTATCAAGTGATTGGCTCTCTCGATTGGTAATAGATTGGGTAATTTTGAGTTGTCTCATTTATTATTTTGATGCTAAAAGAGTTAAACGAAAAAGGGAGGGCGAAAATACAATTTTCTTCCAAATATTTTTCTAAAATTTTCTCTTGTTTCAGATGTACAAAAATCGTTCCTGTAATACTGTTTAAGAGCTTTATACTTGCTGCCTGCAACTAATGTTCGGTTTATTTCTAAACATCTCCACATTATTACAACGTTAAATTAACATTAAATTTCACTTACGTCGAAAATTTGTGCGATCTGGATGCCTTTATCGCTTAACGACAATTCAGCACATTGGTTTTTTAAATCGTGTTCAAAAAATAAAATATAATTTTCTTTTACAGCTTCATTCAAAAATTCTGCTTTTTCTGTCAGGGTTATGAGTGGGCGAGTGTCATATGCCATGACATATGGCAATGGCAAATGCGCCGTACTTGGCAGAAGATCTGCGCAAAAAACCACTTTTCTATTTTTATATTCAATAACTGGCAACATCATGCTTTCTGTATGGCCTTTAACAATTTTAAAATCAAATAAATTAAATCCTGATTCTTTATCGTCTGCAAATTTGAGTTGACCACTTTCCTGCATCGGCATTAAATTATCTTTTAAAAAAGATGCTTTTTCTCTCGCATTTGGATTTATTGCCCAATTCCATTGCTCAGAATGCGACCAATACGTTGCGTTTTTAAAAAGTGGTTCGAAACTTTTTTCATCTTTTTTAACCACTCCGCCACCACAATGATCAAAATGTAAATGACTTAAAAACATGTCAGTAACATCATCTGGACTGAATCCTGCTTTTTTTAATGATCTCTCAAGGCTTGCATCACCATTCAAAAAATAATGACCGAAAAACTTTTCGCTTTGTTTATTGCCAATTCCATTATCAATCAAAATTAATTTGTCGCCATCTTCAATTAGCAAACAACGCATTGCCCAGTTGCACATATTATTCTCATCAGCTGGATAGTTTTTTTGCCAAATAGATTTTGGAACAACGCCAAACATGGCACCACCGTCTAATTTAAAATTTCCAGTATCAATTGAATGTAATTTCATTAAAAGTTGATTTGGTTAACAATAAATTTATTTATGTACTAAAAGGAGTTTTAGATTGGTGTAAAAAATTTAATTTATTAATCATCATTTTACAAATACTATAAACTGGGATCGGAGTGCGGCTTAGGGATTGAAGCGGTATCCTTTTTTGCTTAGGAAAACGACCAAAGTTTAGTAGAACCAACCGCAAAAAAGATAAAGCTGAAAGCCCGACCCCCAAATTTTTTTTATTTGGGGGTAAGCCCATGAATTTTATTCAGTGATTAAAAATAAAATTAAACTTAAAGGTGAATTACTTCTCCATAAGCCTCTGCAGCAGCTTCCATAATCGCCTCACTCATAGTAGGATGGGGGTGAACAGATTTAATAATTTCATGGCCAGTAGTTTCCAATTTCCGGGCAACAACTGCTTCGCCAATCATTTCGGTAACGTTATGACCGATAAAATGTGCTCCTAACCATTCGCCGTATTTTGCATCAAATATTACTTTCACAAAACCTTCCTTTGCACCCGCTGCACTGGCTTTACCAGAAGCTGAAAAAGGAAATTTACCAACTTTGATTTCATATCCGGCTTCTTTTGCTGCTTTTTCAGTCATACCAACCGATGCAATTTCTGGAGAGCAATAGGTACAACCCGGGATGTTGCCATAATTCAATGGTTCAGGATTATGACCTGCAATTTTCTCCACACAAATAATTCCTTCCGCCGAAGAAACATGTGCTAATGCTTGCCCAGGAACAATATCACCAATTGCGTAAATTCCTTTTACGTTAGTCTGATAAAATTCGTCAACCAGTACTTTGCCTTTATCAGTTTTTATCCCCAGCGTTTCTATACCGATGTTTTCTAAATTAGAAGTAACACCAACTGCCGACAATACAATTTCTGCTTCAATTACTTCATGCCCAGTTGGCGTTTTAATAGAAACTTTGCAAAGTTTTCCACTTGAATCTACCGATTCTACTGATGAGCTAGTCATGACATTCATTCCAGATTTTTTAAAACTTCTGGCTAATGCTTTCGATATATCTTCATCTTCTAAAGGGACAATATTATCTAGAAATTCTACCAAGGTTACTTTTGCACCCATGGTGCTATAGAAATAGGCAAATTCACAACCTATAGCACCTGAACCTACCACTACGATACTTTCTGGAAATTTAGGCAAAGTCATTGCTTCGCGATACCCGATTACTTTTTTGCCATCTTGTTTTAAGTTTGGCAATTCTCTCGATCGGGTTCCAGTTGCAATAATGATGTTTTTTGCTTCATAATTAGTAGTTTTTCCATCTTTATCTTTCACTTCAACCACACCTACTTTTTTTACTTTTCCAAAACCCATCAATACATCTACTTTATTTTTTTTCAATAGGAACTGAACGCCTTTACTCATTCCTCCAGCTACATCTCTGCTTCTTTTAACAACCGCATCAAAATCTGCTGAAAAATCTTTTACTGTAATTCCATAATCGGCAGCATGGGTTAAATATTCGAAAACCTGAGCACTTTTTAACAATGCTTTGGTAGGAATACAACCCCAATTCAAACAAACTCCACCTAATGATTCTACTTCTACTACCGCAGTTTTAAGACCGAGTTGTGAGGCTCTAATTGCTGCTACATATCCTCCAGGACCACTTCCTATTATAATTAAATCGTAATTCATGTTTATTATAGTTTTTGCCAAAAATAGCTTTTTTTGATTAATGAAAAGGCTTGGGTGTTGATTATTGTTTAATCGCTTTTAGAAATTTGTAGAGATGATAAGTTGTTTTTTGTTTATTCGTTGAGATGTTTATTTGTCGAGTAATTGTAAAACCAATCTCCTAAATGCAAATCAACAAACCTTTTTGACCAAATTCAACTCAAAAAAAACCCCATTAGACAAACAAATCAACGAATAAACATCTCAACAAAAAACCTACCTATTCCAATCCAGTAATCTGCGAATCTTTTGGATATTTTACTTCATAAGAAAAGCGGATTTTTTTTGTTTCAGCAGGTGTAAGTTTAAGTTTCCAGGTTATTTTTCCGGTTTCTTTATTTAAAGATCCATTATTTAACTCCAAAGATTTAACCTCAATACTATTGTCAGAAACGATGGGTAATTGATCTTCTAAAACTAAATCAATCGCAACATTTTTAGTATTGCGTATTTCTATTTCGTAGGTATAACTTTGTTTTTTATTTGTTCCAATGGTTTTTTCGATATCCAAGTCTTTTACTTTTTCACGCTTGGCAATTACTCCTTTGTCTTTGCCTAAAGAAACTTGTAAGGTATCGTTAGTAGATGCAGGATCTATATTGGTCTCGCCTATATAAACTCCTTCAAAGTAAATATTTGCCGTACCTGGAAGTAAATTGTAATCCTCCCAATCAGAAATATAGCCAAGCAAATAAACACTAATATCTATTTTTGGAACAACTGCATGCGCATATGTAGTAGGTATTTTATATTTCTGAATTTCAACCGTAACAGTCTGACCACCAGATGAAACTGAATAAGGAATACCGATTTCAAAATTTCTGGAAAGGGTAGTTTGATAGGCTTGAACATTTTCATAAACCCCTCCTGCTTTAGCACGTTTTTCTTCTAATGATTTTGTTGGTAAGCTTTGAATGTAATCTCCTGCTGAAGATTCTTTTAAATATAAATTAGGTTGAAAAAAACGTAAAATCTGAGGGTATAGTTCTGATTTTATTCCTCGGTCTTCTGGATTTAAGGTTGATAAGGTTAAGTTAACATTATCCCAATCCATACCTGTTTGTTGATAAACATCTGCTTTGTACAACAAATCAATTGGGCTTTTTAAACTAGCAGATCTCAAATCATATTTTGGTGTCCAACCTGCTCCATTTGCTACAAATGATAAATTAATAGTGGCTGTTGTTGAATTTTTGGCAGCAACAGAAACCCGAACTTCGGTAGTAGTTAAATTTTGGTTAACGTTTTCTTGATTGATCTGGCTGGTAATTTTACTTTGTAATTTAATTAATTCTGGAATTTTTTTGTTTGATTTCGCAATCAAGTTTCTAATGGCAGCTAGCCTTTCTCTAAAAAAATCGGCAGTTAATTTTAGTTGGGACAGAGAAACACCAACATTATTACCACCTATAGATTTATTGGCAAGAATTAATGATTCTTCTTGCTCCAACGCAAATTTTTTATTGTATTCTAGTTGTAATTTATCACCAACATTTTCAAGCGAATCTTCCAACTTTTTTACAATTGGTTTTTTAATATCCTCTCGTAAATAATTGAATCGGTTGGATACATTTAAAATAGTGAAATCGCCCAGACCAGAAACACTGATACTATTTTCATTTAAGGAAGTTGGTAATCCGTAAATAATTAAATCAGTAACCCCAGCAGCAATGTTGGTTGTTGCTGAACAATTTATTTCGGCAGATGAAAGAAAAACTGTTACTGACTTTATTTTAGGAGCTAATAGTTTTTCTATTGCTTGAGCTTGGCTATTTTTCAAAAAAGCAAAAACACAAACAGCAAATAGAATTAGAATTTTGAAAGATTTCATAAAGGTTGAATTTTTGCCAAATAACGAATAATACACGAAATAGGTATTACTTTTAAAAAGAGCTTTAATGTAAACTTACCTATGTCGAAATATTGACAAGTCACGTTTCTGTAGACAATTTGGTGTTCGTTATTTATTCAACTAAACATTTAATTTTAATATTCGTAAGCCTCCTCATACTTTTGAGTAGGCTTTTTTGTTTATTTACTTATGATACGATTTAGAAAATTATTATTCCTGCCAGTTTTACTTTTTATGCTGAGTTTTTCAATCGCAGCAAACGCACAAAGTAAAAGTCAGAAAAATGCAGTTTCGACTCAAAAATTGTCGAAGCGCCAATTGGAAAATAAAGCCATTAGAGATTATAATACCCTACACAGAGTTGATAACCCTGCGTACAAACGCACCTTGAAATTGCAGGATAAGAAAACGAAAAAGCGGATTGAAAAAACGAAAAAGAAGGCCAGAAAGCGAGCCATTCAGAAATCTAAAAGAAGGTAAATCGTTGCTGATCGTTTAATCAAATTCAGTATTTCTATTTTTTGAAATGGAAAACTAATATTCATATACCGAAAATCTTCCCATAGCCCGGATTGTAGCGTCATCCTTTTTTGCTTTGCTAAATTTTCAATCATGTGCCAATCTTTACGCAAAAAAGATACAGCGTAAAGCCGGATTAGCTCATATAATCAAGAGTCTTCATCTTTCCACAGATCGCTGGATGGAAACCCATACCGAGAAATAATTTTGTTACCGAAAGCGACATATGTATAATTTTTCTATTTTCGGATTCTAAAAACCAAAAAATCAAAAATGAAAAGTAGATTAAAATTATTTGTGATTGCAATAAGCGTGGCAGTATTTCTCATGCCAACTTTTGCTCGCGCCGACGAAGGAATGTGGATTCCGATGCTGATCAATAAAAATTACGATCAAATGAAAAAGCTTGGTTTCAAGCTTACTGAGAAAGATATTTACGATATCAATACCGCAAGTTTAAAAGATGCGATTGTTTCTCTCGATTTTTGTTCAGGAGAAATTGTATCCCGAGATGGACTAATGCTAACCAATCACCATTGCGGATACGGAGCTATTCAATCTCACAGTTCAGTTAAAAACGATTATTTAACAGATGGTTTTTGGGCTAAAAACAAATCAGAAGAATTGCCTTCACCTGAAATCAATGCTTCGGTTTTAGTTAGAATAGAAGATGTAACCGCTAAAATTGAACAAGAATTCGGATCATCAACTTATGCAGACAGAATAGCAAAGCAAGGTGCATTTTTCAAAAAATTAACCGACGAAGCAGTAAATGGAACGGTTTACACTGCCAGCATCAAAGATGTTTTTGGTGGAAATCAATATTTAATGTTTGTGTACGAACGATATACCGATGTTCGATTAGTAGGAGCTCCTCCTTCATCCATCGGAAAATTTGGTGGCGATACAGATAATTGGATGTGGCCACGTCATACTGGCGATTTCAGCATGTTCCGAATTTATATGTCTGCAGATGGAAAACCAGCTGCTTACTCCAAAGACAATGTGCCATACAAACCAAAAAAGTTTTTGCCAATTTCGTTAAAAGGAGTGAAGCAAGGCGATTTTGCTATGATTTTAGGTTACCCAGGCAGAACCAATCGCTATGCATTTTCAGGTGAGTTAGAAAACGCGGTGGAAAAATCAAACCCTTCTATCATCAAACTTTATGGAAAGAGATTGGAAATTATGAAAGGTGAGATGGACAAAAGTGCTGAAGTGCGGATAAAACTTGCATCAGATTATGCAACCATGAGCAACGGGTACAAATATTACCAAGGACAAAACGAAGGACTGAAACGATTAAATGTAGTATCGTACAAAAGAAATGAAGAAGCCAAGTACAATTCTTTTGTTGCTTCTAACAAAGATTTAAAAGCTGGCAATACAGCAACGGTAGGTTCAGCAAATAAAACCTTACAAGATTACAAAGTAAATATCGATCGTGCTGTTTATACAAGTTTAGCAGGTTTGGCATCTACGGCAGCAACATATCCAGCAACATTTAAGGGTTTGCTTACTGCACTAAAAGATAATAAAGCAGAAGACATAAAAACCGAAGTTGAAAAATTGAAAGCAGATGTAGATGCTCATTTTAAAGATTATGATGCGACAACTGATGAAAAGATTTTCGCTCAATTAACGAATTTGTATTATTCAGATTTAAGTGCGGACATGCGTCCAGCTTATTTGCAAGAAATGGTGAATAAATATCGTGCATCAACTTCTGCAGATTCATTTACCAAATATGCAGATGCAGCTTTTGAAAAAAGTATTTTTACTTCCAAAGCTAAAATGGAGGCATTTTTAGCAAAGCCAACTTTCAAAGTTTTATCTGCCGATCCATTATTTGTGTACAATCAAAAAATAACAGAATTCAGAGCTTCTTATTCAAAAGTTTCAACAGAATATACCAGCACCTTAGCCCAACAAAAAAAGGCATATATAGCTGGCTTGATGGAAATGAATAAAGGAGTTGCCATGTATCCAGATGCAAATTCCACCATGCGCTTAACTTATGGAACCATTCGAGATTACTCACCACGAGATGCAGTTGATTTTGAATACACCACAACAGGTCGTGGAATTTTAGAAAAGATGGATAATACCAACGAAGAATTTGTGGTACCAAAAAGATTAGAAGAATTATTACGAAAGAAAGATTTTGGTCAGTATGGCGAAAATGGCGAATTGGTTATTTCTTTTCTTTCCGATAATGACATTACAGGTGGTAATTCTGGAAGTGGAGTGATCAACGGAAACGGTGAATTAATCGGAATTGCCTACGACGGAAATTGGGAAGCAATGACAGGTGATTTAGTCTACGACGAAGCCTTAAAAAGAACCATCAGCGTAGATATTCGCTATGTACTTTTTGTGATGGATAAATATGCCGATGCAGGATATTTATTACAAGAAATGGATATTAGGAAATAATAATTTTAGTAGTTGAACTAAGAAAAGGGCTTCCGCGAGGAGGCCTTTTTTTGGAATTATGTGTTGGTGATTTTCAAATTCGGTTTTTTTAATAAATAGAAAAAGTTAGGAAAACAATATTAAAACTATTATAAACTTGGGTATATTTCGGAGTTGTGCGTAATGCCGCAAAGACAATTTCTCCATGAGACAAATACTAGCACTTTTAGTTTTCTTTTTGATGTCATGTGTCAACAAAAACGGAGTTGAATTAATAATTCATAACGAATCAGACAAAATAATTGACTCTATAAGAGTTTGGACTAGTGACAGAAAAGCAACCATTAAATTAAGTAACATTAAAACGGGAGAGAAAAAGTCTGACTTTCTGGACATGACAAAAATCTCCAAAACAGACGGTGACTATATTTTGCAAATAAACTCTAATGGCACATCCAAGAATAAAAATATGGGTTACTACACAAATGGGTTTTCGCTAGATGAGACGATTGACGTGTACGTTAAAAATGACACTATTACATACGTTCAAAAATAAGATTGTAAATACAAAATGTCCTTTACTAATTTTGGTACCGGTAGCAGTCAATCATTTGGTGGCGAATATCTAGAAATTATACCAAATGAATTTCTTAAATATACAGATGAATTTGACGATCCAAATTTGCCAGGACAAATCATTACAACCATAGAATTAAAAAGAGTTTTATGTGGCACTGAACTTTTTGCAACACAAGAAGGCATACCTGATGCCATTCCAACCGAAATGTGTTATTTAGGTTGGCAAGAAAGTTTAGAAAAATTAAAAAAATTAGTTGAAACAAATATTCCTGACGCATAACCTAGAGAACAAATTGTTATTATAACAAATGGATATTAGGAAATAATAATTTTATTAGTTGAATTAAGAAAAAGGGCTTCCGCGAGGAAGCCTTTTTTGTGAAAGTAGGTTCCGTAAAATTCAAAAAATATTTTTTATCTTAAAACTAGTTTAAACGATTAATAGATTTTATTTAGAAAGTTAATTGCTTACACAGGTATTTAAACAGAAAGTTTAGCATGCGTATTTTGTATTGTTACATAGAACGAAAATTCAAAACAATACAAAAAGCGTAATGCGTATTTTGTATTGTTTGAAATAAATTAGATAATGAAAATAATTTAATTGCTCGAATCTAATTTGAAAAGGAACATCTTTAAACAACCATAGAATATATTTTTATTTAACGATAGAGAAATCTATTTTAGCAAAGTAATAAACAGGTTCGTATATACACGAGTTATGGGTAATGGTAGGACGACCGTGCAACGACAAACATTTGTGCTAAAAATGAAAGACAAAATGCCAACGCTTCGCAAAATTAAAAGAGCTGCAAGCCGACACACGAGCCAACGCTTTTGCAGCACATTTAATTTTGCCCAACCGCACCCAAAGCCCACCCACCACCCGACCAGTGGACAGGTGACAATTTGAGAGCAACTTTTGACAATAACAGGGTTTAAAAATTTACCTTTACGACCTAAAATAGAAAATAAAATATGTTTGAACAAACCTTTAAAAATATAGACGACATACTACACAAGGACGCAGGTTGTGGCAGTGAACTGGACTATGTAGAGCAGACTTCTTGGGTTTTGTTCCTCAAATATTTGGACGACTTAGAAAAGGACAAAGCCACAGCAGCCGAACTTAGCGGCAAGACTTACACCAACATAATTTCAAAAGAATTTCAGTGGACTGTTTGGGCAACACCAAAGGACAAGGACGGCAAACTTGACCACCACAAAGCGTTGACAGGTGACGACCTAAAAGATTTTGTTGACCTTAAACTATTTCCATACCTCAAAAAATTTAAAGCAGATGCGGAAAGTGCCGACACCATTGAATATAAAATAGGTGAGATTTTTAGCGAACTGAAAAACAGAATACAAAGTGGCTACAATTTAAGAGAGGTAATAAACCGTATTGACGAATTGCGTTTTAGGACACACGCTGAAAAGCACGAAATGAGCCACTTGTATGAGGCCAAGATTAAAAATATGGGCAATGCAGGGCGAAATGGTGGAGAATATTATACGCCACGACCTTTGATTAAAACCATTGTGAAAGTGGTAGCCCCCGAAATTGGACAAAAGATTTATGACGGTGCAGTAGGTTCAGCGGGTTTCTTGGTAGAAGCGTTTGAATATTTAAAGAACAGCAAAAAACTAACAACCGCAGATGTAGCAACCTTACAGAAAAAAACCTTTTACGGCAAAGAGAAAAAATCATTGGCTTACATCATTGGCACAATGAATATGATTTTGCACGGAGTAGAAGCACCAAACATTGTGCATACCAACACCCTTGCTGAAAACCTTGCCGATATACAGGAGAAAGACCGTTACGATATTGTGTTGGCTAACCCGCCATTTGGAGGAAAAGAAAGAGCCGAAGTGCAGCAAAACTTCCCAATAAAAACTGGCGAAACCGCCAGTTTGTTTTTGCAGCATTTTATTAAGATTATGAAAGCAGGAGGTAAAGCAGGTGTTGTAATTAAGAATACTTTTTTAGGTAACACAGATAATGCAACAGCAAGTCTTAGGAAAACCCTTTTAGAAAATTGCAATCTACATACGATTTTAGATTTGCCGTCTGGAACATTTACTGGTGCAAGCATTCAAACCGTTGTATTGTTTTTTGAAAAGGGAAGTTCTACCAAAAATATTTGGTATTACCAATTGAACTTGAATAGAAATTTAGGAAAAACAAATTCATTAAGCGAAAAGGATTTAGAAGAGTTTATTGAACTTCAAAAAACAAAAGCTGAAAGTGAAAACTCTTGGAGTATAAAATTTGAAGATATTGATAAAAGCACTTTTGACCTTGCTCCTGTTAATCCAAACAAGAAAGAAGCTGCCTTTCGTCAGCCTCAAAATCTTGTAAAGGAATTGAAGGACTTAGAAAATGAAAGTGCTGAAATTTTAAAATCCATTGATGAACTGCAAAGTGTAATAAGTAATCAGAGCGAAACCTGGGAAATAAAAAAACTTGGTGAAGTTGCTGAATACTTTAACGGACTAACATATTCGCCAAAAGATGTAAGCGATGAAGGGACGATAGTTTTGCGTTCTTCTAACATACAAAATGATGAGTTAGATTTTTCGGACATTGTTCGTGTTACTTCTAATGTGAAAGAAAAATTAATTGTAAGAGAAGGTGATATACTAATGTGTAGCAGGAATGGTAGTAAAAGGTTAGTTGGTAAAACGGCAACGATAACTGACTTGAAAGAAGTTATGACTTTTGGAACATTTATGATGATTATTAGAAGTCAATACAATCCTTATCTGGCTTGGTTTTTCAAAACAAACAACTTTAGGAAACAAATAAGTGGTGGCGAAAACACAATGATAAATCAAATCACAAGGTATATGCTTGACGATGTTGTCCTTCCTTTTCCACCTATTGAAAATCAAAATGATATAGTTTCAAAACTTGATGCAATTTTAAACGAAACGAAAAAATTGGAAACTATAAATCAAAGAAAAGCGGATGTTTTAACTGAATTTAAAAGTAGCGTTTTGAATAAATCGCTTTTTGCAGAATTGAAAAATGAAAATGCAGTTTTAGTATGAACGAGGCAGAAACAAGAGCAGAACTCATAGACCCCAAGTTAAAGGCTTGCGGTTGGGGCGTTGTAGAAGGTTCTAAAATCCTTCGTGAATACAACATTACCGCAGGTAAAATTCAAACAGGTGGCGTAAGAGCAAAAAAACTAACTGCCGATTATGTGTTGGTTTACAAAGGAATTAAACTGGCAGTAGTAGAAGCCAAAAGCGATGATTTGGAAGTAGGTGAAGGTGTAGCACAAGCCAAACAATATGCTGAGAAACTCAAATTAGAAACTACTTATTCCAGTAACGGAAAAGAAATTTACAGCATCTGTATGAAAACAGGTGCAGAAGGTTTAGTAGCCGATTATCTAACACCCGAACAACTTTGGAATAAGACTTTTGCAGTTCAAAACGAATGGAGAGAAAAATTTTCTGCCATTCCATTTGAAGATGTTGGCGGAACAAAAGGAGCAAGATATTATCAGGAAATTGCTGTAAACAATACTTTAGAAGCCGTTGCCAATAATGAGCAACGCATTTTACTAACCCTTGCCACAGGCACAGGTAAAACATTTATTGCTTTTCAAATTGCGTGGAAATTATTTCAAACACGTTGGAACTTAAAACGTGATGGAAGCCGCAGACCACGAATTTTATTTTTAGCCGACAGAAATATTTTAGCCGACCAAGCCTTCAATGCTTTTTCAGCATTTCCCGAAGATGCTTTGGTTAGAATTAGCCCGAAAGAAATAAGCAAAAAAGGAAGTGTTCCAACAAACGGCAGCATCTTCTTTACAATCTTTCAAACCTTTATGAGTGGCAAAGACAAAGAAGGTAAACCAGTTCCCTACTTTGGCGAATATCCAAAAGACTATTTTGATTTTATCATTATTGACGAGTGCCACCGTGGCGGAGCAAACGATGAAGGAAACTGGAGAGGCATTTTAGAATATTTTTCGCCTGCCGTTCAGTTAGGTTTAACAGCCACGCCCAAACGCAAAGACAATGTTGATACTTACAAATACTTTGGCGAACCCGTTTATGTCTATTCACTCAAAGAAGGCATCAATGATGGCTTCCTTACGCCATTCAAAGTAAAACGCATCAAGACAACGCTTGATGATTACATCTACACCAGCGATGACCAAATAATTGAAGGCGAAATAGAAGAAGGTAAACTATACACCGAACCCGACTTCAACAGAATAATTGAAATAAAAGCAAGAGAGGCAAAACGTGTTCAGCTCTATATGGAAGATGCCAACCAAAAAGAAAAGGCAATTATTTTCTGTGCTACGCAAGACCACGCAGCCGCAGTTCGTGATTTGGTAAACCAATACAAGAAAAGCACCGACCCGAATTATTGTGTTCGTGTAACCGCAAACGATGGAGAAATAGGCGAACAGTTTTTAAGAGAGTTTCAAGACAACGAAAAAACAATCCCGACCATTTTAACTACTTCGCAAAAACTTTCAACAGGAGTTGATGCAAGGAATATCCGCAACATTGTTTTGATGCGACCAGTAAACTCAATGATAGAGTTTAAGCAAATTGTAGGACGAGGAACACGTTTATTTGATGGCAAAGACTTTTTTACAATCTATGATTTTGTAGATGCTTACCACCACTTTGCCGACCCTGAATGGGACGGAGAACCATTAGACCCC
The DNA here is from genome assembly GCA_031412335.1 of bacterium. Taxonomy (GTDB): domain Bacteria; phylum Bacteroidota; class Bacteroidia; order Sphingobacteriales; family Sphingobacteriaceae; genus JBBQYA01. Next base: position 69,477 of record JANOCT010000022.1, on the reverse strand, counting down.
GAACCAGCAGACCCAAAGCCACCAACACCGCCCAAAGAACCGAAAGAGCCGACAGATGATGAAGGAGGAGAAAAAGAAAAACGCAAACGCATTAAAGTAAAACTCAAAGACGGAAAGGAACGTGAAATACAATCAATGATTTCTACATCGTTTTGGAGTGCAGACGGCAAACCAATTTCAGCAGAAGAATTTTTGAATAATCTGTTTGGCGAATTGCCAAACCTTTTCAAAAGTGAAGATGAATTGCGGACACTTTGGAGCAATCCAATTACCAGACGGACACTATTAGAAAAATTAGATGCAGCAGGTTTTGGAAAAGACGAACTAACCACTTTACAAAAACTTATTGACGCTGAAAAAAGCGACTTGTTTGATGTGTTGGAATATGTGTTTAACAGCGACATAAAACCAATGACAAGAGAAGCAAGAGTAGCAGCAGCACAAGCGACCATCTTCGCATTGCTCGACAACAAACAAAAAGAGTTTATAGAATTTGTATTGAGCAAATACGTTGAGACAGGCGTAGAAGAACTTGACCAAGAAAAACTACCAATCTTGCTGACAAACAAATATCAATCATTAGAAGATGCCAAAGACATTTTGGGAGACGTTGCAAACATCAGCAGACTGTTTATAGAATTTCAACAGCATTTATACAAACGGAAAGTAGCGTAATGACAGGACATAGCGGAAATACAGCCAACGCATTTGCAAGCACATTTTATTTTTTTGCCGACACACAAATCAACGCTAAAAAAATAAAAAGAGCTTGCAAGCCATCGCACGGGGGACAGTGCAAACTTGACACGACAGACCTTCGACCAAGGAAAACCACTACCCATAACACGGGTTTGGCAAAAGTGGCGGTTCAGTGCTCCGCAGACACATTTGTGGTTAATCAAAGTTTGGTTCTCCGCATCAACATTTGTGGTGAAAATCGCCACCTTCGCCAAGCCCGAAAACGTTAGCTGTAATGCTATGGCGACACTGCTAACTTTGACCGACATTACAAAAAATATAAATTCACAACAAATAAAAACAACAACATGCAAAAAAAATCCTTATTGACACTTGTGCTATTAATTAGCTTGACAATGGCGAAAGCCCAAACCGCTGCAACATTAGTCGTTGGAGCGAAAGCCCTTGACGAAACAGTTAATAATGCTTTAACAAAAGCAGACAACATTTTATCTGACCAGCAACGAACATTGTACATGAACCTTGCTAATTACACAGCGTACTTAACAGGTAATCTTAAATATTTAAGTGACGACCTTGATAGAAAATTAACTCAAAAAGAACTAGCAATTTTGAATGATATTAATTCCATTCAAACTAAATTAAATCAACCAATTGAAGAATTGACTACCAAATTTGAAGACATAGCTGCGATAATTGAAAGTTCATCCGCAAGATTAATAGGCTCTGACAAATACCCTTCACCATTATTCTATAAAGTCCCATTAATTACGACAGTGCAAAATAAAAATATCACCATTGACATCAAAGGTGTTCGACTCAATAACTCTAAAAATTATATATTATTTAGAGGTAAGACAATTCCTGTTTCTTCAATAAGCAGCGATAAGTTAATTTCCTTTACTATTCCTTTGACAGAACTAGATTTATTTAACCCAGACACCTTAAATGTATTTAAACTATTTTTATATAAAAAGCAATTTTTAGGCAGAGACAAGGAATACCAATTTTCACCTAAATTTATAGTTGTTCCAAACCATATTGGAACCGTAAAAGTATTCTTCAAAGTAAATTACGAAGAAAGAGAAGAAAGTAATGGTCAAACAGGTAGTGTTTCAGCTACTTCTGGTAGTAATAATGAAAGGGAAGTTCCAAGACAATTCAATATTGTAAATCCTTCCAGAGAAGGCTGGAAAATTGATAGAACATCAATTAGATGTAGAAAAAGTTCAGGCAGTGGAGATGAGCATGGATATGGTGGCCCATATGGAATAACTGAGATATCATTTACTGCAAAAGCTTATGCAACTGATGGTAGAGCAGTATGTACATGCACATGGAACGAATATAGAAATGTAACGAAAGATTCTATTCAAACTTCAGAAGTTAAAATTGATTTCAATAAACAAGAAATAGTTGCATTGCCGAATAACTTATTGAGTTTATTTAAAACAGAAGTAACTTACTATGACAATTCAATATTTAAATCTTCAAGTTCTTATTTCAAGAATAATTATATTGAATTTAATTTTAGACAACTTGAGAAACTTTATGAAGTAAAATTCACCAAAAACTAAACCGACAAAAAGCACTACAGCTAACAGCACCTACAAGAAATTGGCGGTTCTGTGGTTAAATGAAGCTTTGTTCTTCTTGACAAATTCATTGCCAGCAAAAAGTTTTGTACTTTGAAATCACCAATTTCTTAAACCCACAAAAATTTAGCGGTAATTTTAATCTCAAATAAAACTCAATGGAAACAAAATTAAAAATTAAAAATTTCAAAAGAATTAAAGAGGAGATTATTATAGAAGAATTTGACTATGTGAATTATTTTGTTGGTCAAAATGGAAGTGGTAAAACTAGTATTCTCAATGCCCTTTCATATTTGAAAGATCCAACAAATGCTCGCCAATTCTTTGGGCCATTAAGCATAAATGAATTCTTGTATAATGGTGAAACCCAATCATTAATTTGGAATGTTCAAAATCCAAATAAAGTTGATCAATTAGGCAATTTGAACCCTGATTTATATTTACTTATTTCAAATTCAGATGGAGAAAAAGGTGTAAACGGGCTTAAAGCTAAGGCTACTTTTCTTACAGCAATTGGAATTGGAAATACAGAATCATTAATAAAATTTAATAATTTTTTAAAAGAAATTGGTCATGGTGAATTAGTAGCTAAAAAGTTTGTAGATAATGATGATCCATTTAATCAAGATAATGGCAGACTAATTTTTGAAAGCGAACTCGGTAATATTGATCCCTCAATGATTGCTGATGGATTAAAAGTTTTGTATAATTTAAAGCATTTTTTATATGATTGGATTGTAGCTGATACAAATTCTATAAAAATTATTATACTTGAAGAACCTGAAAATAATCTTCATCCAAATCTTCAAAAAGATATTCCAAAAATTCTTGATTTACTTTACAATGAAATAAAGCCTGAAAACAGAAATAAAATACTTTTTTTTATTTCAACACATAGCCCATTTATAATTAGCTCAGGAGCAAAATTTAAAAATCAAAAAGTGTATCCTATAAATAATGGTAAACCATTAGAAATAGATGATCACCAAAATTGGAAAGAAAAAAATTACAGTAAAGGTTATTCTGGATCAGAATGCGCTTATATAGTCAGTAAAATGTTAGGGGCAGACATTACAGATATTGGCTATCCTGAAAATTATGGTATTTTAGAGGAATATTCTTTACAAATTATTTTAGATGTTTTAAGAGTACGAGGAATTATAAAAAACATACAATTTGTATCAGCTTCAGGTGTTGTCAAATCATTGAATTTAGCAGAAACTATTTTAGAATTAGAAAAGTTAAACACTTTAATAAAATGTAATCCTTACTATTTTGATAAATACTTTATAATAATTGACAATACCATTAAGATGGATGCATCTATAAAAGCTAAAGTAGATCGCATTCAAAATAAATTAGGTTCAAGATATATTGAGTTAAAAAAAGCTTCGTTAGAAGATTACTATTTTAATATTAATGAAGAAATTGCTAAAGAAGCAAAGAAAGAAATAGAAGAGTCAAATAGAGAAACTAAAGGTTTGATAAAAGCAAAATATGCTGAAATAATAGCAAGCCAAATAAATGACTTTAAAACTTTTTCAAAACTTTTTGATAAAGAATTAGATTTCTTGCAAAAAACTACTTCTAACAGAATTTTGTAGAAACTCCGCTCTTCGGAATTTGTAATTTCGAAGCCTTATCATAAGATTTATAATCCATGTAAAAAATTTTATTCTGTTTGCAGTAGTCTCCTATACTACGTCGCAGCGTTAGTAAATCTCTGATTTACAAATAAACAATCCCTTTTCAAACTCCTCAATATCAAAACCATTAAACAACGCCCAGTATTCAGATTAAAATACTTTCCCAATACCCTATTTTAGCAGCCAAGCTTATTTTTTCCTCTTCCAATTTTTGAATCTTTAACTTTATTAAACCCAAATCAAAAGCAGATCGTCGATAAAGCAAATTGCACCATGATTGCAAGTTTTCGGTTTGTTGTAAACTAATGCTTAGAAATTGTGGGTAATAAGTTGATAGATGCAAACGCCTCAACAATTGGCTTTCTTTCTGTTGCAATTTTTGCATTGCCAAGGTATTTTTTTCAAAATCTAGCTTAAGTTTTCGCAATTCATTTGTTTTTTGCAATCTCAAAAAAGTTCGATTGTCGCTTTCCCATTTGGTATATACGGTTCTTAAATCTTCTTCTTTTAGCTGTTGTTGATAAATATTTAAAGCAGATATATAGTCATAATACCGTGGTGGAATATTGCTTTTTCTATGAAACCAAGAGTTTACAGTTGTTTCTGGCAACATTAGCAGATCTGATATTTCTCTTATTGTTATATATAAATCCTGATATTCATTTTTCATAAGTTTTTTTTAAAAATTAAAAATTGCGTTGGTGTTTGATGCGTTACGATTTTAAAACGCATCTTTTGGCAACGCATTATTTGCGTCGGTGTTACATGCATTACAATTTTAGAACGCATCGTTTGGCAACGCAATTCAAAACAAAAAAACTTAAGATAAAATTTCTTTTGTTTTGCAGGTTTGCCCTTTGTTTAGCGTTGTCTTAGATTACACATAGAAGAGTTAATAAATCCCCGTTTGGCGTAGACTCCAAGACTACCTCGCAGCGTTAGTAAATCTTGATATAAATTCAACTTCTTAATGAAGGTATTTTAGTCATTTAAAGTAAAATATTTATTTGCCTTTTTTACTGTTTTTTTTTGTCATTTTTACTAATATTGCTATAAACCTATTTTAAATCAAAATAGTTTAATACTGACTTAAAGTTTTGTGCTTTAGATTTCTTTACTGAGCTAAAAGCCAAAATTTTTAATTTAACTTTAAGAAAAAAATAACAAAGAAACTAAATGAAAATATGTGCTTTTATTTTTACGATAATATTAAACTTCAATAATATTTATTCTCAAAACACTGAAATTAAAATTTTCGATCTAAAACCTGTAGTAGATGATAATAAATTTCCATTTATAGAATATAAAAAGAATTTAAGAGTTGAAGAAAAAATAAATATTTTTCTTCAACTAGAATATTTAGAACATTTACCTAATAAATTTAAAAATAATCCTTTTGAAAAGATAGCTTTTGACAAAAATAATTGTTGCGGTAGTGTTAGTTTTTATGAGTGGAAAAAGAATAATTCTCCCAAAAACATATTAAGTATAACGATAAAGGGATCATCTACTGGAGCATATCCTGAAGATTTTGAACAATATCAAAATTTTGATTTAAGAACAGGAAATCAAATAATACTTTCAAATATATTTTCAAATAATGGTTTAGAAGAAATTACCAAAATTCTTAATCTCAAAGTAAATAATAGAATACAAAAATATTTATCCGAAATTAAATTTTCGCTTAAAAACAACAATAATACTGCAGATGAAAAAGAAACAATTGAACAACAGATAGAATTGTATGAAGACTGTATACAATTTGTAAACGATAACAATTTAAACTATCCTATATATTATTTCGAAAAAGATAGTATTCAATTTGTAAGGGGACGATGTTCTAGTCATGCAATAAGAGCCATTGATGATTTATCTGAATATAAAAATAGTTTCTCTTATAATGAAGTAAATAAATATCTTTCAACTTATGGAACAAATTTAATTAACGGTAGCTCGGAAAATATAATCTGTCAAAATCCTGAAGCGAAATTTTATAAAGGGAAAATAAATAATAAATATTTAATAACTTGTTTATTATCAAAAATAAATGCTGACAATTCACTAAAAATGAATTACTGGTATGATAAAACCCTATTACCAATAATATGGAGGGGGAATTTTAAAAACAATCATTTTTCACTTATTGAGTATGACGGAGAAAAGCAAGGTTGGATAATAAAAGCAAAAATTGAAGCCAAATTAATTAATGATAAAATTGTTGGAACCTGGACAAATATAGAAACTAATGAAATTTTTAAAATAGATCTAACTGAATACTAGAATTTCTCGCAAAAAAATCGTAAACCTAAAAATGCAGACCCTCTGTTCTAAATAGTCTGCTAAAAAATCTATACTACAATTCTTAATTCTTAGTAAAACACCTACCAAAAATCATGGCAAACGAACTAAAACCATTTTGGAATAAATTTTTTAGTTTTAATTTGAAGTTTGGATTATTTCTAATTCTCATTATTTGTATTCCAAGATTTATATTAGTTCTTCAAGCTAATTCCTTCGGAAAATATGGCTAAATCGGACTTGTAATGGTGATTTCTGCAATTGCACCATTTATATTTTTAAGCAAACATGGGCGCAAAGAAATAGGAATTAAAAGTTCATCGAACGTTAAATGGTTATTTATTGCTCTTGCATGCGGAATACTAGCAAGTATATCATTGTATTTTTAAGGAGAAATACTTTACGACAATACTCCGCTCTTCGGAATATTCGTTTCCAAACCCTTAGCGTAGGATTTATTATCCATTTAAAAAATTAAGTAGTCTAAAACTATTGTTGTCCGGTAAACTAAACAATTCTTGGCATCTAATCAAAAACCAGAAACCTTTAATCCTTACAACCCGACAGAACAAAGTAAAAACTTTACTTATTTTATAGATCTTACCCTATAAATTCACAAGACTACAAAATATATTCCCGAACAGATGTTATCCATCCACGAATGAATATCTCACATCCAAGCTGCAAACCGTTTGTTGTTTTTCAATTGACATTGAACCAGTTTTTTTAGAACTTTGCAATTATTATTGATACATTTAATTTTTAAAAAATTAAGAATGAAAGCTCAACAATTACTTTCCCCTTTGATTATTGGTATATCCATTATAGTGACCGCAATTATTTTGGGTACAGCCTTTAAGAATAGAAATGCAGCCCAAGATTCAATATCTGTAGTAGGCTTGGGAACCCGAGATTTTGAGTCAGACGAAATCTATTGGTCAGGTAGTTTTAACGCCAAAGAAATGTTAGCAAAGGATGCTTACACAACAATCAATTCGGACAAAGAAAAGGTGAAGTTATTTTTTCTTTCAAAGGGTTTTCAAGAATCTGAGTTTAGTTTTGGAGGTATTAGATTTCAGAAATCATTCAGAACATCAACAATAGAAACCAAAGATGATCAAATCAGAACTGAGGAAATTTTTGATGGTTATATTGCAACTCAAAATGTTACATTTAGTAGTCAAGGTAATTCTGCTTTGATGAAGAAAATTGAGAACGTTGTGGATAAAACATCTGAGTTGATAAACTCAGGAATTGAATTCGAAGGCAGTTCCATTCAGTATACATACTCGGATCTTCCAAGTTTAAAGCAGAACCTAATTGAAAAGGGTTCAAAAGATGCCCTAGAAAGAGCACAAAAGATTGTCACTACAGCTGATGGCCATTTGGGAAAGTTGAAAGATGCTTCCATGGGGGTATTTCAAATTACAGGAAAGGGTTCAATTGAAGAAGATAGCTACGGTGGGAATTTTGATACATATAGTAAGTACAAAACAGCTAGAATAACTGTTAGGTTGACTTATACACTTGATTAAGGAGAACGATTTGATAAGGAAATGCCGCTAATTCACGCTTAGCTGAATTTGTAACTAAGACCCTGTTCGCCGTAGTCTCCAAGACAACATCGCAGCGTTAGTAAATCCTTGATTTACAAATAAACAATCCTTTAAACTCATAATTTATAGAAGTTTTAGGAGTTTATTTCCAGACCTCAATGCATACTTTAATCTATATTTCACAATTTAACCAAGTCCAAACTCAGTGCTCCGAATAATCATTTGTAGTAAAAATCCAGCCAATCGCAAATCTGCCAACCGTTATCGGTCAGGCTAAAAGACGACAGAAATAAATTATGAAAGGATATTACTTATTTTTTTTAACCTTACTTCTCCTACTGACAACAATTTCATTTGGACAATCTATTGACGTGGAAAATGAAAAGTTTCCAGGGACAAAAAAGTTAATCGTAAAATCATTTAATAGTTGCTGTGCTCAGAAAGGTTATAAGGCAATTTACTATTTCGACAGCAACGGACGGACTATCAAATCTTCTAACTATTTCAAACGACAACTTCGAGCGAGTTATGAATATCATTATAATGAAAAAGGACTTCTAACCGAAAAAATTATAGTTTACGACAAAAACAACAAATCACCTAAAGACACAACTAAATTCCTTTATGCTATTGACCACATGGACAGAGTAATTACTAAAACTGAATATTTCGGTAAATGGTTTACAATGGAAACTTATTCGGACTTTGACACATTAAACAATCCGACAACAATAATCCACTCATTTAACAATAACACATTCCTTGAGCAAAGAAAATACAATTCACTTGGACAAGAAATACTAAATCAAAGACTAACGAACGACACAATAACTTCGATTGAAGAAAGTAAATACAATCAGTTTGGTGATAAAATTTACAGCAACATGCCAACACTCACTGACAAAGAAACGGGGAAAATGGTTAGACTAATTGGCGGAACTAGACATTGGTTCCTTGAAGAATACTTTTATACTTATGACAACAAAATCCGGTGGACTGAGAAATACGTTGTTTATGACAGCAAAAAAGTTTTACTTGAAAAACGGATTTACAAATGACAGATTAAGAAGCCCGAATCGATAACAGGCGCTTGGCAAAAAAGCGGGTTCGGTGGTTAATTGAGAATTCTACCTCCTATCAAGTTTTGTGTTGGGTTGACAGTTTAGTGCTTCGAAATCCGCTTTTTCGCCAAGCGCCAAACCGTTATGCGCCATTTTAGGAATCACACTTGCTAAATAAAACGAACTGAAAAAAAAATTAACAAATAAACAATGAACAAATGAAATATTTATTTTTATTCTTGACTGTACTTCTTATCAGTTGTAATTCAGGTTCAGCAGACAAACAAGTGGAAGTTGCAAAGGAAACTTTTGTTTGCGGACCTTGTGATCGTAGTTGCGATACTTTAACTTTTGACAAACCAGGTAAATGCCCTCATTGTTCAATGGAGTTAGTTAGTAAATCGCAAGCATTAACGATTTGTTTTTATATACAAGAAGGTACAGAATTGCTTGACTTTGCTGGGCCAATGGAAGTATTTGTCGTTGCTGGATTTAAAGTATTTACTGTTTCCAAAACAAAAGAGATAGTAACATCGCTTGATATGTTTAAAGTTACGCCAGACTATAGTATTGAAGATGCTCCAGAAGCTAATGTAATGGCTTTCTTTGGGGGAGGTCACGAATCAGTGACAAACGATCCATCGGTAATTTCGTGGATACAATCTCGTAAAAGTAAGACAGATTATTATTTCTCTGTTTGCACTGGTGCTTTTATTTTAGGAAAAGCGGGCATATTAGATAATTTGAGTACAACAACCTATTTTAAACAAATTGAATCTCTTCGAAAAGCATTGCCGAAAACAAAAGTTTTAGAAAATGTTCGTTATGTTGACAACGGAAATGTTATTTCAACAGCGGGAATATTAGCAGGAATTGACGGGGCATTACATTTTGTAGCAAAAATAAAAGGTATCGACTTTGCGAAAAAAATTGCAAAAGATATCGAATATGACAAATGGGTTCCAAACCAAGGACTAATAATCAAAACAAAGTGAATTAGGCATTGTGAAAATAAAAACGGCACATAACAGCCGTTTTAAGAAATTGGCTGTTCAGTGGTTAAATGAAGTTTTCCAGAAAAAGCGGGACAAGTCGTGCTTCGTATCATTTGTAGCTGGTTATTGAACAACAAATATTGAACTTATTCGTACTAATTTTGTACCGTCAGTAACATCAGTGGCAACGCCATTTTTCCATATTCTTGCCTTGTAAAGTACGTTTGTAGGAGTATTAACTGTACCTGCAAAATATACATCATTACCATTAATAAAACCTGCGCTCACAATGGCATCCTGGCTTCCTGTTGCTTGTAAAATATTCTCACCGGCTGCATTATTTTTCCAATATTTAGCTTTGTAAAAAATATTTTGTGGCCGCTCATATCCCCCAACATAAACATCGCTACCAGATAACATAAGGCAAAAACCATAATGATTTACAGGCCCGCTGCTTAAAATATTTTCAACCCCGTTCTTCCAAAATTTAGCAACTGCAACACCCGAATCATTTACTTCGTAGCCAGTAACATACACATCACTACCAGAAACCACAATTCCAGTTAAAAATCCTTCATTATTATTAGTACCGATAGAAACAGCTACGCCATTTTTCCAATATTTTGGCCGACGACTAAATATGGTTGAACCTACATTTTCAAATCCAGCAGCATACACATCAGCACCTGCTACTGTTATAGCAAGTACCGAAGCTACTTTTAAACCATCTGATAACGAAATACCAGTTCCATTTTTCCAAATTTTTGCCGTGCTGCCGGTTGTATTGCCTGCCTCAGTCTCATCTCCTCCAACATAAACATCTTTACCAGCAATTGCAATACAATTTGCAGAAGATGCGAGACTGCTTGAAGTATGAAGTGAATAAACTGTATCGTTTCTCCAATAAACAGCTCTTTGTGAAATGGTGTTATTGCCTTCTTCTCCTGCCAGATAAACGTTGCCATTTCCTATAGCAATAGCAGAGGCTAAGCCATATATCATGGTAGGCGATAAGGGTAGTGTTTTGCCAACACTGTTCTTCCAATATTTAGGAATATTGTTTTCGTTGCCAGCAATATAAATACCAGATAAAGAGGAAGAGGGTGTGGTTGGATTATCTTCATTTTTTTTACAACCAAATAATGTAATTGATAAAACTGAGATGATAAATATTTTTTTCATTTTCTTTTATTAAGTATTTTATATTTTAAACCTTCCTAATATTTTGCTGGGCAAACTTTCCAAATTATACCTCCCATTTAATGTACTTCACATATTAACGCTATAAACATAAACAGAAATCTCAACAAATATTAAAGTAATGATTTTTATAGTTGTTTGGTAATACAATATTTCATTTGGACAGATCTTTATCCCCTTAAATTGTAATTAAATACGATAAACAAGCTATTTTAATTATTTTGGATATAGTTCTTTATTCAGCTTACTCTCCATTCTACGTAGCAGCGTCAGTAAATCTCTGATTTACAAACACCATCCCGATTTTATCCATACTTTTATAGGATACCAAATAGTTCAAAAGAATTAATCCATAAATTAGTATGAAAATTAAAAAAGAACTTATTTCAAAGGGCTTTATCGCTGCCGGATTGATGAATATAGGTGGAGTATTAACTTTTTCGAGGTTTTTCAGCAATACGGTTATTCAAGAATTTGATAGTGAAGCATTATCCAATTTTGGCTTATTGATGATCGTAATTTGGGGATTGGCTTACATTTCAGTAAACAAAATCTATGAAAATGTAAAATGGCTTGTAGGGGTTTTTGCAGTTGAGAAATTAATTTACGCAGTTTATTGGACAAACTGGATAGTAAATAATAATATTTCGGATGTGTTTGAAAAAGATAAAATGGCCGGCATATTTTTCGCTATTTACGGCATAAACGATTGGATATTTTTCATCTTCTTTTTAATTATTTTTACTCGTTTGCTACGCATGAAATAGATTAATTAAACAGCTGCAAAATTTGGTATTAATTGTTGATTAAATAGTACCTCAAGACTTTAGCATATTTGAGAGATAACAGCAAGGCTATCATAACACAACGAACAGACAATTACAATGAATAAAAAGTCGATATTATTATTTAATTGTCTGACAATATTAGTGGTTCTTTCACCTTTTTTACCTGGACCAAGTTTTTTAAGCATACCAACAAATATGATTTTCAGTTTGGCTCAATTTGGAAGCTTTTTTGGACTTATTTTAATACCTATTGGACTAATTTGGCTATTTGATCGAAAAAAAGAAGGAAATAAAAAAAAATTTCCTATTTTATTCTGGACAATACCATTACTGACCTTTGTAATGTCTACTTGGGGTTCAATACTTGCGAGAGATTTTAGCCGAACAATTGCCATAAACAACGCAGACACACTAATTAAGGTCATCGAAAAATATAGAGAAATTAAAAATCAGTATCCAAACGACATTTCTGATTTAAAACCTAATTTTATTAAAAGCATTCCGAAACCTTGGATTATGGGAATTTCGGGATACTACTATGAAAAGAAAGACGACACATTTAACTTGACATTCTCGCAGAATGTAATAATGGGCTTCAACTTTGAAGTCGTGGTTTACGACCCAACAGAAAATCAAATCGTAAAAGGAGAATCGACGATTTTATACGAAACAGATAACAAAAAGTGGAAATACTATATTTATGACTGATATTGAAAGAATTACAGCCATTGAAATCACATTTGCAAAAGGAGGGATTTCCCAGATGAAAAATCTGGACAAACAGTTTTCCGTCTCATCTATTAACGAGATGGTTATAGGGAATTCACTTCTCCACAATAATATTTTTCTTAAAAAAGCCCAGCCATCACATATCTGCCAAACGTTACTATCAATTTTAATGAAGAAGACAATACTTACAATATTAACCTTGACAATCGTCCACTTTAATGTAATTGGACAGTCTAAAATGCTGAATAATTACAGCGTTAAAATTGACACCTTATCTGTAAAGTCGGACTCTGTTTTATCAAAAATATTTACTTATAATGATGAAATCTTGATAAAAGAAACAACAGCTTTTCTTTTTCTTGACAGTATTCAAACATCCCGTTTTCGACTTGCAAGAAATCTCTTCAAAAAAACAGTTTATGTTGACAGGGTACTGAAACATGGAAAGAACGCAGAATACACAGAAGATAACAATAAAAAAATAACAGAATTCAAATACGGAACAGCAATTAGTTCTTTCTACTATAACAAAAACAATGATGAAATATCAAAAGAAAAATTTATTGTAGACAAAATACAAATTGGCCAATGTGGCGAGGTTACTGAAGAATATTTAATTCATGGACAAAAGAAAAAGAAATTTAACGATACAATTCGGGAATAGTCCTCTCATTTTAATAACCCAGACAGACAAAACTGCTTGTAACTGCACATTTGAAATAGGAAGGGTTTTACAAACTAAAAATCGCGACAAGCAATGCTCTGTTCCTCTATTAATGAGATGGTTATAGAAAATTCAATTCTCTACATCAGCATTTGTGGTGAAAATCACCACTTTTGCCAAGCCTGAAACCATTACTGGCAATTTAAATCAACACTCTGCAAATGATTGACAACATAAAAATTTTAGACTCTAAAATCCTTTCAGACAATTGGTATGTACTTAGAAAAATAACCTATGAGTGCACCAAAAAAGATGGAACAAAACTCACTCAAAGCAGAGAAGTCTACGACAGAGGAAATGGTGCGACAATTTTGCTTTGCAATAAAGAACAAAAAACCGTTATTCTTACAAGCCAGTTTCGCCTCCCCACATTTGTGAATGGAAATGAAACAGGTATGTTAATTGAAGCTTGTGCAGGTTTATTGGACAAAGACAATGCAGAAGATTGTATCAGACGAGAAACCGAAGAAGAAACAGGATACAAAATTATAGATGTACGAAAGTGTTTGAAGCCTACATGTCTCCAGGTTCGGTGACAGAAATTCTGTATTTTTTTATTGCTGAGTACGCAAAAGAAATGAAAGTAAATGACGGTGGCGGTGTTGAACACGAAGAGGAGAACATAGAAGTATTGGAACTTGACATTGACTACGCAATGAAAATGATAGAAAGTGGAGAAATAAAAGACGGTAAAACTATAATGTTACTTCAATACATAAAACTTAACAACATACTTTAAAATTATGATGATTCTTATTTCAGGACCTTATCGGGGAGGAACAAATGACGACCCAGTATTAATAAAGAAAAATTTAGACAAACTTGAATCAGTTGCTTTACCATTGTTTCGTAAAGGACATATCCCGATGATTGGAGAATGGGTTGCTTTACCGTTAATGCACTTAGCAGGTTCAAAAGAAATTGGCGACAGTATTTGGGACGAAATACAATATCCTATTGCACATCGACTTCTTGAAAAGTGTGACGCCGTTCTTCGGCTTGAAGGAGCATCAAAAGGAGCAGATAATGATGTGAGAATTGCCAAAGAACGAGGATTGAAAATTTATTTCAGTTTGGATGAAATTCCAGATTCTACACAAAAATAAACTGTCATTAACATAGCGTTGGCAATAGTAAGGCGGACAGATGTAAATTCAACATTTGTACTACTATTTTGCTTTTTGAAAATGTTGGACTGTTGTTTTTCAAATTCCTTATTAACGGCTATACTTAGCTGTTACTTTTCATTAGAAAATACAACGAATAAAATATTGAAAATAATGATGTAAATGAAAATTGAAACTCCTTTTCGGCGTATTCTTCAAACCACCTAGAACCGCCAATAAATCTCAGATTTTTAAGTATATTTCAAAACAACCTTAATGCAACCTTTAATTTCCAACTTAAAATTCAACCAATTCCAATTTCAGTGCTCGGAATTAGCATGAAAATAAAAAGTGAAAATACTTTATTTATGACTGACCTTGAAAGAATTAAAGCCGCTAATAGCCTGTTTTTATTAGCGTAGGTAAATAATAGTTTTTTCTTAAAATTTTGCCTACTAATCAGAAAGTTGTATTTTCATCTTACTAAAAAAGAGGTAGCTTTTCGGCAACTAATTAATAGGGTTAGATTAGAGATTAGCGTTTTTTAAATCATTCCGAACTCAAATCTAAAAACCGAAAGTAGGGGTTTGGTAAAATGGGGAGAAGAGCTAAATTGAACTCTTGGAATTCTAATTTATTTAACTTTGATGTAAGAAAATTAAAAACTGACCTAATGAAACATCTCCATTATTTACTTTGGTTTACTACTATTTTCTTCTCCTGCAATCGGCAGACAGATAATAAAACGAAATTACCTAAAACGGATCCTATCTCTACACAAAATGGATGTTGTGTTCCTGAAGTATTGGATAGAACATGGTATACTTCCGGGAAAAAAGCACCTCTGTTTAGCGGCTTGAATGGAATTCATTTTTCTATCTCTACAAATAATCCAGAAGCACAGAAATATTTCGACCAAGGCATGATGTTGTCGTTCGCATTTAATCATGCCGAAGCAGGGCGATCATTTTTTGAAGCTGCAAGACAGGATTCAACCTGTGCAATGTGTTGGTGGGGATTTGCTTATGTGCTAGGCCCAAATTACAACGCAGGCATGGAGAAAGATAATTTTCAACGAGCTTACGATGCAATTCAAAAAGCAAAAACATATTCTGCATCGTGTACACAGAAAGAAAAAGATTTGATTAATGCTTTAACATTTCGCTATTCAAATGATACCACAATTACCCGTCCCATACTTGATTCAACTTATGCTGCAGAAATGCGGAAAGTTTTCAAAAAGCATTCTGATGATGTAAATGTAGCTGCCCTTTTCGCAGAATCTCTGATGGATTTTCATCCATGGAATCTTTATAAAAAGGATGGAACTATTCAACCTTGGACACCAGAGATTCTATCCGTACTTGAAAAATGTTTGCAAAATGAACCACTTCATGCAGGAGCAAATCATTTTTACATACATGCGACAGAATCGTCACAACATGCCGAAACAGCTTTGGCAAGTGCTGATCTGCTTCGTGATTTAGTACCAGGCGCAGGGCATCTTGTTCACATGCCTTCACATACTTACATACGAATAGGAAAATATCACGATGGAGTTATTGCCAATCAAAAAGCGGTGCTGGTCGACAGCTTGTATATGGAAGCATGTCATGCACAAGGTGTATATCCACTTGCCTATTATCCGCACAACTATCATTTCATTTCAGCATGTGCTACACTTAGCGGTGAAAGTAAAATTGCCATGATAGGAGCAAACGCAACTTCCAGTCATTCTCATAAAAAATTATTGCGTGACCCTGCTTGGGCAACACTTCAACATTATTATTCTATCCCTTGGTTTGTTGAAGTTAAATTTGGCTTATGGAACGAGATTGTCCGTTCATCTGCACCAGAAAAAGATTTGAAATATCCATCTGTCATTTGGCATTATGCACAAGGAATGGCAATGCTATCACAAAATAAAATTCCGGATGCGAAAAAACATCTTGCAAAATTGAAAGCTATCATGACCGATACTACCATAAAAGATTTAACGATTTGGGGCATCAACAGTGTTTTTGATATATGTGTAATTGCATCCAAAACTCTGGATGGAGAAATCAATGCAAAAGAAAAAAACTATTCAAAAGCAATTTCTCTTTTACAAGAAGCAGTTGCAAAAGAAGATGCCTTGAATTATGACGAACCGCCTGACTGGTTTTTTTCCATTCGCCATCATTTGGGAGCAGTTTTAATTGAAGCAGGAAAATTTCAAGAAGCAATAAAAGTTTATGATGAGGATTTAAAAACCTTCCGTGAAAATGGTTGGGCTTTAATCGGACTTATGAATGCTTATGAAAAACTAAACGACAAAAAAAAATACAATGAAAAAAAAATTCGTTTTGATGAAGCATGGAAACATGCTGATATTAAAATCTCATCATCACGAATATTGTAACATCTGAATGTTAGAACAATGATTGTAAATTCCCTGTTTGGCGTAGTCTCCAGACTACATCACAGCGTTAGTAAATCTCTGATTTATAAATAAACAATCCTTCTTACCCAAAATTTAAACAATTATTCCTTGCATCTCTCCATACCACCTAAATCCATTAGCAAATCTCCAATCCACAACCAAACCTATCCTAAGCCAAAATTTACTTTTATAGAAAACAGTATTGCTGAACGAAAACCAATTAACACCACTTACAACTTTTAAGTAAAAGTTAAAGCATATGAATTTTGCTATCAAAAACGTAATAAATTACTTTGCAAAAGTGCCAAGAAAACTTTTTATGGTTGATGGTTTAGGTGCAGCGTTGACGACTTTTTCTTTGTATATAATAGGAAGAAATTTCAATTTTTATTTTGGTATGCCAAAATACATTTTGACATATCTATCTTTAATTGCACTGGTAATTTGTATTTTTTCCACTACTTGTTTCTTTTTACTCAAACGTAATTGGACTCCTTTTATAAGAGTAATAAGTATTGCCAATTTAATTTATTGCGTTTTAACATTGGTATTTTTATTCATTTATTTCAACGAATTGACAAAACTTGGATTAACATATTTCTTCGTAGAAATAGTCATTATTATCGCACTTGTGTATGTAGAGTTAAATGTAGCAACTGCTTTAAAGAAATTAAAACAAGAAACTACTATGGTATGATAGACTTGGACAGAAGGTCTGACGTGCAGACTTGGAGCATTGTGCTTCTCAAATATGGAGCAGTATTTAGTACTTTCTACTACGACAAAAACAATAATGAAATATCTAAAGAACAATTTATTGGAGACACGATTCAATTTAGCTCATGTGGTGGTGTTACTGTAGACTACCTAATTCATGGACAAAAGAAAAAGAAATTTAACGATTCACTTGGGGATTAGTATACTTTTAAATAACTCAGAAAGTCAAAACTGCTTATAAAAGTTAATTTGAAAAAGGAGGGGTAAAGATGAAAAATCTCTAAAGGCAGTGCTCATTAGTAATATTTGAAATGATAAACGTTTTAATATTCATTTTTCTGGACTAAGCCAAAAAGTAACATTAAAATTTTCAAAAAGATTTAAAATCGTAAAACAAAATTTTGAATTTACATCTTGTTATAATTGATAAAATTATTTTGTGAGCAATAGTAAAGAAGTTTCAAAATTATATGTTGATAACCAGGTAGTACGAATAATTGCCGCACAAGTTTTAATCATTGCATTACTGTCTTTACTTTTCAATTCGATTTTTCCAGCATTCTTGCTTGTTGTAGATTTTGCACTGAGGGCATTTACACAACAACCTTCACCATTGGCTGCTATAGCCAAAATTACTGCTCATTCATTGAAAATAAAATCACAACCTATTTTTGCAGCTCCTAAAAAATTTGCAGCAGCAGTAGGTTTTATATTCTCAATTGCAATATTTGTTTTAATTTTTCTGAAATACATAACTTTTGCATACCTCATTGGAGGGATTTTAATATTCTTTGCCTTTTTAGAATCGGTATTCAAAATATGTGTTGGGTGCTATGTGTATAGTTGGGTAGTAGCACCTTTATTAAACAGAAAATAATAATCAATTTTATATTAAAAGGGTAATTGATGAAAATCTCCACATTTGCCAAGTCCAAAACAGTACATTGCAGCCTATTTACAGCACTTAAATTACTATAAAACAGGGGCTATGAGACTAATCTTTTTCACATTTATATTCGGATTATTCTTTACGAATTTATATTCACAGAGATTTTTAAATCCAGTTTTTAACACAGTCACTACAATTCCTAACATTGTTTATGGTAATGCCATAAATGTAAATAGCGTTTCGCAAAACTTATTGCTTGATTTTTACGAACCGACAGGAGACACTTTGTTAAAAAGACCTTTAATTATTTATTTACATGGTGGCGGGTTTAGTGATACAACCCAAACAAGACAACTTACTCATATTGTTGCTTTTTGTGACAGTTTTGCTTTAAGAGGTTACGCTGTTGCAAGTGTTGACTATAGACTAGATTCTGCATCAACAGGCTTAAGTAATCGCGCTATAATAAACGCGATGCATGACGCAAAAGCTTCAATTCGATACTTTAAAGCTAATGCTTCTTGGTATAAAATAGACACATCAAAGATTTTTATTGGAGGTGAATCGGCGGGTGCTATAACTTCTTTGAATGCAAGTTATATTAATACAAGAGGAGAAGTTTTATATCCACCAACTCTTCCAATGAGCATTGATAATAGCATAGAAGGCAATAGTGGGAATAGTGGTTACTCTTCTTCTGTTAAAGCAACTTTATGTCTATGCGGTGGCACAAAGCATGTTTCAACGCTTCCTGTTTTTGATACTACTTCTATAAATTCATCTAACAATCCTACTCTAATCGTTCATGGAGGTAGTGACCCTATTATTCCTATAGCTTATGCTGCAGAAATAGAAGAAAGACTTAACAACTTATCCATTTTTAATCAATTTCAGTTATTCCCAGGTGCAACACATTGTCCTTGGTTTTATCCCTTACCAAACTCATGGTTATATTTGGACAGTCTAGTTAACTACACTTCAATCTTTTTATACAACTTTGTAGCATCTACTTCAGGAGTAAATGAAGTTGAAATTCAAAAATTTTCTGTTTATCCCAATCCTGCTTCTCAAATACTCACAATTACTTTTACACCCTCACAAATAACGAACAGACAAGTACAAATTTATAATTCAATAGGTCAATTAGTTAAAACCCTAGACACAAAACTTTTATCAACAGAAATTAATATTTCAGACTTATCAAGTGGTATTTATTTTATTCGTTTGACTAATTATCCACAACAGGCACAAAAATTTATAAAACAATAAACATTACATGAAAAAAATGGGGCAGCCACTAAAAATACTTAAATGAATTTGGCTGTTCGGTGAAGCTTTGTGTCCCCCACATGCGGATTCAATTTTGGCAGACAGGTTTGTGTTTCGAAATCGCCAACTTCTTAACCCACATAAACTTAATATCAATTATAATTATGAAAAGTCTAATCTTTCTTCATTTTCTTTTAATTACTTCGGCATCATTTGCTCAAGAACGTGGTTTTAATTCGATGAACGACATGAGCGCAGACGAACCAAGATTTAGTTTTGGTGCTGCAAAACATAGAAGTGCATCTATTAGTCTCGGCGACATTAACAATGATGGAAAAATTGATGCTGTTGTCGCTAATGGACGACATTGGCCTGAAACAAATTATATCTTTTTCAATTCCGGCAAAGGCTTTAATTCTATGACTGCATTAGATAATGTAAGCTCAACAAGTTATGCAGCTAAATTAGTTGACTTAGATATTGACGGCGATTTAGACATTGTCGAAATAAACGATAATGCACCTCATAAAATTTATACAAACGATGGTTTAGGAAACTTTAAATTTCATTCAGTAGTTGCCGAAGTTTCGAATGCCAGAAATGTAGCATTGGGAGATCTAGACAATAATGGATTTATCGATTTCATTATTACCAATAGAGGGCAACAGAATATGATTTGCTATAATAATGGAAAACTGAATTTTGATTGTGTAAAATTACAAACCAATCAAAACTCTACCATTGATATTGCCATACAAGATTTAAATGGCGATAGCCTACCCGATTTGGTGCTTGCAAACAGAGACAATATTCCCAATGAAATTTTTATAAACAAAGGCAACCGACAATTCTCAAAAAAACTTGATTTTGGATCAGGAACATTTGAGACTCGTTCTGTAGGAATTGCAGATATGAACAATGATGGAATTTTGGATATTGTTACGGGTAACATCAATGGTTCCAATATTATTTACTTTGGAGATAAAAATTTCACTTTCAAACAAACACTACTTTTTGGTAGTAAGGACACAGATACTTATAGCATAGCCTTAGCAGATTTTAATAAAGATGGTTTCATGGACATTGTAACTGGAAATTACTTAAAACCAAATAGCGTTTTTATTAACCTTGATGGAAAAACTTTTGATGAAATCAATTTAACAGATAGGTCCTCAAAAACTTATGGAGTGACAGTTGGTGATATAAATTCTGACGGATGGATGGATATTGCAATTGCTAATTCAGATGATTTTAATCTTTACTATCTAAATATTTTCAATAAAAAATAAAAAAAAACATCAACTAAAAGCTTGTTTAAACAATAGCCAACTATCTATGCAATCTTTAATCTTAAGTATTTCAAATTAAGTCAGGTTTTATTACTTTGAGCTTTTTTAAATACGCTACCATTAAAAGATAGAAATGAAGTATTTATGTAAAACAAAACTGATGTGCATCTGTCAACACTTTATTAAATTGGTCTTTACATCAACATTTCAAACCAAATAAAATAGAGCTTGAATCTTTTCTACTGTTAATGGTTTTTCAATAAAATCGCTAACTAATGGGTGATCCATAGCGCGTTTCTTATCTTTATTGTCAATTGAGGATGATAAAATATAGATAGTAATTTGTTCTTTTATTTTCTCGTCCATTTTATCAATTAAATCAATTACATCCCAGCCGGTTAATATTGGCATGTTAATGTCCAGAAACAATATAATTTGTGATGTTGATTCTGAATCTTTCAACTCATTTTTTATATAGTTTACACCTTCCTCCGGAAGATTAAAAGTTTGCAAATCTATTTTCTCACCAAGTGCAAGTTTTAAAATCATACCGTACAGCAAAGTCGCTGTAGTATCATCATCAATTATTAAAAATTTATTTTTCGCATTCATAATTCGCTCTTTTCAAATTCTAGTGTAAATTCCGTTCCAATATTTACGGTACTTATCACAGAAATTTTTCCACCAAGTGTTTCTACTTGAGTTTTTGTCATAAACATCCCCATACCTTTACCCTCAACTTGTAAGTGAAAACGTTTGTAAAGTCCAAAAATATTTTCATGGTATTTTTCAAGATCAATTCCCATTCCATTGTCTTTAAAAATTATGCGAACTCCATTTGAAGTTCGAATGCTTTTTATTTCAATAAAAGGGCTAATGCCCGGTTTATGAAATTTGATACTATTGATAATCAAGTTGTAAAAAATGCTATAGAGGTAAGTCTTAACAGAATGCATTTTGTCAATACTTGTAAAGTCGGTTCGAATGATTACATTTTCCTTTTTTATAATATTATCAATACTGAGAGAAATATCATTTACTAAACTTTGAAAATGAATTTCCTCTTTATTTTCAGAAACTACAGCCCTTATTTGCAAAATATCATTTAGATCTTTAATTACCTCATCTAATTTATATGCCGCATTTGACATACCTTTCATAGAATCCAAAATTAAACTTGGATTGGTTCCTTGGTATTTTAGTAATTCCGCAAATCCAAGAATATTGGTAACCGGAGCTCTTAAGTTGTGCGAAACGATATGGGAAAACTGCTCTAGGTTCTTATTACGTTCAACAAGATCGTTACTAATTTTTTCTTTTTCTTCTTCTTCATTTTTCTTATCGGTAATATCTGTATGCAATGCTATAATTAAACCTTCCTTACCTTCAAATTTCATAACACGAATACTAAACCATCTCTGGTCTGTTGGAGAGTGACAAGGATATTCCAAATAAAAAACATTTTCTTTTTCACTCATTACATCTTTCATACCTTTCAATATATTGGCAGAAATAATATCACCTGTTGAGGCGGCTTTTTCACATACATCAAAATAATTTACCCCTATTCCTATTCCTTCTAAGGAAGTTAATCCATTATTTAATCCAAATTGCTCCCACGCGCTATTCACATTAGTAATCGTTCCATCTTTGTCTAATACTGCAATAAGTGATGTAATAGAATTTATTAAACCTCTATTGAATAATTCACTTTTTATTATTTGCTCTTGTCTTTCTATTATATCGGTTATGTCCCAATTCGCACCAATAATTCGAACAGCTTCTCCTTTCGAATTTCTCTCAATAATTCCAGAAGCCTTTATGTGATGAAGAGATGAATCTTTCCAAACTATTCTAAATTCAGTATTATAATCCTTTATTCCTTCAATTGCATCTTGCATTTCTGCTACCACTCGGGTTCTATCATCTTCATGTATTCTTGATGTCCAGCCCTCATAAATCGAACTGAATTCTTTTTCGCTAATGTTGTAAAGCTTGTACATCCTTTTATCCCACAGCAAGATATTGTTAGCGATATCCCAATCCCATATACCTAATGCTGCACTTGTAGTGGCCAAATCCAAACGGTCGGTAAGTTTTTCTGCTTTTACCTCAGCCTGTTTACGTTCTGAAATATCATTGAAATTAGAAACAAAGGCATGTATTCCAGGCTCATGAAGCATGTTTGTTAAAGTACCTTCGCACCAGATCCAGCTGCCATTTTTATGCAATATGCGGTATTGAAATGGAAATGACCCGCCAGGAATTTCAAGGATCTTATTTCTTTCTTTCATCAGGTCTGGAAGATCATCTGGATGAAAAAAAGTGAAAGCAGATTTATGAAGAAATTCCTCAGTTGAATATCCAAACAATTTAGTAACAGAAGGGCTTCCATAAATAAACTCTCCATTAATATTCGAAAGCATTTTTAAGTCTTTGCTTTTTTCAATTAATGCACGAAATCGGTTTTCATTTTTAATAATTTGCTCTTCAGCAAGTTTGTGCCGTTTATCTTTCTCAAAAACATCAAGTGCAAAGGAAATATCACCTGTTGCTTCTACCAATAGTGCAATTTCTGCTTCGTCGAAGAAATTAATTTCCGAGGAATAAATGTTAAAGCTGCCAATTATCTCTTTTTCTTTTTTAATGGGCAATATTATACAAGAGTTCAGACCATTAAGTTTGGCAAATGGTTTCCAACTATCTATTTCCAAATCATTTGCAATGTCATTGCAAACATAATATGAACCCGAACGCAACACATGATCTTGTGGACCATTTTTTTCGTATGATGCACTAAAAAGATGGATACTATTTTCAGGTATTCCATTTTGATCAACTAGGAGTATTTTTTTATTATCGTTATCAAACTTTCCTATCCAAGCCATTTTAAACTTGCCAATTGTGTAGGCAATTAGGCAACTCTTGTAAAAAAGTGTGCTTTCGTCCTTCGTATGAACAATACCTTGGTTTATTTGACTTATAAATTTGTAAAGGCGATTGGTTTTTTCAAATTTTCTGCCAAAAACCTCTTTATCCTTTAATGCAGCTGTTAGGCCAGTAAAGAGAAGATCTAAACATTTGGCACATGCAAAACTTAGGAAAATGAGATTGGATGATATAGCCATCCACGAACCTAAATTGTAACTTAAAGATATCGGAACGTCTATTCCGAAGTAAATTAACAATGCAAAGCAAATGCAAATAAACGTATTTATAAATGCTGAATAATAAGCAGCAGAAGAAGAATAAATGAGTGATGAAAAAATGGTAATGGAGAGTAAAAACAAGAGGCCCGGTCCGGGTAGCGGCAAATAATACAAAAGAGTTACCGACAAGCAATAAAGAATAAAAAAGAGAATAGATTTTCGTATTTCAAGTTTTATCCCTGGCAATATTGTTATAATAATAACCAACAAAAAAGAAAACAAGTCTGCAAATCCAACTACTGGAACATTATTCATGAAGGCCATGTAGGTACTAGGAATCAGCGCAATTAAACTTAGAGGGGTTAAATAAGTAAGGATGTTACAAAAAACAGCATTTCGCCAATAGAAAACATCACCTCGATTATCATAATCGCTGCTTAATACAATTTCCTGAACGTGCTCCTTATAGCTTTCCCACCAACTTGTATATTTCTTACTAAATTGTTCCATTAATAAATGAATCATTTATTCAGTTTTAGGATTTTCCTAAAACTGGTGTTAATTATAAAAGTGATAAGAGAAACTTCTTTAATTAACTTTTAAAAAGCTAACGAATAGAAATAGCTTTGCATCCTGTATATATTGATAAAATCATCTATCAACAGCTACAAATAATAGATGTATAATAGTTGAAATTAGTTACTAAATTTTGTTAAATGTCTTTACAGGAGAAGGATTGGATTTGTAAATATAGTTTTAATTTACTTAATAAATTGAATTGTTATCTTAAGTAAATCATTTGGGAATTGTAAAAGTAGCTACATATAAGCTAATTCTACCTCAAGAGTGAGTTTTAGGCTAGGGTAGCGTTATTCGATTCATAAGTGGCGTATTCAGAAGATCCAGTAGTACTGTGCTTTTCATCGAGTCTTTCATCGAGCATGAACATTTTTCGAAGTCAATATGGACTATCTAGCACCAACGTGCAGGGATTTACGATGTGTAATTATTGATATTCAAAGTCTAAAAATGGTACTTTTTGCTATATTATTACATTTGAGAATAAGCACTTTTCACTTAATTTTCTGACTTCAGGGTATTTAATTAAGCATCTGAAAGAGTGTAGGATTTTCGTAAATAAAACAAAAAAAATGGCTTTGACAATCTATAAAGAATTTCAAAATTTTTGCATATTTGGTGTAAAGCTTTAGGCAAAACACACAAATACCAAAAAGAATGACAGACAATATTTTTGATTTTATTGGAGGTAACAACGGAGAATGGAAAGTGATAAAAATGAACTCCATTATAGGCGACACCATACAACAACCATCGCATGTTAAAATAGTTAAGAGTTCTACAGTAAAATCTAACGAAGGACTTTGGACATTGAAAGGTTTTGCAAGCAATATTCGATATTCAGAAAAGGAAGAAAGAGAAAAGCTAATTTCAATTCAGGCCAACTTAGGTAGGCCAGAGGCAACAAATGCAGCCCTTATTCCAATAAGGAAATCTGAATCCTGGTGGACACTTGCACAAGATGAAAGAAGAAAAATATTTGAAACTCAATCCCACCATACACAAATAGGACTTAACTATTTACCAGCTATTGCACGCAAATTGTACCATTGCCGAGATATTGGTGAGCCATTTGACTTTTTGACGTGGTTTGAATATGCACTATCAGACTCAGACGCTTTCGAAAAACTTGTAAATTCACTTCGCAATACAGAAGAGTGGAAATATGTAGACAGAGAGATTGACATCAGACTTATAAGAGAATAAAAGCACTTACGCTTAGCATGGATTTTACTTATGTGAGCGAAAATTGCTAAAAGCAAAAGAATAAATTGAGAAAAGGAAAATGGCAATTTTGAAGCAGAATTCAGGTTAATCAAATTGGAAAAATGGGTTTTATATTATGCAAAAGAAAACATTTTTAAAACTGAAATAGAGTTAAGCAAATAACCAAACAGAGTATTGAATCACGTAAAAACAACTTATAATAGATAATCGGTAAAGTAAACCGTTAATATAACAGATGCAAAAGTGCTATCAAATACTAAGCTGAAATCTATTGAAAAGATTTACTTTTTGATAGGAATGGAAAATATATAAAGGAAACTAAAAACAAAATTCACTAAGCTAAAATGCAATTCAAATTCATTTCTATAATATTCTTTGTTACATTTTTAACTTTTCATTCGTTAGCTCAAAACAAAAACGTTACCCTATCAGGTTTAATCAAAGACAAAGCAGATAAATCCGCTTTGTCTTATGTAAATGTTGTATTAAAAACCGAAAAAGATAGTGCCTTTGTCACAGGATCAGTAAGTGACGAAGAAGGTCGCTTCACTCTTTCTAATATTAAACCAAACAACTACTACATAGAAATTTCCTTTATCGGTTATTTAACTAAAAAGAAATCTATTTACGTTGGAAGCCTATCAGAATTTTTGGATCTATCTACTATAGAATTAGAAGAAGATAAGAAAACATTAGGTGAAGTTGTCATTTCGGCAAAGCAAGTTGAAGTAGGTGCAAAAATGGATAAAAAGACTTTTTCGGTTGAAGATAATATTAGCCAAAGCGGAGGTTCTGTTTTGCAAACCATGCAAAACTTGCCTGGCGTAACCGTACAAGACGGAAAAGTGCAATTAAGAGGCAATGATAAAATAACTGTATTGATTGACGGCAAACAAACTGCCTTAACTGGTTTTGGAAGTCAATCAGGTTTAGATAATATCCCTTCTTCTGCCATCGAAAAAATAGAAATCATTAATAATCCTTCGTCAAAATTTGATGCAAACGGAAATGCTGGCATCATTAATATTGTAATGAAGAAAAACAAGCAAGAAGGATTTAATGGAAAAATTGGCTTCACAACTGGTTTAGGCTCGTTGTGGGTTCGGCAAGAAAATCTACCAACCATTAGACCGCAATACCAATTTACCCCTAAAATAAATCCATCCTTATCATTGAATTATAGGAAAAAGAAGATCAATGCATTTTTTCAAGCAGATAATCTGTACACTCAAACCTTAAATAAAAATGAATTTGTAATTCGAACGTACGATGACGGAACGATTATTAATCAGCAATTAAAAAGAAATCGGAACACAAATTTTTTTACTTCAAAAGCTGGTTTTGATTGGAGTATGAATGAAAAAAACACACTAACCATTTCGGCATTATTCGGAAGTGAAAAAATAATTGATAGAGGCGACCAACCTTTTTTTAATTCCGACAATTCGGAAAGACAAAGGTTGTGGCAGTTTTTGGAGGACGAACTAAAGACAACGGTAATGGCAACCGCAGCCTATCAACATAAATTTAAACAGGCAGGGCATTTATTGAATATTGGATTTAACTATACATTTCATAGAGAAGATGAAAAATACTTTTATGACAATTATTTAATTACAACAACTGGAACTGATGCTTTTAAATTATTATCCGACGAGCAAGTTTATGACTTTAATTTTGACTACATAAAACCTCTGAAATACGGACGAATTGAAACAGGTATAAAACTTCGAAATAGAAATATCCCAACTAACATGCAATTTATTCCTGGGCTTAATTCTATTTTAGACTCCAATGCAGGTGGTTCTGCAACCTACCAAGAATTAATTCCTGCCATTTATGGAAACTATGTCTTTGAAACCAAAAAATGGGAAGCAGAATTAGGATTAAGAGTAGAATATGTTAAAATTCAATATGATGTAAATCCTGATCACAACACCTACAAAAGCGATGGTTATAATTACACACAACCGTTTCCGAATGCGAGATTATCGTACAAATTAAACGACCAAAATAAAGTTTCACTATTTTATAATCGAAGAGTTGATAGACCGAATGAAGTAGATATAAGAATATTTCCTAAATACGATGATGCCGAAATTATTAAAGTTGGAAATCCTGCTTTACGACCACAATTTACTAATTCATTTGAACTAGGTTATAAAACAAGTTGGAACAAAGGATATTTTTATTCTGCGGCTTATCACCGTTTTGCTGACGGTACTATTACACGAATTTCGAGTATTGTTCCGAACAGTAATTTGATATACGCTATATTTCAAAACGCAGGCAGAAGTTACAATACGGGTTTAGAAGTTGTGTTGACACAGGATGTCGTAAAATGGTATTCCTTTAATTTAAACCTTAATGGATATCACAATCAAATTAATGCCTTTAGTGTTGAAAATAAATATCCTGTTCCAAATACGTTTTCAGCCGACAAACAAGAAATTATTTCAGGAAATACAAAACTTAACAACACTTTTCATTTACCTAAAAACTTTGACGCACAATTAACCGCAATTTATTTAGCTCCTGACATTATTCCGCAAGGAAAGATTGCACAACGTTTCTCATTAGACCTTGGCATAAAAAAGAGTTTGCAAAATGGCAAAGGCGAATTATTTTTAAATGCAACAGATATTTTAAATTCGATGATTATCGAAAAAGAAATTGATGGCCAAGGTTTCAAATATATAAGCTCAGATTATTACGAAACACAAGTAATAAGATTTGGTTATAATTACAAATTCTAACACATCGGTCTAAGTATATTCGTAATTTGAATATGCCAACAAACAAACTAAAAATTGCAAAATGAATTATACTTCTATCGACGGAAAGAATATTAGTTTAAAAAATTTCGCCACCGTAAAATTCTATCTAGAAGCAAACTTCAAAGGGACTATTTTTCTAATATTGCTCATTCCAACTAAATTTATTGTGTACAATTTGTGATTTTTCTTTTTTTAAATACTCTAAAAAAGACATAGAAACTGGTGAATGTTTCTTTCCTTTTAACCAAATTAAACTCCAAGTTGTTATGATTGGAAGTCCTTTAATTGCGATTATTTTTAATTCTTTGTTTTGTAATTCATTTTTAATTCCAATCAATGGCATAATAGAATATCCCAAGCCAGCTAATAACGATTGCTTAACTGCTTCATTTGATGTTAACTCCATCTTTTTTAAGACTGATATATTATTACGCTCAATAAAACTTTCCATTATTTGTCTTGTCCCTGAACCTTTTTCTCTAAATATTAAAGGCAAATTATTAAATATTTCTTTTGTGCTACTAGCCCTTTTTAATTTTGTTTCGGCACTGCCTACTAAGTACAACTTATTTTGAAGTAAATCGAGTTTTTCAAAATTTAAGCTATTTGGTAAAATAGAAACAAGTGCAAAATCAACTTCATTATTTTCCAAACTCTCAACTACTTTATTTTTATTGGTAACATCCATCAGTAACTCTATTCCAGCATGTTGTTGAATAAAATTAGTTAGAAAGTAAGGCATTACATACTTTCCAGTTGATACTACTGAAATCTTTAAACGCCCAGTTAATTGTCCCTTGTAAGCTAAGGTTTTATAGTTTATAGCATAAACCTGGTTAATTATGTTTTCAGCCGCTTCAGCAATCTCTCGTCCAAAATCAGTGATGTAAATTTTTCGCCCTACCACTTCAGTTAAGGGTATGTCAAACTGGTCTTGAAGATTTTTAAGTTGAATAGAAACAGCTGGTTGGGTTAGGTGCAATTCTTCCGAAGCCTTCGTTACGCTTTGTGTTTGTACAATTTTTAAAAAAATCTGTAATTGATTCAAAGTATAATTCATAAATTATTTTTATGGTTACCATTACAAAGATAAATAAAACGTATTCTTTTTTGAATCTATATTTGAAAAGTATTTTAATTAAACACCAATTTTAAGAATGGTAGTTCAATTTAAATTTTTAGCTCAACTAAAACTAAAAATGCTATCATCTATGAAATTAGTGAATATTAAAAGAATTGTATATTTTCTATTAGCTTTATTTTTACTTTCTTCTTGCAGTAAAAAAAATAAAGAGAACCTTATACTTGAGCCTATAATTCTTTCTGTTGAAGGGCCTTATTTTGAAGGGCCTAATTCATTTCAAGGAAAAATAGGTTTAGACGTAAAAAAATTTCTGCAAGAAAAAGGATATAAGCAGGAGCAACTTAAAGATATTAAAATAGTAAGGGCTTCTGTATTCCTTGATTCCTTAGCAATAAATATTCAGGATTTAACTCTACAGGTAGTTAGTGAGAAAGAAAGTATGCAAAAGTTGGCTTTTATTAATTTTCTCCAGCAAGGGAATAAAAATGTTCAACTTTCTGTTGCCCAGGAGCAAAAAGACTTAGCTCCTTATTTTCTAGAAGGAGGAACCCTCATTTTAGATGCTAATTTTTTAAAAGAGATTGAACAAAATATATCGTTTGCAGTGAGCTTAGAGCTTCAATTATCTATAGAACATTAAAATTAAACATTGATATTATGAAATCATTTAAAAAAGTATTTGCAACCTCTCTTTTGTTTTTTTTTCTAACTTCTTTTTCTGCAGATGATGGTGATCGAATAATTGGACTTTGGGAACCAAGTAATGGAAAAGCAAGAGTTAAAATAGAAAAAATTGGGACCAAGTATTATGGAAAGATTGTTTATTTAAAAGAACCTATCGATCCTGCAACTATGGCAGCAAAATTAGATAAAAACAACCCAGATGAATCAATGCGTAATGTTCCTTTAAAAGGATACCGTTTGCTTAAAGATTTTATTTATAATGAAAAAGATGAATGGAAAGAAGGAACCATATACGATCCAGAGAGTGGCAGTTTATATAGTTGCGTTATAAACATGAAAGATGAAAATACTTTGGATATAAGAGGTTACGTAGGAGTTAAAGCATTAGGCAAAACCGATGTATGGAAAAGATTAATAGTGAATAAAAAATAGCTTTATTTTCAATTTGATGAGATATTATTTTCTTGTATGCCTTTTTTGTTTTCAAAATTTATATTCATTTTCCCAGCAAGATTCAATTCCTGAAGATTTTAGTGAATATGACAATGTAACCTATTCAGATTCTAAATCTAAAGTATTTAGTAATCCTAAAATTTTTGATTTAAGTCCACAGAAGTTTATTTCTGTGTCATTTGATGCTCAACTTCCACATTCTTTATCAGTATCAGAAATAGGAAGTTACTCGCCAGATGCAAAAGAAGGAATAATCAATGAAAAGGCTGAGTTGAAATACGTTGGCGGTCTACGACTGTTTGCAAATATTCCAGTAATTTCTAAAAATAATATTTTGTGGCAGGTAGGGTTAAATTATTGGGATGTCAATTATCAGGTAAAGAATAGAACTTTGTCTGGTTCAGAAAGTAATTTAAGTATAGATGAAATTCAAAAAGGTTTAAAAACAACAGGTTTACATTCTACTCTTTATAAGCCCTTGAATGAAAAACAATTTATTTTATTTCAAGGGTCAGTTGATTTAAGTGGCAATTATTCTATTGCTAATCCTCAGTCATTAAAGTATGTAAGGTATTCTGCCGCTCTATTATGGGGTAAAAGACCTTCAGATAGAAAACAATGGGCAATTGGTATATCTAGAACATATAGAGTGGGCGAAATGAACTACATACCTGTAATTATGTACAACTGGACTTCTTCGAACAGGAAATGGGGAACAGAAATTCTCTTTCCCGGTCGAGCGCATGTTCGAAAAAAATTCAATTCAAGTAATTTAATGCTTGTAGGTTATGAATTAGAAGGGCAAACTTATAGATTAAATGGTTTGTCAGATCAAAATAGAAGCCTAGAGATAAGAAGAGGTGAGCTTAGATTGAGAGCCGAATTTCAAAAGAAATTATTTGGATTTATATGGGGCAGCTTGCAAGGCGGATATCGTTACAATTACTCTTTTAATGCATATTACATTACTAATGATGGAAAAGATTTTTTTAGAGGGTTTGTTGGAACACAAAACTATGCGATGATCAATGATCTGGGAGATGCAATTTATTTCCAGGTAGGAATTCATTTGGTAAGTCCCTAAAAAAAAAATTAAATAACTCGCCTTTTGTTTTATAATATAAGATTAAAATAATTTTTATATTTAAAGATAACAAAAACAAATAAAATCATAAATTATTTTTATGGATTACATTACAAAGATAAATAAAAATTTATGAATTAGAATTCTGAATCTTGCATCATTATTTAGATGCAAGTCATGAAAAAAATTAAAATTATTTCCTCCATTATTGTATTAATAACATTCGCAAGTTGCGCTGTAATAAGACCTGGAGAGGTTGGAGTAAAACAAACCCTGGGTACACTTTCTGAAAAAAGTCATGCACAAGGTTCTGTTTGGTTCAACCCACTTATAACTAAAGTTATAAAAACAAATATTCAGATAAACGACATTGAATTATCGCTGAGTTTACCAAGTAAGGAAGGTTTAAGTGTTACTGCTCAAATATCAATTCTTTACAGAATCGACCAAAAT
The DNA here is from genome assembly GCA_031412335.1 of bacterium. Classification (GTDB taxonomy): domain Bacteria; phylum Bacteroidota; class Bacteroidia; order Sphingobacteriales; family Sphingobacteriaceae; genus JBBQYA01. The sequence goes on along the minus strand of JANOCT010000022.1, from coordinate 37,004 downwards.
AGTGTAGCTAATGTAATCAGTAGCATTGGTCTTGGATATGAAACTATTATATCTAATGTATTTAGATCGGCATCTGCAGATGTGTGTTCTAAATATTTTGCAAAAGATATGCATTCAGGAATGAGAGCCGAAATAGAGAATGCAATTAAAATCAAAATGGAAGAAACTCTTTCTGAGCAAGGAATATTTGTTCAAGCTGTTTTGATGAAAAGTATTCAATTGCCAACTGGTTTGGCAAGTTCCATCGAACAAAAATTACAAGCTGAGCAGGATGCAATGAGGATGGTTTTTATTTTGCAACAAGAAAAATTAGACGCTGAAAGAAAAACCATTGAAGCAACTGGTACAAGAGATGCTCAAAAAATACTTTCAGAAGGTCTAACAGATCAAATTATTAAAATTAGAAGTATTGAAGCTTTTATAGAACTAGCAAAATCAACTAATAGTAAAGTAGTAATTACTGACGGCAAAGTACCATACCTTATAGACTAATAAAAAAAAGCAAAACAAAAATGATGACAAGAATAACAGTAGCAAAAGGAGACGGAATTGGCCCTGAGATAATGGACGCCACATTAGAAATAATTTTAGCAGCGGGTGCCAAACTCGAAATTGATGAAATTGAGGTTGGAGAAAAAGTATATCTAGCGGGTAATACTGCTGGAATCGCATCTGAATCATGGGAAACAATAAGGAGAAACAAAATATTTCTAAAAGCTCCTATTACAACTCCACAAGGTGGTGGATACAAAAGTTTAAATGTTACCACTCGTAAATTTCTTGGATTATATTCAAACGTAAGACCTTGCATGAGTTTGCATCCTTTTGTAAGCACTAAGCACCCTGTGATGGATATTGTGATTGTAAGAGAAAATGAAGAGGATTTATATGCAGGCATTGAACATCAGCAAACAGACGAGGTAGTACAATGCTTAAAACTAATTAGCAGACCAGGTTGCGAAAAAATAGTTCGCTATGCTTTTGAGTACGCTAAACAACAAAATCGCAAAAAAGTAACTTGTTTTACCAAGGACAATATTATGAAACAAACTGATGGCTTGTTTCACCAAGTGTTTGATGAGATTGCAAAAGAATATCCTGAAATAGAAAACGAACACTGGATAATAGACATTGGCGCAGCTAAAATGGCTGACACACCGGAAATTTTTGATGTAATTGTAATGCCAAATTTATACGGAGATGTATTGAGTGATGTGGCAGCACAAATAACAGGTTCGGTTGGTTTAGCAGGCTCAGCAAATATAGGCGAGGAGTGTTCTATGTTCGAAGCCATACATGGTTCTGCACCAAGGAGAGCAGGGCAAAACGTAGCCAACCCATCAGGTTTATTGCAAGGGGCCATTATGATGCTTAACCATATTGGGCAAACTGAAATAGCTGAAAAAGTTCAAAATGCATGGCTTAAAACATTGGAAGATGGTATTCATACTTACGATATTTTTAAGGAAGGAACAAGCAAGCAAAAGTTGGGAACAAAGGAATTTGCAAAAGCAGTAATTGCAAATCTTGGAGAAAATCCTTCAATATTAAAATCTGTTTCTTATTCCAATAATTCGGCTTTAAACCTGCCTAAATACAAACGCAAACCTTCTGCAAAAAAAGAATTAGTTGGCGTGGATATTTTTGTTCATTGGAATGGCTCTAATCCAAACGAATTAGCAGAGAAAGTGAAGAGAATTGAAAGTAGTGGAATAAAACTTTCAATGATTACTAACCGAGGAATTAAAGTTTGGCCAGATGGATTTAAGGAAACATTTTGTACTGACCATTGGAGATGCCGTTTTAAACCATTGGAAAATTCTGAAATAAGTAAATCAAACATCATTGAACTTTTGAAAAATGCACTCAATGAAAACATTGACAGCATAAAAACAGAAAATCTGTATTCATTTGATGGCAAGGCAGGATATTCATTAGGACAAGGACAATAAATACAACAGTATGAACATACAATTAATGCAAGGAGAATTTAGTTCTAACGATGCTATAGATCTTATTGCACAAATGGTGCAAATAAAAATAAAGTATCATGAGAATAAAATAAATAGTGATAGTAGTGAAGAGGATATTAAAACAAGGGAAGCAAAAATAAAGCTATACCAACAAGAACTTGTTGAATTAAGAAAATCTATTAATTCAAAAACCAATAGTGTAAAAGTAGAAGCAATAATTAAAATTGAATAAGTATGAATTTAACTGAAATAAAATCCATTTTTTACTTGGTATTAATGATTGCCTTTCTAATAATGGCCTTCACAACTAAAGATATTGTTAATAGACAACTATTTGCCTCTTTAGGAATAATAACAGGAGCTTTTGTAACCAAATCTTTATCAACCCAAAATACAACTACAAATGAAAAGTACTGAAACATTAACAATTATGGATGGAAACTTCACTCATGATGAAGCAAAAGAAATTATAATGAATATTTTTTCCTCCAAAATCAATTTTCACAATATAAAAAATTGGAGTTCGCAAATGCGATTTGGAAAAGACGATGAAATTGCACAAAATAGAATTCCTGCACTAAGAAACGAAATGAAAAAACTAGAGGATATTTTATTGGAAGCTAAAGTTAAAAACAAAAAGCTTGTAGTTAATTCAGAAATAAATATTTCACTACTTGAAGAGTAATGTTTAAAGGAAGGAATTTACTCATAGCAACTAAACACGAAAAAGAAAAAGTTATTGCTCCAATTTTAGAAAAAGAATTGGGAGTAAAATGTTTTGTTCCTCTAAATTTAGATACAGATGAACTGGGAACTTTTACAGGAGAAGTTGAAAGAAAAGATGATCCTATTACTACAGCTAGGAAAAAATGCCTATTGGCGATGGAAATAACTGGTTGCGATTTAGCTATTGCCAGTGAAGGTTCTTTTGGACCTCATCCGTCATTTTTTTTTGTTCATGCCGATGATGAAATCTTACTTTTTATTGATAAAAAAAATGATTTAGAAATTGTACTAAGAGAAATTAGTACGGAAACCAACTTTAATGGTTCGGAAATAAAAACAGTTATTGAACTTCAAGAATTTGCAGAAAATTCAAAATTTCCATCTCACGGTTTAATCCTAAGAAAAGCTAATAATGATTTTTCTGATATTGTGAAAGGAATAACAAACATAGAAAAACTCAACAATACATTTAATTATTTTATTTCAAGTTACGGACGTGCTTTCGTTGAAACCGATATGAGAGCAATGTATAATCCGACTAGAATGAACGTAATAGAAAAGGCGTCAACCCAATTAGCAAAAAAAATAAATTCATTATGCCCAAGTTGTAATATACCAGGTTTTGGAATTACAGATTCAAAAAAAGGATTGCCATGTGATTTATGCAATTTTCCAACACGATCAACTTTAAGTTACCTGTATACATGTCAAAAATGTAATTATACAGAAGAAGAGCTATATCCAAATGGACAGCAGAAAGAAGATCCAATGTATTGTGATATCTGTAATCCCTAATTTTTTAAACTTTGATAACAATTAATATAGATAAAGCCTGTGAGGCTTTAATAAACAATGAAATTATTGCGCTTCCTACCGAAACAGTTTATGGCTTAGCAGGAAATGCGTATAGTGAAAGTTCATTAAAAAAAATATTTAAACTAAAAAACAGGCCTTTTTACAATCCATTAATCCTACATATTAAATCTGTAAACTATTTAAAAGAGGTGGCTGTTAATATTCCAGAAATAGCCATAAAGCTTGCTGAAGAATTTTGGCCAGGTCCTTTGACTTTGGTGTTGCAAAAACAAAGTCACATTTCACATTTAGTAACAGCTTCTAAAGACACGGTAGCGGTAAGAGTACCCAATCATCCGGTTGCCTTAGCCTTGCTTAATAAACTCGATTTTCCAATAGCTGCGCCAAGCGCTAATCCGTTTGGGTCTATAAGTCCAACAAATGCAGAGCATGTTTTTAATTATTTTGGAAATGAGCTTAACGTTATTTTAGATGGAGGGGAATGCGAAAAAGGTTTAGAATCTACTATTATCGGATTTGAAAACAACCACCCCGTGTTGTACAGACATGGCTCTATCTCTATAGAGGAGATTGAAAAAATTGCAGGAAAATTAAGCATTACAACAAATAGTGACAATTCTCCAAATTCACCCGGTATGCTTTCTCGACATTATGCACCAATTACTGATATGTACCTCACAAATAATGTTTCTGAGTTATTAAAATGTTTTGAAGGAAGAAAAATCGGGTTGATGCTTTTTAAGAATCGTATTCAAAACAATAATATTTTTCATCAAGAAATACTATCAAAATCTGGAGATTTTAATGAAGCTGCTAAAAATTTATATGCGGCAATGCATCGTTTAGACCAAAACAAACTAGATGTAATTATTGCAGAAAGATTGCCAGATGAAGGTTTGGGTAAAACAATTAATGACAAATTGGAAAGAGCAACAAAAAAAGAATAGATGAAAACTATTATACGGAACGCTTCTATTGTAAATGAAGGAAATATTATTATTTCAGATATTCTAATTGCCAATGAACGAATTGAAAAAATAGGTGCATCCATCAATTTGCAAGATGTTAGTTCAATTGAAGAAATTAATGCCGAAGGATTATATGTATTTCCCGGAGTTATTGATGATCAAGTACATTTTAGAGAACCGGGTTTAACCCATAAGGGAGATATTTACTCCGAATCAAAGGCGGCAGTTGCTGGAGGAATAACCTCTTTTATGGAAATGCCAAACACAATACCCAATACACTAACACAAGAGTTGTTAGAGGAAAAATATCTTATTGCATCAAAAACTTCAATAGCTAACTATTCCTTTTTTATGGGAATCAATCAAAACAATTTAGAAGAAGCATTAAAAACCGATAATGAAAATGTTTGTGGTATAACTGATGACGGATTATATTTCAATAATGATGAAGGTATTTTGGCTAATTACCCCGAATTTTTAGAAAAACTTTTCTCTAGAACAGATTCGTTAGTTGCATTGCATAGCGAAGATGATGTTATCATTAAAAATAACACAAACCATTACCACAAAAAGTTTGGAGACAATATTCCATTTGAGTTTCATCCAAAAATCAGAAGCGAAGAAGCTTGTATAACTGCAACAAAACGTGTTATAGAAATTGCTAAAAAGCATAACAATCGGTTACATTTATTTCATATTTCAACACTTGCTGAAGCTAATTTATTTGACAATAAAACCGCTATTCGAGAAAAACGAATCACCGCAGAAGCTTGCATACATCACCTTTGGTTTTCAGATAAAGATTATGGAAAATTAGGTGCTAAGATAAAATGGAATCCAGCAATTAAAACAGAGGCTGATAAAAACGGATTATTAGCGGCTCTTTTGGATAATAGACTTGATATTATCGCAACAGACCATGCTCCGCATACTGTTGAAGAAAAAAATGGAAAATATTTCAAAGCTTTATCAGGAGGACCTTTGATTCAGCATGCTTTACCAGCAATGCTTGAATTGTTTCATGAAGGAAAAATAAGTCTTGGAAAAATTGTTGAAAAAATGAGCCACCATGTAGCTGAGATTTATAGAGTTAAGGAACGTGGATATATTCGTGAAGGTTATTATGCTGATTTAGTACTAGTTGATTTGAATAATTCATGGAAGGTAACACCAGAAAATATAGGTTACAAATGCCAATGGTCTCCATTTGAAAATCAATTTTTCAAAAGCAAAATTCTCAAAACATTTGTCAATGGAAATTTAGTGTATGACAATGGTGTTATTAATGAAAAGAAACAAGGAAAAAGATTAAAATTTACTAAAATAAGATAATTATGGATAATCTACTGTTTATTGTTTGCCCTTTTTCAGGTATGGAAACATATTTGCAAAATAGATATGGGAACAATATTTTGTTTTTGACTTTTTCAGGAGCTGTTCTTCAATTTCAAGAGTTTGAATATATTTTAGAGGTACGAGATTTCATTGAAAGAGAAAAAATAAAAAAAATTTATATTGTCAATGATACTTCATGTAGATTCATTAATGGGATTATTAAGAAAGATAAAATATTTAAATTCCAAGCACAAAGGGTAATTGAAGAGTTATATATCGATAATTATTTTTCAGATTTTAAAGACCAAACCTTATGTCATCAGCAATTTAAATTGGCAGAATTAAATGTTAAAAACCAAATAAACGGGATTTTGAATTCTACTTTACTCGGAAGTTATATTTCAGAATTTGATATAGAAGTTAAAGGCATTATTACCTCAAAAGAAAAGAAATTATACAAACTAATTCAAATCGAAAGAAATAAAAAATTGCATGAATTATAATCTACTTTTTGAGAACCTAACAAATCCAGCTTTATTATTCTTCGTGCTGGGTATAGTTGCTGTTTATTTAAAAAGTGACTTGGAAATTCCTCCTAATTCCTCCAAATTTATTTCATTATATCTTTTGTTTGCTATTGGATTTAAGGGTGGGCAGGAATTATCACATGAAACACTTACCATGGAAATTGGATGGTCCATGCTTTTTGGGATGTCTATTGCTTTTATCATACCGATCTACACATTCTTCATTCTTAAAAGAAAATTTAATGTGTTTGATGCAGGAGCTATTGCGGCTGCTTATGGCTCGGTAAGCGCAGTAACATTTGTAACGGCAGTTTCTTATTTAGAATCTCAGCAACTTGAACTTCATGGACACATGGTAGCCATTATGGCTTTGATGGAATCGCCTGCAATAATAATAGGATTGATTTTAATTTCCATATTTAACAAAGACGAATCTACTGTTATTAATAAAAGAGGTGTGATAAAACATTCTTTTACCAATGGAAGTGTCTTACTTATTCTTGGTAGTTTGATTATTGGTTATGTAGCCAATGCGAAGCAGGCAGAAGGGATAAAACCATTTACAAACGACCTTTTTAAAGGCTTTCTTGCCATTTTTCTATTAGACATGGGTATTACAAGTGGCAGAAAGCTAAAAGCATTTTTCTCATTCGGTTGGTTTCCAATTATTTTTGCCATTTTTATTCCATTAATTAACGGTTGTATAATTGCAATGCTAAGCTCTTTTGTAACGCCAGACCTAACCAATCGCTTTATGTTTGCGGTTTTAGCTGCAAGTGCCTCCTACATTGCAGTGCCAGCTGCTATGAAAATTTCAGTTCCTAAGGCAAATCCTGGTCTTTTTTTACCAATGGCTCTTGCAGTAACTTTTCCGATAAATATTACCATTGGCATGCCCATCTATTTTCTATTTGTTCAAAATACTTAATTAATAATTATTACTAATACAGAAGAGTAAGAACATTTGCAACTACTACCGAATTGTTTCTTAATTTAATTTTTAATTAACTTCTTTTTACACAAGCCATTCAAACTAAGTAAAATTTAAAAGAGCTTCCAACTTTTAACCTATAGATAGTTATTTTCTAAAATCTCCTCTCTTTTAAATTTTTAAAACCGCTTCTACACACCCAACTCAAACTGACCATTTCTGAACTCGATAATTGTTTGTAAAATCAGCGCACATTAGGTTTTTCATCACTCTACAAAAAGTACTCTAGCTAGTGGCATCGCTCTACCAAAAGTGTTAGCTCATTGCTCAAAATGGCAGTTTTGAGTAAATTTGAACTGTATAGCTCTTTGGAAATTTTGTTATTAAATTGCTATTTTCGCCAAGCCCAAAAACATTATGCAGCATTTTAAAACAACACTGTAAAAATGAAAATTAAACCAGACGAATTAACAGAAAATGGTTATGTTCTGCTTGACAAGTTAGGACATAAAGAGCTCGTTCCGTTTATAAAAACATACATGAAAAAACGGACGAAATATTCACTGTTTTATTATATAAGTAACTTTATTGTTTTTGGTCTTGTTGGATACTTCTTTGTGCAAGGTTATAACTTACCAAATTATAGTTTTGGTGTTCGTTTTACTCATTTTTCTTACGGACTTGCAATGGCTTTTGCCTTGCTTCCATTGCACGAATACATACACGTGTTAGCCTACAAAACACAAGGTGCGACAAATACTTCGTATGACGCTAACCTGAAAAAATTCTACTTTATGGCATTGGCAGACAAGTTTGTTGCTAATAAAAAAGAATTTGAAATAGTTGCACTCGCACCATTTATCCTCATCACAACTATGCTAATAATTTTATTATTTTTTGCTACTACTAATTGGGCTTTGATTATTTCTAGTGTATTGCTTGCTCATACAGCGATGTGTTCAGGCGACTTTGGTTTGTTAAGCTACTTTGAATTGAATAAGGAAAAGCAAATGGTAACTTATGATGATGTTGAAAATAAGATTTCATACTTCTATGGACTGGCAGGTGAAAAGAAAATGAGTTAACAAATATGAATGACTTTTATAAACAACCTATTTTATTACAATGGATTGTAGCAACCTTGCTTTTAATAATAGGATTTTATCCAGCCATTATAATTATAGAATTGGGCTATAATCAACCCGTATTTTATTTACTATTTTTTCTTTATTTATTTATCGGACAATTTATTACCGCACCAATTTTTAAACTTTCCGGCATTTACAAATACTATTCGCCAATGTTGTTGGGATATATCTCAAATGAAAATCAAATTGACTTACATAAGGGTAGTAGTTTTGATTATCTTTTTGTAATGAGAAATTACAAAATTGGAATTGAACTTAGGAACAGAATATTACTTTATCACCTCGATGGTTTATTAAATATTATAATGAAACTAGAAAATGGTTCTATTCCTAAATCGGTTAATATAATCGGCACATCTTACTTTTTTAATACCAGAACATTGAATAAGTTTGGATTTCAACTAACTCAGGCATCTCTTTTTTACAGAATTAATTTACTATCAAATTTTATTGACTTGATATGGATGTATTCTGTTGCACAAGGAAAATTCTCAATCCCTAAATTATGGAAAGCTAATAAGGCAAGTATAATAGGTGGCAAATTGATAGAAAGCAAAGAAATAATCGAAGAATTACATTATAAATTGACAACAAAAATAAAAAAGACAACATGATAGTATTTTGCAATTGGAGGGTTTCCATTCTTCACAACAATTGTGCAAAGAGGAATTTAAATATTAGCCTAAAATAGCTTTACCTAAACAATCGGAAAAATGAAAATCAAACCAGACGAATTAACGGATAGGGGTTATGTTCTGTTTGACGAATTAGAACCTAAAGATTTTTTTTATTTCATAAACAACAGCATTAATAAATGAAGAAATCAAGAAGTTCATATTATTGGTTTGCCTTATTTGCAATTTGCTTTATTACATATCAACATGTAACAGACAACATTAGACCAAATTATGATGGTAATAATTTGGCTGTAAAATACTTTTTAGGAATTGCACCTAATTTTTTTCCTGCCATTGGAATACCTGCTTTGTTTGTTATTTTAATTCCAGAAATAATACAGACTTATAATTGGTTTACTAAAAATAAACACCTATCTGCAAATATAATTTCAATTACAGGACTTGTATCATGGGAGTTTATTCAAGTAACTTCAAAAAAATTACACTTTGACTGGAACGATGTTTTATGGACTTTTATAGGTGCTTTTGTTTTTCAACTAATATGGAAAATAACCCCAAACAGATACAGGGAAAAGTATGAAGGATCTTAAAGAAAACCACATCATGTAAGCGGGTTTAGTAAATTGATAGCTAAGTGTTTAATTGAAGTTTTGTGCTCATAAATAGCTAACTCCTTGTAGCTGCGAAACGTTAGCCAACACTCTTTAACCTTTTACTTCCCTTATTCCGTAACATGGTAACAATCCAACACAAAACTTAAAACGTATATTTTTTCAAATTTTCCTTGCATCAGAAATTTAGATGAGTACTTTTGACAATAACAATAGCAACGAAATGATATTTACAAACGCATATTGGAACGGTTACTTTTACTACTATAGTAAGGGCCGTGATTAATATGCGATAAAATGATAAAACAAGATTTATAGCAGAAAAGTCCCAGCCTCAACAGCCGGGACTTTTTGTTTAAAAGCATTTTTAATAACACATTATGAAAAATTTCATATCTCAATTCTCACATCTCAGTACTGATTTATTATGAAAAAAGTAGCTATTCAGGGTATCAGGGCTTCCTTTCATGAAGAAGCAGCCTTTAAATTTTTCGGAGAAGATATTGAAACGGTTGAGTGCAATTCGTTTAAGCAAACCTGCGAAGAGTTAAAGCATAAAAATGCCCATTACGTAGTAATGGCCATAGAAAACTCTATTGCCGGCAGCTTATTGCCAAATTACAGCCTGCTCAGGGAATATAATTTTCCGATAGTGGGCGAAGTTTATTTACCCATCCAATTGCATCTGCTGGCTTTGCCGGGAGTGAAATTTGAAGATATTAAATATGTGACTTCGCACCCGATAGCCATCCGTCAGTGCATTGATTTTTTTGACGAATTTCCACATTTGCAAGTTATTGAAAGTAACGATACGGCTGCCTGCGCCAAGAAAATCCGCGAAGAAAACCTGACCAACACGGTAGCCATTGCCAACAAGTTAGCAGCTAAGTTGTATAATCTAGAGATTATGGAACGGCGCATCGAATCGAACAAAAAAAATTATACCCGTTTTTTAATTTTAGCGGCTAAATCCAGCGATGATTCACCCATCAACAAAGCATCGCTCTGTTTCCAAGTGGGTAACGATGTGGGCTCATTAGCTAAAGTGCTGAACATTTTTGCCGAACAAAATATCAATCTGAGTAAAATTCAGTCGATGCCGATTTTAGGCAAACGAAATGAATATAATTTCTATGTGGACATTGAATGGAAAAACCAGGCCGATTACGACAGTGCTATTCGTAAAGTATTAAAATACACGGTCAATTTTACCATCATGGGCGAATATCAGCGGAATGATGGTGTGTGAAAAGAGGGATAAGGTATCAATTGCAAAATCACGATCTGGGAACCAACAACTTACAATTTAGAACTTACAACTAATAAGATGAAACTTAACCTCGATATACAACCTTTAAGCAGCTGGATAAATATCACCAGCGAGCCTTTATTAATTTCGGGCCCATGCAGCGCCGAAACCGAAGATCAGTTAATTTCAACGGCTCATTTACTTGCCAGCACAGGCAAAGTTTCTATCCTTCGTGCCGGTATTTGGAAACCACGTACCCGCCCTGGCGAATTCGAAGGTATTGGCAGCATCGGTTTGCAATGGCTAAAACGGGCCAAAGAAGAAACCGGCTTGCCTACTGCGGTAGAAGTAGCTACAGCCAAACACGTAGAAGAAGCTTTAGCCGCTGGAGTGGATATTTTATGGGTGGGCGCCAGATCAACAGTCAACCCTTTTACCGTTCAGGAAATTGCCGATGCGTTGCGTGGGGTTGATATTCCAGTAATGGTTAAAAATCCTGTAAACCCAGATATTTCTTTATGGTGCGGTGCTTTAGAGCGTATCAACAATGCCGGTATCAAAAAATTGGCGGCCATACACCGCGGTTTTTCATCATACGAGAAAACAGCTTTCCGCAATGAGCCGATGTGGGAACTGGCCATTCAGTTAAAAACGCTATGTCCGGAATTGCCAATCATTAACGACCCGAGCCATATTTGCGGTAACCGTGAACTAATCCCATACATCTCTCAGAAGGCACTAGATCTTGATATGCAGGGTCTTATGATCGAATCGCATATCGACCCATCGGTGGCTTGGACAGATGCCAAACAGCAATTAACGCCTCAAGCTTTAGCTGATCTGATGGATACTCTTACTGTGCGGAAACCCGAATCACGCGATAAAGAATTTGTGGATAAGTTGGCCGAATTACGATCTGAGATCGACAAACTGGATGACCAGATCATTCAGAAAATGGCTGAACGGATGCAGATTGTAGAAAAGATAGGCGAATTTAAAAGGGATAACAGCGTAACCATTTTACAAGTTAGTCGCTGGGACGAGATTTTTCACAAACGAAGAGCTTTTGCCAAAGCTTTAAAGCTCGATTTGAATTTTACCGTCAAATTACTAGAGTTAATACACAGCGAATCTATCCGGAAGCAAACCCAGATTATGAACGCAAAACCATTGGCTGAAGAAAAATGATTAGTTCAAAAGGAGTTTTTATTTCCATCAGCAACAAAGCTTTAAAAGGTATCATTAACCTTATTGGATTAAAAAGCGAAAGCAACCAGTTTGGCAATATCGCGACTGTCGTTCTTAAATGAAACATTTGTGGAAAGATTAATATTTTAAATTCTATTGAGCTTTTGTGCTAAAAATCTACCATATTACCGATCGGTAAAATGTTAATAAAAACATTTTAAAAACCAATCGCTTATGAAAAACAAATACAGAAAATTAATACTTATTTTTTCTTTAATAGGAATCTCAAATTTCGGGTTTAGCCAATCAAATGAAATTAAAATTAAATTTATTGGAAATTGTGGATTGTATCTAACCGATGGTAAATCAAATTTGTATATCGATTTTCCTTACAAATCTGGAGCATACTGTTATATGAAATATGATAAAACAGAAATAGCTAGTATAAAAGAAAATTCAACTTTTCTTTTTACTCATAGACACGCAGACCACTATTCTAAAAAAATTCTTAAACAAATTAAAAGTAAACATAAGGGAAATGTTTTTGGAAATTGGAACACCAAAAAAATTGAAAATCTAAATAGCTCTTTTGACGATTTTAAAATTCAAACATTTAAAACTAAACATAGATTTACTTTCAAACACTATTCTTATTTAATCACTTGGCATGGTAAAAGAATATTTTTATCTGGAGACACAGAAACTGCTAATACAATTGCAACAGTTAAAGACATCAATTGGGCTTTTGTGCCATACTGGATATTGTATGATGCAAAAGAAAAAAATTTAAAAACTGACACTGAAAAATTTGGTATTTACCATTTATATCCTGACCAAAAAGTGAATAATTCAACTCCTGAAAAAATAATTCTTTTAAACAAACAGGGAGAAGTGATTAGCATTCAATACTAAACAATAAAGCGTCTAAAATCAAATTTGAAAAATGCGGGCTTTTCTAGTTAAAAATTCGGAAGAGGCTGTGCTGCGTCTTAAAATTAATCGGAATTTGATGCAAAAAGGTCGAATCTTCAGATTGAAGTTTAGAAATCCCAAGTAAAAATGCTGAAGATTTTTATTAAAAAAACAACGTAAACTACTTTAATAATTTTAAAAGTACTACAGAACTTTTGCATATTTGAGAGTTATAAGCAATGTTCAAGAACGTTTAACCAATTAACACTTGACAAAATATGTAGAAACTATGAGGACATTCTTTTTTATAATTTTTACTTTTTATAATTTTTCAACATTTAGTAGAAATATAAGCTATACTTTTAATGAGCAATGTAAGAAGTCTACTGAAATTTTTACAGGACGAGTAATTCAAGTGATTTTTGAAAAAGAGTCAAAGAATGAACTTGGGAAATTCAAGACATATAAAATTGTTTTTATTTCTGATAAGCTATGGAAAGGCTTAGTGTTCGACACTATGATATGTTTTGCAAGTGAAGGTATTTGTGGACCAAACATATTTGAATTAGAAAAAAAATATTTGGTCTACTCAGAAAATGGTGAAATTAGTTTAGGTTCTGGACGAAGTCGCAACATAAAATATAGTAATTCTGACATTCGTAAACTTAATATCAAATATTTGTTTAGAAATCCACAAAAAGTAGTTCATACTATTAATAAGCATACAAAGACTGATTCTTATTTTGGTTACAACACATTAGAATTTGGAAATATATTGCCATATCCTTGGAACGAAATACAGGGAATCTTGAGCATTAATTTGACACAAAGGAAAATTCGGAGAGAATCAATAACTATAACAAAAGCTACAAAAAATTGGCAGTTCAGTGCTCCGCAGACACATTTTTGGTTAATGAAACATTGGTTCTTCGCAACACCATTTGTTGTGAAAATCGCCACCTTCGCCAAGCCCGAAAACGTAATATGTCATTTTAGGAACACATCAACATGAAGACAATTGACTTTCGTGACAATATAAATTGCATAAGAGAAACTGCTCCTGGACGGTATCGAATCATTTTGGACTTTGCTACGACTAATATTTTACCTTTTCTAATAAGAGACTACTACAATTATATTTGGGTTCATAAGCATATGACAGGAAAAGGTTTTGATTGGGAAGAATTTAAGTTACCCATCAAAGACAATTCTGTAAACATAAAAACTTTAGCAAGGTCATTGACGTTTGACTTTATTTTAACTACGGGCGAGTTTAAAAAGATATTAGCTGACTGGAAAGGTGGAATACAGCTTATTCAAATGAATAACATTCCACCATATTATCTCGACCTAAATAAAGTAAAAGCAAACAAGCGATATGAAATATTAGAGAATGAGTGTGATTATTTATTTGAGGTTGACATACCATCAGCGACAGACTATGGGACAATAATCAGCCCAAATAGAGAATATTTACAATCACTATTGGACAACTCAGAAATAAACTGGGATGATTTGCCATAGAAAAACAGCATATAAAACTACATTTTCCATAGACTTGGTTTTCCTGATTAAAAAACAAGAAATTCACTACTTCGTCTTAATACCGAGTACAAAATGACAATAAGAATTAAAGTATTAGCGATCATAACTTATTGGATTATTGCTTTATCTAATCAGACTTTCGGGCAAAATACTTTGACAAAGGAAATTCTTTGGACAACAGATTGGAGTCCTAACGGAAAGTATATTGCAATAGGAGGTAATGTTGACACTTTGAAAATTTACAAAGAAGGAAATCTTGAAGTATACAAGTCATTTCCAGTAAAGAACACGATTACACGTATAAAATGGCATCCTTCAATAAATATTATTGTGGTAACAACTCAAATGTCTGATGAAAAATCATTTATACTCAATTTAGAAACAAATGAGAAAATTGTGTTAAACGGCATCTCCCTAGAAGGAGCAAGAGGAATTAGTTGGAACTACAAGGGTGAATATTTAGCTATTGCAGACAATGACGGACAACTATTGATTTACGATATTCAAGGTAGGTTGATTAGAAAATTTATTAACGAAAACACGAAAAGTATAACTGCTATTGATTGGCATCCTAAAAAAAATATGCTAACTACTGTTACAGACAAAATACGCTTTTTTGATATCGAAGGAAATCTACTAAAATCAATTAAGCATAGACAAGAAAAGGTATTGTTGTTGAGCATTGCCTGGCACAAATCAGGGGACTATTTTGTAACAGGAGACTATGGAGACGAAAAAGACAAATCATTACTTCAATATTGGACTGATCAAGGCGAATTGATAAAATCCATTGACATTAGTAAAGGTGAATACAGGAATTTGGCTTGGAATTCAAAAGGAGATAGGCTTGCATCAGCAAGTGATGCATTAAGAATTTGGGACACAAAGGGAAACCTAATTTCAGAAGGAAATTCAAAAGACTATTTATGGGGAATATCTTGGAATGAAAAAGGAAACAGAATTATCACATCAAGTTTGGAACAAAGAATAATACTTTGGAATAAAAAAGCGAAACGTTTAATGACAATAGAATAAAGAGCAGCCATTAAAGGCCTTTTTGCAAATGCGGGGCTTTCTTGCTTTTATGACTATACAAAGCAAAATCCAAAATTTGTGAAAATAATTAAATATAAAGCTGAAAAGCCTGCCCCTCGGAAATCTACAAACCGTTAGCAGTAATTTCACTCGACCAACAATGAAAGACATTAACCAAAAGATTGAAATTATTTATGAACTGCTCGTTGAGAACTTTTCGTGTTAAATTGACTTGAAGGAACTTATTTTAAATTACAGCCGAAGTGGTTTATGCGCCTTCAATTATTTTTACTTATTTTGGTTTGCACTGCGAATTTTTTGCAAGTATAACTGCAAATTATTGAACTTAAAAACCGTTATTTACCATTTTAAACAGAACATATGAAGAGAGTAATTTTAACATTGATATTAGGATTTCTAATTGTAATTGCAAATGGACAAACCAGAGAACAATTAATTGAACAAGCAAAAACGTATTCCGATTCAGGAGATAATATGAACGCTGAAAAAGTGACTAAACAAATTATAGAATTAGACACAAAATATGAAAACAATTATATGTATTGGTCTAATTTAGGGACTTTCCAAAGAGAATTAGGAAAGCAAATGGACGCACTAATTTCATATAACAAATCAATAAAACTTAATGGCAAATTTGAATTAGCATATACAAATAGAGCAAAACTGTTTTCTGAAATAAAGCAAACTGATAAAGCAATAAAGGATTTTAACACAGCACTCGAAATAAATCTTTTTAACCAAACGGCACTTCTTAACCTTGGAATGATATATGTAAAAAAAGGAGACTTTGTGGTAGCAAGAACTTATTTCGAAAAACTACTTTCAAAATACCCAGACGATTATGGAGCTGCATCAAACTTAGCGAACATAAAGAAAAGACAAGGTGATTATTCTGGAGCTTTAATAGATTTTGATAAATTAATAGAGAATAATCCAAATAAATCTCTACTACACAATAATAGGGCAGACTTATATTTAAAAATGAAGGAATATGATAAAGCAATTATTGATGTAAATAAATCTTTAGAAATTGACCCTGATTATTTAGTAGCTATAATTACCAAGGGAGAAATTTATTACGAGATAGGAGATTTTGAAAATGCCTGTAAGTATTTTAATCTTGGAATTAGTAAAGGATTTCAAAAAGAAAGTATAGCGACTTATTTAGAAAAATGTAAATAAAAACGCCTCATAGTATTATTCACCCATTATTCATAAAAAACAGCTCACAAGAGTTACAAGCGAAACCTCTTGCAGGGAGTTACGTCCACAAACTTTTTTAGGTTTGATACCGAAATGCTAAGCAGAGATAATGGAATGAGGAAGGGAAAAGGTTAGGAATTCGGAGGGTAAGAGATTATTGCACCTGTAATCCTAAATAAACTACTTCAACAACTTAGAAAGTACTACAAAACTTTTGCATATTTGAGAATTACTTGCAATTTTAACTCTACACTCAAATACATGAAGCGAGAATTTATTATTTTAATCATACTGCACCTATTCTTATCGAGCAATGGACAAAGTATAAGCCAATTAGGGAGTTGGAATAATAATGCAAATTTTGTTATAAAATATTTTCAAAACAAAGTTATAACTAGCACAACTTCAGGTATACAATTTATTGATGTTTCAAATCCATTATTACCAAATCCAACAGCCTCTATAGGAAATCCAGGATCCTTTCCAACTGCGATAGAATTAAAGGGTAATTATGCTTATTTTGGAGGAGGAATGACTGGATATTTTATGATTGCGGATATTTCAAACATTAATTTTCCTTTTCAGGTCGGCATTGTTACAAATATTTCCGGTACTGGCTATCAAATAGCCATTTCAGGTAATTATGCATACATGGCTACAAATTCAGATACCCTGTATTCTATTGATATTTCAAATAAGACCAACCCTATTGTTATAGGTAAACTAATCCTTGGAAGCTTTCCTGGTGGTATTGCTATTCAAGGAAATTACCTTTATGTCGGCACCAGTATGGGGCTTAAAGTAATAAATATTAGTACTCCTTCTAATCCCACTATAATAAACTCTTTTGGTAGTGGATATGGTAAAATTGCTCCAGACTTTGTTAACGAAAGATTGTTTGTTGCAAAAGGAAGCGGTTTTGATGCTATAAATATTTCAAATCCAACCTTACCCACTGGACTATTTATGGGTATTGGTGGAGGATCAGGAGGCGATATTTGCTATTGGAATAATTATGTTTTTCAAAATGGCTCAGGTAATGTAAGTGCATTTCAAGTTAATTCAACATCAGCAAGTTATTTGGGTTCTTTTAACTCTACTTTTACCGGACAGGTAATTGGAATAACAGTAAAGGATTCAGTTTTTTATGTATCAACTATCAATGATTTACACGTGTTGAAATTGGGGTATGGAATAACAACGGAAATCAATGAAGCATATACAGATAATTTTAATATGTTTCCGAACCCAGTTGTAGATAACGTAACTATTGAATTTAAGAATAAAGGAAATAGTACTAAAATTACAATTACCGATATTGTTGGCCGAGAAATTAAAACAACCAATTGTTCTGGTAATTCGGCAAATTTAGACATGACATCTGAAAAACCAGGAATTTATCTTGTTAACATTGAGCAGAAAAACTTAATAACTCAAAAAATATTGATTAAGGAATAACTGCAGTAACACGGGTTTTGCATTAGTGGGCGAACAGAGAGAATAGAAACATTTGAGCATTTAATAAACTTTGGTTCTGGCAGATAGTTTTGTGCTCCGAAATCGCCACTTCTTGTAGCCTCAAACCGTCATTCAACATTTTTAAAATTAAAACATCCAATGAAAAACAGAATTTTAACAACATTTTTCCTGCTATCAGGGCTCACAAGCTTTGGACAAATTAACATGGCTGATTCAACCGCCCAAGTCATAACATATTGGGAGAAAGGAGAAAAACATAACTATTTTGTGACAGCAGAAAAAATAAAAATTAAAGATTCTGATACGACATCGAGAGAAATGATAACTTATAATGTAGAAATTACTGTATTAAACACTAGCGAGAAATCTTATACAATTGAATGGCGATATAAGGACATCAAAACCAATAATGAAAACCCAACAGTTCAAAAGCTAATGAATATTACTAAAAATATGAAAGTGATTTTTAAGACAGATGAGCTTGGAGCATTTGTGGAAGTTGTGAATTGGAAGGAAATTAAAGATTATATTCAAAAAGCAACTTCAGCTTTAAAAAAGAACTTTAAAGAAATTCCAGAAATGGATAAAGTAATTAACCAAATTGAAGCAACCTACTCGACAAAAGAAGCAATTGAATCTGTATCAATTAAAGACATTCAACAATTTCACACATTTCATGTTGCTAAGTATAAATTAGGAGAAGTTTTAGAAGGTAAACTTAAAGCCCCTAACATTTTTGGTCAAGAACCTTTTGACTCCGATTTGACACTTTCTCTTGACGAGATTAATGAAAAAGATAATAACTTCATTATAAGAGCAACACAAGAAGTAAATAAAGAGCAGCTGACAAATGCCACATTTAACTACTTAACAACAATGGCAAATAATATGAAAGTTGACCCACCAAAACGGGAAGATTTAAAAGATTTAGGAAATCAAACATTAACTTCTTCTAGAATTCACGGATCTGGTTGGGTCGTTTACAGCGTTCAGACTACAACTGTAACTTCAGACAACTTAACGAATATAGAAGAAAGAATCATCGAGCTACAATGACAAGAAAAACGTTGGATAACTGCAGCTACCTAAAAGACGTTGTTTTTTTTCAAAGACACTTTTGTTAGTTTCTCAAATCAAGATTTCTAGTAAAAATCTCGACTTTTGGTTATCTGCAAAACGTAAAATAAAATCCCCCTAATACTCAACCTCCACCTCCCCATACCGTATCGTCAAGCGCTTCACATCCGATTTTTCAACCCTGCCAATAATCTTCGCATCTACCGAAAAGCTTTTGGAAATAGCAATTAGCTCTTCGGCAATTTCTTGAGGTACATATAATTCAATCCGATGCCCCATGTTGAAAACTTGAAACATTTCTTTTAAATCCGTTGCAGATTCTTCCTTTATCATTTGGAAAAGAGGTGGAATATCGAAAAGTTGATCTTTAATAATATGCAATTCATCAACAAAATGAAGCACTTTGGTTTGTCCGCCGCCGCTGCAATGGATAATTCCTCCAATCTGGCTTCGGTATTTTTTTAGCATTTCTGCTATGATGGGTGCATACGTTCGGGTAGGAGAGAGCACCAATTTTCCAGCATCTAAATTGGTATCATTAATTCCTTGTGTCAATTTTTTTGATCCAGCATATACCAAAGAAGAGTGAATCGAATTGTCAAAACTTTCCGGGTATTTGGAAGCTAGGTAATTCGAAAAAACATCATGTCTGGCAGACGTTAAACCATTACTTCCCATGCCACCATTGTATTCCGTTTCATAGCTTGCTTGTCCAAAAGAGGCTAAGCCAACAATAACTTGACCGGCAGCAATATTTTCATTGGTTATCACATCCGTGCGTTTCATTCTGCAGGTTACGGTAGAATCCACAATAATGGTACGCACCAGATCGCCAACATCGGCAGTTTCGCCACCGGTTGAGTAGATGCCAATTCCTAAATTGCGTAAATCAGCTAAGAAAGTTTCAGTTCCGTTTATAATTTCGGCAATTACATCAGCTGGTATCAGCTGTTTATTTCGTCCAATGGTAGATGAAAGTAAAATATCATTGGTTGCACCTACGCAAAGCAAATCATCTAAATTCATCACAATAGCATCCTGCGCTATTCCTTTCCAAACAGAAAGATCTCCGGTTTCTTTCCAATACATATAAGCTAAAGATGATTTGGTGCCTGCACCATCTGCATGCATAATATTGCAATAGTCTGCATCTCCACCCAAAATATCCGGTATTATTTTACAAAATGCCTTAGGGAAAATACCCTTGTCGATATTTTTTATGGCAGCATGTACATCTTCTTTACTAGCCGAAACTCCTCTTTGTGTATACCGCGATGATTTATTCATAAAATTCTAAATGTTTAAAATCTCAAAAGGATTATTTTCTCAATTTCTATAAAAAACAAAGGGCAAAAGTAAAACTTTTGCCCTTTGAAGAAATGATAATTTTATTTCTTTCTGGTTGTATCCATTTTTACAGGAGGTACAGCACCTGGAGGCATGGTCTGAATTACAGGTTTATCTCCCGGTCGAGCACCTGGAGGCATTACCATAATTTTAGGCTGCTCAGGTGCTGGTGGATTTAATTTAGGTTTTGGTGGAGCAATAATGGTTCTCTTTTTAGGAGCCACTTTTTGTTCTAGCACCTTTGGCTTTTCTTTCGCAACATAATCTTCAGATAAAACGGTAAATTCTGTTCTTCTGTTTGCTTGATGCTGCTCTTCAGTACATTCAACGCCATCTTTACACTCATTTACCAAACGAGACTCTCCATATCCTTTAGCTGTCAATCGTTCTTTTTCAATGCTTTTAGAAATCACATAATCAACAACCGATTGAGCTCTGCGTTGCGATAACTCTAAGTTATACGCTGAATCAGCTCGTGAATCTGTATGTGATGAAAGTTCGATGGTAATATTTGGATTGTCGTTTAAGGTTTTTACCAAAGTATCTAAGGTTACCATAGATTCTGCACGTAAATCTGCTTTGTTTAAATCGTAGAAAATTCCTTTCAACACAATGATAACAGGAATAGGAGCAAGCTTAAAGTCAACCGTAAAATCTTTTGATTCTTTTAATCCATCGGTAGTTAAAGAACCTACATCACCAAAGAATTTGCTTTTTTGTGCATTCAACTCATACGAAGTTCTTTTATTCAATTTCATTTTATAATAACCCTTAGCATCAGTTATAGTGCTTATTTCAGTTCCATCACTTCCACGTAAGGTAACTTTAGTATCAGGCAAAACCTTATTGGTAGCGGCATGAAATGCTTTTCCTTCTACATTGTAAATAAATGGAATAGCAGTAGCAGAATAAATATCATCATCACCTTTTCCTCCAACTCGGTTTGAAGAGAAATAACCCTCTTCTTTATTTTCATCTAAAATCAACCCGAAATCATCAGCAGTTGAATTCATCGGAAACTTCAAATTGTTGGCATCTTCAAATTCGCCTTCTTCTACATCTGAAAAATAAATATCTAAACCACCTGCACCTTCTCGACCATTACTTGAAAAATAAAGAGTTCCACTTTTATGAATGAATGGAAAAACATCATCGCCAGCTGAATTAATAGAGCTTCCTAAATTTTCTACATTAGAGAAAGCAGAACCAGATTTTGTTGCTTTATAAATATCTTTCCCACCGTATCCACCTGGAATAGTTGAAGAAAAATAAAGTGTATTACCATCAGCTGTTATGGAAGGATGGCCAAATGTAGCGGTAGAATCTGTTCCATCAATTTTTACTAATTCAGGAGCCGACCATGCAGCGCCATCAAAAGTGGTAGAATAAATTTTGCACTCAAGCTCTTTACCTTTGTTTCCATTACACTGAGTATAATAAAGTGTGCTGGTATTAGCATCATAGCTACTTACACCTTCGTTAAATTTCGTAGAAACATCTTTAGAAAGCAATGCAGCTTTACCCCATCGGTTTGATGTTCCTTTTTGTATATTGTATAGATTCAAAAATCCTTTTCCCGTCCATTCATAAAGGTTTTTACCTTTTACTGGTTCTCTGGTTGAGGTAAAAATTAATCCTTTGTCGTACAAAGTTGGAGAAAAATCTGCTTCTTTCGTATTCAATGTAGTTTCAGGAAATACTTCAAAGCTGGTTGGTTTCTTTTCCCATTCAATGGCATTTCTTACTGATTCCAAACCTCTTTTTCCAGCTTCATCACCTGGTTTCTTTCGCACATATTCTTGAAATTGCTCTAATGCCAAATCATTTTTCTCGTTGGTTAAATACGCATTTGCTAAATAAAGATTAGCTTCTGGAGTATCCAATCCTCCTTGAATTGCTTTGTCGTACCAGATTTCTGCTTGTTTGCTATTATTCATAAAACGATAGCTTTCGGCAACTTTGAAATTCAATTGTTGCTTTTCTTCGCGACCTTTTACTTTTCCACTTGCTTTTTTATAAAGCTCTACTGCTGTAAAATATTTTGCACTGTTAAATGCTTTATCAGCGGCAGTTGTTGCACCTTGTTGGGGCTTGCAGGCTGCAAAAACAGCGATTATTGAGAATACGACAAAAACATGTTTTTTAAAGAAAAACTTCATCATTGATTAAAAATAGATTAAAAATAGTCCAAAAATTATGTGGTAATGGGGTAAATTCAAATATAGATTATTTTTTGAAAATCAGATGTAAATTAAATAAAGCATGTAAAAACCTATTAAATAAGAAAAGCTCCCCTATTCAGAGGGAGCTTTATTTGTACCGAAGTACTACTTTTTAAACTTCAAAAAAAAATTAGTTTAGTTTATTGAACTGTTTTGCATTAATAATTACACCATTTGAATTAACAACATTTACGAAGTAAGTACCAACGGTCAATTCTAAAATATCAATTGTGATTGTGTTTCCACCTATTATTAAATCTTGATTAGCAACAATCATTTGCTTTCCATAAACATCATATACATAAATAGTAGCAAGCGATTTTGACTCAGAAGCGAAATCAATATTGATTTCTGATGATGCAGGCACTGGATATAAAATTATGTTATCGATTGAATTTTCAATCATTTTGTTGTTTTCGAAAGGTAAAACATTGCTGTAGCTTGATTTACCATCGAAATCTGTTTGCTTAATTCTGTAGTAAGATAAACCTGAAAGTGGCATAGCGTCTATTGCACTATAGGTTTTGTTAGAAGTTGTATTTCCAGCAGCTTTTACTTTAGTTACTTCTTCGAAAATTTTTGCGTCTGCACTTCTTTCAACTGTGAAATAGTTATTATTTCTTTCAGATGAAGTTGACCAGTTTAATAAGGCAGCATTTGTTTCAGTTTTGTTAATGTTAAAAGAAGACATTTGAACAGGCAATGGTCCGAAATAAACTGAAGTTAGATTAAATATTTCTTGTAAATTCTTTTGACCACCAGTTGAACCAGTTATTCCCCAAAATAAATTTCCATTTCCACCGAATATAGTATTCACTACATCATTGTTAAAGGTAATTCTTCTCGAGCCATCAAAATCTACAGCTAAAGTTTTGTTGATATGATCCCAAGTAATCATCACATTATATAATAAATTGTCTTCTACATCTGCTTTAGTTGTGTGCATCTGTACAGCTGGAGCTAATAATGGAAAACCTCTAGTTCCACGAGTATCGCCATTTTTAACTAATGCAATGTGATCATATATTGGCTGATTGGTGTTTTGGTATGTATCAAAAGTAATTCCTAAAGAAGTTGAGAAATTTGCAGCACAATTTGCACTGTTAATGTTAGCGTAACAATTTGTTCCAATTCCAAAACCCAAAGCTTCTCCGTTATTACCAACTAAAGTAGAAGAAGGCTGATTTGGTTGTAAAACAAAAGCAATTCCATCACCACCACCATTTAAACTACCTAAGTTTACATCGTAGCTAATCATGAAAGAGTTAGTATTTAAATCAACCAAAGTATTACTCCATACCGCACCAGATACATTAATTACATTATCTGTAATTCTAAACGAGTTTGGATTTACAGGTGTACTAACATTAGATGCAAGACCTGCAGTAGTAAATGTTTCTGCTTGAATACCTTGAGAGAGTGTAAATAAAAGAGTTGCTGTTGTTAAAAAGTTTTTCATTTTTTTTCTTTTGAATAGTTAAAAAGTATGATTCAAAAGTGCAGGAATAATGAAAGCGATTCAATACAACGTATAGCGTATTTTTCAATGTGTATAAATGCACAGTAAGCATATACGTATAATTACGTAGTCCCTAGAAAATTAATAATTATGAAAGATTGTTTATAGTTAAAAAGCCCTTTTTTGATAATAAAACAAATAAAATAGAAAAATCCTAGGCTAAGTAATAAAGCCTACACGTTTATGTAGCTTGCTGAATATTACGTTTTGCTTAAAAAAAGAAATTAAGCTGATTTTGTAAATTTTTATAAAAAAGGTAAAAAAATGCTTCAAAAAAACAATCGTTTTTTAGGGAAATAGTAATTTGAAAAGCATTTGACTAATAGAAATCCTAAATACTGATATTAGAATATGAAATAAGCCTATATATACTTATCTCCTAAGTTTTTCTTAACGTCCGCTACTATTTGTTTTATTTGTTGTTCTTCCGATTTCTTGCATACTAATAATACATGATCCGATTCTACAACAATGTAATCATGCAAGCCTTGCAGAATGACCAATTTGTTTTTGGGTACGCTTACCATACAATCGGACGAATCATACATCATTACTTTATCAGATCCGATAATTGCATTTCCTACATAATCTTTTTCTTGAATGGTGTAAAGTGAGCCCCAAGTTCCCAAATCAGACCATCCAAACTCCGAAGGCATTACATATACATTATCAGCTTTTTCCATAATGCCATAATCAATGCTAATGTTTGTGCATTGTGAATAAGCAGTTTTTATAAAATCAGCTTCAGCATTTGTTTGATAAAACTTTCGACCTTCTTGAAACAACTCAAACATTTCTGGCAAATGCTTTTCAAACGAATCAAGAATACTTGTTGCACTCCAAATAAAAATTCCAGCATTCCATAAAAAATCTCCGCTATCAATAAATGTAATGGCAATTTCCAATGTAGGTTTTTCTGTAAAGGTTTTTACTTTATAAAAATATTTACCAAGCAAATGATCTGAATATTGAATATAACCATAGCCAGTATCTGGTCTGGTCGGTTTTATTCCCAATGTCAAAAGGCAATCATTAGCTTTCGCAGTTTCCAATCCTGTTTCAATACTTGCGATAAAATTACTTTCATTTAAGATTAAATGATCGGATGGTGCAACAATAATAGTTGCATCTTTATTCAGTTTGTTTATTTTAAAACATGCATATGCAATACAAGGAGCAGTATTTTTAGCTACGGGTTCTCCTAAAATTTGGTCATTTTCCAAATCAGGTAATTGCTTATTTACTAAATCACGATAATGTTCGTTGGTAACTACAAAAATGTTTTCTTTCGGACAAACTTTCAAAAAACGTTCGTAAGTCTGTTGAATCAATGTTTTTCCAGTACCTAATATATCTATAAATTGCTTTGGATGAGTGGTTTTACTTACTGGCCAAAATCTGCTGCCAATTCCTCCAGCCATAATTACTACATAAGTCGAATTATTCATTATACTTAAAAAGTGTGCGTTTATTATTTATAAGTTTAAATTGGTTGAATAAATTTGAAATTAATACAATTCCAGAATCATTTTTGCAATCGTGTAGCAAAGCTATTGTATTTCACGACTTATTTGCAAAGCACTTTCATGAATTCTGATACCTCTTGTATTCTAAATTATTATAAAAGATTAAAAAAATGCTTTCATTTTATTTGATTTTTCCTATTTGATCTCATTTTTTAAAAAGCGATCTTTGCAAAAAAGTGTAAAATAGAAATTCGATTAAAATATTTCTTTTTACGCTTCTTAATTTAAGTAGAATCATTGATTCTGTTTAACCAATACAAATTGTAAAATTTCTAATTGATTTTTGCATATTTTTTTTATTTTAGATTCCATTTTTAAGATTATTACCCATATACATGGTAGAGGAAAAAAAATTATTGTTCGATAATCTGCAAAGCTTTTTCGGATTCAATACATTTAAAGGTGAACAAGAAGCAATCATCACCAATATATTAAACAAGAACGAGTGTTTTGTAATTATGCCAACTGGTGCCGGCAAGTCCATGTGCTACCAATTACCGGCATTAATGAATGACGGAGTAGCCATTATTATTTCACCATTGATTGCATTGATGAAAAATCAAGTAGATCAATTACGTGCTTTTGGAAGCAAGGACAGTATTGCCCATTTTCTTAATTCATCACTGAACAAAGCTGAAGCAGCAAAAGTGAAACAGGATGTCTTAGAAGGTGAAACTAAGTTACTCTATGTTGCGCCTGAATCTATGGCAAAACTAGAAAACATAGAATTTCTTAAATCTGCTAATATTTCGTTTGTTGCGGTGGATGAAGCTCATTGTATTTCGGAATGGGGACACGATTTCAGACCCGAATACAGAAGAATTCGACAGGTAATCAGCCAGTTTGGTGATAATATTCCAATTATAGCACTTACCGCAACAGCAACTCCCAAAGTACAACAGGATATTCAGAAAACGTTGGAAATGAAGGATGCGATCGTTTTTAAATCATCATTTAATAGACCTAACTTATATTATGAAGTAAGGCCAAAGGTGCAAGTGATGAAAGAAATCATCAAATTCATTAAAAATTTCGAGGGTAAATCGGGAATTATTTATTGCCTTAGCAGAAAAAAAGTTGAAGAGGTTGCCGAAGCTTTGAATTTGAATGGGATAAAAGCTTTACCATATCACGCAGGTTTAGATCCAAACACCAGAAGCGATACTCAAGATAAGTTTTTGATGGAAGATGTGGATGTAATTGTAGCCACCATTGCATTCGGAATGGGTATTGATAAACCAGATGTTCGATTTGTAATTCACCATGATATTCCTAAAAGTTTAGAAGGATACTATCAAGAAACTGGTCGTGCGGGTCGTGATGGAGGAGTTGGGCATTGCTTGGCATTTTATTCAGCTGATGATGTGAATAAACTGGCTAAGTTTATGAAAGATAAACC
Source organism: bacterium (assembly GCA_031412335.1). Taxonomy (GTDB): domain Bacteria; phylum Bacteroidota; class Bacteroidia; order Sphingobacteriales; family Sphingobacteriaceae; genus JBBQYA01. The sequence goes on along the minus strand of JANOCT010000022.1, from coordinate 9,609 downwards.
AGTAGCTGAGCGTGAAATAGGAACTCAAATTTTAAAAGAGATAGTTGATTATGCAGAATCATCTGTTTGCCGAAGAAAACAAATTCTACATTATTTTGGAGAAGTTTTCGACGAAGAAAAATGTCATAAGATGTGTGATAACTGCAAATATCCGGTCCCAAGGTTTGATGCAGAAGAGGAATTAAAAACCATACTTCAACTAGTCAAAGAAATAGGAGATAAATTTACTTCAGAACATTTACTTCAAATAATGATGGGAATAGAAAATCCTTTTATTTTAAGTTATGAACATGAAAAACTGGAAGTTTTTGGAGAAGGTAAGGAGCGAGGCGAAAAATTATGGGAATCTGTTATACGCCAGGCTATATTAAATGGATTTTTGATTAAAGAAATTGAAAATTATGGCTTATTAAGATTAAGCAATAATGGATTGGTATTTATTGAACATCCACAGCCAATATCTTTTTCATTAAATCGTGATTATGATAAAATAAGAGAAGAGGAAGAAGAGATTAGCCAAACTGGAAAAGCTTTAGATGAAGTTCTTTTCAAAATGCTGATTGACTTAAGAAAGAAAATAGCGAAAGAGAAAAAAATTCCTCCAAACTTTGTCTTCTTAGAGAATTCGTTGGAAGAAATGACCACATACTACCCAACTAATCAGGAAGAACTGAAAAAAATATCAGGAGTAGGAGCGGGTAAAGCGTTGAAATTTGGAATTCCATTCATCGAATTAATAAAAAAATACGTTGAAGAAAATGAGATTGACAAACCGCATGAATTTGTTGTGAAATCTGCTGTAAATAAATCTCAACTCAAAGTTTCAATTATTCAAAACATTGATCGTAAAATACTTTTAGATGATTTAGCGAAATCAAAAGGAATTACTTTTGAGGAGATTTTGCAAGAAATAGAATCCATTGTTTGGTCGGGAACTAAATTAAATATATCCTATTATATAGATGAAGTAATTGATGAGGATCGGCAAGACGAGGTTTTTGATTATTTTAAACAAACCGATAAAGATGGTGTTGATGAAGCCTTGAGAGAACTTGGTGAAAACGATTATACACGCGAAGAAATTCAGATGATGAGAATTAAATTCATGTCGGAAATGGGCAATTAATTCTTAAATTAAATTGATTAAACGAAAAATTTTATGATACCTAATATTCCAAAACTATCCCATCAGGCGAGTGGTAATTTCTTTATTATGGCTGGACCATGTGCTATAGAAGGTGAAGAAATGGCAATGAAAATAGCTGAAAAAATAAAAGGAATTTCAGATCGCTTAGCTATACCTTTTATATTTAAAGGATCGTACCGGAAAGCAAATCGTTCCAGATTAGATTCATTTACAGGAATTGGAGATGAAAAAGCTTTAAAAATATTGCAAAAAGCTGGACGTGAATTTGGATTGCCAACAGTAACTGATATCCACGAAAGTGATGAAGCTGCCATGGCAGCAGAATATGTGGATGTTTTACAAATACCTGCTTTTTTGTGTAGACAAACCAGTATTTTGGTTGCAGCAGCCAATACAGGTAAATTTGTAAACATTAAAAAAGGACAGTTTTTATCAGCCGGTGCTATGAAGTTTGCAGTTGATAAAGTAATACAGTCCGGAAATCCCAATGTACTATTAACCGATCGTGGAAATACGTTTGGCTACCAGGATTTGATAGTTGATTTTAGAGGAATTCCAGAAATGCAGGCAACTAATAATGTTCCAGTGATAATGGATGTAACACACTCTTTGCAACAACCTAACTCAGAAAGTGGCGTAACTGGTGGCAAACCAGCTATGATAGAAACCATTGCAAAAGCTGCAATTGCTGTTGGAGTAGATGGCTTATTTATCGAAACACATCCTGATCCAAAAAATGCAAAATCAGATGGAGCCAATATGCTTCCTTTAGATCAGTTGGAAGCATTAATGATAAAATTAATCAGAATAAGGGAAGCAATTAGATAAATGTCAAGCTCAACATCTTTCTTCGATTTAGAAATAAGAGTAGGAACGATTATTGAAGCTGAAATTTTTACGAAAGCAAAAAAGCCTGCTTATAAACTAGCCATTACTTTTGGTGAGTTTGGAATTAGGAAAAGTTCTGCTCAGATCACTGAAAATTATTCGTGTGAAGAATTGCTGGGTAAGCAAGTAATTGCTTTATTAAATGTCCCTCCCAAAAACATTGCAGGTTTTCTATCTGAATGTTTGGTTTTAGCAGCATTAGACACCAAAAAAGGCGCTATTTTATTAAAGACGGATAAAAAAGTAGAAGATGGAATGAGGATTTCATAATGCTAATTTTGTTTTATTAACATTTCCACATAATTTTAAGTTAACCTTAACTTAAACTTTAGTTTACCTTGAAGACTTACTTTGCACAATCTTAAGAAGCAAATTGTTTTAGCTTTAAAGAAAAAAACACAAAAGCTTAATTCAATATCTAAAACCATTACAGATATAATCCTAAAATGATTGGTAAAAAAAGAAAAGTTGATGTGGTTGTAATTTCTGATGTTCATTTGGGTACTTATGGCTGTCATGCTAACGAATTGCTACGATACCTAAAAAGTATTAAACCTAAAGTGCTGATATTGAATGGTGATATTGTGGATATATGGCAGTTTAGTAAAAGATATTGGCCGAAATCTCACATGCAGATAGTAAAGCAATTGACATCTTTTTTGGCTAAAAACATTAAAGTTTATTACATTCCAGGCAATCACGATGAGCTTTTCAGAAAGTTTGTCGGCTTTAAAATGGGGAATTTCAAGATTGTAAATAAAGTTGTTTATGAATTAGACAATGGAAAACGAGCCTGGATTTTTCATGGTGATGTGTTTGACGTGACGATGCAACATTCCAAATGGCTTGCTAAAATGGGAGCTGTTGGTTACGATACCTTGATTTTGATCAATAGTTTCGTAAACTGGATTTCTGAAAAATTTGGGTATGGTAAAATATCATTATCTAAAAAAATAAAAAACAGCGTTAAAGGTGCTGTAAAGTTTATTGGAGACTTTGAAAAAGTTGCCGCAGATATCGGAATAGAAAGTCAATATGATTATGTGGTTTGTGGGCATATTCATCATCCTGAAATACGATTGATTAAAAATGAAGATGGAGAAATAACCTATTTAAATTCAGGCGATTGGATAGAAAACCTTAGTGCTTTGGAATACCATGAGGGGGAATGGAAAATATATCGATATCAGGAAGATGCTTTAGCAAAATCTGTAGTGATTGATGAAGATAATGATGCTTATTTGAATTCAGGGCAGTTATTCGATAATTTGATGACTGAGTTTAATATTCCTAAAAATCCCAAAATGGATATTTAATAATGATAAAAAGTAAGAAGTTTTTCAGAATCAAAAGTCATAATCAAAATTTTAATTCGCTTTCCATTCATTAAATAAACCTCAAAAAAAGCAATGTAATATTCACATATTATATTTTATAATCATGTCCATTTATTTAGCTTTGCCATAACCAAATAAAAATCCATGTCAGAAGTTGCAGAATTAAAATTAGGAGATAAAACGTATATATTGCCAGTAATCTCCGGATCGGAAAATGAGAAAGCGATTGATATTTCTAAATTGAGAGACGATACCGGATACATAACCATTGATACCGGATATAAAAATACCGGAGCAACAAAAAGTGCTATCACTTTTTTAGATGGCGAATTAGGTATATTAAAATACAGAGGATATCCAATTGAGCAATTAGCAGAGCACTCAACTTTCATCGAAGTTTCTTATCTGTTAATTTATGGCAATTTACCAAATGCAGAACAATTAAAAACCTTTTCAGATACAATAGCACGTCATACCCTCATACATGAGGATATGAAGAAATTTTTTGATGGTTATCCATCTAATGCACATCCAATGGGTCAATTGTCATCCTTGGTATGTTCCTTATCTTCATTTTATCCAGAGTCGTTTGACCCCAATCCCACGCCAGAAAATTTTAATCTGACGATGATTAAGTTGATTGCTAAAGTGTCGACCATTGTATCATTTATTTACAAAAAGTCTGTAGGGCATCCAATTATTTATCCGTTAAATAAATTGGACTATGTTTCGAATTTTTTAAATATGACATTTGGGCATAGAACAGAAGAATATATAGTTGATCCGGTTATTGTGAAAGCTTTAAATGTGTTATTAATTCTACATGCCGATCACGAACAAAACTGTTCTACATCAACTGTAAGAATTGTTGGTTCATCAGATTGTAATTTGTACGCTTCAGTAGCAGCTGGAATTACAGCCTTATGGGGTCCTTTGCATGGTGGTGCAAATCAATCTGTAATAGAGATGCTGGAGGAAATACGAAAAGATGGTGGCGATACCATGAAATGGATTAATAAAGCAAAAGATAAAAATGATCCATTCCGATTAATGGGATTTGGGCATCGGGTATATAAAAACTTTGATCCAAGAGCAAAGATTATAAAAGAAGCTTGCGATCAGGTTTTGGCAAAGCTGGGTGTTGTAGACCCAATTTTAGATATTGCCAAAAAAATGGAAGAGATCGTATTAGCAGATCCTTATTTTGCTGAGCGAAAATTATATCCAAATGTTGATTTTTATTCTGGTATCATTTACAGAGCTATCGGTTTCCCAACGGATATGTTTACCGTTTTATTTGCCTTAGGCCGTTTACCAGGCTGGATAGCACAATGGAAAGAAATGCGAGATAATAATGAACCAATTGGTCGACCTCGCCAAATATATGTAGGTGAAACCAATAGAGATTACGTGGAAATGGGGAAGAGGTAAAAAAGATTATTTTGAAATAAAAAAGCAACTCGAAAGGGTTGCTTTTTTTTTTACTAATCTTCTAAATTGATTATGCTATGATAGAAGGGTCAGTATATTTTACAAATTGAACGATACTTGGATGCGTACAGGTAACAGTTTTTTGAGAATACATTTTTAAATATCAATTTTTTTTTATTAAATACTTGCATTTTAATTTAGAACTATTTACTTTAGATTTTTAATTATTCCTAAAATTTACTCATTTACTTATTCAACCACCAACAAAAAAACATGAAAAATCTACTTATCTATTCATTATTTCTCTTTTTAACCACAAGTATTGCAAAAGCCCAAAATTGGGGTAATGTAGGTAGTGGATCTTTAACCCATACGACGTGGAACGCAGCAATCGGAAGTGCTTTGAATCCAGATATTAAATTATTTGTGCGAAATGCCGATAAATTAAATGGTATTAAAATTGAAAATACTTTTGTAACGAATTCAGTTAAATATGGATTAAATTCTACTATGTCAGGAGGCTTAGGGATTAAATATGGAGTATATAGTAGTGTAGTAAATACAGGACCAGAACCTAGTTATGGATTATATAGTACAGTTTCTGGTGGTGCTGGCCAAAAATATGGTTTATATAGTACTATTATTAGTGCTGGGCAAGAAACAAATTATGGAGTTTATTCTTTTGTTTCTGGAGCAAGTGCTAATAATTTCTCTGGCTATTTTGTAGGCAAAGCATATTTTAGCGATAAAGTATCTATAGGAACTTTTAACACTACTGGAAGGTTTACAGTGGACGCAACCACTGGAACTGGAATTTTTGTTGGAAATACCGCAGGTGGTGAAACTGGATATGGAATAAATGTAAGAACTCCAGAATCTAGTAAAGCTTTCTCAGTAGGTAGTACAGGAGCCAACGACAAATTTGTTGTATTAGGAAATGGTAAATTTACAGCTTCAGGTGGTTCTATATTTTTAAACGAATCTACTAATTTTACACAAGGGCTTTCTGTTCAAGCTAATCTATTATTAACTAAGGCCTTTGTTGTCAGCGGCCCTACAGGTGAAAATTTTATTGTATGGGGTAACGGGAATGTAAATGCAAAATTATTATACGCGGAAGGGGTAAAGGTAAAAGCAGATGCTTTAGGATCTTATTGGCCAGATTATGTATTTGAATCTGATTACAAACCTATATCTTTAGAATCATTAGAGAAATATATTTTAAAATACAAACATTTGCCCGAAATACCCTCCACTGCTGATGTAAAATTAGATGGCGTGGATTTAGTTGGTATGAATGCAGCTCTACTTAAGAAAATTGAAGAGCTAACACTCTACACTATCGATCTACAAAAACAAATCAATAAACTAAATAAATAATTCCTAAATATATAATATTATGAAAAGGAAATTTATTTATTTTCTTACTATTTTTATTTTCCTCATTTTGTCAAAAATAGGTTATGCTCAAACTGAAGTTATAATAGGAGGCAACATTAATTTGCCCTATGATTTAGCTATGGATTCCGTTTTTGGAGGTTTAAACATAAATACCGTTCCCGGAGGTATCATAAAAGAAAAAACAGTTATTTTCCAGACCTGGGAAAAATTCAATGGAAAAACCTACAAGGAGGGAAATATTGACTCAGTATTAGAACTATATGGTGAATTGCATCATGGCAGCTTAAACATGAGCTCAATGATTGATTTTGATGCAATAGATTCATTAGCCCAATTATATTATACGCAAACTGGAAATATTCCATTGCTATGTTTAAACTATACCTATGCTGAAATAAAACCCAATGCATTTTCAAATGGATGGCTTACTCAAAATGGTTTACGAATCATCAATCAAACGCCTGGCGGGCAAACACCTTTTGATACAAAGACCATGTTTGCATTTTCGCCTTTGATTAATGATGTTCCGTTAGGAAGTCAGAATTTTGTCCTATTGCCTCAATTTAATTTAACAAACAAACCATTGCCAACTAATTTAGAAGTGGATTTAGCCGATGGTTTGGGTTATAGGAATATAACAATTGGTGAAGTAATTACCTCAGGGTTTATTAACAGCAATATTGCAAAATTAAGAGCAGTTTATCTAGGAGATACACTGATAGCTTACAGTCCAGTAAATATAAATTTATCTTCAAGTGCTTCATCTTTGGCAACGCGCCTAGATCCGGATCGAATAGAAACCTTTTCAGCAGCAGGTAATACTCATCAATACGGTGTTTGGAATAGTTGTGAATCAGGTTTTAAAATTCGAAAGCCTTTTATTGTTGTAGAAGGATTTGATCCAGGAAATGATCGCACTTTAAATAAAAATGAATTTCTTACTTGTAATGCAATTGATTATGAAAAAGCAACTAATTTATATGAACTTGCCAATGCGCAAGGAGTAGCAGATGATTTGCGGAATGCCGGTTATGAAGTTGTTATCTTAAATTATGAAGATGGTACAAAATCCATTCAAGACAAAGCATCTACCGTGATAGAGCTTATTCGAAAATTGAATATAGAACTTGCTCAATCTGGCTCAAAAGCAGAATTAAGTTTTATTGCACCAAGTGAAGCTGGTTTAGTAGTAAGGTATGCTTTAGCAGAAATGGAAGGTAATAATGAATATCATAATACTAAACTCTATATTTCTTTTGATGCACCACATCAAGGTGCCAACGTACCACTTTCTTTGCAACACTATCTCGATTTCTTTTTTTGGACAAATCCTGTTCTTAAAATCTCTAAAAAAACAAACAGTGTTTGGAAATTATTAAAAATTACACCTACCGAACAAATGCTTCGATATAGCTATCGAGGCGGAGCAGGTACTGTTCGAGATAATTTTAAAAATTCAATCGAGGCGCTAAATGGAGGTTTGGGTTACCCAATAATGTGCAGGAAAGTAGCGATTTCCAACGGAGGAGGGAACGGAGTAGGTCAGGGGTATACTGATGGATCTAAACTTTTTGGATTTAATCTAACAACTTTATTTATAAATAATTATTCAGATGGTTGGGCTCTTACCAGCCAAGCTAGAGGTAAAGTATTTGAAGGGAATTCAATAAAACCAATTAAATTAACCACAATAATGCCTTTTTGGAATAGAACTGTTTTTGAACGAGGAAGAGAGCCTTTGGACAATTGCCCAGGAGGGAAGCAAGGCTTTATGTACGAAACAGATAAAACTATCAAAGAAAACTTAGGAGATATAGCATCGTTTATTTGGAAAGGGAATTTGTTTTCACCTGACCGAGACTTTCAGACATTCATTCCTACGATCAGTAGTTTAGATTTGAGAAATACATCAGATCTATCTTACAATATTCATGAAAACTTAACATTAGGGCTGAACGAAGCGTTTAATCTTGGACAAGCCATCACTCCATTTGATGCTATCTATGTAGCACCATCCAACGACCGCCATGTAATCTGTAGCACAACACCTAATATTGCTACATTTCTTATTAACGAAATAATGCCATATAATTTGTTTTTACAGAATAAAACTAATAACCGAGCATTAGATTATGAAGCTAGAGATAATATAACGGTTGGCAGAAACGTTAGTAATCGCATTACTCAAGGAGATTATATAGTAAATCATACATCAGGAGAATTCAAGATTAGAGCAGGAAACCAAATTGAATTAAAGCAAGGCACTGTCATAACACCAACTGGAACTGGTTCCGTAAAAATATTTTTGGATGATATAGAAGCAAGTTGTAGACCTGCAAATCGGGAAATAGAAACTAAAGAATATAATTTAACTTATAATGGAGATAATAATAACTTATTACCCAAAAATAATTATGCATTTAAAAACTACCCCAATCCTTTTTCTACTAATACTACTTTCGAGTATCAATTGTCAACAGCTTCAATGATAGAATTGTCATTGTATAATCTTCAAGGCATTAAAGTCGATGAAATAGAAGTATTAAATAAAAAAGAAGTTGGTAATTACAGTATTAACTACAACGCTAAAGATTTGGCTAGCGGCTTTTATATAGGTGTTTTGAAAGTTGATGGTAATATAACTAACACTATTAAAGTACAATTATTTAACTAGGCAATGAAAAAATTTATAATAAGTTGTTTTTGTTTTCTTTTATTCTTAAATATTTCATGCAATAATTACGAATTAGAAAAAGATCAGAATGACATTGTTGGTCTTTGGTTCTTTGAATCTTCAAATGGAGGGTCGTATCCGCTTAGTTTTACTAATAAAACATATGAAAAATACTATTCAAATAAAACTTGGTTTTATTTTTCAGGAGTTGATGCTATTTGTATTATTGAGGGAGACAAAAACTGTGAGATTTGCCCCGATCGAGTGTACAGTAACCCTGGAAGATCAAACGAGTATGTTTCAGATACATTAAACTATTGGATAAAAGGGGACAAACTTATTCGGGAGAGAAGAATTAATATCTTAGATCGGAAAAGCACGATAATCTTAGATACATTGGTAGTAGTAAAAATTACTGATCCATTATTAAGTAAATACTCCCTTATGCGTATGAAACCTTGGAACCAAAATGCAAAATCATATTATGACGGAAAGATAAAAATAGGAGGTGAAGTAAAATATAGTAAAATATTTTACACAAAAGATGGATGTTCAACAAGATCACCCTAGAAGCAGTTTGGAGATTACATTTATTTATAAGTCTATTTAGTTTATAAACTGCCATGTTATTTGTAGCACAACACCTAATATTGCCACATTTCTTATTAACGAAATAATGCCATATAATTTGTTTTTACAGAATAAAACCAATAACCGAGCATTAGATTATG
>JANOCT010000021.1:0-22294 GCA_031412335.1 bacterium | reverse complement strand
AGGGCGCAAAACAAAAACTTTGCGAACCTTGCGTTTATATTTTTAACCACAAAGTACGCCATGGTTTCGCAAAGGGCGCAAAGCAAAAAGTTAACGAACCTTGCGTTTCCAACTTTGCGAACCTTGCGTTTATATTTTTAACCACAAAGTACGCTATGGTTTCGCAAAGGGCGCAAAGCAAAAAGTTATCGATCCTTGCGTTTCAACTTTGCGAACCTTGCGTTTTATATTTTTTACTGCAAAGTGCGCTAAGGTTTCGCAAAGGGCGCAAAGCAAAAAGTTAACGATTCTTGCGTTTTCAACTTTGTGAACCTTGCGTTTCAACTTTGCGAACCTTGCGTTCTATATTTTTTACCGCAAAGTGCGCTAAGGTTTCGCAAAGGACGCAAAGAAAAACATCAGAATTTAAAACTTTGCGAACTTTGCGTTTCAACTTTGCGAACCTCGTGTTTTATATTTTTTACCACAAAGTGCGTTAATGTTTCGCAAAGGATGCAAAGAAAAACATCAGAATTTAAAACTTTGCGAACTTTGCGTTTCAACTTTGCGAACCTTGCGTTTCATATTTTTTACCGCAAAGTGCGCCATGGTTTTGCAAAGTGCTCAAAGCAAAAGGTTAGCGATCCTTGCATTGGTAAAACGTCGGAAATTGTTAAAAATTGATTATTCGGAAGAAGGAAGTAATGTAGGAATCGTAAATTTCGGAACTAAACTTATACGAAAAAATTCAAAACGTAATTTTAAAAATAAGCTCATAAAACATTAAAGGCTTTATTTTTTTTGTTGACTTTTTTTAAATACTTCTAATTCTTTAAAGAAAAATTCAATATATAAGTAAGCCATTATTGGAAATACAATAAATGCAATTTTATTATAAGTCCAAGCAGTAGAAAAATCAAAATGAATGATGTGCATAATTGCTCTGGTCATGCCACAACCATAGCATTCAATATCTAGTAATAATACACTTAAGCATACACTTTGACCTTCGTCAAAAAAAGAAGCGGGCAAAAGTAATAACAGAATAGGTATTACAATTAGCCCGCTTAATTTAATTTTGTTTAACGTTCGAGAATTCAAATTATAGTGTATCTGTATATTCTCCGCCTTTAGGTTTTAAGTTTCCAGTAATGATTCTAACCAAATCAATTAAAGCCCAAACTCCACAACCTCCTAAGGTTAATAATTGAATAACTCCGATTCCTATGTATCCTAAGTAAAAACGGTGTATTCCAAGTGCTCCTACAAGTGCAGCTAAAATTAAAGCAACTAATTGGCTTTTACCTCCTGCAAATTGCTTTGATTTTTTCTCTTCTTTTTTAACCTTTTCTGTTTTTTCTGCCTTTTTAATGTTTTGTTTTTTAGAAGCAATTTTCTCAGTCTCAACAGATTTAGATAAATTTTTAACGTTTGCTTCTGTTGCTTTGTTAAAGGATTCCAATTTTGTTTCAGATTGAATAAGAATTAGTTCATTATCCAAAGAAGCAGTTACAAGAGATTGATCTGAAGAAATAGACTCAGATTTTTGCATGATTTCAGCTTTCTCACGAACTACTGCTGTGCTTTCTCCTTTGTTGTCTTTTTTCAAATACTTTGCATCAAAAACCGCCTTGTTGTAAAAAGAGCAAGAATTTAATAACAGGGCTAACCCCAAGCCTAATAATACATTTGTTTTTTTCATTTTCATAAGTTTAAATTATGCCGCTAAGAAAACAAAAATTATTCAATTAATAAATCTATAAGAAAAATTTATTTTAAGATAAATTAGGGTTAAAACACCTATTGAAATGTGAAATATTTTTATACATGGAATGTAAAATTTAGACGCTACTAAATTTCTTCATAATTTATTTTGAGATTGAAACTAGTAGTTTGAGATATGCATCATGAAATTTATTCAATTTCAACTTTAATTAACTCCATCAATTAGTACTCTCAAATCTTGAGGTATTTCCATGGATTTTAGTGGAGGCACATTGGCTCCACCGGTGTTTCCAACAGGAATTACACCTACAAAAGACTTTACACCACCAACCAATAACCTTGGAATTTGACCAAGAACTTCCTTGGTACTTTTAATTTTAATACCGAAAAGAAGCATTTTCCAATGTACAGCTGTATGTTCTATAGGGTAAGGTTGAGCAATAATGTGTGCTCGTTCCAGATTTCTCCAACTAGTTGTTAAATCACTCTTGTTAAAAGTAATTTGAGCCAATCGCAATTCATTTTTATAAAATGTATTTAATCTATTAGGTAATTTAAAATGGACTTTCATATTATTTCTTTTGAAAACTGCAAAATAGAAAATTCTGTATGGTATTAAATGGAGTTAAATGATCTTCAATTATGCATTTTATTCTATTAAATGCTATTTCAAAACGAAAACTCATAGATGCTTCGTTATATTGTTTAATTTCAAGTCCGCTACATTTTTCTGGCCCGTTGGTTGAAAAAGTACCCAAAAGCAAATATCCGTTTTTACCAATACCCTGTTCAGCAGTTTCAATATATTTTTGAATTGCAGTTTCGCTGGTTAAAAAATGAAAAGCTGCTCTATCATGCCAAAAATCAAATAAAACTGGTGGCTTAAAATCTATGATATCTGATACTATCCAATGAATTAATGCTGCTTTTTTCCCTAATCTAAGTTTTGCTTTTTCCAATGCCATTGCAGAAATATCTAACACCCAAATATTTTGGTATCCTTTATCCAATAATGCATCAACCAGATTACTATCTCCACCTCCAATATCAATAATATTGGCAGAGAGTGGCAAGTTAAATAATTTTAGAAATTCCATGGAAGTTATTGGATATTCCTGAAACCAACTTACTTCATTTGGTGATTTTGTACTAAATACATTTTCCCAATGTTCTTTATTTGAATCCATATTTAAATTATTTAATGTCCATGTCCTTCTTCACTATTTTTCATTTTGCTTAATAAATCATACGCTCCTTTTAAAACAATTTCAGTTTTTAATTGGTCGAAATCTGCAGGTAAAATTACTTCTGTAAATCCTTCATCACTATTATTTATTTGAATCGGAATCATTTTGAAATGATATGTTGCTTCTTCATTTACTTCCTCTTTTTCTTCTTTTTTAATTTCTTCTTTATGTACCTCTTCTGATTTTATAAAAATATATTTCGAACCCTGAAAATCTACAATTGCGTCGTTTGGCAATGCGTTTACTTCACCTGCACCAGTTTCTATTATTGCTCTCAAATACATTCCTGGCAACAATTGCAAATCCTCTTTATCAATATGTGAATGAACTCTTATCGTCCTATCTTCGCCAATTTCACGCCCGATTAAGTATATTTTCGCTGTCCTTTCTGTACTTTCATTTGCTAAGGTAAATCGAACTTTTTGCCCGATTTTTAACTTAGGAACATCTTTCTCAAACACCGTTAATTCTGCATGTAAATGTTCTGTATCAACAATTTCAAATAAAACATCGGTTGGATTTACAAATTTGCCAATGTTTGCATTTACTTGGGTTACGAATCCAGTAATTGGAGAATAAATAGACATAGTAGATTGAATATTTCCTTTTTCCACCGCAGATAAATTAATACCCGAAACTTTTATTTTTTCTTTTAAGGAATTTACTCGCGCTATCAATGAGTTATAGGTTGATTTTGCTTGCTGTACAGTTTTTTGTGAATTTACATTTTCCTTTGCAAGTTCTTGTTGCCTTTCAAAATCTGAATTTGCGAATTCTAATTCACTTTTAGCTTCTAGATAATCTTGTTGCATTTGTACATATTCCGAATTTTCTATCACTGCCAGCAATTGTCCTTTATTCACTTTCATTCCTTGCAACAAATCAGTTTTCTTTAAAAAACCACCCATAGGTACAGATATACTAATTTGCTGCTGTGGAGGAACATCTAAAATGCCGTTGACTTTAAAAGTTCCACTTATTTGTTTCTGCGAAACTTTACCAAATTCTATTGCAGCATTTTTAAACTGTTCATCTGTTAACGATACTTCCTCGTTTTCGCTTTCTTCATGTTCTTCTTCCACTGATTTAGAATCTTTAATATTATTTCCGCAAGAGGTAAATATCAATGATAAAGTTGTTAGTAGAAATATATATTTTAATAGGGATTTTACTTTCATATATTATATTTTAAATTTATTGAGCTCCAGTTAAAAATTCTAACTGGATAATAGATTGATTTAATTGTAGGATGCTTTTTAAATAATTTTCTTTTATCTCCAAAGCTGTTTTAGCTACTAATAAATATTCTGTAAATCTGATGTCTCCTTGTCGGTAACCGCTTTTAGCTTGTTTCAACATTAGATCAGCATTTTGTAAAGCAGAAATTTTGTAATAATCCACATTCGCTTTATTTTGTTGATAATTTTCTAAACCTTGTTTTATTTGTTTATTCACAACATCTTTATTTGATAAATATTCCATTTCAGCAATTTGTGTATTTACCTCTGCAGCTTTTATTTTCGACCTTCCTGATCTATTAAAAATTGAAAAAGATAATCCTGCATTAAATCCTGAAAACCGGTCGGATGCTGAAGCTATTTTTCCAGATTCATTTACTGGATTTCCAATTAATGTTTGATTAAAATAACCGAAAGTCAAATCGGGTAAACGTTGAGCAGCAATTACATTTCGTTCTCTTTTTGCCACTTCAATTTGTTGCTGCAAAAAAATCAAATACTGATTTGTTGTATTACTATCATTTCGTATTTTGAAAGATTTTTCTTCGAATTCAGGTTGTTCATTTATTTGAATAGTGGGATTTCCAGTTAATTGCGCTAATTCGAAATAATTAGATTTGATTTCTGTATTGTTTTTAGCTAATTTATTCTTGATTTCATTTAATTGGGTTTCTGCAGTGGTTTTTTCTAGCAAATTGGTTTCTCCAGTTTGGAATCTAATACCAGCCGATCTGCTAAATTCTGAATAAATGGTATCTTGTTGTTGTAATAAATTTTGTACTGCAAATAAATACTGCAATTCTAAATAAACTTTTTTTACCTGTAAAGTAATTTGATGTATTGTCAATAATTTCTTCGTGTTGGCTGATTTAATTAATTCATTACCCAGCTTTCTTTGGCTCCAAACGTTTTGTGGATTTGCAATGGGTTGATTGATTGATATATTATTGTCATTCCATTTATAGCTATTATATTGACCAAATAATCCATTAAACTCAGTTTTACCAAAAGCTCTTCCCGTGTTTTTATTGTACGATTCATATTGAATTTCCAGTTCGGCAATTTGTATTGTTTTATTTGCAGCTTTTGCTTGTTCTATCGCTTGTTCTAATTTTACTTGATTTATATTTTGTGCATTTGCAAAAGTTGATATGCCTAATAATCCTAAAATTAGAAACGATTTATTTAATTTGAATTTGCTTGTTTTAAATTTTTCAAAATAAACATATAAACAAGGTAGTACCAATAAAGTAAGTAAGGTAGATGTTAATAAACCACCAATGACTACCGTGGCTAAGGGTTTTTGAACTTCTGCTCCGGCACTTGTAGCCAAAGCCATTGGCAGAAATCCAAGCGAAGCAACGGCCGCAGTCATCAAAACTGGTCTAAGCCTTATTCTGGTTCCAGTGATAATAATTTCTTCAACGTTTTTCAAGCCTTCTTTTTTCAATCGATTAAATTCTGCCACCAAAACAATTCCGTTTAACACTGCTACTCCAAACAAAGCGATGAATCCAATACCTGCAGAAATACTAAAAGGCATTCCTCTAATAAGTAAGGCAAAAACGCCACCAATTGCCGCCATTGGAATTGCTGTAAATATTAGCAAAGCATTTTTAATTGAATTGAAAGTGAAGAATAACAATAAAAATATTAATAATAATGCTGCTGGAACTGCAATTAATAATCGTGAGTTAGCTTCTTCTAGGTTTTCAAACTGACCTCCAAATACAGTAAAATAGCCTGGTGGCAATTGCACTTCTTTGTCAATTTTTTGCTGCAGTTCTCTTACAATTCCTGCAACATCTCTTCCTCGAACATTAAACCCAACAAAAATCCTTCGCTTCGCATCTTCTCGTTGAATCTGATTTGGGCCTACTTTAAAATCGACTTCTGCTAACTGTTGCAAAGGTATTTGATTTCCATTGGGAGCACTGATAAATAAATTCCGTACATCATCTAATTGACCTCGGTTTTTCTGGTTAAATCGTAAAACCAAATCAAAACGTTTTTCTCCTTCAAATACAACACCAGCACTCTGGCCAGCAAATGCAGTATTAATGGTTTGATTAATGGTTTCTACATTTAAACCATATTTTGCAACTTCGTCTCTCTTTATATTAATTACTATTTGTGGTAAACCAGTCACCTCTTCTACATACAAATCTCTTACACCTTCCACTTCACTGGTAATTTTGCCAATTTTATTTGCCAAATCAGTCAATACATCCAAATCTTCACCAAATATTTTTATCGCAACATCTTGCCGAACACCTGTCATTAATTCATTAAAACGCATTTGTATGGGCTGTTGAAATCCAAAAGTAACGCCTGGTATTGCTTCCAATGCTTCTCCCATTTTTTCAGCCAAATCATCTCGATTATTCGCCTTTTTCCAATCCTTTTTATCTTTCAAGATTACCATCATATCAGCAGCTTCAATAGGCATAGGGTCAGTTGGTATTTCTGATGAGCCAATTTTTCCGACAACTTCTTTTACTTCATCTGGAAATTGTTCTAACAAAATTTTTGCACCACGTTGAGCTGCATCTACAGTTTGCGATAAACTACTACCAGTCATTACTCTAGTTTCGACAGCAAAATCCCCTTCTTCTAATGTTGGTAAAAATTCACCACCCATATTTAAAAATAAAATAATACTGACGATGAATAATAATACAGAAGAAGCAACCACAACAAATTTTCTTTTCAAAGCTCCATTTATCATCGGAGTATAATTCCGCTGAAAAAAGTCCATCATTCTATCACTAAAATTGCGTTTATGTTGAGGATTTTTACTTAAAAAAAGTGCACTCATCATGGGAATATAGGTTAGCGAAAGTATGAAAGCTCCTGTTATTGCAAACGTAACTGTCTGTGCCATTGGCTTAAACATTTTCCCCTCAACCCCCACTAAAGCTAAAATTGGTAAATAAACAATCAAAATAATGAGTTCTCCAAAAGCAGCTGAGTTTCTGATTTTTGATGCTGAAATATAAACCTCAGTGTCCATTTCATCTTGAGTTAATGTATTTTTTGAATTTCTTAAACCGAGGTAATGCATGGTTGCTTCTACAATAATAACTGCACCATCTACAATTAATCCAAAATCTATTGCGCCAAGGCTCATTAAATTTCCACTTACGCCAAAAACTCGCATTAACGATACAGCAAATAACATGGAAAGTGGAATAACGGAAGCTACGATTAATCCAGCTCTTAAATTACCTAAAAACAAAACAAGTACAAAAATTACAATAAGTGCTCCCTCAATTAAGTTTTTTTCTACTGTCCCAATTGCTCTGTTTACGAGTTCACTCCGATCAAGAAAAGCATCAATTTCAACTCCTTCTGGCAAGGTTTTTTCAATTTGAGCCATTCTTTCTTTCACCCTTTTTACTACTGCGCTTGAGTTTTCACCTTTTAGCATCATTGTCACTGCTCCGGTTACTTCGCCATAATTATTATAAGTCATAGCACCATAACGGGTAGCAGAGCCATATTGAACTGTTGCAATGTCACGGATTAATACAGGAATTCTCTGGTCAGTAACTTTAACTAGAATATTTTCTATATCATTTAAAGAGCCAATTAAACCTTCACTTCTGATAAAATATGCATTTGGTTTTTTATCAATATAGGCACCACCCGTATTTTGATTATTTTTTTCGAGTGCAATAAATAAATCTGAAATACTTAAATTATAACTGCTTAAGCGATCTGGATCAATAGAGATTTCATATTGTTTCAAATTGCCTCCAAAACTGGAAACATCCGCAACACCTGCAACTCCTAATAATTGTCGACGGACAATCCAATCTTGCATGGTTCGTAAATCAGTAGCAGTATATTTATTTTCATATCCTTTTTTAGGTTTTAAAATATATTGATAAATCTCACCTAATCCGGTTGTAACGGGAGCTAATACGGGTTCTCCAATACCTGTTGGAATTTGTGATTTTGCTTGATTTAAACGTTCATTTACTTGTTGTCTGGCCCAATAAACATCTACTTTGTCGTCAAAAACTACCGTAACAACGCTCAATCCAAAGCGAGAAAAACTTCTTACCTCTTCAATCCCTGGAATGGTTGCCATGGTTTGCTCCACCGGAAAAGTTACAAGTCTTTCGATATCCAAAGCAGACTGCGAAGGAGCAGAAGTGATTACTTGAACTTGATTATTGGTGATGTCGGGTAACGCGTCAATGGGTAATCGAGTAAATGAATAAATTCCCCAAACAATTAAACCGAGGGTAAATAATGCAATTATCAGTTTATTTTTGATAGAGAATAGTATGATACTGTTTAACATAAATTGTCAACTTTTAAAAAATGAAGAAAGAGAATATTAAAAAAATGAATTTCTAATCAACGGAAATTATGTTAAAAATTAAATAATTCAAAAGTTTAAAAAATTAAACTTGAAAGAATAATCATTCAAAAACACTACAAAATAAAAGTAATGTTTGAGACATTTAGAATGAATAAAGAGAAATTTTTAGGATCTGGGAGGTTGAAAAATTCCTTTTCTTTCGGAATTAATATAAAAGCCTGAATTATAACTAACAAATAAGATTTGCATTAATTTATATTCGGGTTCTTTTATTAAAATAGGCTGAATTGGTAATGAATTGTGGCAGGCTATACAACAATCATCGATAGATTTAAACGGTAAACGAGCATCTTCCTCGTGATGATTTTTAGAAGAGTTTTCGCTGATGTAATGGATTTGTAAAAATTCTACAAAGGTTCCTACGGAATGTTGGTCGTGTTTTTGATCTAAAAAATGCGATAATAAAAGTGGCATCTTTACCAATTGACGAGCCTCCGTGGTGCAGAACACATAAATGGAAAGTAGCGTAAAAGCAATAATGCGTTTCATTAAAACAAATTAACACTAATTTTCCGTCTTCTGCTATTTTAAGAAATAATTTTTAGAAATTGGGAGTTAGAATTTATGATTTTAAATCAAAGATTATTTTTTAGCTAATAGTATTTTATCAAAAACAAATGCCAATTACAGACTGGAGCGAACCTTCCTCAAATTTCACCTGGGTGGATATAGTAAATCCTACGGAAGATGAATTAATATCAATTAGTGAAAAATATAAGCTCCATCATTATACATTACGAGATTGTCTCGAGCCAGATCATTTACCAAAGCACGAAGATTTAGGCGATACGCAATTTATAATTACCCGGGTATTAAATAAAACTGGAAAAACAAAAGCACATACCGTTCAAGAATTAAGCAGTAAGGTAGCAGTTTTTTATAATGCCAGCCTTATAATTACGGTTCATCGTTTACCACAAGAGTTTTTAGAAAATATTAAAAACACTTATTTGAAATCTGGCAGATGTAAAAATGTAAGTGAGTTAATTACAAAAATTATCTGGCATGTTTTACATACGTATGATCAGCCTTCTATTACATTATCGGATGAAGTTGATGATTATGAAGCAAAAATATTTCTTAAAACGCTTACACCATTAATGATGGAAGATTTGTATTTCATTAAAAGAAAGGCAGCAATTTGTTATAAATTATTGGCTCTTACTGGAGAAGTTATTAATACAATTCGAACCACAGACAATGATTTAGTTGCTCTTCAAGATGCTAAAGATTTACATGTTAAACTCATGACTTTATATGATCAGGCACATGATGATATTACCAATTTGTTAAGCATTTATTTATCACTATCTTCTCAGAAAACATCAGAAGTAGTAAAAGTATTGACCATATTTTCAGTCTTTTTTATGCCATTAACTTTTATTGTAGGTATTTATGGGATGAATTTCGATTTTATGCCAGAATTGCGTCAAAAGTGGGGATATCCTGGAGTTTTATTTGCCATGATTTTAATTTGCTTAGCGATTTTTTATTGGTTCAGAAGAAAGAAATGGATGTGAATAAATTGAAATTAAAAATTTTATATTAAAATAATTATTCAAATCATTTTTACGTATTAATCAAATTAGTAATTAATAGTTAAACCAGAACCGAAACCCATATCGCTATCATAATGCGTTCTGATTGAAAAGTTTCTGTTTAAAATATATTTTAAATCTCCCATATATTCCATATCAGAATTTACCATAAAACCCATTCTTAATCTTTTACTTATGGGTATATCTTCTCGCATTATTTGTAATCTGACGTTACCATCTTGATAAACTTCAGCCTGAGCCTGCACCAACATGGGCAGCGTATATTGTACTCCCAAGCTAAATTGTTTTCTATTATCTTTTGTGTTTTTTTGTTCGAACAAGTTTTTTTCAACTTCTCCCATATCTAATTTTCGGTAGCGCCAATCAAAGCCAATAAATGGCATTAGCCACTGCATTTTACCTAAGTATCTTCCAACATGTGTTTCAACTTCTTGGCCATGATGTGCCGTGTAGCCTAGCCTCCATTCGGTTCCAATACTCCATCTGGTATTTTGAAGCATAATCATACCATCATTACCATTGCTTGCAAAATCATTCTCTGCCATTACATGAAATTTCCGATCGTCGGCAAATAATTTTCTTTGAGCAAGTTTTGGGTTTGTTATTAAAGGATTCGGTGCTTGATTTTTATAACTAAATACTCTTCCCATACCACTCATCATGTGGTATAAAACATGGCAATGGAAAAACCAATTGCCTTCTGCATTAGCGTTAAATTCTAATGTATCGGTTTCCATTGGCATTAAATCTACTATATTTTTTAAGGGTGTATAGTCACCTTTTCCATTCAACAATCTAAAATCGTGACCATGCAAGTGCATAGGGTGGCGCATCATAGAATTATTATATAATATTATTCGCACGTTTTGACCTTTTTCAATTAAAATTTTACTCGCTTCGGAAACTACTTTATTGTCCATACTCCAAACATAGCGGTTCATGTTTCCGGTGAGTGTAAATTTCAATTCTTTTGTTGTTGCATCTTTTGGAAGATTAGTTTTTGTCGGTGATTTTAACATGGTATAATTCAACGTTATAATATCCGATAATTGGTTGCTGTTGTATTGATTTGTATTACCATGATCCATTTTCATCCCTTTTCCTTTTCCAGCTTTCATCATTTCTTTATGGCTCATTTTTTTATTTGGTGAGTTATCCATATTCATCATTTCTTTATGGCTCATTTTTTTTTCTTTACCAGTAATTTCAGGATACATAACCACATTCATATCCATTTGATTTAGGCTCATACTCATTCCCATGTCGTCCAAATCGCCGTTCATTTTCATCATTCCGTTCATCATTTCCATCCCTTCAAAGTATTTTAATTTAGGTAAAGGTGATGCTAATTGTTTAATCCCTTTTCCGATATAATACGATGCCGAATTGGTTCTGTCTTCAGTTGTAGCCAAAAATTCAAAAGCAGTATTTTCTGCTGGTATAGTTATTATTACATCATACGTTTCGGAAACCGCAATAATTAATCGATCTACTTTTACTGGCTCTACATCATTCCCATCGTTAGCAACTACAGTAATTTTACCTCCAGAATAAGTAAGCCAAAAATAGGAGGAAGCACCACCGTTTGAGATACGAAGCCGAACTTGATCTCCTGCCTTTAATTCTTTTCCATTTATCGTTTCTAAATCTGTGTTAGGTTTACCATTCATCAGAATTTTTTCATAATACACATCGCTTACGTCCATAGCCAACATTCGCTTCCATTCGTTTTTCAGTTTAGTTGTAAAATGACCAGCTTTTAAAGCTTCGCTATAGCTTTGAGTCGTGTTTTTTTTAATAGCAAACCAATCCGAAGCATTGTGCAGCATACGGTGAATATTTTCAGGGTTCAAATCGGTCCATTCGCTCAACACAATCGGAATAGTTGGCAAATCATCAATTCCTTTTCTAAACGTAGGGTCATTTAGTTTTTTTAGCATAATAAAATTACCATACATACCAATTTGCTCCTGCAAACCACTATGACTATGATACCAATGTGTGCCATGTTGAATAATTGGAAACCGGTATATATGTGTAGTTTGAGGCTTTATCGGCATTTGAGTTAAATTAGGAACGCCATCCTCTTTGTTAGGTAAAAGCAAACCATGCCAATGTAATGAAGTTGTTTCTTTCAATTCATTATGCACCCAAATTTCTGCTGTATCTCCTTCGGTAAAAGTTAAAGTTGGCATTGGTATTTGTCCATTAACGGCTATTGCTCTTTTTGATTTATTTCCAAAAGTTACTGTAGTGTCAGCAATGTATAAATCATAACGTACTGTCTTGGGCGGAGTGTTGTTGACAATAGGTTTTATAGAGCCTAAGTTTGCTTTTGGCATTTCTATATTTCCCAGATCCATTGATTTTCCTTGGAAAGTATCTTTGGACATTTGCATTCCATTTTGTTTGCTATTTGCCGGATTAGCATTTGCTTTAGCTTTTTCTTTTACCAGCTTCATACCGCACTTCTGGCATTTGCCTGGCTTTGTACTGTGCATTTCGGGGTGCATTGGGCAAGTATAGATAACAGTTTGTGGCTGTTGTTTACTCATTTTCATCCCTTTCATATCTTGCCCCTTTGCAAACGAACAGGCAATCAGCATGCACATTATAAATGTTATTTTTTTCATCACTTCATACTTTCATTTTTGTTTTAATTACACAGAATTAAAACAGATTTATTTGATAATTTTTTAAAAGAAATTATCACCAACACTTTAAATTTCAAACAATTGATGATAATTTCTTTCAACTAATCAATTAATTACGCAAGACCAACTTGAATTTTATTGGTCTTCTTTTATTACTTTGATTTTTTTTCTAAAGCCATACCGCATTTAGGGCATTTGCCAGGTTTATCGCTCGTAACTCCAGGATGCATAGGGCAACTATACATAGCTGCCGACATATTTTTCATTTTGTCGGTACACATTTTTCCACTCATCTCCATACACTCTCCTTCTTTCATCATCATTTTTTTACCATCTTTCATTTTGCATTCACCGTTTGTCATGCAGGTAGTGCCGTTTTTCATAACTATATCTTTGTTCATGGGCATCATTTTACCGTCTTTCATTTCCATCATTTTGCCATCTTTCATCATACAACAATCATTCATCATTGTAGCATGGTTCATAGTGGACGAGTGTTTTTTGGTTTGTGCATTTGCGTTAAAAGAAATGAACATTAAAAATATGGCTAAGAAAGAAGCCATTGTTAAACCCAATTTTTGAAATTTCATAACAATTATATTTATTTCTCCAGTACCGCTGTCGACCGGTTCTTCAGTGTCGCTGTTACCCGATTTCTTTATTTTTTTACTTTCAGCATACTTGCATTTATAGCCACAACAATAGTGCTAACCGTCATTAATACTGCTCCTGCAGCAGGGCTCAATAATAAACCTTGATTATATAAAACTCCAGCAGCCAAAGGCAATGCAATAACGTTATATCCAGTTGCCCAAATCAAGTTTTGGATCATTTTTCGATAGGTAGCTTTGCCAAATAAAATGAGGCTTACAATATCTTTCGGGTTACTATTTACCAAAATAATACCTGCGGTTTCTGCAGCAATGTCGCTTCCGCTGCCCACAGCTATCCCAATATCTGCCTGTACGAGTGCAGGCGCATCGTTTACGCCATCACCTGTCATAGCCACAAACTCTCCTTTGCTTTGTAGCTCCTTTATTTTTTCTAATTTTTGATGTGGCAATACTTCTGCAATAAAACTATCCATGCCCAATGTATCACTTACGCTCTTTGCAACTTTGCTGTTATCGCCAGTGAGCAAAATAGATTTGATGTTATTTTCTTTTAAAGTTTTAATGGCTTCGGCCGATTCAGGTCTTATCTCGTCGGATAAAGCAATATATCCTGCCAACTGATTATTGATCAGTAAAAACACAACTGTTTCAGTGTCGTTGGCAGAAAAGCTATCGGGCGTTGCAATATTTTTTTCTTTTAAATAACCCGGACTAACTACCAATATTTTTTTACCTTCTACTGTTGCTTCAACTCCTTTGCCTGTAATGGCATTGAAATTTTCTGTTGGAGGAATTGTTATTTTTAAATCTTTTACTTTTTGGAGTATGCCTGTTGCAATGGGGTGTTCTGATTTTTGTTCTAAGGCTGAAGCCAAACGAATAATTTCATTTTCGTTCAGCTCTTTTTGCAGCGATACAATTTTTGAGACTTCAAATTTACCAAAGGTCAACGTTCCTGTTTTATCAAAAACAATGGTGGTTATTTTTCTTGCATTTTCAAAAGATGTTCTGTTTTTAATTAACAATCCATTTTTTGCTGATAGTGCTGTAGATTTAGCAACTACTAACGGAACTGCCAGTCCTAATGCGTGCGGGCAACATATTACGATTACAGTTACCATTCGTTCCATAGCAAATGCCAGCGTTTGACCGGTAATATACCAATATAAAAATGTTGCAATTCCTGAAATGATGGCAATTAATGTCAGCCATTTCGCTGCTGTATTAGCTAATAATTGAGTTTTAGATTTAGACTTTTGTGCATCATCTACCAATTTTATAACCTGTGATAAATAAGAATCTTTTGCGGCATGGGATACAGTAATTTTAATTGAACCGTTTCCATTGATCGCACCTGCAATAACTTTTTCACCCACCATTTTTTTTACAGGTTTACTTTCACCTGTAAGCATACTTTCGTTAAGGTAACTTTCTCCTTCTAATATTATTCCATCGGCTGCCACCTTTTCTCCAGGCTTCACCAAAATAATATCTTTTTCCTTCAGTGTTTCTGTCTTTACATCATGCACCATGTTGGGCATAACCATGTGTGCATCCGCAGGCATTAACTGGACCAGCAATTCTAATTCCTTTGAAGCACCCGCAACAGATTTCATTTCTATCCAATGTCCCAAAAGCATAATCAAAATTAGCGTTGCTAATTCCCAAAAGAAGTCCATGCCTTGCAAACCAAATACAATAGCTACGCTATAAATGTATGCAACGGTAATAGCAAAGCCAATTAAGAACATCATGCCGAGGTTCTTTTCTTTTACCTCATCAACCAATCCTTTTAAAAAAGGCCAGCCACCATAGAAAAATACAATGGTTGATAATGCAAATAAAATATAATTAGAACCTGTAAACTGCCAGATAAAACCTAACCATTGCTGTATCATTTCTGACAATAACATTATGGGAATCGTTAAGGCAAAAACTATATAAAACCGCTTTTTAAAATCAGCAATCATCATCGCATGATGATTATGGCCTGCAATGCCCATTGGTGAGTTTGCTCCATGCTGCATGTTGACATGATTCATTTCTGAATGATTATTTGATGCTGTTTTAGAATTAGTTCCGAATTGATGCTGATATTTCATTTTTTTATTATTTGCTTGAACTATTTCAAATTACATTTTCATCCCCTCCATTGGGTTAGTGCCTTTCTTAAATATAAATTCACTGTTTAATAAATACGCTCCACTGATAACCACAATATCCCCTAATTGAAGGCCTGATATTATCTGAACCCTGTCGCCATCTTCCATACCAATTTCTACCATTATATTTTTAAAAAATCCTTTGCCGGTTTGTACCCACACTGATGCGCCAGTACCTGTGCGAATGATAGCATCAGAGGGTAAGGTTAATGTGTTTTGCTGGCTCCCTTTAATGGTTACATAAGCAGGCATACCCGGCTTCAACATATTTCCGGGGTTGGCTACATTTACACGAAGCAGGTTAATACGTGATTGCGGATTAATTTCAGGGTTCATGAATTCAATCTTTCCGTTGATTTGTTTGCCCTGTAAATCAGGGAATTGAACAGTCGCAACTGCATTGTTATCTATTTGTGATAGCTCGGAACTGTACACTTGAGCCTCTGCCCAAAGTGTTGACAAATCGGTGATGCGTACAATAGTGCCTCCTTCCATCGTATATTCTCCTTCGCTTATATCGAGGGTGGTAATGTAACCTGCTACAGGGCTATAAAAAGTGGTTACAGGTGTTGTAGCTTTTGTAATTGCCAGGGCTTGTATTTGTGTATCGGTCAAACCCCATAATAGCAATTTATTTTTAGCACTCTGTACCAGTACCGTAAAATCAATAATTGAATTGTCAAGCACTTTTTGTTTTTCTAATGCCAAAATATATTCCTGTTTGGCACTATTGAGTTCTTCGCTGTACAAGTCAAATAATCTATCTCCTTTTCTAACATAATCACCCAGGTTTTTAAAATAAAGCCGCTCAATTCTACCCATAACCCTTGCACTCACTGCATTAATTTTTTTTTGATCAATATTAAGTGTGGCTGTAAGTACTGTCTGCCCACCTAGCATTCCGCTGCGTATGGTGTCTGTTAAAATATTACCTAATTGTATTTGTTGCCCGGTCAATTGTACCCCTGTGCTATCAGGAGTGGAAGTTTTTGTAGCTTGTATCAGTGCCATCCCACAAATAGGACAGTCACCGGGTTTATCTTTCATCACTTGTGGGTGCATGGAGCAGGTATAATATACTTCTTCGTGTCCGGCATGGGCTGCCTCACCGGAATCTTTTACCTTACCACTTTTACAAGCGCCCAATAGAAATATAAGTACTGCTACGACAAATATCTTTTTCATTTCATTTTATTTTAATCAGCATCAGTACTTTTTTTTGCTTAGCGATATTGTTATCATAATAATTGTCTTGACTATTCATAATTGTGCAATATTCAGATGCAAATTGTCATTATTAACTTTTATAAAACTTTCACTGTCTATTAAAAACTGTGCATTTACAGCCACGGAATCAGCAGTTGTAATTCCACCTGTTACCTGGATCAGATTTTTATTAGCTACCCCTGTTGTTACTTTTTGTGCTTTGTATCCATTGTAGCTTTTAATAAAAACAACTTTTTCAAAACCGAGTGATACAACGGCCTCTTTAGGTAACCATGCTGCATTTACCGGGCTGCTGAAAATAGTTGCCTTCACCTGGCTGCCAATCGGTAATTGCAAAACTCTGTTGTCAATATTTACCCTGGCTGTTAATGTCTTAGTTCCGGGCCTGAAAAATGGCTCAATAAAATAAATTGAACTTTGAAAAGTTTTTTCCGGCCTGGTTTCCGGCACAATGCTTACCCTGGTGCCTGTTTTAATAAATACCTGGTCTGATGAATAAATATTGAGCACAGCCCATATTTTGTTTGCATTGTAAACTTTAAAAACTGTTTGTCCCTTTTGCAGGTACATACCTTCTTTAAGGCTAAGTTCTTCCGTGGTTAATGATATGGCTTCATTCATAGAGGGGGATGCTTGTGCATTGTTGCTCATTTCCTTATTCAATGCGTCATGAATATGCCCGCTGTACCTGCTGTAAACTGAAACGGTAAGCAAAGGTTTCTGAGTTTTTATGAGTTGCTGTAATTGATCAACTGGAAAACCAAGTAATAATAATTTTTCTCTGGAAGCATTAATTAATGAATAATTAGCCGCATCATTTTTCAGCAGAAATAAATGATTTTGCTGAGCCGTCAGCAACTCAGGGCTATAAATGTCCATAATTTTCTGACCCTTTTTTATCAACTGGTATCGGTACTTGACATACAACTTTTCGATCCTGCCATTTACACGGGTTGATATAGTACCCACTTCATTGGTGTTGTAGGCTGTATATCCAATGGCATTGATTTCGATGGCTTCTTCACGTTGCATTAAAGTAGTAGCAGGTATACTGGAAATAGCATAGCCATTCGCAGGTTGCATCAGCGTATGTAAAGAAACATCGTGTATGGTGTTATTCCCATTTTTACCCGTATCCCCGGTAGCCGCATTCATTTTCTCATTTCCATCTTTACCATCCATCTTCATATTTTCCATACCGGTTTGTTCTTTCTGTTGTGTAACTTTTTGTGGAGTCAAAACTTTAAAATATATCCATGCAGCCACAGATATTAGCACCAGCAATGATGTTATAATAATTCCTATTTTCTTTTTTTTCATCACCTTTAAAATAATTTTCCAGTCAAGTGTTATTTGTTCCTAATTACTGTTTTCATTATAAGTATTCCAGGATTTCCTAATCGCAAGATTTTAACGATAATTACTTTATTTGTAAAATTCTTTCCAGCTCCACCTGCATTGTTAGCAAATCCTGTAATTGCTTTAAATATTCCAGCTGAGTCATATTTAATGTTTCCCACGCATCAAACAGCATAAACAATTCTTCTGTATTCTGCTCATAGCCTAATTGCATCGTTTTATAATTATTCTTTAATGCAGGTATGATGTTTTCGTTGTACAGCTTCAACTGCTTTTTCTTCAGCTCTATTTCATTACGCATACCATAAGCCATGCCGCTGTATTCGTTCACCATCATCTCCTTTTGTGATTGCAAGGCATTGGCTTTCCATTTCAGACTTTCAATATTGGCTTTGTTCATTTTCGAAGACCATTTGGCAAAGGGTAATTTCATCATTCCCATAAAAGTGTATTGCATGGGAAATCCTCCAAACCCAAACATGTGTTCATAACGAGTACCAAACTGGGGTTTGAGGCTTTGTCTTTCCGTTTCCTGTTTTAAAAAAGTAATATTGATGTCTTTATCTATGGCTATTAAATCGCTGCGGCTATTATAAAATAAAGTAGTGTCAAATACTACCGCCGAGTAGTCATTTATTTGGTAGCTGGTATCAATATCAAAATCAATCATTGCATTCCTGCCCATTAGTGCATTTATGCGGATGCGTTTTTCTTTGATGTCGTTTTCAAACATCAGTTGCATATTCATATTGTTGCCTTCTGCTGCTTTTGCTTTATAATAAGCACTGATTTTTTCTAAACCATTTTTGTACCGTATCTCTGCATTTTTGATCATGAATACAAGTAGTTTTTCATTTTGTACCAGTATCACCAATTTCTTTTCCAGAATGATCCATTCATAATAAAACTTTTTGGCATCATTGATCAGTTCATTGAGTGTAGCTTTCTTTTTTTCTTTTTCTACAGAAGACAAAGCTTCCATATAAGCAGCATCTGCATTTTGTTTCTTTTTGTTGGGAAACATTTGCTGTCCGCCAATCATGTATTGCCCCATGCCAGTTTCACCCATATCATTTTTCTTCCACAATGCCGGATTATAGGGAACCATCCAAAATCCCGTGCTTACCTCCGGCGGCATCCAGCTTTTAGCGCCTTTGGCAGCTTCATCCATTGATCTTATTTCTGATTCGTACATTTTTATGGATGGGTGTGATCGTTGAATAGATTCTATAATGGCATTGAGCTTCAAAACCTGCTGCCCGAAGTTTATTTTAGTTGTTAGCGTAAGTAGCAGTATGAATAGTATTATTTTCA
The DNA here is from genome assembly GCA_031412335.1 of bacterium. Lineage (GTDB taxonomy): Bacteria > Bacteroidota > Bacteroidia > Sphingobacteriales > Sphingobacteriaceae > JBBQYA01. The sequence goes on along the minus strand of JANOCT010000021.1, from coordinate 2,823 downwards.
TTTTTATTTAATCTTTTAGTTCTTCAATTACTACTTTGCCTTTTTTCTTTAATTCATATTCCCTAACCAATGCATACATAGCAGGTAAAACGATTAATACAAAAAATGTAGAAGTAACAAGGCCAAATACAAAAGGAATAGCAATCGGCTTCATTACATCACTACCGGTGCCAGTTGCCAGCAACAGTGGTAAAAGCCCAAATATATCAACCAATACAGTCATTAATTTGGGGCGAAGCCTGAGCGCCGCACCTTCGTAAACTGCTTCTTCAATGTCACTGTTTTGCAACGGCTCGCCTGCTTCATTTTTTTTACGCACCTTGTTGAACAATGAATTATTTAAATACACCAACATCAGCACACCCGTTTCTACTGCTATGCCGAATAATGCAATAAATCCCACTGCTACTGCTACCGAAAAGTTTACATCAAAAAAGAAGAGGGAATAAGCGCCTCCAACCAATGCTACCGGTATGCTCGACAATACAATCAATACTTCCCGGAAAGTATGGAAGGTGAAATAAAGGATGACTGTAATGATGAGCAGTACAATTGGGATTAAAATTTTTAATCTTTTCTCTGCCCTTACCTGGTTTTCGTATTGTCCGCTCCATTCTATAAAGTAGCCTTTCGGTAATTTTTGTACCAGGCTTTCCAGTTTCTTTTTTGCATCATTTACGGTACTGCCCAAATCTCTTTCCCTAACATTAAATAATAATGTGCCACGCAGCATGGCATTTTCTGAAGTAATCATAGGAGGGCCTTCGGCTATGTATACATCTGCAACGGCTGAAAGAGGGATAGGGCCGCTGGGGCTGGTAACCAGCAGGTTTTTTAATTGGGTTATGTTGTTTCTAAAATCCTGTGCAAAACGGGCATTCACAGAAAAGCGTTGCCGCCCTTCAATAGTAGTAGTAATATTCATTCCACCAATGGATGATTCAACTACCATATTAACATCATCCACACTTAAACCATAACGGCCAATTTCATCCCTTTTAATTTTTATCTCTACATACTTACCACCAATAATAGGCTCTACGTATAAATCTTTAATGCCGGCTACACCTGTTAATGCCACTTTAAATTGTTGTGCCAGCACATTGATTGAGTCGAGGCTTTGCCCATACACTTTTACGCCAACATCGGTTCGGATACCTGTAGAGAGCATATTGATGCGGTTTATAATGGGTTGTGTCCATCCATTAATTACCCCGGGAATTTGCAGCTTATTATTCAATTCGTCAATGATCTTATTTTTCGTCATTCCATCCCGCCATTCGGATTGGGGTTTTAATAACACAATGGTTTCAATCATGCTGATGGGAGAATTGTCTGTAGCTGTATTTGCCCTTCCGGCTTTGCCCAATACATTATCAACTTCCGGTACTGTTTTAATTATTTTATCCTGCACCTGAAGGATGCGTTTTATTTCAGTATTCGAAACATCCGGAAGTGTTACCGGCATAAATAAAAGTGAACCTTCATCAAGAGGTGGCATAAATTCCGAACCTAACCGCATTACCAATGGAATACTTGCAGCAACCAAAACAAAAGCAATGGCAATAGTGGTCTTCTTCCAGCGAAGGCACCAGCGAATTACAGGATTATACAACCAAAGAAAAAACCTTGATACCGGGTGTTTTTTTTCTGGCCGCATTTTGCCTTTTAGCATCAAAGCCATCAATACCGGTACCAAAAAAACAGCTACCAATGCAGAGCCAATCATGGCAAAACTTTTAGTAAGTACCAGTGGCGTGAATAATTTCTTTTCCTGGCCTTCCAAAAAAAGTATGGGTGCGAATGATACCAGCGTAATTAATATAGAACTGAAAACTGCCCGGCCCACCAATACGGAGGAGCTTTCAATCCTTTTTAATCTTTCTTCATTTGAAATCATAATAATATTTATTCCGTTTCTTCTGTAATAGATTTTAAAGCATTTTCCACCATCACAATTCCTGCATCCACCAGGTCGCCAACTGCCAGCGCTACACCGGCAAGCGACATGATGTTGGAGCTTACATTAAACCAGTCCATCATAATAAAGGAAATCAACACGCTCATTATAATCGTTATCACTACTATTAAAGCGCTTCGTACATGCAACAGGAAAATGAGCAGCACAAGGGCAACAACAATAATTTCTTCAATTACTGCTTCTTTTAAAGTTGCAATAGTAGCTTCAATTAAATCTGACCGGTCGTAAGCAGTATGAAACTTAACGCCGGCGGGTAAACCCTTTTCAACATCTTTTAATTTTTCTTTTACTTTATCAATAACTTCTTTTGCATTTTCTCCATATCGCATAATTACGATACCACCTACTTTTTCTCCTTCCCCATTTTCTTCTATAATTCCTAATCGTAATTCACCGCCCATTTGCACGGTAGCAATATCTTTAACACGAATGGGGATGGAACCTTGTGTTAGTAATGCTATTTCTTCAATGTCTTTTATTTGAGTAATGTAGCCAACACCCCTGATGATATATCCCATATCTGCCATCTCAATTTTTCTTCCTCCCACATCGTTATTGTTTGCCCTTACCTTAGCAATCACATCCATTAAAGGAATGTTGTAATAACTCAGCTTATGCGGATCAATTACAATTTGATATTGTTTTTGAAAACCACCATAAGAGGCCACTTCACTTACACCGGGTACTGTTTGCAAAGCAAATTTTATGTACCAGTCCTGCAGGGCTCTTAATTCTCCTAAATCATGTGAGGGTGCATCCAGCGTGTACCAAAAAATATGTCCCAATCCCGTACCATCAGGGCCTAATGTAGGTACAACATTTTGCGGCAATAAACGCTGGGC
>JANOCT010000020.1:0-79558 GCA_031412335.1 bacterium | reverse complement strand
TTATTAGGACATTAGTTGTTATTTGCTTTCATTCTTTGATTTATTGATATTTACCACAACCCTCTGTTCTCGTTCCAATTGCCCTCCACGGTTGTGATTTGCTTTCATTCTTTGATTTATTGATATTTACCACAACTGGCTAGATGTACATATACGCTCGTGTATGGTTGTGATTTGCTTTCATTCTTTGATTTATTGATATTTACCACAACCAGACTGCAGAGAAGGCTGCGAACCTATTGGTTGTGATTTGCTTTCATTCTTTGATTTATTGATATTTACCACAACTAGATACTGATGCTATGGAAGGACAGCATAGTTGTGATTTGCTTTCATTCTTTGATTTATTGATATTTACCACAACGTAGATGATAGAAACCCGCCATTCAAAGATGTTGTGATTTGCTTTCATTCTTTGATTTATTGATATTTACCACAACGCATGGAGGAATTGTACATAACGGCTTTGGTTGTGATTTGCTTTCATTCTTTGATTTATTGATATTTACCACAACTCTTTCTCTCTCTCTGTCTCTCTCTCGCACGTTGTGATTTGCTTTCATTCTTTGATTTATTGATATTTACCACAACTTTAATTGTTTGTTAAATACTCCGGATTCTGTTGTGATTTGCTTTCATTCTTTGATTTATTGATATTTACCACAACATACCGTGTATCAATTAAATCATTATCAATATCTTAGACAATAAATTAGAAATTAAAAATGAGTTTGACTTTAAATAGTTAGGCTCATTTTTTCTTACATTTTTCTTTCTACTTTGTAGATTACTTGATTAAATTTTGAAATTCCAATTTTAAACTGAGAAAATTTTAAACTAAAACATTTCTAATTGCCCAGTAGGAGCGGGCAATTCTTTTGTTTTTTTTCCATAAAAAAGTTCTATCATGCCAAATTGTTTATCCGTAATGGTTAAAATTGCCACATGGCCTTTTTCTGGTAAGAGCCCTTTTACTCGTTTTACATGTACATCAGCATTTTCTCGACTGCTGCAATGTCGCAGGTATATCGAAAATTGAAACATATTAAATCCATCCCTCATTATTTCTTTTCGAAATTTGGCATGTATGCTTTTTTCCGCTTTTGTTTCGGTTGGTAAATCAAATAGTATCATAACCCACAAAATACGATATTGATTAAAACGCATGATTATTTTGCACCACCATCCTGTTTTTTATTTTCAATAAAGAATGGTTCTGCAACTTTAGATTCTTCAATTTCTATTGGATACTCACTATATTTTTTCAGTTTCGTTATCGGTAATTCTGGAAATTCCAACTTACGACTTTTACCTTCATAGCATCTAACCAAGCTGCTAGTTGTTTTTTGCAAGCCAACCATCAATGGGCTTATTTCTTTACCAAAAATCACATCGACCGTTGCAATTTGTAATAATTGGGTTTTAATGGAATTGCCTAGTTCCAGAAAATTTTCACCTTGATCTATTATATGCAAAACAATCAAATCAATATAAGGGCGATATGGCTCCATTATATCATCAGCCAAACAATAAGCATTATATTGATTGCGATGATGTATGCCCAATGTTGGTAATAATCCCGATGAAACTAAACCTCTAGCTACAATTGCACGGAGAATGGCATAACCATAATTCAATAAATTATTGGGAGGATTTCCTTCTCTTCCTCTGAAAAACTCCACTTTTTTCGGAAACACGTTTTTCCAATAATAGGCCGCAGCTCTTCCTTCATAATTATCTGGGTCGCCAGATCGTACATTTTTGGCCCATTTTAACATATTATTAATTTCAATTTTTCTGCCTTGGAGTACTGCTGCTTGATTTAAGATTTTATAACGTACCGTTTGTTCCCATAACTGTTTTTTCAAAGGTTCAGTTGCCTCTATTTGAAATCGAAATCGTTTACTTTGTAAATCGTTGCCCTCCAAAGGCAACATCATTCCAGTAGGTATATGGTGATCGTTGCAAGTAATTAATGCAACATTGTTTTCGAGTAAAGCAGCAATACAACTATGAGTGATCGTTATTTGTTGATGATCTAGCAATACCACCCCAATATCTTCAATAGGAATTGTTTTTTTAGATTCTGCTTCTCCCAAATCTCTTAAATGAGGTAAATCAATTAACAATTGATCATTTTTCTTACTTAAATAGGCTGGATTGCTGAATAATAAAGTTCTTTTTATCATTTAGAAATTGATCTAATTGTAATCTTACTATGGAGTAGGAGAGTTGTAAAAGTGAAGCGCTCTAGTTAGCAAAGTGAAGCGGTCTAGTTGGTAAAGTGAAGCGGTACAGTTGGGTAACTCTGCCGCTTCACTTAACACACAATAAAATTACATCATTAATTAACTAGCTGCTTTCTCAAAATCAAGGGTTTCAAGGGTATTTTTAAGATCCTTACCAGGTCTGAATCTTAATTTCGCACCTTTAATAGTACTTGAAGTTACATCTTCATCTTTTGCCTGACCTTCGGCAGATAGGCTAATTGAAAATGAACCAAAATCACCCAACCGAACAATTTTTCCATCTCCAATTTCTTCTTGCATTACTTGTACTAGCAAATCTAAGGTGGCTAAAATATCACCACTGTTTACTGTACTCATGCTGCTAATTCTTTTGCTCAACTGCTTAAGGGTAATTTCGCCATCGCTTTTAATAATAGCATAACTTTTTTTGGGATCTGTCCGCTTTAGCGGGTTCACTCGTTGGATTACATTAAATTTTACTGACATAGTTTTTATAGATTAAGTAATTGTTAAAAAATGGTTGACTAAAATGGTAAAACTCTATTTGTTAATGGATTATTGTATCAGGTATAATATTATTTAATTTAGTAATACTTTTTATATCTCCAAGTATTCCAACTGTAAGTTTTGTACAAAATTCTTTAATAGAGATTTTATCTAGTGTGCTTTCAAGCTTGTTTAATTGCGTAAATTCTAATTTGTCAATAATTGATTTAGATACTGAGGCAGGAATACCATACAAGCGATTTGAAGTAAAACTTACAATTTTATAAATTTTTGAAATCTCTAATTTATCATAATGCTCTTTTGATACATAAACCAAATCATTCGGAGATAAATGAAAGAGCAAGGCATTTCCAGCTTGGTCAAATTCAGGTACAGAAGTTAAACCTTGTTTTTGCCTATCAATCACAATATTAAGTGGAATAGTTTCATATAATCTTTTCCCGTTTTTATCTTGGTAAATAGCAAAAAACAAATTCGTGCCTTTAGCAGCTTCTACAAATTTTTGATTTTTATTTCCAATCTGACCTACATTAAACTTATTTCCTTTTGGTTCAAAAGTTCTTACTTTAATAATAGGTTGATGATTTTTACCATTATTTAAAGAAACTAAATTTTTGTTCATCAAATCTAATCCATCTGGCGAAAATGCTAATTCTGGATGCTCCGATAATTTTCCATTTTTATTTTCATCGTATTTTTGTAAATGATTTAATAGAATTTTTTGAATACCAGAATCAGTTATACTCTCGATTTTTATACTATTAAAACTTTCATCAATGGCTACCCTTGAGGCAACATTTTCTTTGTCCCAATAGTAGATTTCAACTTTTGAAATATCTGCATCTAACCATTTGTAGGCGAGGTCTTTAAAAAACTTAAGTATTTGAATTTTATTTAATCCAGCTAATTTCAATTCTTTTATCTTCCTCTTTAAATTTTTATCTAAAATCATATCAACTTCATCAAATGCTGTTGAAAGGGACACTGCTTTTATAAATTTTAATTTGACTAAGCCAGAAACTGTATCCTTATGCATTGGTTTTCTCACTGCCCAACTATCACCTTTAGTTTGTTTGATTAGTTCTTTTTTAAGTTCGCCATTTTCATTTTTTCTCCAAGCCAACGTATGATTTACTGTTTTGTTAATCACCCGTAGATTTTGTTTAAAGCTAATGACTATCTCACTCAATAAATCTTTTGTATCTTTTGTGAAAGTAGGCCAAGGCTTATTAAAAACCCATTTGTAATTTTGCTTAGTGTCATCATTATATTTCTTATGACAAAGTTTATTTTTAAGGTCGTACCGCTTTTTGTCTTTTTCTGCCTGTGTATTTTTTCCGATCGCATTTTCATTATTTAAATAATTGATATGGCTTCTTGTTGCACAAGCTATTATAATTGCATCCAAAGCATGATGCCTATGGTCGATTCTTTTTTTGCTAAACCCTTTCTGCAACGCCAATGGTACTTGAGTTTGAAATACCTGTTTTCCATCTTTATTTGTCCATTCTCCAAAATTTGTACTATTAGTCAATTCATTTAATCGAACAAAGCGAGGAGTTATTAAATCATTCCAAATATCATTCATGCCCCAGTCTTGTTTCAAAACGGAGGTAATTGCACCATTTGTTGATAATACATTTTTAGATACGGTTTCTAGTTCTGCTTTTTCTCTAACAATATTACTCAGCAAGTTTTTTACTACCTTACTTATATATCGGCTGTCGTTTAACTGTCTCTGTATAAACGACTCTGGAATATCTTCCATCAAAAGCTTTTTTAGCTTGTTTCTGCTTTTGCCGTAATTGTCTTTTACAAATTTCTCATACTGATCAATGCTAAATATTCTCACCATCTTTCCATTTTCCAATTCTATAGATTTTCCGTAGTTCTGTTTTATATATTCAAAACCTAGCATATTATCTTTATCCTTATTTACAGCAGATTCACAAATAACTTTATTGCTCATTGAATCATCAAAATGTCGAGATTGTGGTATAATATGTTCTATTTCATATTCTCGTGTAAATAGTTTATTTAATGGAATAATACTACCAGTATAGGGAGAAAGGTATTTTTGTTCTAACCACAATTTGTATTTAAGTAACTCTGCTGAAGTAGGCTGTGATAATTTAGAAATTTTCAGAATTTCATCTGGGATTTTACCATCTTCAGATGATAATACACCCTCCTCGTAAATTTTTAATATATCTTGTTGCATAGGTGAATAAGGCCTAACATTATCTATATCCTTATCATTAAATAATTCGACAAGCAAAGCCTTAATTCTCAAATTAGTGTTTTCGTTTTCACCTACTTGGTTAGTCATTTGTCTTCTTTTATCAGAAGGATTTTTCATTTCTCTTCCTAATTCAATGTGGATTTCGTTAAAAAAACCTTCCTCACCATTACCCATTTGTTTCCAAATATCTTTTACAACTTTAAGAGTTTCATTAATTACTTGTTCAACTATTGGATTTCTTAAACTATGTTGTTCGAGTTGTACGATATCGTTCGCCGTTTTCCATTTTAATACTTCACCATCTTCTGAATGTCTGTCGTAAATAATGTAGGAAACTAACCATTGAGGTAAACCTTTAAAATCAGAGACATTACTCAATCCAATAGATTTTTCGCGAACTCTTTGTTTAATCGTTTCATCAAATTCTCCATCAATAATTTTATTAATTCTATTTAATGTATTTGAATCAATATCATTAATATTCCATAAATCACCCGTTCGCATTAATGGCAAAATCTTTTTTATTGCTTTAGAAGAATAAGAACCGTATTCCTTTTTGAATGGAGGAAATTTTCTAAAAATTTCTGTAAAGTCAGAACCTAATCCATTTTTCTCACCAAATGTGTTCAATGCTTTTATTATATCATGTTTATCTTCAACTGAATATAAAATATGCCATAACTCAACCTCTTTTATTTTCGACAAAAAATTGGATGGAACATTAATCACTTTATTTAATTTGGTAGAAATTTGACTCCTTGTCTCATTACATGGATACGACTTTGATTCGTCTTTTACAGCATCATAAACATAGTTCCATCTATAATCAGATGCCTTCAACTTAAAAGGTTTAAGAATAAAGTTTAATAATGCTTTATGGTCAACTTCCTTTCTTTCATTAAGCCAATTAAATAAATTAAGCCAATCATTTTCTTCCAATAAAAATTGATTTGTCACTTCTTGATCATTTTCTTTTTTATAGATTCTAAGGTTTTGTAACCATTGCCATAATCTAAACTCTTGAAATAATGGATGCGATTTGGCAATACATTTTAAAGGTTCTATCTCCTTTTTACCATCTTTAATAAATATTCTTGTTTCAAATTTACAATTGCTAATTAATGATTTTTTGCTTTTTAATGGTCTTTGATAATATATAATATCATCTAAGAATAAATGAATAAAACCTTTACTTGAAATATTGGATTTGTGTGCTTCATTATTTTCATAGAGTTCTTCTAAACATTTACTAAACAACTTTACATCTATTAATTCTGTATGAAATTTTACCTGATTTTTAAGAATTAATTCTAATTCTTGTTTGTAAAATTTACGCTCTATAACTCTTACAAGCTTTCCATTTATTTTTTGATTGGGTTTTTTTAATAGAGTTTCATAAATAAATGTTCCAACTGTTTTTTCGCTATTTTCAATTTCAAATTCTGTCTTCTTTTTTACGAGAGTCCAATCATTTTCCGCAGGCGCTCTAAATGATCTTTTATCAGCACCATCTTTGTCTTTCTTTACACTACCGTCCTCATTTATATCAGTAGTTACAATAAATTCTTTTATTTTTCCAATCCAATCTAATAGTGTTTTACTTGTTCTTCTGTAAATCCATCCATTTTCCAGTTGTATGTTATACCAAATTTCATCATTGCCTTTTTTCTGGTCTGTTGCTTCAACCCCTATAACTTTTAGTGAATAAAATTCTACAGATTTATTAATATTATCCTCTTCTTCCTCACCTCTTAATTGATAATATCCTCTTTTTTGATTAAAATTTAACAGTAACCAACTTAACTCTTCTTTTTCAATCTTCTGAGTTAATGCCTTGTTTCTTAAATAATAGATAGTCCAGTCATAAGGTACTTTTTTACCATTCTTTAATAACTCAGGTTGGTGAATTTTGAAATCATTCAGCATTTCATTAAAAGAATTCTGAAAAATAAAATTAGACTGCTCAGTTTTTTCATCTTTTATATATCCAATTTTTGGTTCTGAATTATTCAAAAACTGGCCAGGATGCTTTTCGAAATCAATTTCATTTGCATAGTGGTTGGGTAAAAATCCTAAAATATTTAATGTTCTATGTAGTCTTTCTCTTCTTAACAAATGCCTTTCTCTTAGTCTTCTAATTCCTCTAAAATTGGTTCTTTCTGCCGTTTGTGAAATGGAAACACCAGAATCGAATTTGCCTAAAATGTCTTGGCTCATAGGTAATATTCTGCTACCTGCGCAAAGAATATTTCCCAGCATTGTTTCATCATCCTTTTCTATTAAAGCCCAACCTATAGAATTTGTTCCTAAATCGAGACCCAAAATTTTTTTCATACTTGAGAGAATTTAAATTTGTATATGTTAATTAAAAAGTAGTTCTTTGAATCGAAAGCAAATCACAATAAGGATTATTCCGTTGTGAAAACATTTAAGGCGGGGCAACTCGCCTTCCTTTTTACTAAAATTTTCATTTTTCTAGTCAAAATATAATAAATAGTAATATTAGATTTCTCTATCTCCTTGCTTTTACTATAATTTTCATCCCCCCAAAATACAATCCTATTTCCATACCAGCAAAAAAAACTTCTGCACCTAATGATATAAGAAGTGTTTTTCAATATGCACTTTCCATTTTCTCTTTTCCATTTTTAAAAATTCACATTTTGCCTTATACATTTTGCATTACGCATTTTGCGTTATACATTTTGCGTAATTTAATGTATGAATTCGAGTGTTATAATCATCATTCTATTAAAAAAGGAATGCATTCAGCTAAAAATTTCGCCTATTTTCTTCTTTACGAAATAAATAAATACATTTAGAATCCTTAAGCAAACAAATCAGAGGAGTATACCGTAAAAATGAAGCAATCGCTCTTAACCATTTTACTAATTATCAGTGTAATACTGATTAATTCATTTACTTTAAAAAAGCATAATTTCAACATGTATTCGACGTATGAAGAGTCGGTGCAAACAAGCATCGAAACCATTGATGAACCTGTAAAGACCGATAAATTGGTCGTTTATCAGTTGATGACCAGGCTATTTGGCAATAAAAATAAAACCAATAAATTTTATGGTTCCAAAGAAGAAAATGGTGTAGGCAAATTTGCAGATATTGATAACATTGCATTAGCTGAACTGAAAAAATTAGGAGCTACCCATATCTGGTATACTGGCGTAATTGAGCACGCTTTAATGACGGATTATAGTTCAATTGGGATTCCAAAAGACGATCCGGATGTTGTGAAAGGACGTGCTGGTTCTCCATATGCAATCAAAGATTATTATGATATTAATCCAGATTTGGCAACCGATCCGAAAAACCGAATGGCAGAATTTGAGCTATTGGTAAAAAGAACACATGACAATGGGTTGAAAGTTCTAATTGATTTTATTCCTAATCATGTAGCGCGATCTTACCAATCTGATGCTCGGCCAGCCGGTGTTCGAGATTTTGGTGAAAATGATAATAAGAATGTAGCATTTGATCCGCAAAATAATTTTTATTATTTACCAGGTAAAGAATTAGTGGTTCCGCAAAATGCATATAACAATGCAACTTTTGCCGCTTTTGATAATATAATGAATGAAAAGCCAGCTAAAGCAACCGGAAATGATGTTTTTTCTGCAACACCCTCAGTAAACGACTGGTACGAAACCATTAAATTAAATTATGGAATAGATGTACAAAATAACCGAAAAACATACTTTGATCCTATTCCTTCTACCTGGTTTAAAATGCGTGATATTTTATCGTATTGGGCAAAAAAGGGAGTTGATGGTTTCAGATGTGATGTGGTAGAATTTGTTCCGGTTGAGTTTTGGTCATGGGTTATTCCTGAAATTAAAAAGATAAACCCAGAAATAATATTTATAGCGGAAGCGTATAATCCAACTTTATACAATAGTTATATTGTTGATGGAAAATTTGATTATTTGTATGATAAAGTAGGTTTGTATGATGCATTGCGTAGATTAATGGAAGGTAAAGGAACTACCAGCGATATTACCTATTGCTGGCAAGAGCAAACAAAAGGAATTGCCAAGCATATGATCCGGTTTTTGGAAAATCATGATGAGCAACGATTAGCATCCGATAAATTTTCAGGAAATGCTATGACTGCCATTCCGGCGATGACAGTGAGTGCAACTCTAGATAAAGGTCCTGTAATGATTTATTTCGGTCAAGAGGTTGGCGAACCAGGAAAGGGAAATGAAGGTTTTCAAGGAGAAGATGGTAGAACTACTATTTTTGATTATTGGGGAGTGCCCGAACATCAAAAATGGATGAACAATGGAAAATTTGATGGAGCTCAGCTTTCTACTTCACAAAAAAGTTTACGTAATTTTTATTCACGTTTATTAAATTTAGTAACGGATTATTCATCCTTAGCCAATGGAGATTTTTTTGGTTTGCAATATGTAAATGTTGGAGGTAAAAGTATGGGTTATATTGATGATAAAATGTATGCTTATCTTCGATATAATGGAAATAGTCGCCAATTAATTGTGGTTAATTTTGATCAGCAAAAATTCTCAAAAGTTGCAATTAAAATACCACAAGGTGCTTGGGATGCCATGCAATTAAATTCCAATAAAAAATATAAATTCACCGATCTGTTGAATGATAAAACAATGCCTTTTACAGTTCGTGCTTCAGATGTGACTGATTTAGAAAATTTTACAGATGGTGTGAAAATGGAATTACCTCCATTGGGTGCATTTATATTTAACATAGAACAAGAATAATTTAAAATATCTCAATAAATAATTATGCAATCTACAGCTGAAATTAAAACCGATTCGAAAACAAGAAGTATCGTAAAAGAAAAACCAAGATTAAGTTTTTGGCAAATATGGAACATGAGTTTCGGTTTTCTGGGAATACAATTTGGTTTCGCATTGCAAAACTCTAACGTAAGCCGGATTTTTGAAACTCTGGGTGCCAAAGTTGATGAGATACCTATTCTTTGGATTTTTGCACCTATTGCTGGTTTATTGGTTCAGCCAATAATTGGATATATGAGCGATCATACTTGGGGAAGATTGGGTAGAAGAAGATTGTATTTTTTAATTGGCGCAATTCTTTCGTCAATGGCATTATTTGTTTTTCCATTTGCTTCTGTTTTATGGATTGCTGCAGGTTGTCTATTGATATTAGATGCATCAATTAATATATCTATGGAGCCATTTAGAGCTTTAGTAGGCGATATGTTGCCTTCTTCTCAGCGTACAGCAGGTTTTGCTATGCAGAGTTTCTTTATCGGAACGGGTGCTGTGGTTGCTTCTATGCTTCCTTATATACTTACTGCTATCGGTGTTTCTAATACTGCAGCAGATGGAGTGATTCCAGATTCTGTAATGTATTCGTTTTTTATAGGAGCAGTAGTATTTATTTCAGCAGTATCTTGGACGGTGTTTAAAACTGAAGAATACCCACCGGAAGAATTTAAGCAATACGTACCGTTTGACCCTGAGGCTGAAGAACCTAAAGTGGGAATTGCAACTATCGTTACAGATTTATTTAAGATGCCTACAACCATGAAGCAATTGGCGGTAGTTCAGTTTTTTACCTGGTTTGCTTTATTTGCGATGTGGATTTATACAACTAATGCCGTTACCAAACATGTTTACGGTTCCACTGATAGTACCTCTGCTATTTATAACGAAGGTGCAAATTGGGTTGGAGTGTGTTTTGCGGTTTATAATGGTTTTGCTGCACTTTTTGCTTTTTTATTGCCGGTAATTGCTAATAAAACCAGTCGTAAATTTGTACACATGATCGCTTTAATTGCTGGCGGAATTGGTTTAATTTCTATCTCATACATTACAAATCCGAATATGCTTTTACTTTCTATGGTAGGTATAGGCCTGGCTTGGGCAAGTATTCTTTCTATGCCTTATGCGATTTTAGCAGGTTCATTACCTCCTAAAAAAATGGGTATGTTTATGGGAATGTTTAATTATTTTATTGTAATACCTCAAATTTTGGCAGCTTCGGTTTTGGGCTGGTTTACCACAAAAGTATTTCATGGTGAAGCTGTTTACACCATTGTTTTAGGCGGTTGTTCTATGATTTTAGCAGCATTTTTAACTTTAATTGTTAAAGATGTAGACGATAAGAAATAAGAAACTTTATTCTTGAATTGTCAGAAATTTAAAACTGATGTATAGTTAATGTACTGTTGCAAAAGTAAAAATAGCTACAAAAAATATACAGATTGCCAAAACAAAAATATAGGCAAAAAGTATTAATAGTTCTTTCAAAAGGGTTTTCCAATTATTTTGTACAAATACTTTTTTTAATGCTAAGAATAAATAAATGGCAGCGATAAAAGGTAAAATTACTTCTATTGGAAATTTAACGTTAAATAATAGCAGAAATAAATGAGCGGCTATTAGGAAAGAACCTGTCAAGAAATAGAAAGAGTGAAAATGTAGAGAAAAAATTAAATGTTCAGTGTAGTATTTTTTTGACCTACGATACGATAATTTTGAGAATAACGCGAAAACTGGAATCATAAAAAACATAACTTTAGGTAGTTTCTTGCCTGATTCTGAAAGGGCTTTTTTTCGTGTTTCTGAATTCCTCAAATTTTTAGAAGCCTTACCTTCAATTTCAGCAAACCAGCTTTTATTCGTTGAATCAGATTTTACCAACGTATCTTTTTTACTCTTAATGTTTAAATGGAAGTTAGTTGTGTTATTTTTTTCAGCAAGCTGCAAGGAGTCTAAATCTTGATCGGCTGAATCTAATCCAGTAGTACTTTTAGTTTCTTGAAACTTAACAAATGTTTGTTCGGGTAGAAATGAAGAAAGGAAAAAATATAGAATTGAAATAAATAAATAAATTCGAATAGGGTGGAGGTACGAAGTTCTTTTACCTGAATTATATTCATTTGTTAGTCTTCCAGGTTGGAAAAGTAAAGGTTGTAAGGTCCCAAAGAATTTAGCATCAAAATGAAAATAATCTCCAATAGCGTGAATGGATTGATGGAAAAAATTTTCTTTTAATTCCAAATTTTCCTGGCCACATTTATGACAAAACTTCCCTATTACAGTTGCACCGCAATTCAAACATTCATTTTCTATTCGGTAGTTTTTATGGCTCATCCGTTTTTCCTAAATAAATATGAGGGAATTTGGGTTTAATTTTGCAAAAATTCAAGATTCGACTTTAAACTTTTTCTACAAAAGTATACCAGCAATTGTTGCGGATAAATAAGAAGCTAAAGTTCCGCATATTAGGGCTTTAACACCTAATTTAGCTAAATCAGTTCTTCGTTCGGGAGCAAGTTCGCCAATACCACCAACTTGTATAGCAATAGAACTAAAGTTGGCAAATCCGCATAAAGCAAAACTGGTAATCAGCAATGATTTTGCATCCATGGTATCTTTAACTTTAGCCAAATCAAGGTAGGCTACAAATTCGTTGATTACCATTTTTGTACCCATAAGCGAACCAGCAGTATGAATATCTTTAAAAGGTATTCCCATAGCATATGCAAAAAGTGAAAATACGGAGCCTAAGATTTCATTTAAACTCAATTTGCTTAAATTAATGCCGATGTATGAGAGTGACATGCCCATGTTTGCCAAGCTTGTCCCTAGTTTACCTAACAAATAATCAACCAAGGCGATTAAAGCTATAAATCCAATTAGCATAGCAACTACATTAAGTCCAACTTTTAAACCATCACCAGCACCGTGAGAAATTGCATCGACTAGGTTAGAGCTTGTTTTTTTAATTTCTAATGAAACTTGTCCTTTGGTTTCTGAGAGTTGTGTTTCAGGCCATACAATTTTAGAAATAACCAAAGCACCTGGAGCAGCCATTAAACTTGCTGCAATTAAATATTCCGCAGGAACACCTAATGCAATATAAACAGCCATAACACCGCCAGCAATAGTTGCCATGCTACCCGCCATAGAGGCTAAAAGTTCCGACATGGTCATACCTTTTAAGTATGGTTTTATCATTATTTGTGCTTCAACCTGGCCAACAAATGCACTTGCAACATTTGATAATGCCTCAGATCCCGAAACTCCCATTAATTTATAAACGATAAATGCAAAGAACTTTACGATACGTTGCATAATGCCTAGATGGTAGGCAACACTAACTAATACTGCTACAAAAATGATAGTAGGAATTATTTTAAAGAAAAAGATAAAGTCATTGCCAGCACCAAATGCTTTGTCCATGAATTCTTTTTTAACCAAAGCACCGAAAACAAAATTGGCTCCTGCTTGCGAAAAATCGAGCACTTTGGTAACTGCAGCACCTAACCACGAAAATAATTGTTGACCAAACGGAACCTTTAAAATAAATAAAGCAAGGAGTATTTGAATGGCCAAGCCTGAGAAAACAAGTCGGTAATTAATTGCTTTTCTATTGTTGGATAGCATGAATGCCAGTGCAAAAATTAATACGATTCCAATCAGACCTGTAAATCTTTCCATTAGTAGCTTTTGTTTTGCGGGTAAAGTATGATTTTTTTAACTGTTAATTTCTAATCAGAAGAAGAGAAATTTTAAAAGCTAAAAATAGTAATCGTTTTAAATGCCTAAGATTTGCGTTTCGTAATTTCGTCGCGTATTCTGGCAGCTTTTTCGTAAGCTTCTTCTTCCAAAGCAAGTTTCAATAAATTTTTTAATTCCTGATCATTTACAGTTGAATAGTCGGTTGCTTTTGTAGCAAGCACTCCATCTTCCTTTTTTTCAAGATTTTCAAGAAAAACAAAATCATTTCCTTCTATTACGATTCCAGCAGAGGCGAGGATAAATTCGTAGGTATAAATTGGACATTCAAAGCGAACAGCAAGTGCTATAGCATCGGATGTTCTTGCATCAATTTCAACTTGCTTTTTTCCATCAGATGATATGATTTTTGCAAAAAATATTCCATCAAGTAAATTGTAAATTATAATTTCCTGAATCTGAATACTAAAAGCATCTGCAAAAGATTTGAATAAATCATGAGTTAATGGCCTACTAGGTGTCATTTTTTCAATTTCAATAGCAATTGCCTGTGCTTCAAAGCCTCCGATTATTATGGGCAAACGTCGTCTTCCTGTTGTTTCGCCTAGAACAAGTGCATAAGCACCTGATTGAGTTTGGCTATAAGATAGGCCAACTATATCTAATTTGATTTTCTTCATTTCCACATCACTCATTTTTGCCCGAATACTATTATTAGGAGATTCATTTTAATGGGTTAATTATTTTAACTAACACATTCATTTATTGATATAAAAAAACGTTTAGATAATTTTGGATTTTGTTAAATTCACTTACAAAATCTTTGTTATACAATTTAGTTCGATGCTTTTAACGATTTTACAGCAGCAATTAATTTTGGTACGACGTCAAATGCATCTCCAACAATACCATAATCAGCAACTTTAAAAAATGGCGCTTCTGGATCTTTGTTTATCACTACAATTACTTTTGAAGAACTTACCCCAGCTAGATGCTGAATAGCTCCAGAAATACCTATTGCAATATATAAATTAGGGCTTATAGCAATTCCAGTTTGGCCAACATGTTCGGAATGTGGTCTCCAATCAGAATCTGATACTGGTTTTGAACAAGCCGTTGCTGCGCCTAACAAATCAGCTAATTCTTCTATCATTCCCCAATTTTCAGGTCCTTTTAAACCTCGGCCTGCGGAAACAACTAATTCTGCATCTGGTAATGAAACTTTATTTGCAGCTCTTACAATTTCTCCAACAATAATTTTAAAATCAGAATCCTTTACACTTGGCTCATAATTTTCAATTCCACCGTCAGCAGCAGATTCTATCACTTTAAATGCATTGGTATTTAAGGTAATCACTTTTACTTTTGATGTTAATTCAACATTGGCAAATGCTTTTCCTGAAAATGCAGTTTTTTTGACTGTAAGATTATCACCCGAAATTTTAGGTAATTCAATTGCGCCATCTGCTAAACCTGCTTCTAATTTAACTGCAACTCTTGGTGCCAAGCCTCTACCAGTAAAAGTATTAGCGATAATAACAATCGTTGAATTTTCGGATTTTGCAGCTTCTGAAATAACTGATGCATATGCTTGGTTTACAAACGTTTTAAGTTTATCATTGCTTACATTCAATATTTTTTTAGCACCAAATCTTCCAAGTTCAGCAAGGTTTGTTTCGTTAACATCACCTATAGAAATGGCGGTTAATGTTGTACCTGATAATTTTGCAATTTCATTTGCATACGAAACTACTTCAAAAGCTGATTTCTTGAATGTTCCTTCTGTATTCTCTACATATACTAATACTGACATATCTTTTTGTTAAAATACTTTTGCTTCGTTGTGTAATAAATCAATTAAATTTTCGGGTTGATCAGTTGAAACCAAATTTACCTGTCCTCGAGGTTTAGGTTGTTCGTAATCTATAAAGTTTGTATTTGTAGGTACTTCTACAGCTTCAACCACTACCAGTGGTTTCGTTCTGGCTGCCATAATTCCTCTCATATTTGGTATTTTCCATTCTGCCATTCCTTCTGTTGCACTTGCGACAAACGGAAAAGCAACAGTTATCATTTCTTTCCCTCCTTCAATTTCACGCTCAAGTGTTGCTCCATTTCCATTCACGTCAAGTTTTTTTACACTGTTAATGGAAGGAATATCTAAAAATTCACCTACCATGCTAGCCACTTGCGATCCATTATAATCAATCGACTCGCGCCCAGTTAAGATCATGTCATAGTTATTTGCTTGTGCGATTGCTGCAATTTGTTTAGCAACAAAATAAGCATCTCTTGGTTTTGCGTTTACTCTAATTGCATCTGTAGCACCTATTGCAAGTGTTTTGCGGATAGTGGGTTCAGTATTTAATTCTCCAACATTTAAGGTTGTAACAGTTCCATTCCCGTTTTCTGTAAGTTCCACTGCTCTAGATAGTGCTATCTCGTCATATGGATTAAGAATATAACTTATACCATTTGTGTTTAATTCTGTATTATTATTGGTAAAAGTTATTTTTGTTGTTGTATCGGGTACATTGCTTACGCAAACCAATATTTTCATAAATTTTTCTTTTTTTACAAAACTATATAAATTCGACTAAATCTGAAATGAATAATAGACTTGAAAGCTTATTTGAATTTTTACAAAAAGAACCCAACGATAGTTTTTTGAAATATGCAATTGCAACTGAATATTTAAAAAGTGGAAATTTTGAATTGGCGTTAAAATATTATGAGGATGTACATTATTCAGACCCAGAATATGTAGGAAATTATTATCATCTTGCCAAATTGCATGAACAATTAGGAAATAAAGAAAATGCCGCTTTAGTTTATCAGAAAGGTATTTTGGTAGCTGAAAAATTAAAAAATGAGCATGCTTTGTCAGAATTGAAATCAGCTTTTGCAATTATGAATGATCCTTATGCCGACGAGTAAATAAGTATTATAAATAAATTATGTTTACTGAAAAAACATTATTCTAAAGTTTTGAGCAAACGAACCATCATTTTTTTGCGTGATGTTTTTGCCTACACGCTTTCAGCATTTGGAGGTCCTCAGGCTCATTTTGCTTTAATGTTGCGGCAATTTGTTATTAAGCGAAAATACCTCAACGAAAATGAACTGATAGAGTTAAATGCACTTTGCCAAATGCTTCCTGGTCCAGCTTCTACACAAACGTTAGTGGCAATTGCTTTTCGATTTGGAGGTTATCGAGTTGCAATTTTTGCTTTTTTTATCTGGATTTTACCATCAGCATGTTTAATGGCTATTGCAGCCATTTGTTTTTCCTATTTCGATTTATCAACTATTGCACAATCACGATTGCAAGTAATACAGGCAATGGCTGTCGGTATAATTGGTTATGCAGGCTTCAAACTTTCCTTATTATTTATCAAATCAATTTGGGTTTTTTTATTGGCTTTGTTTTCTTTTTTGGCTACTATTTATTTCAGAACGCCTTATGTTTTTCCGATTATATTGTTGGTAGGCGCAACGCTAGCAGCAATTTTCAACAAATTAGAACCCGACCAAGAAAAATACATTCTGCAGGTAAACTGGAAAAAACTATTGCTATTTATTGGAATTCTATTGCTTTTTGCTCTGATGGGAATGTTAATAAATCGAACATCGTTTTTTAGTTTACCTGTCAGATTATTCGAAAATTTTTATCGGAATGGAATTCTTGTATTTGGAGGAGGGCAGGTTTTA
The DNA here is from genome assembly GCA_031412335.1 of bacterium. GTDB lineage: Bacteria > Bacteroidota > Bacteroidia > Sphingobacteriales > Sphingobacteriaceae > JBBQYA01. The sequence continues at coordinate 62,363 of JANOCT010000020.1, read as the reverse complement.
ATACCGATGTTGTACACTGAGTTTGTTGAACTTAAAAAATATTTAACCGCTCAGGAATTTTTATCTGCTGTTGCGTTGCAACAAGCTATGCCTGGTCCAGTATTTTCATTTACTTCTTTTGTAGGTTCCATTACCATGCGGAATTATGGAATTGCAGGTCAAATTTTAGGTGCTATAATCGCAGTTATCGCTATCAATTTACCTGGAATGATTCTAATACTTTTTATTTATCCGATTTGGGATAATTTGAAGAAAATACAAATGATAAAACAATCTTTTAAAGGAATAAATGCAGTTTCGGTTGGATTCGTTTTCGCTGCATTTTTTTTATTGTTAAAACCGATAGGATTAAATTATATCAATGTTTTGATCATTGGTTTTACTTTTTCCTTATTAATGTTTACCAAAATTCCACCTTGGGTAATTATTATTGGTGGTATTTGCATTAGTTTTTTGCTTTAAAATATAATTCTAAAACGGATCCTCGTCCGGGTCATTTGCTTTAGATGGTAAAATCATTCCGGTAGGTGCATCAAAACTATCAGATGGGTCCATTCTAAAGGTTGTAGGTTGAAAAATCGAATCCTCATCCAAGTTGGCGAACTTAACATATTTGTCAATAAAACGAAGTTGAACGGTATCCAGCGAGCCATTTCGGTGTTTTGCAATAATTACTTCTGCAATTCCAGCGGTCGATTTCATGTCCTCATCTTCCGTGAATTGATAATATTCTGGCCGATAAAGAAACAATACCATATCAGCGTCTTGCTCTATAGAACCAGATTCACGTAAATCTGAAAGTTGTGGTTTTTTTGCTCCTCCACGGGTTTCAACAGCTCTGCTCAACTGTGATAGTGCAATTACCGGAACATCTAATTCTTTCGCAATTGATTTTAAAGCTCTTGATATACTACCAATTTCCTGTTCACGATTTCCACCTTTATTATCTCCATTTCCACTCATCAATTGCAAATAATCGATTATGATTAATTCGATGTTTTGCTGAGCTTTCAATCTTCTACATTTTGCTCTTAGTTCAAAAATATTTAATGCAGGAGTATCATCAATAAAAATTGGTGCTGCAGATAGCTTCTGAATTTTAACATGAAGTTGTTTCCATTCATGAAGTTGAAGATCGCCTTTTCTTAGTTTTTCGGATGTAAGTTCCGTTTCTCCTGAAATTAATCGATTTGCTAATTGCTTTGACGACATTTCTAAAGAAAAAATGGCTACTGGTTTATTAAAATCAACCGCTGCATTTCTGGCAACACTCATTACAAAAGCTGTTTTACCCATACCTGGCCTTGCAGCAATAATAATTAAATCTGATTTTTGCCATCCAGAAGTAATGCGATCTAAGGATGAAAAACCAGTTGGAACTCCACTTAAACCATCTGCTTTATCTTTCAAATTTTCGATATCAGCAATAGCAGCTTTCATTACATCGGCCAATGATTCGGAATTTTTACGCAAATTATTTTCTGCAATGGAAAATAAATTTTTCTCAGCAGAGTCCAACAATTCAAAAATATCAGTAGTGTCTTCGTATGCATTATTGATAATCTCAGTTGAAATTTTAATCAATTCTCGCTGAATATATTTTTGCGAAACGATACGAGCATGAAATTCAATATTTGCAGCGGAAGCTACTCTGTTTGTTAACTCGGTTACATAAAATGCACCACCTACAATTTCTAGTTCACCACTGAAGCGCAACTGGGCAGTTACTGTTAAAATATCAACGGGTTGAGTTTTTTCAAATAAAATTTTTATCGCATTGAAAATGATTTTATGCGCATCTTTATAGAATATTTCCGGCTTTAAAATGTCGATTACGGCCGTTAAAGCATCTTTCTCCAACATCAGTGCCCCTAACACTGCTTCCTCTAATTCTGGTGCTTGTGGTTGTAATTTACCTCCTATTTGAGCCAGATTTGTTCCTTTGTTTTGGTAGCGATTTAGCGTACTTTTTTTACCTATCTCTTGGCCCTGTTCGTTTTTCATGTTGCAAATATATCTAACTCAAAAAATCAGTTGTTGTTAATTTCCTTACATTAAGTTAACATTATCTTTAAGTTGCTGATAATTTATTTTCAAAAATAAAGTCTTATCAACAACCTTTGTGAACAACATGTTGATTAATTTATAAATCCCGTTATTTGTATGAATAAATAAAGATGATGTTTGGTGTTAATAAAATTAGAATTGTTCAAATTGTAATACTGCTATTATTTTTAGCAACCATCAGTTGCCGTACGCAATCAGTAATTTCTGATAAAAACCTTTCTGTAATTTATGATAACTCTGGAAAATTAAATGTTGAAAATCAAGCATACCATATTTCAGATGATTCCACTTTATTCTTTCTAAGGGTTTCGGCAAAAAATCTACTTTACACCAATGAAAATGGAACTTTCTCCGCTGGTTTTAGAGTTAAGTTATTATTATACGATGTTGTAAACTTGAGTTTATTAGTAGACAGTGCTTCAATTGTTCTCAATCTTATTCGTAATGAAAATGACTCAACTTTTGAAGTAGAAATCCCATTAGCTACACCAGCTGGTAAAAAGTATTTTTTGCAAACAATAGTTTATGATTTAAACCGCTCGATTAATAAAAGTGCCTATTTGGATATAGATAAAATGAGCATAAATTCTCCACAGAATTTCATTTTTAAAAATGTTCGAAGCAATCAATTGCTTTTTGGAAGTGTAGCACAAGCAAACGAACCATTCAGAATAGAATCAATCCGAAACAAAGGTAAATTGTTTTATTTAAGCTATTACAACCGAAATTATCAATATTCTTCACCTCCGTTTGCAATTAACCAACAAGAGTTGATCAGTTTTGATCCTGATAGTATTTTTTCTTCGGATGGTAAAAATGTTGCTTTAGGAAAAAAGGGCTTTTATCAAATTAGAACAGACAAAACTCAACGAAGCGGTGCAACATTATTTATTTTTCATGATGATTATCCAAATCTATCCAGACCGGATCAACTGCTTAAACCACTTCGATTTTTAACAACACAAGCAGAGTACAAAAACATAATTGGTAGTTTGGATCAAAAAACTCAGATTGATAATTTTTGGATAAATGCTGCTGGCAATAATAGAGAACGGGCGAAAAAGATTATTAAAATTTTTTATAATAATGTGCAAGAAGCAAATATCTATTTCACATCTTACAAAGAAGGTTGGAAAACCGATCGGGGAATGATATATTTAATTTATGGCAAACCCGATTTGGTGAAAAGAACTGCAAAAACAGAAACTTGGACATATCGAAAAAGCTTTTATTACAATACTGTGATTTTTGTATTCAATAAAACAGGAAATTACTTTTCAGACAATGATTATTACCTAGACAGATCTCCAGAATATAGAGAAAGCTGGTATGTGGAAGTAGAAAACTGGCGCAAAGGATATCTTAAACAGCAGTAAACAAAATATAATTTCATTTAAAATAAAAATCATGTTTGAAGAGTATCCTCGCGAAAAAAAAGAGCAAAATCAATTAATATTCGGTATCAGGGCAATAATGGAAGCTGTTTTGGCAGGAAAAGACTTGGAAAGCATTTTTGTACAAAAAGGCTTGAACGGTGATCTATGGGCAGAGTGCAGAGTAATTCTAACTGATCGTGAAATAAATTTTCAATATGTACCGATTGAAAAACTAAATCGATTGACACTTAAAAACCATCAAGGTGTAGTTGGATATATTTCTCCTATTGAGTTTCAAAAAATTGAGCTTTTATTACCAGAAATTTATGAAAAAGGAGAGACACCCTTATTGTTAATTCTAGATCGAATAACTGATGTTAGAAATTTTGGAGCCATTGTTCGAACTGCTGCTTGTGCAGGTGTGCATGCTATCATAATTCCTTCCAGAGGTTCAGCACAAATTAATCCAGACGCAATAAAAACATCTGCTGGTGCATTGCTTACTTTACCAATATGCCGTGAAATTAATTTGAAAACTACTATTAGCTTTTTAAAGGATTCGGGTTTGCAAATAATTGGTTGTACTGAAAAAACAAACGATCTACTTTACAAAACTGATTTTCAAAATCCTACGGCTGTTATTTTAGGATCAGAAGAGGATGGTATTTCTGGTGAATATCTAGCAATGTGTGATGGAAGAGCAGGAATTCCATTAGCAGGCGAATTGGCATCATTAAACGTTTCGGTAGCTGCTGGTGTAATACTTTATGAAGCTGTAAGGCAACGAAAAGCTTAAAAACACAAATGGCTCCCCTATTCAGAGGGAGCCAATGCTGCGCGAGAGCGCTACTTTTTACTATAAAAGAAAAGTTGTTTATTCCTGAGAGAATTAATTTTTTGTGAATTGCTTAGTTGTCATAACATTTGTAGAAGGAGAATAAACTTTCAATAAATATAATCCAACTGGCAATTCTTCTGTAGCGATAGTAAATGTACTTGCACCTTCGTTTACATCTTGTGTAGTATTGATCATTAACTTTCCGCTCATATCATATATTTGAACTAAAGCTGTTTCATTTACTGTTGACGTTAAATCAATATTAAGCATTGTAGATGTTGGCACTGGATACAAGACAACACTCATTTCTGTTGCTCCACCTTCATTTGAAAAAGGTAATACTCTAGAAGTAGTTGATTTACCATTAATATCTGTTTGTTTAATTCTGTAGTAAGAAATTCCATTTAAGGGCTTTCTATCTAAAGTTGAATAATTTTTTGTTGAAGTACTGTTTCCATTCTCAGAACCTACTGTAGCAATATTTTGGTAAACTAATCCATCAGCACTTCTTTGAACAGTAAAGTAAGAATTATTTGATTCGCTTGCTGTTGACCAAGTAATTAAAGCCTCATTTTCAGTTGTTTTTTTAACATTGAAAGCTGCCATTTGTACTGGTAGTGGGCCAAAATATACAACTGATAAATTTAATGCTAGTTGTAAGTTTTTTCTTGATCCAGTTGCACTAGTCAATCCCCAATAAATATTTGAGTTACCTCCAAATACAGTGTTAACAATATCGTTTGTGTAGGTAATTCTTCTTGAACCGTCAAAATCAACTGCTAAAACTTTGTTGATATGGTCCCATGTTATCATAACTGGGTATTGACCACCATCTTCGACATTTGGTTTTGTAGCATCCATCTGTACTGCAGGTGCAAGTAATGGAAAACCACGAGTACCACGAGTATCACCATTTTGTACCATTGCAATATGATCAAAAAGTGGATCATTAGCATTCGCATGGGTATCAAATTCTATTGCAAGTGAAGGCGTCATTGCTAAGCCACAATTAGGGCTAGTATTATTGTTATAACATGATGTGCTAATTCCGAAACCCATTGCATCACCTATGTTTCCAACAAGCGTACTTGAAGGAGTAATGGTTTGTAGTACAAAACCAGAACCATCTGCACCATAATCATCACTACCTAACATTAAATCATAGGTAATCATAAAGGAGTTTGTATTAAGGTCAACCATGGTATTATTCCAAATTGCACCAACTACGTTATTAAGTTCAGGAGTGAGAGAGAAAGAATGAGGATTCGCAGGAGTACTTATATCAGATGATATACCTGCAACTGTATAAGTTTGTGCAGTGGTAGTAAAAAGAGAGGCTATAATTAAAGATGTTGTTAATAATAAAGTTTTCATTTTTTCTTTTGAATAGTTGAATAGTAAAAAGTATGATCAAATATGGGCACAAAGGCGATTGTTTTTAATACACGATAAGCCGTATTTTTCGATGCGTAGATTTGCACAGCATTTTGTAAGTAATAATACGTATTCCTTAAAAAGCCTTTGGATTTAAAAAGACATTTTGATGTGTAAAATATGCCTTAAAATAACTAAAAAGGCATATTTCAAAGATTTCATCTACGTATTTAAATTTTCGCAAATCAAAAATTAGCTAAAAATTTAGTTTTGCGATTATTTGTACATTATGCTTAAAATGAAGATTTGATAAAAAATCTTCGAAGAAAACACCTCGAAAAGGGTTGGTAAATAATGATTAAACTCGGTAGAAATCAGGTCTCCAATTCTTAATCATCCGCTTAATTTTTTCACTTCGCAAATTTTCTGTTGCTGCTTTCTTAGAAAGCTCAACAAATTCAGAATCATTGGCAAATCGAAGTGCAATGATTTGACTTATTCGTAATGATGGATCGTGAAGTTCACCAGTTAGAATGTAGAAACGAAGATTTTCTTCTGCTTTTATTGCCCGATCTTGAGCTTTAAGTGCAAAAGCCCTAGAAAAGTATCCCACGAAAAACACGGTAACAAAAAGTAGCACTATTAATGAAGCGCTATAAAAAGTTTCCGAGTTATATGATTGATAAAGATTAATACACGAACCGATTAAACCGATCAATGTAATTCCTAGAAAGAGAAAGTGAAAGCCAAAAACTAATCGTCGATGATTTTGGTAATTTTGTTTGTTCATATTTGAGAGAGATTGTTTAAATTGTTTATAATATTTTTATTTCTGTTCTTCTATTTGATGCTTTTCCGGCATCAGTTTCGTTACTTACTATTGGTTTAGTAGATCCGTAGCCCGCAAATCTAATTCTGGATGCAGAAATTCCTGCTCCTGTTAAATATTCGTATACAGCCTTTGCTCGGTTTTTTGATAAAACAAGATTTTTTTCTGCTAATCCTGTATTATCTGTATGTCCCCCAATTTCTATAGCTATTGATTTATTTGCATTTAAGAATAATAATAATTTGTTCAGTTCTACTTTTGATTTTGGTAATAAATCATAAGAATTAAGATCATAAAATATATTCCTAAGTTCCATCACTTCGCCCGCTTCTATTTTTTTCAAGAATATTTCGCGGTTGTAAGATTGCATTTCTTTGTTAGTATTCAACAAAAAATTTTCTGAATATAACAAATAACCGTTTTTTGAAATATTCAGTGCGTATTCTCGCATAGATGGTAGTGCGGTGAGGAAAATCCCGGTTTTTGGATTTGAATACGAACTATATATTGCTTTATTAGTATTCAAATCAACCACTTCAACTTCTGCATATAATTTTTCTAATGTTTTTTCGTCCATCACTATTCCTCTTAAAAAAGTAACAGCATCAGGTCTGGCTTCTTTATATAAATCAAACTCATACAAATCAAAGTTCGAATTCTTATTCATTTTATTGGAAGCGAAATATGCTTTAATACCAGATGTACTTATAATTAAGCTACTTTCTTCACGGTGTGTATTAATAGGATAGCCTAAATTAGTAGGAATGCTAAAATTCATTTCTGCATCTAACCTAGAAAAAAATAAATCCATTGAACCTAAACCAGGCCATCCATCTGATGAAAAATAAAGAGTTCTTCCATCTGCATGAATAAAAGGCGACTCTTCATCCATGGTAGTATTGATGTTTTTACCGAGATTTTGAGGTATGCCCCAGGTACTATTTTCTTGCAGTTCGCTTTTATAAATGTCTATTTTTCCAAAACCTCCTGGTCTATTACTCGCAAAATATAAGGTATGCCCATCTGCTGATAAGCTTGGTTGCGATTCCCAGGCAGAAGTATTTATCGTAGTTCCCAAACTTTGAGGTACTGCCCAGTCTGATCCTATTAATTTAGAAAAGTACAAATCGCAACTTCCTTTACTATCGGGCCGGTTGCAAACCGTAAAAATTAATAGCTGCCCATCTGATGAAATTGTTTGAGCACCTTCATTATATATAGGAGTGTTAATATTGGTACTTAATGGTTTTGAAATTTGCCAGCCAGTTTTAGTTTTTTCCGAAAAATAGAAATCTTCACCTTTCAAATTTTTTCGGGTAAAGATTAATGTACTATCATCAGCAGTAATAGCTGGCAAGTATTCTGGCAATTCTGTATTTATTTCTTTTGGTAAAATAATGGGTTTAAATGGTACCGGATTCTTTATCGCTTTTATCGAAAATACTGCATCCGAAATATAGTTTTCTGCTTCTTTCTTGCGGCTTTCACTTATTTCTGAAAAAGTAAGATACTTTCTGAAATTAACTTCTGCATTGGCATAATCAAGCATTTCTATTTGCGACAATCCCAAATTAAAATGGGCAGACTTTACATATTCTGGATTTAGCAGAATTACTTTTTGGTAATGAAATGCTGCTTTTGGAAATAAACCTATCTGGCGATAAACATCTCCAATACGTTGTTGGGCTTCAGCAAAATTACTATCCAACGAAATCGCTTTATTTAATTCGAAAATAGCTTTTTCATAATCTTTTGCATCAACCAGTAAACTGCTTTTATTAAAACTAATAATTGCCTGCTTGTTCTCTGTCGAATATCTAGCTACTTGCGCATATGCATGGTTAAGCAAAAAAATAGCAAGAAAGAAAAATCGAATGAGATGAGTAATCATGAATTAAGGAATGTGCATAAACTTATGGGTTTGTAACGAAATTTCCCACTTTGGATTGTTTTTTACATATTCTATTATTATTGGAGTAAGGGTTTCTGCTTTGCTCCATTCTGGTTGTAGGTACAATTTACATTCAACGGAAACTTCTTTAGCATGACTCTCTGCCCATTCAAAGTCAGATTTGTTGAAAATTATAACTTTTAATTCATGTGCTAATGGGTTTATCGCCTTTAAAGGAGCTTTAAATTTTTTTGGAGATAAACAAATCCAATCCCAATCTCCAGAAAGCGGATAAGCACCCGAAGTTTCAATAAATGTTTTTATCCCTTGCTCTTTAAATTTTGTAGTTAACAAATCAAGGTTATAAATCAATGGTTCTCCACCCGTAACAACCACTGTTTTTGCTGGATGAGGTATTGCTTTTTCAATAATTGCATCAACAGAAGTAAGCGGGTGTAAACTAGCATCCCATGATTCTTTAACATCGCACCAATGGCAACCCACATCACAACCACCAAGCCGAATAAAGTATGCGGCTTTTCCGCTGTTATATCCTTCACCCTGAATGGTATAAAAATCTTCCATTAGTGGAAGAAGACTTCCATCTTCGGGTATTGGGTTATTCATTTTTATTATTTTAACAATTTAAAACAGAGAAATTAGGAATAGATTTCTTTTCGTGCAGCGGAAAGTGTGTTTTTTAATAAGCCAACAATCGTCATTAAACCAACTCCGCCAGGAACTGGGGTGATAAAAGCAGCTTTTTTAGATACTTGCTCAAAATCAACATCACCAAATAATTTATATCCAGAGCGTGATTCAGAACTTTCTTCCCTATTTATACCTACATCAATAATTATTGAACCATTTTTAACCATATCAGCAGTTAAAAAATTCTTTTTTCCTATAGCTGCAATAATAATGTCAGCATTGAGGGTAAGTTCTTTAATATTTTTTGTTTTGCTATGAGCCAGAGTTACCGTACAATTTCCTGGATTTGCATTTCTTGCCATTAATATACTTATCGGACTTCCTACAATATTACTCCTGCCAATTACAACACAGTTCATACCACTTGTGTTTATTTTATAGTACTCAAGCATTAATAAAATTCCAAAAGGTGTTGCTGGAAGAAAGCAAGGCAGGTTTCTTTGCATTCTACCTAAATTTACCGGATGGAATCCATCCACGTCTTTTCGATAATCAATGGTTTCGGTAACTAAATCTGGATTGATATGAGCCGGAAGTGGAAGTTGAACAATTAAGCCATCAATATCTGCTCGTTCATTTATTATTCTAATTTCATTTAATAGTTCTATTTCTGAAACTGAAGTATCAAATCGGATTAAAGTGCTTTCAAATCCTACCTTCTCGCAATTTTTCACTTTGCTGGCAACATACGTTTCGCTTCCTCCATCATTACCAACTAAAATGGCAGCCAAATGTGGCTTTCTTCCATTTTCTTTTAAAAAGATAGCAGCTTGATCTGCAATCGATTTTTTAAGGTCTTCAGAAACTAATTTTCCATCGAGCAAAATCATTGGCTATAATTGAAATTTAACTTTGTAAATAAAAAAGATCAATCAAGTTTCAAAACAGCCATAAATGCAGATTGTGGAATTTCTACGTTTCCAACCTGACGCATCCGTTTTTTACCTTTCTTTTGTTTTTCCAACAACTTTCGTTTTCTGGAAATATCACCACCATAACATTTAGCAGTTACATCTTTTCTAATTGCTTTTACCGTTTCTCTGGCAATAATTTTTGCTCCAATAGAAGCCTGAATTACAATTTCGAATTGCTGACGTGGAATTAATTCTTTCAACTTTTCGCAGATTTTTTTACCAAAATCATACGCGTTTGTTCGGTGAATTAAAGAAGATAAAGCGTCAACTGGTTCTCCATTTAGTCTAATATCTAAGCGTACAAGATCAGATTCGCGATAGCCGATAGGAGTATAATCAAAAGATGCATACCCTTTAGAAACTGTTTTGAGTCGGTCGTAAAAATCGAAAACAATTTCTCCCAATGGCATGTCAAATGTTAGCTCAACTCGATCGGAGGTGAGGTAAACCTGGTTCATAATAATACCCCTCTTTTGAATGCAGAGCGATAAAATATTACCAACATAATCAGATTTTGTAATAATTTGAGCTTTAATAAATGGCTCTTCTACAAATTCTAATTTGCTTGGATCGGGCAAATCGGAAGGATTATTTACAATTAATTCTTCAAGTTTGGTTGTATAAGCTTTGTACGAAACGTTAGGAACAGTTGTAATAACGGTCATATCAAATTCCCGCTCTAATCTTTCCTGAATTATTTCCATGTGTAGCATTCCTAAAAAACCACAACGGAAACCAAAACCAAGTGCTGCTGATGATTCAGGTTCGAAAACCAACGATGCATCATTCAATTGAAGTTTGTGCATTGCTTCTCGCAATTCTTCGAATTCGTCCGTATCAACCGGGAAAATTCCAGCGAAAACCATTGGCTTTACATCTTCAAAACCTCGAATTGCTTCTTGAGTTGGAGCATGTACATGTGTAATGGTATCACCAACTTTTACTTCTCTTGCTTCCTTTATTCCTGAAATAATATATCCAACATCGCCAGTTTTTATTATATCACGAGGTTCCTGATTCAGTTTCAATACTCCAACTTCGTCTGCAATATATTCTTTGCCAGTAGCAACAAATTTTACTTTATCTCCTTTTTTGATCTCGCCATTCATTACTTTGAAATAAGCAATGATGCCTCGAAAGGAATTGAAGACAGAATCAAAAATTAATGCTTGTAATCTGCCGGCAGGGTCACCGATTGGAGCTGGAACTCGATCAACAATGGCTTCTAGAATTTCATTAACTCCCAATCCTGTTTTGCCACTTGCTGGAATAATTTCTGAACGATCGCAACCTAATAATTCAACAATTTGATCCATTACTTCTTCAGGCATTGCTCCAGGCAAGTCCATTTTGTTAAGAACCGGAATTATTTTTAAATCATTTTCAAGTGCTAGGTATAAATTCGAAATGGTTTGAGCTTGAATGCCTTGTGCTGCATCAACTATCAATAATGCACCTTCGCAAGCTGCGATAGATCTGGAAACTTCGTATGAAAAATCGACATGACCAGGAGTGTCTATCAGATTTAGAATGTAATTTTCACCCTTTTCTGAATAGTTCATTTGTATCGCATGACTTTTAATGGTAATGCCTCGTTCCCGTTCCAAATCCATGTTGTCAAGCAATTGTGCTTGAGCGTCACGTGCAGAAATGGTTTTGGTATATTCGAGCAAGCGATCGGCCAAGGTACTTTTCCCGTGATCGATGTGAGCTATGATGCAAAAGTTGCGGATATTTTTCATGAATCGGCAAAAATACAAATTTCTGCTGTCAAATTACTTGAAATACCTTATTCTAAGCTATAAAAATTAACTTGCCTATTTTAAGATTCGATTTTTTTAAATTGAAAATGATTAGTTGTCGGTCAAAAGTTCTTGTTCGCTGATGATTTTATTTCGAAGTGCATAAACAACCAAGCCAGCAGTATTCTTAACCTGCATTTTATCTTCAATTTTCAGACGATGACCATCAACCGTTCTTTTGCTTATAAAAAGCATGTTCGCAATTTGTTGGGTAGTATATTGTTTACAAATTAAACGGATTACTTCAATTTCTCTGTCACTAAATTCGGTCAGTTCAACGTGATTTTGAATTCTAATTTTAGAAATTAAATGTAAAAGTCTTTTAGATGCAGTTTCGCAATAATAACTATGGTTGTTATTTACCGTGCTAATCGCAAATATGATTTCTTTTTTATCTGCATTTTTTAATAAATAGCCTTTTGCACCGGCATCTATCATTTCTGCAATCATATTATCTTCATCAAACATTGATAAAGCAATTATTTTAATGGAAGGATATAGATCAACTAGTTTTCGAGTTGCTTCTATGCCATCCATTATCGGCATTGAAATATCGGTTAGTATTACATCTGGTTTTAAATCTTTAACTAATTGAATTAACTCTGCTCCATTATTAGCGCTTCCTAAAATTTCAAATTCTGGAATTTTATTCAGCATCATGGTTAATCCATCTAAGAATATTTCATGATCATCTGCTAGTATAATCGTTATTTTGGGAAATGGAACTTGAATTAGCTTTGACATTTGAATTTAAATTATCGGAATTTCGAATATATAACGTGTTCCTTTACCGGGTGCAGATTTACAAATCATTTTAGCATTTAGCACCGAACTTCTGGCTTCTAAGTTTTTTATTCCTAAGCTCTTAGTCATTTCATCCACTTCATTTTGATTAAATCCTATTCCATCATCTTCAGTTTGTAGCAGCAAAATATTATTCTCAACTGAAATTTTGATTAGAAATTTTTTTGCATTGGCATGTTTCATGGTATTATTAACAATTTCCTGCATCATTCTATAAATATGAATTTCTTTTTCGCGGGTAAAAACTTTAGGTATTTCTACAAAAAAGAATTTAACCTGAATGCCAATTGGAGAAAGTGTTTTTTCAATAAACTCACGCAAAGCTTCGCATAATCCCTTTCTAACCAATGCTACTGGCATTAAATTATAAGAAATCTCACGAATATTATTCATCACATCATCTAAATGTTTACTGGCTTTTGCAATTACGAGTTGATCATCTTCTAATTCAGTGTCTAAACTATTAATATTAAGTTTTATGGTTGATAAAAGAGGACCTAAACCATCATGTAATTCAGATGCAATACGTTTCCTTTCTAATTCAATGGTATTAATCTCGGTAAGAATTCGATCCTGTTGTAAATTAAATATTTTTCGCTGTTGCCTTATTAATGTAACAATAAAATATAAAGTAACCAAGAAAAGAAAGCTCAGTGAAATTATTATTCCATTGTATATTTCCTGTAAGGAATCATCCATAAAAGTGAAGCCGCATATAGTAAATTAGCAATAACATTAAAAATTTCTTGAGCGATTGAAAGCTTACCACCTAAATCAAAAGAGACCTCAGCATTTTCATTATGTGATATAAAGGTTATAGCTGAAATAACAGAATATAAAAGCAATGCGCCAAGAGCAGCTATAAATTTAAAATTTTTGTAATATACGATTCGTTCGGTCAATAGACTTTTAGAAATCATATTAATACTTAAAATAGTAATTAAAATGCTTGAAATTAATCTGGAATAAGGATTTTTCAACAGAACGGAAGAAAAGATGAATTGTTCTGTTATCCAAAAAAGTGAAAAGGAAATAATAATAAACCACATCAATTGCCGTCTTTTTCCAAATAAACCCCAAGCATGATAACTCAACGTTAATAAAATCAAGTCTGTTAAGGCAAATAAATTAAATACCACAATATTATTTTTTATCGTTATTCTCAATAATCGTTGCAAAATTTCCAATGCAACTGAAAAGAAAATAAAAAGAAAAAACATTCTGTTAGTATAGTTTGATTTATCCCATTTTACTATAGCAATAATACCGGCTATAAAAATAGAAAGACTGCCATAAGTAAGCAAGATTTGATCAAATTCAGGCATTATATAATGGACTTGTTACATCGCAATGTCTTGGACAAGCTCCACCACCTTCTAATAATAAGCAATTGTCAACCATGTCTTGATCTTCTGAATTTGTGGCAACTAATACATAGCAACCCACTCCTTCATCATCAATTCCATTATAAATTCTTACTCCTTCACAACCTGGTTGTGCAATTAATTCTTCAATAAAACTTTTGGTAAAGATTTCAGCTTTAATGTATTCAGGATATTGTTCTCTGAATCTTGCTAAATAAACTTCTGCTGTTGATAGTTCAATAAATTCTCCGTAGGTAGCCATGGTTTTTTTGTTAAAAAGTTAATTATGTCTGTTCGTCAGACATGTAAACTTATCTTTCTATAAGTAACCAAAAGAATAAAATTGAAAATCGGGTATAAGTACGCAATGGAATCTGCTAAAATTGCTTAATACTAAGTAAGTAGATTATTTACTAACTCTTTCTGGCTGGGTTTGCATAAGCTTTCACATCAGAATCTGTGATTTCCTTATCGCTAAGTATTATTAATCGCTCAATCATATTATGTAATTCGCGAATATTACCACTCCAATCTAATTTTTGTAAAGCATCATAAGCTTTGTCTGTTACTCTCTTAACTGGCATTCCATATTCATTACACAATTCTTCTAAAAAACTTTTTGCTAATAGTTTAATATCTTCTCTTCGCTCATTTAAAGGTGGCACATGAATTAGAATAACACTTAAGCGATGGTATAAATCCATTCTAAAATTCCCTAATTCTATTTCTTTCAGTAAATCTTTATTCGTAGCTGCTAATATTCTTACATCAACATGAATATCTTTTTCGCCACCTACTCGGGTTATTTTATTCTCTTGTAAGGCTCGAAGTACTTTTGATTGTGCAGATAAACTCATATCACCAATTTCATCTAAAAACAAAGTTCCGCCATTTGCTTGTTCAAACTTACCGATTCGCTGTTTTATAGCTGATGTAAAAGATCCTTTCTCATGTCCAAAAAGCTCACTTTCTATTAGTTCAGATGGAATTGCAGCACAATTAACTTCTATAATTGGCGATGCAGAACGATTGCTTTTAGCATGCAACCATCTGGCAACCAATTCTTTTCCGCTCCCATTTTCTCCAGTTATTAAAACTCTTGCCTCTGTTGGCCCAACTTTTTCTATCGTTTCTTTAATTTTTTTAACAGAAACTGAAACACCTAAAATTTCACGCACTTTTCCTATTTTTCTTTTTAGAGTTTTTGTTTCAGCTACTAATTCTTTTTTATCTAAAGCATTTCTAACTGTTATCAACAAACGGTTCAAATCTGGTGGTTTTACAATAAAGTCGAATGCGCCTTTTTTTGTAGCTTCTACAGCAGTTTCAATATTTCCATGCCCAGAAATCATGATAAAAGGTAGTTCTGGTTTTATTTCTTGGGCCAAGACCAATACTTCTAAGCCATCCATTTTTTGCATTTTAATATCACAAAGCACCAAATCCAATTCTTTCGACTTAATGATCGCAAGACCTTCCTCTCCATTAGTAGCTTCCAGCACTTCTAATTTTTCATACTCAAAAATGTCTCTCAGTGTGCTTCTAATGCTTCTTTCGTCGTCTATAATTAATACTTTAGGCATATAATTTTTTTATTTGAAAGGTAATTTTACAAAAAAACCCACAATTGTGGGTTTTGAATTTTGAAATGAATAAAAAAGCAAACGTGTAAGCCGGGTTCTGTTCAAAAATTTCAAAAAATTGAAACTTCCTATCTGTCATTTATCTGGTCTGCTTGTCGCCACGCAGTTCTATCAACCTACCCTCCGGATTAAGCGAGCAACTTTTTATGCTCCGGTTTATTTGGTCTTTCAACTCCTGAGGTTTACCATCAACATTTGTCACCAAACATTGTCGTAGGCTCTTACCCTACGTTTTCACCTTTTCCATTGCTTTTGCAAGCATTTGGTAGTTTATTTTCTGTGGCACTTTGCTGTCCTGAATTTTATTTCAGTCCTTCCCGTTAGGAAGCAGGATGCTCTATGTTGCCCGGACTTTCCTCCGAATATTTCTATTCGGCGACAAATCAGTTTGCATTGCAAAAGTATGTTTTTTAATTAATTATTATTCTTTATGATAAGATTCTGCAAATTCTTTAGCAAACTCTTCTAACTTAATTTTACCAACCGGCTCAGGTCTATTTGCAAAATAATGTGCATCAAATATCTTTTCTCGCATACTTTTTTCCATTGCAACATACCCATCAATTATAGTTTCAGGTAAATTTGCCTGTTTCATGCCCTGTTTGTTTTGTTCATCATCAAATGATATATAAGGAACTCCAGCCTTACCCACTTCTCCACTAATCAATCGCGAGAGTAATCCTTTAATTTATGTTTATCGTCTATGATTAGAATGTTTTGCAAAATTTTTAAAATAAAAACATTAATTTTAGTTTAAAAAACAAAATTAAATCTCTTCAACTATTTCAATATCACTTCAGTAGCACCATAGCCAAATTTTTCTTTTCTTGCATCTTTAAAAGTTTTTATTAAACCATTGTTACTTAATTTCTTTTGTATCTCGTGGCGTAAAATTCCGTTGCCAACCCCATGTATAAAAATGATACTTTTAAAGTTATGAACAATAGCAGCATCTAAACATTGTTGAAAATAGTTAATTTGTTGTACTAAAATATCAGCACCATTCAATTCATTCCAATTTTCTATAAATGATTCAGCGTGTAAATCTACCTCGGAATCTGGAATAAAAAGTGAATTTTGTTTAGGAGTATTTTTGAAAAAATTAGTTGTAATTGTTTCTGCAGTATAGGTTTGTACTTCATCATCTAATTGAAAACAATAGCCTTCTGCTTTGGTCAATGGCAAAATACCAAACGAAGCAGCAAAATTTTTGGCTTTTATTTTTAATTCTTTCACCAATGGTTGCATTGGATGAAATTCGCCATTTAAATGTTGAATTAATTGAATATGAAATGACGGCCATTCATTAAAATCTGATTGCGAGATATTGATCAGATTATTAACTGTTTTGGGATTTATTTTTCCGGATGAGTGTCCTTCAAATTGCTTTAATTTAAATGTTGAAAAACTATACAACAAATCATATCCGGTATTATTTATTAATTGAATTTGTAATAGATTTTTCACTTTGCTATCTTCAATAAATGCCAAATAAATTCCTTTTCTGGCGGTAATCGTTTTTTCAGTAAAATTAATAACTTGATTTGTTGCATTACTTTCTTCCCTAACTTCCTCCTTAGCAACAAGTACTATTTCGTTAGTAGCTATAGGAATTTCAAAATCACCATCAATAGTTACTCCAACGACATTAGCACTAATAATTTTAGTTACAAATCCTTCCTGCCGTTCGTTTAAAAACCGTACATAATCTCCTACATGAAATGCCATATTATCCCAAAAGGGTTTTTTCTGTTTGTTTTAATATTTCAAATGCTCGTTCTGAATTGGCTGCTTCTGCATACGTTCTCAAAACTGGTTCAGTACCGCTTGGTCTAATCATAACCCATTCACCATCTGTAAAATGAAATTTATATCCATCCATATCTTCTACTTTCGTAACCATTAAATCACCAAATGATTCATACTCATTATTTTTACATTTATTTATAATTGCTTGTTTTACTTCTTCTTTTAATCTCATATCGTTTCTTTCTACAGAAAATGAGCCAACTACATCATAAACCTCTTGTACCAATTCAGTTAATGACTTTCCCGTAACTGCCATAAATTCCCAGATTAATAAACCAATCCAAATTCCATCTCGTTCTGGAATATGACCTGCAACTGCAATACCGCCAGATTCTTCTCCACCTACCATAAAGCCTTCTTCGTCCTGTACCATTAACTCACAAATATATTTAAAACCAATTTTAGTGATGGTGTGATCTAATTGATACGCTTTACATAAATCAGCTAATTTTTGAGTACAAGAAAATGTAGTAATTACTTTACCTTCCATTTTTTTGTACTTGTGCATGTAATGGATTAATAATAAAAGCAAATGATGAGAATCTACAAAATTCCCGTTTTCATCATACATACCTATTCTATCTGCATCACCATCAGTAACTAACGCAGCATCAATATTACCAGCTACTTTTATCAACTCTGATAATTCTGTCAAATTTTTATGTATCGGTTCCGGTGCTTGTCCATCAAAACTTGGGTTGTAATCACAATGCAAAAATGTAAGATCAGGCATTATTCTTCTCATTACATTTTGGCCAGCACCGTACATAGCATCATACGCAAAATTCAAACCTGAATTTATAATTGCATCCATGTTGAAATTCTTTTCTACATGATCCACATACATTGTTTCTAAATCAATATATTCTATCATTCCATTTTTCAGATAGTCTTCTAAAGATTCCGGCGAAGAAGATGATTCATCAGCAATGGCATCTTCAATTTCTGAAATGACAGAAGGTGTGGCAGGTCCACCATAATTTGCTTTTATTTTAAATCCATTATATTCTGCTGGATTATGACTTGCAGTTATTATTATTGCTAAATCAGCAACTTTATTTACAGTACCTAAAGAAATCATGGGAGTTGAAACAAATTTATTTTCGGCCAGATAAACCTTTATTCCATAGGATGCCATAACTCTTGCTGTTGTATCAGCAAATAATTTACCGGCGAATCTGCAATCATTCCCAACTACCACAGAAGCATCCTTTTTTTGATTTTTCAACCATTCAGCCGTTGCTTCAGCTACTCTTTTAACATTTTCTACGGTATAATCGTCTGCAATAATTGCTCGCCAGCCATCTGTTCCAAATTTAATTTTTGCACTATTCATAAAAATTTATAGGTTTAGGTTTAGGTTTTGTGATTTATTTAATTAAAAGGCTAAAAATAAATAATTACCGATCAACAAACCTATAAATTCTTACGTTGGAATATTGGTTTTTGTATCATTTTTGCAAATTCATTGAATTTCAAATATTCTCCCTAAATTGCCTTTTATAAATTTTTGTATTGCACTCTTACTCAATTACCGTATGAAAAAATTATTTACGCTTATTTTTGTCTCTTTTATTATCGGCACAGGCTTTTCTTATGCCCAAAACCCTTGGAACGGAAAAGTTGTTTTGCAAGGTTTTTGGTGGGATTATTATAATAACAACTACCCAGCTGGTTGGAATAATTACCTTTCTGATCTAGCTCCAAGATTAAAAGATATCGGAATTGATGGTGTTTGGATTCCTCCTGCAATAAAAAATGCTGGAACTAATAGTAACGGTTATGGTCCTTTTGATCACTATGATTTAGGTGATAAATATCAAAAAGGGAGTACTAAAACTCGAGCAGGCAATAAAGATGAAATGCTTAGAATGACTGCTGTAATGCATGCCAATGGAATTGATGTGATTCATGATATTGTTTTAAATCACTTGAGCGATGCTGGATCAAGAAATGGTGCTGGTGGACAAGATTTTAATAGTCTTTCTTCAGCAACCAATAGTGGGTATAAAAACTTCAGGTATGTTTCTTTCACCAAACCTGCGAGCAGCGAAACAAGTGCAAATTATTTAGCTAGAAATGGTCGTTGGCCGAAAAATTATCAAAACTTTTATCCAAATCCCGGCATCAATTTTTTTAATACAGGTGACTGGGATGCAGTTCTATTTGGTCCAGATGTTAGTTTTGAATCAAGTGCTTTTGGGCAAAGTACGAATGCTACTTACAACCCAATTCAGGTAAGTAACCACATGCGAAATGGTGCACGTGATTGGCTTATTTGGTATAAAAAACAAACTGGTGCAGATGGTTTTAGATTTGATGCAGCAAAAAATTATCCTTATTACGCTTTGCAAGACGTATTATATAATGCAAAGTATAATGCAAGTTGGGCAAATGGTGGAGCAAATTTATATGCAGTTGGCGAATACGTAGGCGGTGGAAATGAGTTAGATACCTGGATCAATAATGTGAAAACAAGCAATGGTGGTTCAGAAGATATGGTTGGTACGTTTGATTTTGGTTTAAGAAGTGAACTTAAAAATGTCACTTCTTCTAATGGTAATTATGATTTAGGAAGTTTACCAGGTAAACAACAAAATAATAGATATCGTACGGTTCCATTTGTCAATAACCATGATACATTCAGACCGCAAGTTGATGCATCTGGAAATTATATCGGTTGGAATTCAGGTAATGAATTGGGAGGTGGTCATATTGAACCATTTGATGCACGTTTAGCACTTTGCTATGCTGTAGCGTTTGCAGTTGATGGTTCTCCACAAGTTTTTTTCGAAGACTTATTTAACGTTGGAAATACAGGAAAGCGTTTTACTCATACCCCAAAAAGTTTAGTAGATCTTCCAGTTCGTGATGATATTGCAAATATAATCTGGTGTCATCAAAAGTTGAATTTCAAAAAAGGGTCTTATAAAGTGCGTTCACAGAATCCTGATTTGTTAATTATTGAAAGAGGTTACAATGTAGGTCCAGAAAACAGCTATGCCATAATTGGTGTAAACGATAGTTACAATACTTGGCAGAACGCAAATATCCAAACAGATTTTGGCCCTAATGTACAATTGCATGATTATTCTGGTGCAAACAGCAACGATATTTATACAGATGGAAACGGTAGAGTTACGATTTTTGTACCACCGTGTGATGGAAGTAATATTCGAAGAGGATATACTATTTGGGGTAAAGCTGGCGTATCTGGTGGGTTTGCTCCAGCTCAAAGAAGCACAACTCAGGAATGGGAAATGGCTGATGATTTAGGAGACAATGCAACTTTATCTCTTAAACAAGGTGGTTCATTACCAGCAAATTCTATCACTGAACGCATTGTTGGAAAAGTTTTTTCAGAATCTGGGAAATTAATAACTGTCAATGTTTATCCTGTAAATGCAAGCAGCAATACAACTGTTAGAATATATAATTCATCGAATGCAAGTGTGGCAACAATTTCAGGTGTAGGAAATACAACATTAACGTATAATGCACCTTCCACGGGTTATTATACCATTAAATTAAGACACACAACTGCAACATTCCCAAAACAAAATGCTTACGTTAAAGTAAATTATACTGCACCAACATTGGCAAATACCACGGTAAGTGTTGCTTCTGCAATACCAAATGATTTAAATGTAAATTCATCCGCTTTGGTCAATTATCCTGATCCTTTTTCTGATCAAACAACAATCTCATTTACTTTAGCAAAAAGAAGTTTCACTACGCTTGCAGTATATTCTTTAGATGGTAAACTGGTAAAAATTATTGAGCAAAAGCAACAGGAAGTTGGAACTCATGAAATAGAATTTGGAAGTAGCCAATTACCTCAAGGAATTTATGTGGTAAAACTAAGTACTGAAGATTTTGTACGAACGCATAAAATGGTTTTAGCGAGATAAATTAAATCTGCAAAAAAGGAATGGTAGTTAATTAACTTTTTTCAACCATTCCTTTTTCAAAAGCATATTTTATTAGACCAACAATGCTTTTTGTATTTGTTTTTCTGAAAATATTTTTTCGATGAGTTTCTACCGTTCGTTCACTTATAAATAACGTTTCAGCGATTTTCTCATTATTAAATTCTTTGGTAATAAGTTTAAGGATTTCTTTTTCGCGACTGGTTAGTACATTAGTTGAATCTGGCAACTTATTAGGTCCTTTTTGTAATTTCATCGTGATCTCATCACTGAAAAATAAATTTCCTGCTGCAATTCTTTGCAAAGCAAATATTAGTTCTTGTTTCCCGGTATTCTTCAAAACATAGCCAGAAACTCCAGCATTAATCATTTCGGTGATGGTATGATATTCGCCAAACATGCTTAAGGCCAAAATTTTTATCGACGGAAATTCTTCTTTTATTTTTTTGGTCAAAGTCAAACCATCCATCCCCGGCATATTTATATCGGTAATAACAATGTCAATTTTATTATTTCGCAAAATTTCTAAAACATCTTCCCCATTAGTTAGTTCTGCAACAATATCAAACTCCTTTTCGAAAATCAGTAATGCCTTAATTCCATCAAGTAACATCTGATGGTCGTCAACAAGTACAACTTTAATTTTTTGCATTTTTTTAGATTAGTATGGTTTCGGAAGGTGCACTTTTTAATGCAGATTGTAAATACATTTTAGATAATAATTGTTTTAAACAAAAATCTCTCTCGCAAAATTTCGTAAATGTTCAAAACAGTTAATTTTATATTTAATCATTCCTTTATGTTTTATTTCAAAAGTTTAATTTCTTTATTTTTCATTGGTTTATTTTTATCCTGCAATCAAAATCAAAATTCTCTTGGCGGTTTAGTTCCTTCTCTAAGTTTTTCTGCAGAAGAAGTAGTGAAAATTCAACTTGAAGCATTTAAAAATAATACGGAATTAGATGACCATCAAGGCATCAGGCAAGCTTTTCGGTTTGCATCACCAGCAAATCAAGATTATACAGGGCCTGAAGATCATTTTGTAGCAATGATGAATGCTGATAAATATTCAGGATTGCTGAACGCAGATGATTACATTATTGAAAAGATTTTTGTTGAAGATGATATGGCCCATTTTAGGGTCACCATTAAAAACCGTAAATGGGAAGATGCAGTTTTTATTTTTGTATTGAGCAAACAGAAAGATAATGACTTTCAAGATTGCTGGATGACCGATTCAGTTGTTTCTGAAGATGAGGAAAATTCGGAACCTGAAGGTATTTCAGCCTAATTTATTGTTTCAATTCAGATGTTTCTGTTAATAACTGACCAGATAATTGCAATAAATTGATTTCATTTATTTTTAAATCGAATTGAGCTAAACTGAAACGGGTGTTCGCATCAATAAAATTTCGTTGAGCTTCTCTTAATTCTAACGGAGCAACGCTGCCTAAAGAAAATTTATCAAAACTCACTTGAAGGTTTTGTTTGGCTATTTCTACATTTCTTTTTTCTAAAGTAGTTAATCGCTCGTTGGTTAAATATGTTTGATATTCACTTCTAAGTCTTGAGGTTATATTTAAGGTAATTTCTTCTTTTTGAAATCTGGCACTCTCTATTGAGATAGTTGCATTTTGTTCATTTCTTTTTTGAAGTAAACCATTAAATAATGGAATAGAAGCCGTAAAACCATAGTTTAAACCCCGATTTTGAGAACTTCTGGCAAAACCCAAATCGGATGTTGAACGACTAAAATTGTAGCCAGTGCTGACAGATACTTGAGGATACCGCAAAGCTCGAACTTGTTTTCTATTAAAATTAGCTACCATCTCTGCATAAATAGCCGACTGAATTTCAGGGTTTTGATTGCTAATTTTAGTTTCCAAATCAGCGTACTCGAAAATTTTATTGTTAATAATAGTATCTAATACTTCAAAATCAATTATTGATTCTCGTGCAATAAGTTCGTTCAATTGAATTTTGGTGTTGGCAAACAAATTTTGTTGTCGAAGCAAATTAGTTGTATCCGTATTCAAATCAACTTTTGCAGCCAAAACCTCCAACTTAGCGGCTTTTCCTATTTCAAACCTGCTTTGAGAATTTCTTAAGCGAATTGAAGAAATTTCGATTGCACTTTTCAAGGCTTCCATTTGTTTTTTTTGTTGAACCAAATCAAAATAAACTGTTGAAATTTGTGCAATGGTATTCTGTATCGTCAGATTTAAATTTTGCTCACCTATTTTTTTTAGTTCTTCTAATTGGTCGTACCTGGCAAACATGCCAAAACCATCAAAAATTCTCCAACTTAACACTGGTCCGTAAGCTAGATTCGTATTATTTGCATTCGCGCTTTTTTGAGTAATACCATTTGACAATTCCTGCTCAGTATTAGTAATAGAATTGTTATCGGTAACATTAAAATCAACTCTTGGTAGTATTCCAGCATTTGCAAGACTCACATTATTTTCTGCTATAGACAAATCGTTTTTGCTGATTTTTAATGAATAATTATTTTCTAATCCTATTTTGATCGCTTCATTTAGGGTTAATATCGGTTGAGCAAAAGCATTTGCCATCATAGCAAATAAGCTAAAAGTTAAAACTAATTTTATTTTCAATATCATGTTAATTTATGCCTGTCCTGTAATCATTTTTTCATTCAAATTTTTGCGAATTACTTCATCTGCTTCACTTACTTTATGCTCTTTAGACCATAAAGAATAGATAGATGGAATAATATAAAGTGTCAGAATGAGTGAGAAAATCGTTCCACCAACAATTACAATACCCATTCCCATTCTGCTTTTTGCTGATGCACCTAAAGCCAATGCAATCGGAAGTGCGCCTAATGCAATTGCCATACTTGTCATCAAAATTGGTCTCAACCTCGACTCAGCTGCTTCTCTAATTGCATCTTGTACATTTTTACCTTGTTCTTTCAATTGATTCGCAAATTCAACTATCAGAATTCCATTTTTCGTGACGAGCCCAATGAGCATAATAGTACCAATTTGGCTAAAAATATTCCAGGTTTGCCCAAATAACCAAAGTGATAAAAATGCACCCGCAACTGCCATAGGCACGGTTAGTATAATGATTAAGGGATCAAGAAAACTTTCGAATTGTGCAGCAAGAATTAAATAGACCAATAAAATAGCCAATCCAAAAGCAAATAAAGTATTAGATCCACTTTCCTTAAAATCCCTTGATTCACCTCCTAAATCGGTGGTAAAACTATCATCTAATACAGCCGCAGAAACGTTATCCATAGCATCTATTCCTTCGCCCATTGTTTTGCCTGGTGCAAGTACGGCGGAAACAGTTGCAGACATAAAACGATTATTATGAAATAATTGAGGAGGACTGCTAATTTCCTTTGTTTCCACTAAATTATCCAATTGAATTAATTCACCTGTTTTGCTCCGAACATATGTATTGGTTAAATCAAAAGGGTCGTCTCGGTTTTGTATTTCATACTGCCCAATTACCTGATATTGCCTTCCATTCATAATAAAATAGGCAAAACGTTGGCCGCTTAATGCAAGTTGCAAAGTTTGAGCAACATCTAAAACAGACACTCCTAAACTTTGTGCCTTATCTCTATCAATGGTAATATTTATTTCAGGTTTATTAAATTTCAAATTTACATCCACATTACTAAAAGTTGGATCTGCCGATGCTTTTTCCATAAATAATGGAATTTTTTCTTGAAGTTTTTGAAAATTAGGTGCTTGAATAATGTATTGAACAGGTAAGCCCCCGCGTCTATTTACCGAAATAGTAGGTTGCTCAGTTACAAAAGTTCGTGCTCCATTATATTTCTTACTTAGCT
The DNA here is from genome assembly GCA_031412335.1 of bacterium. Taxonomy (GTDB): domain Bacteria; phylum Bacteroidota; class Bacteroidia; order Sphingobacteriales; family Sphingobacteriaceae; genus JBBQYA01. The sequence continues at coordinate 37,180 of JANOCT010000020.1, read as the reverse complement.
TAGTCAGTTTTTCTGCTATTTCTTTTTGCGATCGATTTCTTTTTGTTGATTCACCTAAACCTAACCTCATAAAACCAGTATTTACGGCTCCACTTCCGGTAAAACCAGGAGCTGTAACCACCAGATTTACATTTTTTTCTGGAATTGAATCGTTTATTAATTGCGCTAATTCCAACATAAATCGGTCGGTATAATCATAAGAAGATCCTTCTGGAGCGGTTACTTGCAATAGAAGAAAATTACGATCGTCATATGGAGCAGTTTCCTTTTTTAGTGTAACCCAAAAAAGTGCGATTAATCCAAAGCAAATTAAAATTACAGGAAAACTAAGCCATCTGAATTTTAAAAAGGATTCTAACGTGTTTCGATATCCTTCATTTAATTTAACAAAATAAGGTTCAGTAGCAGTATAGAATTTTGATTTTTTTTGCTTTCCACCTTTCATTAAATATGCATTAAGCATGGGTGTAAGTGTAAGCGAAACAAAAGCAGAAATCAAAACCGCCGAACCGATTACTACACCAAACTCCCTAAATAACCTCCCTACAAAGCCTTCTAAAAATAGAATAGGAAGAAAAACTGCAGCCAATGTTATTGAAATAGAAATTACAGCAACAAATATTTCATTAGATCCTTTTATAGCAGCCTCAACAGGCGACATGCCTTCTTCTACTTTTTTATAAATATTTTCTGTTACTACAATTCCATCATCAACTACTAAACCTGTGGCTAGTACTATTGCCAAAAGGGTAAGTACATTGATAGAAAATCCAAATAAATACATAATGAAAAAGGTAGCTATTAACGATACTGGAATATCTATCAATGGCCTAAAAGCTATACCCCAATCGCGGAAAAACAAATAGATAATTAAAATTACCAGCACCAGCGCAATCAAAATTGTTTCCGCAACTTCCGTTACAGACTGTCTGATAAACAAAGTATTATCAATTGCTGACTCAAATTTAATATCAGTTGGTAATTCTTTTACGATTTGCTCATATCGTTCTTTAACTAAATCTGCAATTTCCAGATAATTGGTACCTGGTTGTGGTATCACTGCCAGTCCAACCATAGAAACACCTGATTCTCGTAAACGGGTTTCCAAATTTTCAGCATCTATACTGGCAGTTCCTACATCTTTAAAACGAACGGTTTTGTCGCCTTCAGTTTTAATTATTAGTTCATTAAAATCATTTTCGGAAGTTAAATTTCCTACTGTTTTTACCGTTAATTCTGTATTTGCTCCAGAAATTTTTCCTGAAGGTAATTCTACATTTCCAGCCAATAATGCATTACGAACATCAAGAGGAGTGAGGCCATATGAAGCAAGTTTTGATGGATCGATCCACAAACGCATGGCATATCTTTTTTGACCGTAAATTTGAATTGCACTAACTCCTGGCACAGTTTGTAGTCGTTGCGATATTACATTTTCAGCAAAATCACTTAATTCAAGAGGACTTCTTTTATCGCTTTTTAAAGTAAAAATTTCGATCGGTTGCGAATCTGCATCAGCTTTGGAAACTACCGGGGCAGCATCAATATCTTGAGGCAACTCTCTGGCTGCTTGTGAAACTTTATCACGAATATCGTTGGCTGCTTCTTCCAGATTTTTATCCAAATTAAATTCAACATTAATAACACTGGAACCCTGATTACTTGATGATGAAATATTTCGAATTCCATCAATAGAATTTAGCGATTTTTCAAGCGGTTCAGTTATTTGTGATTCAATAATATCAGAATTGGCACCAGAATAACTCGTTCTAATGGAAACTATTGGAGGATCAATGGATGGATATTCACGAATGCCTAAAAATGTATAGCCAATTACTCCAAATAATATGAGCAAGAGATTTAGCACTATGGTAAGCACTGGTCTTTTTATACTCGTTGTTGATAAACTCATTGTATTAAAAAAAATTATTTGCTTGGCTTACCCGTTTTGGCGTTTTCAGAAATGTTAACCTTAATTTTTGTATCCTTTTTAAGCATCATGATTCCAGAAGTCAAAACAGTGTCGCCAGGTTTCAGCCCATTAGTTACTAAAACTTGTTTGTCTGTTCTACTTTCTGTTTCTATCATCACGTCTTTGGCCAAACCATTTGATAAGATGAAAACTTTTTTTCCTCGCTGAACAGGAATTACCGCTTCAGAAGGTATCAGAATAGCATTATCTATCGCGGCTAAGGGTAATATTACTTTGGCAAATAAGCCCGGAATCAAAGCTCCATCTCCGTTTGCTGCTTTTGCTCTAATTTGTAAGGTTCGAGTATTGGTGTTGATGCTTGGTTCTAATGCATAAACTTTGGCCATGAAAACTTTAGAATTTCCTGAAACCGTAAATGAAATTTCTGAATTCAATTTTACTTGCTGAGCATATTTTTCGGGTAATGCAAATGTAATTTTCACTGGATCAGTGTTTACTAAACTTGCAATGATCTGGTCGCTACCAATGAATTGACCAATGGAAACGGATCGTAATCCGATTTTGCCAGAGAATGGAGCAAGAATTTTAGTTTTAGATAATTGCGCCTTTACCAGATTGGTTTGTGCTTTTAACGATTCAAAATCAGCTTTTGCCACTTCATACTCTTCGGTACTGATAGCCTCTTTTTTCAATAATTGAGATGCTCGCTGCTCAGTTTGTGAAGCTAATTGCTGCCTAGTTCCAGCTTGAGAAAGTTGAGCTTGTAATTCTCTATCATCAATTTTAAGTAATAACTGACCTTTGCTAACTCGTGCACCTTCTTCAAAATTTATTAAACGAATAATTCCTGAAACTTCTGTTCGCAACTCAATTTGTTCATTTGCTTCGATACTTCCACTTAACTCAAGCTCATTTTCAAACTTTTCAAACTGAACAACTTTTGCTTGAACATTCAAAGGAGGCTGAGTTTTGATAGCAGCATTTGCTTTTCCTCCTCCATCTATTGCTTTATTTTTTTGTATTCGGAAAACGATTAACCAAATAAATGCAACAACTAATAATCCGTATATTAAATAACTTTTTTTCATTAAAATCTTAATTCTTTCAGCTTTGTTTTATTTTTTGAAACGACATAAAGTATTGATCTCTAGGCATTTTTCCTAAATTGGTAAAGATCGTTTCCATAATGGTATAGAAATTGTCAAGGTCAGCCGGGTTTACTCCGGTTAGTGCAGATAAATTAGTTTCTGAAACAGACTTTTGAATTTGAGGAATCGCGTTTAAACCACTTTCAGTAAGCTTCAGAACATGTGCTCTCCTATCTGATTTGTTTATTGATCGTTCAATAAAACCTTTTTCGCATAAGTAATCAGTAATACGAACCATCGATGATTTATCAATGTTTAACATACCTGCAATATCTTTTTGAGAAAGCTTTTGGTTATATTCATGAATTAGTAGCATAACAAAAAAATTTTTTTCAATGACAAGATTGTTTAGTTTCTTGGATAATACTTCGATGTAAATCTTACTGAGTCTTCCAAATGTTAAATAAAGTGGTTCATTGCTAATAAGTTTCATAAATAATTATTTTAGACAAACTGGTTTTACAATTATAATGTTTTAAAAATAGTTTCATGAAACAACTATATTACTTATCAAATGATTCTCCAAAAATTTATTTAACTCAATCTTTTATTTTCAGTATAAAGCACTTATAAAATCAGGTCCAAATAATACATAATAACCCCGTTTCATTTACATAGAATTTTGAAAGCTAAATAATTACCATGAATAGAAGAACATTTTTTCAAAATTTCAATTCCAACTCTCCTTTAAATACTTTAAACAAAAAGGCATCAATTCGTGGTCTAGAATATGCCAATAAAGTTCTACCAGCTCGAGGCGCGGTTTCTGCAGGTTTACAAGCATATACAGGCCCTTGGACTAGAATTGAAGCAGCACATTTGCTAAGAAGAGCAACATTTGGACCAACCAACGCCCAGATTAATGCAACGATAAGCTCGGGCATGGTGGCAACTGTAGCAACATTATTAACAGATTTGCCAGCACCAACTCCACCTTTAAACACTAATCCGCAAGAAGAACCAGCGATAAACGTTGGACAAACTTGGGTAAATGCAGCATTTAATAATAATTTCGAAGGATCCAGAACAAATTCATTGAAAAGTTGGTGGGTAGGTTTAATGGTATCAGAAAACTTGTCGCTACGTGAGAAAATGACCTTGTTTTTGCATAATCATTATGTAACTCGAACTGAAGACGTTGGAGATCCTCGATTTTCTTACAAAAATAACGCATTATTAAGAGAATATGCCTTTGGTGATTTTAAAGAATTATCCAAAAAGATGTGTATAGATCCTGCCATGCTTGATTATCAGAATGGAAATACGAATACTGCAACTAGCCCAAACGAAAATTTTGCCCGTGAACTTCAAGAATTATTCACCATCGGAAAAGGTCCTGAACTTGGACCTGGAAATTACACTAACTATACCGAACAAGATGTTCAAGCTGCAGCAAGAGTACTTACCGGTTGGAGAAACAACCGAACTGCAATCGATTCTTATTTTACAGCAAGCCGACATGATACTAATCCAAAACAATTTTCATCAGCGTATGGCAATCAGGTAATTAATAATCCGATAGCAGAAGAAGAATATAAATCATTAATAGATATGATTTTTAATCAAGCTGAAACTGCCAGGTTTTTAGCTAGAAAGCTTTATCGCTATTTTGTTTATTATGTAATTGATGCTGCCACAGAAACCTCTATGATAGAGCCTATGGCAGTTATATTAAGAAATAATAACTATAATTTAAAGCCAGTTCTTTCTGCCTTGTTTCAAAGCCAGCACTTTTATGATGTTTTAAGTATTGGTTGTGATATTAAAAGTCCAGTTTCTTATACTGTTGGTTTATTAAAACAATTTCAAGTCACGCTTCCGACTACGCCTTTAAGTGTTCAATATGAAACTTTTAGAAATATTCACGGATTGATGTCTGTCATGCAACAAGATTTGTTTGATCCACCTTCTGTTGCTGGTTGGGCAGCATATTATCAGGAACCAGTTTATTATGAATTTTGGATAAACTCTGAAACCATGGCCAGAAGAGCGAGGTTTAGTGATACGATGGTAGAACAAGGATATACAATTGGCAATCAATTAATAAATATAGATTTAATTGCATTTGTATCTCAAGTTTCTGATCCATCAGATCCTAATATTTTGGTTGACGAAGTTTCAAAGATTTTATATCCAATTCCAATTACACAACCTGAAAAAGACTTTTTAAAAAATATTCTAATTCCAGGCTTACCTGACTTTGAATGGACGATAGAATGGCAGACTTACGCTCTTGATCCTACCAATATCACCAAAAAAGATGCAGTAATAACTAAGCTAAAGGCCTTAATGAAATATGTAATGGCCACAGCTGAATATCATTTATCCTGATTAATATTTATTGAATATGAAAAGAAGAGAATTTTTACAATATGCAGTTCCTGCAGCAGCAGTGCCAGTTATGGTTGGTGGTATTTCTGTAAAAGCCTTAGCCGATTCACCTTTATTGGATGCCATGTTAGGTTCGTCGATTCAAACAGATCGAGTTTTGGTCATTATAGAAATGAATGGTGGAAATGATGGATTAAATACCATTATCCCATTAGATCAGTATGCTACCTTAGCTCCAGCACGTGCAAATATTATTATTCAGGATACAAAAGTGCTGAAAATGACAAACGAAACTGGGTTTCACCCATCTATGGCAGGCATTCATGCTATGTATCAAGAAGGAGTAGTGAAAGTGGTTCAAAGTGTTGGTTATCCAAATCCAAATTTTAGCCATTTCCGTGCTAGCGATATTTGGAATTCTGCTTCAGATTCCGATCAGGTAGTGCCGACCGGTTGGTTAGGTCGTTATTTAAATGAAGAATATCCTGGTTTTCCGGATAATTATCCCAATCCAACTAATCCAGATCCTTTAGCAATCCAAATTGGTTCGGTGCTTTCCCAATCTTTACAAGGTCCATTATCTACTATGGGTATGGCAATTACAAGCGCCGATTCATTTTATCAATTATTATCAGGAGCTACAGATGTGGTTCCAAATACGCCTGCTGGGCACGAATTGAAATTTATTCGTCAGGTTATTCATCAAACTCAAAAATATGTAATTCAAATTCAAGCTGCTGCCGCTGCCGGAGCAAATCTTTCCACTCAATATCCAACTAATAATTACTTGGCATCGCAACTAAAAATTGTTGCCAGATTAATAAAAGGTGGCTTGAAAACCCGCGTTTATGTTGTTTCAATTGGTGGTTTTGATACCCACGATTCACAAATTGACCAAACACAAGGGACAGATACAGGTTTACATGCAGATTTATTAGGTCGCTTATCGTCTGCCATTTCAGCTTTCCAAGATGATTTAAAATTGTTGGACATAGACGAACGAGTAGTGGGAATGACGTTTTCGGAATTTGGTCGAAGAATAAAATCGAATGCAAGTTTTGGAACCGATCACGGAGCTGCTGCGCCATTAATAGTTTTCGGAAAACGAGTTTTGCCAGGAATTTTAGGTTCAAACCCTATTATCCCTTCCAATCCAGATAGCAATGATAACATCGCAATGCAATATGATTTTAGACAAATTTATGCGAGTTTATTGCAAGATTGGTTTGGCTTACCGCAAGCAACGGTGGAAAATATTTTAATTGGCTCACCTGCCGAATTTCCAGTTTTACCAATTATTAACAACGGAATTGTAGGAGTTCAGAATAATTTTGAATCTGAGAAAAAATCATGGTTGAAACAAAATTATCCAAATCCAGTAACTGAATCTACTGTAATCAAATTTGAAACAGAAGGTGGCTTAACAAGAATTCAATTATTTGATAATCAAGGCAGATTAATTGAAACCATAATAGAAGCAAGCTACAGCAAAGGCGAACATGAAATAAATTATAGACCATCCAATTTAGCTGGCGGAACTTATTATTACCGATTACAGAATGGCAAAAATCAAGATGTGAAAACAATGATGGTAAAATAGAATATAATTTTATTTTATTAAACAGTAATGGTGTCTGGATATAGAATTTATTATATCTAAAATTGACTTAATCGTTGACCTTCTGATGGCATATACTTTGAGAAATAGTTAATACTAATTAAATAAATAATTAGTGTAAAATCTCAAATTATGTTTTATCACGTACAGAATTTAATTAATCCTATCGTTGCCGATGAGCCAGATCCATCAGCAGCAAATGCTCTCCAAGAAGGACTTGGAGGTCAATTTGGAGAAATGCGCACCATGATGCAGTATCTTTTTCAAAGTTTCAATTTTCGGGGAGAGGGTATGCAATATCTTGATTTAATTCAAGGTATTGGTCTTGAAGAAATCAGCCATGTAGAACTGATTTCGAAAACCATATCTACATTACTAGATGGTTCACCAAGATATCAAGGAAAAAAATATGATGTTCCTGGAAAAGGTGGCACAGCACCAATGGATATGGCAAAAGAGCAAAAAAATCCACATCATTTTATTGTAGGTGCCCAAGGTGCTTTGCCAGTTGATGCAGCAGGAAATCCATGGAGTGGGAGCTATGTACATTGTAACGGAAATTTAACACTTGATTTGTTAGATAATTTGGTTTTGGAATCAACAGGGCGTTTACAGAAGTGTAGAATTTATCAAATGTCTACGAATAAAACCCTAAGAGCAACTGTTGCCTTTTTAATCGCAAGAGATGAAGCTCATGAAATGGCTTTTGCAAAAGCACTTGAAACATTAGGTGTAGATTGGAAGAAATTATTACCAATTCCAAAATTTGATTCATCTCAATATCCGGAAGTGAAAAAATTAATAGATGCAGGTATTAATCGCGAACAATATCATTTTAGATTAGATGGATCGCAAATGGATAAAATTTTTAGTGGATCGGCGCCTGCAAATGATGGTACCGTATTAACTACCCTTGCTGAGCCTCGAGAGTCTTACCCAATACCTTCAGCTCCAGAAAGACCAGAAGAATTTTCTCCAGGTCTTGATCCTGAACTTCAAGAGCTTGCCGATGCTTTAATTTCTGTAAAAGAGAAAATTGTAAAAAAAGGTAAAACGAAATAAATTATAGAACAACTAATTAAGGTTTTTAACTTTAATTAGTTGTTTTATTTAAATGATTATTACTCTTAACATAAAATATAAATGGAGTTTAATAACTATGTGAATAAAATTTATGAAAAATTAATTCCAAAACATGTTGAAGGTAAAAAATTAGATTTAGTAAAGAAAATTCAATATAAATCTACTGAAGAATCAGAAAAACGATTCATTGAATTTAAAAATAAATTAAGAAATGTTAATAATTGGTATTTAATATGTAAAAAAAATGGTGCTGAGTTTCTTTTGCATTCAAATACATGCGAAACAAAAGATGTTCAATTTATAGAAAATAGTTATTTAAGAATTAATATTCCAGGACCAGGCTCAAATGTTGGTGATGGTTATGACTGGGTTATTATTGATTCAATTATAGAATACGAATCTGAGGGACTTCAATTTTTTGGATTTATGGTTAGAGCTAGCGAAAACCCGTGTAAGAGTAATACTGATGTTGCGCATTTTTTTAATAGTAATGCAACAAGTTCATTTATTTTATATAGAAATAATTTAGAAATAATTTTATCTTATCATGGAAGAAATGAACTACCTAATATAAATAGTAATAATAATTTTCTTGATAAAATTCGAAATTCTATGATAAGTATTGGTTCTATGCTTGGTTTATCAAAAAATCAATGGAAACTGCTGCTAAATGGTATTGCAAATAATTAATAATAATTCGGAATTTAAATAATAAACCTAGCGCCTTCATTTAATTTACCCGAAGCAATATTAAAACCAAATTGTTTTTCAATCAGCTAAAATCTTTTGAGCCATATTTCAACCACTTTTGATCCAATAACTCCAAGAGATAAAATTTTAAAATCGAGTATCTTGTTTTTAGAATTCGAGAAATATTTAATCATGCTTTCAAAACAACAAATATTTTGTACTCAAAAAAGTTGTACTCAAAAAAATTGAGTACAAAAAATTTGAGTACACTTATGTACTCAAATTATTATTATTTTTTTATTTTGAGTACACAATAAACTTTTATCATTATATCAATGGTAAAGAGAAGAATAGTCAATTAATCTTTTGCGCAAAATATTTCACATTTTTTTTGACAAGTCGCAAAAAATTCTACTCTTTTATATTAAATCTACTTTTGTAAAATGACTAACAAATCTCTCAATCTCTTACTGGCCGATGATGATATAGATGATCGTTTTTTCTTTAAAGAGGCATTAGAAGAATTACCTATTTCTGCAAATCTAACCACCGTAAATGATGGAGTGGAACTCATAGAACTGCTTTCATCACAAGAAAATCTGCTATATGATGCTCTTTTCCTTGATCTGAACATGCCTAAGAAATCTGGCATTGAATGTTTGGAAGAAATTAAAGCAATGGAAAAATTAATAAATCTGAGGGTTATTATATTCTCAACCTCACTTGATATAGATGTTGTGAATATGCTTTATGAAAAAGGAGCGTATTATTATATTCGTAAACCTAGCGAATTTGAAAAGTTAAAAAAAGTAATTTTTGAAGCCGTTACACTCACATCGCAAAGCAAGTTAACACTACCATCCAGAGATAAATTTATAATTCAACCGTAAGTAATGCATATGAGTAGTAAAAATTCTGAATATTATTTCCTTAATGGAGGAGGAGAAATGGGCGAATTGATAAGAGCTAAAGATTGGAGTAAAACATCTTTAGGTGACCCGGCAGACTGGCCTAAAAGCCTTCAAACGATGGTTGCGGTAATGCTTGATAACCCCTTTGGTATGTATATCGCATGGGGCAACGAATATATCCAGCTTTACAATGATGGATATCGTCCAATCCTTGGAGCTACCAAACATCCACAGGCATTAGGTATCAGCACAAGGGAAACATTTTCAGAAATATGGGACTCCATTATAGGATGCATGTTTGATAATGTAATGAAAGGAAACGCAGTTGGCTATCCTGATTTTATGTTACCATTAATCAGAAATGGCTATGTGGAAGAATGTTATTTCAATTTTGCATATAGTCCGATAAGAAAAGATAATGGTGAAGTAGGAGGAGTTTTGGTTACAGTTACCGAAACGAGTAATAAAAAGAAAACAGAAGAAGCTTTAAAGGAAAGTGAGTCACGATTTCGTGCTATTGCTGATGATGCACCAGTATTTATATTTTTGGCTGGTGAAAATGCCGAAGTAGAATATTTGAATAAAACTTGGCGAGATTATACTGGAATATCAACTAATCATTCCAAGGGAAGGGCATGGGCCGAGATAACTCATATTGACGATATTGAGCCAGGTACTAAAATTTACATGGATGGTTTTAATAAACGGGAATCCTGTTCATTTGAAAATCGTCAAAAAGGAACTGATGGTATATTTCGTACCATCTTGTGGAAGGCAACCCCTCGCTTTTCAGTAAATGGTCAATTTATAGGAATGATGGGTGTAGGATTGGATATAGATGAGCGTAAAAAGTCAGAAAAAGCCCTTATAAAATCAGAAGAAAAATACCGAAACTTATTTAATTCAATTGACCAAGGGTTTCTTCTTGGCGAAGTTATTCGCGATAATGAAGGGAAAGGAATTGACTACTATGTACACGAGGTAAATGCCACTTATGAAAAGCAAACTGGAATAAATGTAGAATTGGTGCTTAGCAAAACAGTACTCCAGGCTTTTCCTACAATTGATAAATGGTGGATTGAAACTTATGCTTCCGTAGTAGATAATCAATCCCCAGTAAGGTTTGAGAAATTTTTTGAATTCACTAACCGATGGTTTGAGATCAAAGCTTCTCCAGCCGGAAAGGAAATGTTTACCATTTTATTCACTGATATTACAGAAAGAAGACAGGCTGTTCAAAAGATAAAAGAAAGCGAAGAGCAATTCAGCACTCTAGCTGATAATATGGAAAACCTTGCATGGCTTGCAGATGGTGAAGGATGGATATATTGGTATAACAAAAGATGGTTAGAATATACTGGACTTACCTTGGAAGAGATGCAGGGATGGGGCTGGCAAAAAGTGCATCACCCAGACCATATCGACCGGGTAATGGAAATATCAAAAAAAATATGGCATATCAGTGAAACATTTGAACTTACTTTTCCCCTTCGCCGGCATGATGGTGAGTACAGGTGGTTTCTTACTCGCGGCTATCCTGTAACAAATGAAGAAGGAAAAATTATTCGATGGATAGGAACCAACACAGATATTGATGAACAAAAAAAAGCAGAAGAACAATTCAGGGTTTTGGCAGACCAGGCACCTATGTGGGTTTGGCTAACTGATAAAGAAGTGAATGTTTTATATGCCAATCCGGAAGTGCTTAAATTTATAGGGATTGCACATTATTCAGAATTTACAGGGAATGTGTGGGAGCAAAAAGTTCACCCAGAAGATATTGGCATGGTGTATCAATCTTTTGCCGAAGCAGCTGCCCTACAGCAATCTTTTTCATTTGATTTCCGTGTGTTCAATGCAGCAACACAAGATTACGAATGGTTTTATATTAAAGCAGTTCCCCGTTTGGAAGCAGGTGAATTTACAGGGTTTATAGGGACAGGGATAAACATCAACGAACAAAGATTGATATTATCTCAACTTGAATACCGTAAAGCATTACTGGAAGCACACATCGAATCCAGCCTTGATGGAATTTTGTTGGTCGATACAAAAGGAAAAATCCTTTCTTATAATCACCGTTTTTTAGAAATATGGAACATACCTCAGGAAATTTTGGATGATAAAGATGATGAAGCTGCACTTGCATTTGCTGTGACGCAATTGGTGAAACCAAAGCAGTTTATGGAAAGGGTAATTTGGATGTACGAAAATCCCAAAGAGATTAGTATTGATGAACTCGAATTTAAGGACGGAAAAATAATCAAAAGATACGGTTACCATGTTTCTGGTTCGGATGGAAGTTATTATGCTTGTAGCTGGCTGTTTAGGGATATTACTGAGCAAAAAAGAAATGAAGATACAATCAAAGCAAGTGAAGCAAAATTTCGCTTGCTGGCAGATTCAATGCCACAACATATTTGGACATCAGATACAGAAGGCAATTTGAATTATTTTAACCAATCCGTTTTTGATTATTCAGGTTTGACTTTGGAGCAGATTAATCAAGACGGATGGCTACAAATAGTACATCCTGATGACAGGAAAGAAAACATTAAACAATGGGAAAATGCTGTTTCAAAAGGAAAAGATTTTTTATTGGAACACCGCTTTCGCAGACACGATGGAGAATATCGCTGGCAACTTAGCCGTGCCATTCCGCAAAAGGATGCAAATGGTAAAATTCAAATGTGGGTGGGTACAAGCACCGACATTCAGGAGCAAAAAACATTCACCAAAGAGTTAGAATTGCAAGTAAGCGAACGTACAAAGGAGTTAGAAGCAAGTAATAACCAACTCCAAAAGATGAACAAAGAGCTTGAATCATTCGCTTATATTTCGAGCCATGATTTGCAGGAACCTCTGCGTAAAATTCAAACTTTTGCATCTCGCATTTCAGATATGGAAGAAAATAATCTATCAGACTATGGCAAAGATATGTTTCATCGAATGCAAGCTTCAGCTAACAGAATGCAAACACTTATTCAGGATTTATTGGCCTACTCTAAAACAAACACAACTGAACGGAAGGTTGAAACCACTGATCTAAATGATATTGTTGCCGAAGTTAAAGATGAGTTAAAAGAAGAATTGCAGGAAAAACATGCAATTATTGAAGCAAACCAATTATGTGAAGTAAATGTAATTCCTTTTCAGTTTCGGCAACTCTTGCACAACCTGATTGGTAACTCCTTAAAATTTGCTAACCCAAACCATCCACCGCTAATACAAATCAAAAGCGAGATGGCAAAAGGCATAAAATTCAACAACGAAAAACTTATTCCTCAAAATAAATATTGCCACATCACGGTTTCAGATAACGGAATTGGGTTTGATCAACAATACAGCGAAAGAATATTTGAAGTATTTCAGCGCTTGCATGGTAAAAATGAATACAACGGCACAGGTATCGGACTTTCTATTGTGAAAAAAATTGTAGAAAATCACAACGGCATCATTACCGCAAAAGGTGAACTAAACAAAGGGGCAACTTTTGAAATTTATATTCCTGCTAATTGAAAAGGACAAAACCCAACCGATTTGAATTTGAACAGACAAAAAAAAGCAGCCAGTACATTAATACTAGCTGCTTAATAAAACAGATAATCTAACCCTTTAAAACATTCAAATATAAAACACTTTAAACAAATTCAACAGTCCATTCCCCTTTGTTTATTTCATCTGGATTATAAACATTGAAATATGTATTACTAAGATTGCCAAAGACGTTTACATTGATGGTTTGCGAAGCACCAGCTGGCACAATCACGGTGTTGGCACCAGCAATATCATTTTTTTGCGGTGCTAAATAAAACGTAAGCGAAGTATTTCCCTCATTTTTCAACTCCAGCTTATCATTCGCTTGGAAGGTATGTTTAAATATATTTTCGTGCTGTAGCGGATTCGTATCACCCGTAAAAACCAGTTGCGCACCCGAGCGAATAGCAGGCAGATCAAAATACTGATCAATGCTTTCGGGTACTGGCGCAAACCTTTGCATCAATGCACCCAAATTGGCGTACATACCCGTGCAAGCAGCCAAGCGGGCAGCTTCTACTATTTCACTTTCGGTTTTGGTGACAGACAAATTGCCTTTTTGTGCCTGCATCGTTGTATTCAGTTGCGTTTCAAAAGCCAACACTTCGGTTCTCAACGTTGCCAAGGGCACAATACCATCCAAATTAATAGCCAAAGCAGCAACAGCAGCCATCCGTTGGGTTTGCGTTCCGCGTTGGAAAGGAATACGATTGTCGGGAAGTAGTTTTTTGTAATCGGGTGTGGTATTGTCGAACACGCCTTGAATGGTAATATCCCACTTTTTGATTTGGGTACTTAGCAAAGCTAACAATTGGGTTAATTGCAAAGTTTCGCCTTGCTGGGTGCCACCTTGCGCTTTCCAATTGTTGTAAGCCGCATCCAACGCATTGTGCAAAGGTGTGTACGAAGCAATCATTGTATCAAAAAAAGGATCGCCAGCTTTCACTACTAAAGCAGCAAGATGATAAGTACTAATGCGGACTGCCAATTTATAGCTGTCGGAAGTTGCATTTTTAAACGGGTTCTGGGTAAAAGACCAGGGTTTTTGTACTGCCATAATGTTTTTCTTTTAAATTGTGAGAAATAGGTTGATGGTTAATCCTCAGTGAATAACCTATATAAAAATAAATCTTTTTCGGGTAAAAATAGGTATCGCAACTTTTTATTTCTCCACAAAGGTTCATAGGAAATAAGGAGTATTAATGATGGGTTATGAATGTTGAGTGATGAGCTATAAGTGATGAATGATCATTGTAGCGTATTAAAGATGGTAATGCCAATTTTAATCGTACTCCAAGCTAATGAACTTTCCTTTTATCAGACAAAACTCTTAGTAAAATCAACTTGCCGAACTCATAACTTATAATTCATAGCTTATAACTCAAAGAAAAAGTGCCAATCAACGTTCCAAACGCAACCGGCTGCAGAGGAATGGTCTCAGACAGCCGTCCGAAGGCAACATCGAGCAGGGAGATGTGCTTGGACACGTGTCTGAAGGCAATATCGTGCAGGGAGATGTGCTCGGACACGTTTCTGAAGGCAACATCGTGCAGAAGATTGGGCTTGGACACGTGTCTAAAGGCAACATCGTGCAGAGGGATGGGCTCAGACACCCGTCCGAAGGTAACACCTTGCAGGGAATAGGGCTTAGACACTTTTTTGGGATTGAACCTTGTTCTCTGTATTTTACAGATAAAGGCTGGCATTCTGCCTTTGATTATAATATTTTATAATATCAGATAAAGAATGATATTTTTGGTTTCGGTGAGCTCTTGAATGCAAAAAGTAGCTGTAAGGGACAATACCCGTGGATGATGATAAAAAGAAGATATTTATCATGTTTAATGAAAATTTTGAAGAAAAGAAAAAATGAAAAACAAAAACTTAAAGATTGCAGCAGGGATATTTCTGTTTATTTTTGTACTAGGATGTGGCGGAACAATTGACAAAAAAATTAATTTAAAGACTCTCAATAACGATATTAAAAAATTAAAAGAGAGCCATGGTAATGTGTACTCAGATTCGGATTTTGAACGATTAAATGGTGTGTTAATGAATAAGGTTATTGGTGGTTTATTGTTCGGGGAAAAGATGGATAATTATTTAAGTTCTAACTTGGATAAGACTTATCGAGAATATTTGGATGAGGCAAAGGCTATTCGGATAAAATCCGAGAAATCTAAAAGTCTTTACAATGAAAATTTAGATGCTTTTAATAAAAAAATAAAATGTAGCGTGCTCAGCAAGAGTAGTAAAGATGGTTATAATTTTGACAAATGGATAACTTTTAGCGCATTATTGGAAAATAAGAGTGGCAAAGATGTAGCTGCAGTTTTAGGGTATTTAGAAGTATACAATTTGTTGGATAAGCAGATGGCGATAATTGGTGTTGAAAATACTAAAGAGCTAAAGGATAGTGGAAAGCAGGATTTAGAATTGCTACATATTGGTGAATATAGTGATGGGAAAGAGTTGGCTGAAATTGATCTAAGCAAATTGAGAATAGTATGGGTACTTGAGAAGGTTGTTTATTCGGATGGGACAAAGTATGATAAACCGATATTGCAAGAAAACTAAGCTTAAAAAAATAATGTCTGATGATTTGTTTGGCAGGTATTGAAAAATTAAAATTCCGCTCTTCGAAATTTGCAATTCCGAAGTATTATCATAGAATTTATATTCTCTGTTCGGCGTAGTCTCCAGACTACCTCGCAGCTTTGGTAGATATCTACTTTAAAATCTACATTTTAAAGCTTCTTTAGAGTTATCCAACACAAATTATTACATTAATCAAATAAACATAAACCCACCGTAAGCCATTCAAAAGGGATTCAAAACGGGGGTTTTATTGCACTTATCTATAAGTTACGCCTCATTGTATGGCGACCTTAACCGAACGAAATTTCGTAACTTGCAGTTCTTTTATAAATCAAAAACGAATGGATGAATTAATACAAAATATTAAGAATTTAGCTGAAGTTTATTCTAAAAACTTGAAAGGAAAAATTGAAGCCAGAACAGAAGAAATGAAAGCTGATGATAACTCTCATTATCTTGTTTATCGCGTTTTGGGCATTTCCTTACAAGAAGGACAAATAATTGACCAATATCAAAACACAGGACGTTTTCTATATAAATATGCAGGTTCATTTCTTGAAGGCGCAGCAACCTTATGCTTGAATTTCAAGTTTCCGGATGGAATAAAAACTAAAGTAGAAAACACGATAGGTCAACGACCAAGAACATTTGAAATTGACTTTCTAAATGCAAATGACGCAATTGAAGTTAAATGGAGAGATGCTACAACTGACGGAGACCACATTACAAAAGAGCACACTAGGGTTAAGGTTATTAGAAATCACGGATACAAACCTATTCGGATTATGTTCTATTACCCACAAAGAGAACAGGCAATCAGAATACAACAAACACTTAAAACACTTTATGCAGGTGTTAAAGGCGAATATTATGGTGGTGATGAAGCTTGGGAATACTTAAAAGCTTATTCAGGGGTTGACCTAAAAGCTATTTTGACACAAATTGCTAACGAAAGGACACCCGAACTGAAAATCACGGACATCATTGAAAAATCAATAGAATCGTGAGCAAAATGGAAACTAATAAAATCTATCAGGGAAATTGCGTTGAAAAATTCAAAGAAATTGAAGCCAATAAAGTTGACTTGATTTACTTTGATCCACCTTTTTTTACACAACGCAAACATAGTCTTACAAATAAGGATAATTCTAAAACCTATGAATTTGATGACAAATACAATTCTATTGAAGAGTATTTAACTCTTGTAGAGAATGTTTTAGAACAGTCAAAAAGAGTTTTAAAAAAAACCGGAAGTGTATTTTTACATTGTGACAAAACTGCATCGCACAATATTAGAACTGTGATGGACAAGGTTTTTGGGCGTGAGAACTTCCAAAGTGAAATTATTTGGTCATACAAAAGATGGTCTAATGCTAAAAAAGGATTGTTAAATGCTCATCAAGTAATTTTCTTTTATTCTAAAACACAAGATTTCAAATTCAATGCTCTCTATACTGATTATTCAGCAACGACAAATCTTGACCAAATTTTACAGGATAGGGAACGAGACGAAAATGGAAAATCAGTTTACAAAAGAGATGAAAATGGAATTGCAATATTAGGAAAAGAAAAGAAAGGCGTTCCTTTATCCGATGTTTGGGAGATTCCATATCTAAATCCAAAAGCGAAAGAAAGGACAGGTTATCCTACGCAAAAACCAGTTTTATTATTAAATCAAATCATAAACATTGTAACAGATGAAGGAGATTTAGTATTAGACCCATTTTGCGGAAGTGGTACAACTTGCGTTTCTGCAAAATCGTTAAAGAGAAGTTTTATAGGTATTGACATTTCAAAAGATGCCGTAGATTTAGCAATTAATCGCCTTGATGAAATGGTGATTTCAGATTCTAATTTACTAAATAAAGGTATAAATGACTATTTAGAAAAAACCGAAAAAGAATTAGTAATACTTCAAAACATAAACGCGTTTCCTGTTCAAAGAAATGCAGGAATTGATGGATTCTTAAAAGAACATTCTTACGGTTTACCAGTCCCAGTAAAAATTCAAAGTTTTTATGAAACCCTTGAAGACGCAATAGAAAAATTAGAACGAGCTACAGTTGGAAAAAATTATCCAACTAAAATTGTGATTCAGACAAAGGATTCAAGCAAAAGCAGACTTTTTGACTTTCATACAGATGTTATAGTATTAAAGACTCTTGAATTACAAGCAAAAGACTTGGCAAAAAGAACAATCAACGCGTAAAACAAGGTCTGATTTAATTTAAGCCGGACGTTAAAAAAATCATCTCTTTTTAGGCTATTATTCTTGTGTTCCAGCTAGTGAACAAAAAATATAATTTATAATGCATTTGAATTCGGACTTTTAACAAAATAATTTAATAAATATAAATTTTTTACTGAAATGCAAGACAGGACAAACTATAACAACGCAACCCAATATGAGAATTTCTTAAATCGAGCGTTTCGACATGATGGACGAATTACTGAAGCTCATCTTCAAGAGTTTTTAAATCTGATTGAAGCAGAAAACGGTAATCGACATAGCTTTTTAAAACCGCACAACAAGCAAGTTGAAGAGGTGAAAAAGCGGATGAAAAAAGCAATCGAGATTTTTCTAAAACAACCTTTGGGTAAATCCGACAAGGAGAAGTTGAAAGAACTATTACCTGTAATAGATAATGCATATTCATCAGACGACTTTATTAGAGTTGTGAAATATGGTATTGAATTTACTCAAAAGTTAATAAGTTAGGCAGTATTCCTATATCCTATTTCGCTGCTCCACAAAAAAAGCCCTTCAACTTTTGCTGAAACCTCCAATCTACAAAACGAAACCCCATCCCTAAATACAGCCTACTAATTCAGATAGATGAAATAAGCAAAAGCTTTTTAAATTTGTGGAGTTTGCCACTTCCAATGAAAATAGATTGCCTCGGAAAAAACGTTTAAAAAAGAACTTTGTAAATGACGATAACTGAAATCAAGCAATCACTTCAATCCATGGTTGGTTTTGAGGGTGTGCCAGACAATCAGATGCAATGGCTTGCAGAAAACATGGAGTTGAAAATTTTTGAGCAGGGCGATTTGCTGTTCAAAACAAGAGAGCCGGCAACACATATGTATGTCATTCACGATGGCCTTTTCACTATTTTCATGGAGCGAAATGGCAAACGACAGACGTTAACAGAAATAGGCACGAAAGACATCACCGGAGTGCTGCCTTACTCTCGTATGAAAGTGGCGACAGGCAGTGGAGAAGCCTCTAAGAAATCGATAGTCTTTGCTTTGGACCGCAATAAATTTCCCGACATGATTTGCAACCATCATGAACTTACCGAAGTGCTGGTGCATCGCATGACCGATCGCATCAGAAGTTTCACAACTGTGCAGCAACAAAACGAAAAACTAACCTCCTTGGGAAAGCTTTCAGCGGGATTAGCACATGAGCTAAACAATCCAGCTTCAGCAGTAGTTAGAAGCAGCGAGGCTTTGAAAAAACATTTGAAATCTACTACTGAAAAGTTCAAATTGATAATGGCCATCAAAGTGAATTCAGAGCAAGTAGATGTGGTGAACGAAGTCTTATTCTCAAGGCTTCAAGCGACCGAAAAAACGCACCTAAGCTTGATGGAAAAGACAGCCTTAGAAGATGAGCTCAGCAACTGGATGGATGACAAGGACATGGAAGATTCCATGGAGTGGGCAGAGGTATTTGCCGATTTCAATTTTTGTGTCCAAGATTTTGAAAAGGTAAATCAGGAAGTTCCTGATGAATCGTTAAGCGCTGTTTTTGGTTGGATGGTGAATAATTTAGTGACTGAAAAAATGGTTGCTGAAATTGCCGATGCCTCCAAGCGAATATCTGATTTGGTGGGTTCGGTAAAAAACTATACCCACATGGATCGGTCTCAAGACAAACAACCAACCGATCTTCATTTGGGTTTACGGTCAACCATCACCATGCTCGGTCACAAGCTTCGGCAAAACAAGGTGCAGGTAGATGAACAGTTCAGAGAAATTCCTAATATTCAAGCTTTCCCTGGTGAAGTGAATCAGGTTTTTACCAATTTGATTGACAATGCGATTGATGCTATGGAAGCAAATGGTGGAACCTTAGCCATCAATACCGAGCGAATGGGGGATTTTGTAGAAGTGAGAATTTCAGATACAGGATCAGGCATCTCGCCAGAAACAATGGATAAAATTTTTGACCCGTTTTTCTCAACCAAAGAAATTGGAAAAGGAACTGGAATGGGATTGGATTTGGTACATAAAATAATGAAACAGCGCCATAATGGCGATATCAAAGTAAAGTCGGAACCGGGAAATACCACATTTACCATGTGTTTCCCCATTAACGGCTAAAGAAAATATAGAACATGAGCCAACTTCCTATAATTCTAATAGTGGACGATGATGCCAACGTATTGCGCGCCATTACTAGGGATATTAAAACAAGATATAGAAAAGACTATCGTGTGTTGAGCACGGATAGTGCAAATGAAGCTCTCCAAACAGCTGAGGATCTGAAGAAAAAAGGAGAAACCATTGCGTTGTTTTTAAGCGATCAGCGCATGCCAGAAATGCTCGGGGTAGAATTTTTGGTGAAGGCAATTCCGTTTTTCCCCCATGCAAAACGGGTTTTGCTCACCGCTTATTCCGATACAGACGCAGCAATTAAAGCCATCAATGATGTGCAGCTCGATTATTATTTGATGAAACCATGGGATCCGCCTGAAGAAAAACTATATCCGGTAATTGATGATTTATTAGACGATTGGTTGGCCAATTATCAGCCAGAGTTTAAAGGCATCAAAGTGGTAGGATATCAGTTTTCACCAAAATCGCATCAAATCAAAGATTTCTTAGCAGGCAATCTTTTTCCATATCAGTGGTTGGATGTTCAAACCAATCCAAAAGCGGCAGAAATGCAGGAATTGCATGGCTTCTCTAACGAAGATTTGCCCGTAGTGATTTTTGAAGATCGCAAATACGTTACCTACACAAAGAATGAAGATGTAGCAGAACCGCTCGGATTACATCCAAATGCAAAGAGCGATTTGTACGATGTTGTGATCATTGGTGCTGGTCCTGCTGGTTTAGCCGCAGGGGTGTATGGCGGATCAGAAGGACTTAAAACCTTATTGATAGAACGCAGAGCACCAGGCGGGCAAGCTGGAACCAGCTCACGAATCGAAAATTATTTGGGTTTTCCGACAGGTATCAGCGGAAGCGATTTGAGCAGAAGAGCCATTGCGCAAGCCACTCGGTTTGGAGTAGAATTTTTATCTCCACAGCAAGTGAATAAAATAGAGCTCAAAAACAGTTATAAGATTTTGCACTTGGCAGATGGAGCTACTGTGAATACGAGAGCGGTTGTGATTTCTACGGGAGTTGATTACCGAAAATTGGAGAATGGAAGGCTTCCAGAGTATACAGGAATAGGCGTGTATTACGGTGCTGCGACTACCGAAGCTGCCAACTGTGCGAACAAGCAAGTATATGTAGTTGGCGGCGGAAACTCTGCCGGACAGGGTGCCATGTATTTGAGCCAGTTTGCGAGACAAGTTTATATCGTGATACGCAAACCTGATTTAATAGAAACCATGTCTTCTTATTTGATCGATCAGATTAATGCTACACCAAACATCGAAGTGCTTCCGTTCACAGAATTGCTGGATGCAGAAGGGGATGAGCAATTGAAAAAAGTGACCATTTCCAACAGTAATACAAAAGTGGAAAAGCAAGTAGATTGTGATGCTGTATTCGTGTTTATTGGTGCAAAACCCTACACCGAATGGCTGGAAGGATCATTGATGATGGATAAGAAAGGCTTTATCTTTACCGGTCGAGATTTGCAAAACACCGAAGGTTTCTCTAAGGTTTGGAAGGAAGAAAGAGAACCGTTTATTCTTGAAACCTGCATTCCAGGAATATTTGCTGCTGGCGACGTTCGTTCTGGAGCAATGAGTCGCGTGGCAAGTGCCGTAGGCGATGGGGCCATGAGCATCAGCTTGGTGCATCGATATTTGAATGAAAACTAAAAGAAACCCTGTTCGCCGTTTCTCCAAGTATTATCCGGCTTATGTCTCCAGACTACGTTTTAATGTTAGTAATTCTCCGATTTACAAATAAAATTAACCCCACAAAAAAAGCCCTTCAACTTTCGTTGAAAGGCTTTTGGGTTTAGTTTGTAAAATCTTTACGCTGTTATCAGCAATAATTTATGCCTAACGTACTTCCCGTTTTGAATAATTCGTACCAAATATTGTCCGAAATTAATAAAGAAAACTATATAATTTGATTTAGTAACCTGTAATTTAATCTGAACTTTGAAAATATTTTAAACATTTTGACACTTTTTAAACTTTATCATAAAGACATCAAATCATGAAATATTTTTAAACTAGCAATAAATTTCAATCAATAAATCATGATAAACAGCGAAAAAGAGTACATTATTATCAAATTAGACTTAATTGAAAAAGCTGGATATTCGACAGCTTTACCTTTTAATAAAGATGAGTTTGAAAAAAAGCATTTTGAAAATATGCCTAATATTAAGTTATCTTCAAACCCTGTCCATATCTCATATGAAAATCTTAAACTGGTGTTAGTTTATGAAATATTATCGCAGCCAAAAACACATTTTAATGAAGAATAATTAGGCAAAAAATCTTCTAAAAATTTAATCATCATTAGTTGAAAGAATAAGATTTCAATTTAAGGTATCTACCCCATTCATTGCTACATTCCGAACTATTTTATTCGTTGTAAAAATAGTTTCTGCAATTCTATCAGAGGCGGTATCACAGAAATCTAGTCCAGAAAAATCAGGGTTTAAGCCGCCAATAAAAGGAACCGCCATGATAAAAATAGTTGGATTAATAGCCCCATATTTATTCAGCACCTGAAAATGATCATTGATATTGATACCCGGAACTTTTAAATAATAACCCTCGGTGGCAGCAGGTATAACCATTTTATTAGCTTTAGTGATTTCCTGCTCTGCATCTTCATGGTTCTTAAAACGCAAGAATGCAGGAGATACAATTTCATCAGCCACCAACGATTTAAATGGGAAATCATTCATCTCCATTGCCGGTTGTCCTACGGCATTTACATAGGTTTTAAAATGCTGTTTGTTGTTTTCGTTGTCATCATAATAATATTCAGCACAGCCGTTTTCACTTGGTTTTACATCGCTGTTTTCATCAACTGATTTCAAGCTTAAAATTACTGCATCATGCAACGCCAATAATTCTCGGGTCGAACTTTGTGGCACATATGCAATGATTAAAGAAACAAGTGGCATCAAAACTTTTTTTAACCGTAGCATATCCTCTGCACTCATGTGCTTGGCAGGGTAATTCATCGCATAACTTAACGCTCCAAGCGTTTCTTTCCAAATAACAGATTTCCTGTTTTCTATACTCTCTTCAGCTTCTTTATATTCCTGTTTAAGCAATTGAAAGCCATCCATATTTTCTCTGTCTCTAAACATGTAGGCTACAAATTCTTCTATGCTGAAATCCTTAATAATATCATAGAGAGCCTTGTCATATTTTGCTAAAGGCTCCAAAAAATTGGTTTGAAAAATAAAATCTAAGGGAATATAACCACCATATTTTTCTTTTAAAATCGGGACATCCTTTTCTTCAATAAAGTTTTTAGGTTTTAGATGAGTATCTTCTAAATGAAACCTTACTGCAGGTAAATAACCATGCAGAGAATGCAGTACCATGGAAAGCCCTTTGCTGTCATCGGCAAGCATATATGTGTAAGAATTGTCTTCGTTTTTCACAAACTCACCATTTGCATAAGCAATAGTTTTAATGGCATCTATGGCTGTAAGAGAAGCACCTTTAATAGCAATCGGAGCATTATACTGTTGCTTTAATTTTTGTGGAGGATAAGGAGAATCAAACCATCCATTAATAGTGCCCTCATAATATTTTGGCCATATATGCCCCGTACAAATTACTACATCATTAACTACTATTTTTTTTTGTCTGTCATCAAGTATGGTTATTAATTTTGTGTTGGTATCATACATAATATCTTCTACCGTAGTACTATACCAAATAGTAGACTTTATATTTCTTTGTTTGCTTTCTTTAATAAGTATTTCAAATTGATGTTGCAGGTAAATGCCAAAAAGTAATCTGGGTAATACTTTAAAATCATTGAAATTTTCGCTGTTAATATTATAAGGTTTTAAGATTGCCTTGTCTGCCTTAGCTACCCATTCTTTTATAGATTCTGGTAAGTTGGGTATTTCATTTCCCGATACATTGGTTATATGTTCAGGCAATGCACCTATTTCACTGTACGGCATCCCGGCACCTAACTGTTTGTTCTTTTCGTATACTATTATTTCTAGCTTTTCTTGTTGGTGCTTATCAATTATTTTTTTAAACATAAATAAAGCCGCAGGTCCGCCACCTACTAATGCAATTTTTTTACTCATTTTACTATTGGATTCCATATTCTTAAGTATTCCTTTGAAACTATTAAATTATGTACCAAATTTTACCGATTAAACTGAATATTTATTTTTTCCTTTAATAGTAATCTATAATTATATCCGATTAATCAGGAAAAAATATGACCGTGAGCCAAACAAAAACTATAATTTTTTTTCGACAAGATGGTAAAGTCATTATCTTATTCAATAAACATTTACCATTTTATCAATGAAAGGTCAATTATTAAGTTTCAGTTTCTATCAAATTTTTCAATTATAAATTTACCTTTGAAAAAAAATCAGATTGAGCAAAGAAAATCAATTAGATGAGATTCTAATCTTTATCTTAAAATACTATAAATTACATCTTTCTTTACCAGTCAATAAATATTGAGTTTAAAACTTACTCAATATTATAAGCCAATTTAATATGCGATATTACAAAATTTGCAAATCTATGAGTTTGCTATTTTACAAAACGTGATACCGAACATGTAACAAACATAAGTCATGAAAACAAAACTTTTTTTAGCTGAAGATGATGTTGAAGATATGGAATTCTTCATCGACATTATATTCGAAATTTCACCAGATATACAAATTTCTGTTGCTAAAAACGGAATGGAGCTAATGGGGCTTCTAAAAAGTGAAAAACAACTTCCCGAATTTATCTTTTTAGATTTAAATATGCCGCTTAAAAATGGTATAGAATGTTTGCAGGAGATAAAAGAGTCTGTAAAATGGAAAGAAATTATTACAGTCATTCTATCTACATCCTGCAATCCTGAGCAGAAAAGAGAACTGTATAAAATGGGAGCAGATTTAAGTTTACAAAAACCAAACAGTTTCAGCTTATTTAAAGATACGCTATCGAAATGTTTACTAATGGATTGGGATACATTAAAATGAATTTTCATCATTAAAGCATTACAAATGTTTTTACAAAACTTAAGGATTGCCACAGCCGACTGCCATAAACAGCTTGAATTAAACAGTTTGTCCCTGGCATTGCTGAGCGAAAAGGTTAATAAAGAAATTTACTATAGTTATCTTACTCGGTTGTACAGCTATGTCAAAGGTTTTGAGCAATATATTTATCCCATATTAACTAATCATTTTCTAAATATCAACGATAGAAAAAAAGCCCTTTTTATTGAAGATGATTTAAAAGCATTCGACATTGCTATTAATAAAAATACACTACTTGAAGAAGCATTTTTTACCGATACATATCCTGATATTTATTTAGCTGCAGGTGGATTATATGTTTTGGAAGGTTCAACTCTTGGTGGGCAAATAATTGTAAAACATCTGCAAAAGGTGATGCCCTTAGGTTTGGTAAATGCTGCTTATTTTTCAGGCTATCAACAGAAAACCGGTAGCATGTGGAAAGAATTTTTACAACAGCTTATAGCTTTGCCAAAATCAACGCTTGAGGAACAAAAAATAATAAAAGGTGCTGTTACTACCTTTAAAATCATAGATGGCTTATTAAGCAACAACATCGAAAAAATTTATACATATGAAAATTAAAAGTATTGCAAATGATTCTACAGCAACTATACTTAACTGCGAAAGTGAAGCCATTCATATACCCGGCACTATACAACCCCATGGTTTTTTGCTTGCCGTAACAGAGCTAAATTATATTGTGACTTTCTGTAGTGAAAACTGTATCGACTTTTTGAATAAAACTCATATTGAACTTCTTGGCAAAAAACTTGAAACAATTTTTAGTAAGGCTGATGTTGAAAATATTGAACAACAGTTTAAAGAATCTTCGACTGATTTATTGCGACCTTTTATCATAAACTATAGTGAAAAAACTTTTCATGTAACTACACACAAAAGCGATGAAGTAATTATACTTGAATTTGAGCTATTTGTTGAAGCTAAAATTGATTTGCCGGATCTATTAATTCAAATGAAACGATTTGCCTACCACACCGAAAGGGCAGATAATCTTCAAAGTCTTTGTCAGGATATTGCGGATGAAACCCGAAGTATTACAGGCTATGATAGGGTAATGATTTACCGTTTTGATAAGGACTATAATGGGGAAGTATTTGCGGAAAGTAAAAAAGAAGACCTAGAGCCTTTTTTACATTTGCATTACCCACATACAGATATTCCTGCACAAGCAAGAGAGCTTTATTTGCGTAATTTGGTAAGAATGTTGGTAGATGTTAGCTATAACCCTGTTCCTGTCTTTACCATTAATGACGATTCAACTAAAAATAATAATCTTGATTTGAGCCTTTCAAATTTACGGAGTGTGTCTCCTATACACCTTCAATATTTAAAGAATATGGGAGTGGACGCCACTTTTGTTATTTCTATTCTTCATCATAAAAAATTATGGGGTTTAATTTCTTGTCATCATTACAGTGCCAAGCATATTCCTTATTACACTAGGCTTGCTGCACATTTACAGGGCATATTTCTTTCATCGCAAATAGATGTGCGACAAGCAGCAGACGAGTTTGAACTTACTAAAGAAACCGTAAAAAAAACAGTTGATTTTCAAAATCTACTAATAAATAACTCTCACACATTTACGCAAAATAGTACCCTTTCAAAACTAAAAGATTTAATAAATGCAGAAGGCGTAATACTTCATTATAATGAAGAAAATTACACCGAAGGTAATTTACCAAGCGAAGAGAAAATTGATGATTTAATTAAATGGCTAACATCAGAAAAAGGGTCTCAGAATTTCAACACTCATGAGTTGCACCAACATTATGCCGGTGCAACCCAAATTGCAAATAGCATTGCTGGTGTTGTGTATTTACCGTTAAGTGACAAAAATAAAAATTGCATAGTATGGACGAGACGTGAGGTGGAAAAGAATATTGATTGGGCAGGCGACCCATCAAAGGCGGTTAATAAAAATGAAGAAAATTTAATGCTTTCACCCCGAAAGTCATTTCAAAGTTGGAAACAGGCTGTGAAGTTTACGAGCGTTGAATGGAAATCACCAGAGCTTAAGGAAGCAGAATCAATTACTGCAACTATACAAAGACAATTTCATTTAGCCGATTTAAGAGTAGAAGAAGAAAAATATTTAACCCTTAATGAAAAATTGCAAAAAGCAAATGATGAACTGGCAAATATGAATTGGATTAGTACACATGACCTTAAAGAACCCCTTCGGAAAATTCAGGTATATGGTTCTATAATTCTTGAAAAAGATGGAGCAAAAATACCTGATTCTGTCAAAGAAAATATTTTACGGATGCAAAAATCTGCCAGTAAAATGCAAGTATTAATTGATGATTTGCTAATTTATTCAAAAGTGATGAATGAAGAAAGAAAGCTAGATCCTGTTGACTTAAATGAAATTATTGAAGGTATTTTATTAGATTTTAAGGAAAATATAGAAGAAAGAAATATTAGTATAAAACTTCATAATTTACCAATAGTGTTCGGCATACAATTTCAATTAAGGCAATTATTTTTAAACCTAATTAGTAATTCAATAAAATTTATCAGGGCAGAAGTAACGCCTGTAATAAGTATTTCAGGTGAAACGGTGACAAGTGAAAAAATTAATTTTGCATCGCAAAAATTTTATAAAATTATTGTAAAAGACAATGGGATAGGGTTCAATGCAGTATATGAAGAAAAAGTGTTTAAAATATTTCAACGCTTACACACTCAAACAGAATTTATGGGTACAGGTATTGGCTTATCCATCTGCAAAAAAATAGCTGAGCTACACGGTGGTTATATTGATGCACAGGGTGTTGAAGGAGAAGGTGCAACATTTTCTGTTTACTTACCGGTAAGCAATTAATCAATAAAGCATAAAACATCAGCTAACATCGGTATGCCGTAATTAGGGTTTTTGGTAAACTTTAAAGATGGTTTTGTACTTCCAAGTTTGAATTTAACTGATATGTTTTCACTTACCAAAGCCCCAATTGAAGCCAAGATACGTTACGAAAGTGGCTATGTATTCTTGACATTGCAACTTAATACCCACAGAAATATAATGGAAGACTAATAACGTGATAAACAATTGACAATAATTTTGCATCACATTTTTTCTTGATGAGTAGCACTTATGCAAAAAATCATAACACTGTTAGGCGTATTCTATACACTAAATCGTATCATCACTAAATCTTTAATATACAAAGCAACCCTAACTCCATATAAAAGCCCTTTAACTTTCGTTGAAAGGCTTTTGGTTTTTTTGAAAAATCTTTACGATGTTATCACCAACAATTTTTTAGAAGTGTGGGTAGAGCAGAGGAAGAAAGAGGAGTAATGGATGGTACACAAAGAAAGACCCATTCATTAAATTTAAAAACTGACACCTCGCATTTAGCATTGCAAGAAATAGTGTATCATTGCTCAAATAACAAAATATTTATTGTACTCTAAAAATGTGTACTCAAAAAATCTTGAGTACACTTATGTACTCAAATTAAGATTATTTTCGTATTTTGAGTACAACTTTTTTATTGTACTTTTAAGTAAATTTTTTAACTGATTAAACTTTCACATGAAAGATTTAGCCACATTTAGAGCAACATTAGGACTTAGTCAACGGCAATTTGCTATGCAGTTAGGCATTAGTCAATCCTTGTTAGCCAAAATAGAAAATGGAACGAGATCGTTACCTGATGGAGCCTTGCAAAAAATGACTTTACAACAGCAAAAAAATAATCAGAAAACACAAATTAAAAGGAATACGTCTCTGAAAATTTTAGAAAATGATGAATATATTGTATTTAAAGCTAAGCATTTAGTTAAAATATCCAATAAATTGCGATTGGTTGAAATAAAACTAGAGACCGAACAGCTAAAAATGAATAAGCTGCAAAATACCTTGCTTAATTTAATAGATAGCCAAGCAAATGATACGCAAGAAGTAGATAGTATTGCCTATTTAGAATCTGCTCTAGCAATCAGAAAGCTTCGTATATCTTATTCGAGATTGCAAAAAATAATTTTGCTAATAGAACTCAATTTAGAGAGCCTAAAGGCACAAAAAGTACATTTATCAAAATGACAGGTTGGAGTTAGAGCCTTGTTTGCGAAAACTAACAATGAATGTTGTTTTTGATTCCAAATAAAAAATAAATTCAAAAAAGAACGGTATACATTATAAACTCTACATCGGTATATATATAGTAAAAGTAGCTCCTTCATTTATTTTACCTGATGCGGAAATAAAACCATTATGATTATCAATTATTTTTTTAACAATCGCTAATCCTATTCCAGTTCCTGCATATTCTTCTTTGCCATGCAGGCGCTGAAAAACATCAAATATTTTAGTAGAATATTTCGGATCGAAACCAATACCATTATCAGTAAATTTTAATTGAAAATATTTTTTATCAGTGGATAATAGTATTGGGAATGCTGAATCTTTTTCAGATTTAAATGATTTTCCTAAATCAATTTTACCTGTAATGGTTATGATCGGATTTACATCCGATCTGGAAAATTTAAGCGCATTTCCAATCAAATTATTTAAAACCTGACGAAACTGAAATCGGCTAATTTTTGCGATTTTATCTCCACTGAAGTTAACTTTAGCTTTCTTTGTCTTAATCGTTTCTTTCAGATCTTTGACTATTTCTTTAATTAGTTCTTCAAAATCAACTTTTTCGAATTTACGATCGGTAATATTGGTATGCGAATACGTTAGCAAATCTTCTATCAATGTTTGCATTCGCCTTGCAGAACTGTTTATTCGGGTAAAATAATCTTTGCCATTTGCTGACAGCGTTTCAAATTCCTTTTCAATTATACGAGTTGAAAAAGTCTGTATCTTGCGCAATGGCTCTTGCAAATCGTGACTGGATATATAGTTGAAAGCTAAAAGTTCTTTGTTGGCAATTACCAATTCAGAAGTTCTTTTTTCTTTTTCGTCATTTTGAAAAGCTAACTCGTGATTAGCAATGACTAATTCTGCCGCTCTTTTTTCCTTTTCCGAACTTTCGAAACCAAGTTTTTCGTTAGCAATAATTAATTCTTTTGCTTTTTTCTCTTTTTCTTTGCTTTCAAATTCAAGTTTAATATTGGCAATAATCAACTCTTTCGCTTTTTTCTCTTTCTCTTTACTTTCTTTTTCTAATTTTTTATTGGCGATTATTAATTCTTGACTTCTTTGTTCCTTTTCATTATTTATTTTTTGCAATTTTAAGTTTACTTTGCTCAATTCAATAGTTCGTTTCTGCACCTGATTTTCTAATTCTGCTTCACGTATTTTTCTGCTTTCTAAATTTTTATTTTTGGCAACAACCTGTTCTGTTACCTCATAGCCAAAATTCAAAATTGAGTAAATGTTTTTATATTCATCATACATGGCTTGATAACTGAAATTGAAATACCTCAGTTCAGGTGTCAAACCTTCATTTCTAGCTATGAAAACCGGAATATCAATACCTACATAAGGTTCTCCTGTGGTATAAACTTTATACATCAATTCTTTAAAACCTTGTCCTTCTAACTCTGGAAAAGCGCTCAATAATGGCTTACCCTTAATTTGGCGGTTTGGAAACAAACTTTGGTATTGCTCATTTACCAACTCATATATATGATTTGGGCCTCTTAGTGTACATACAAAACCTGGGGCGGTCATCAGCATATCCTCAAACAAAGCAGTTTGAACTTCCATTTTTTTACGTCCGACCACCAAGTCGGTGATTTCATGCGCTATAACCATAATGCCTGAGATGGTACCATCCACTTCGCGTAATGGTTCGTATACAAATGTTACGTACGCATTTTCCAATCGTCCCTTACGCAATAATGTAACCGGAAGCTCATTTGCTACAAATCTTTCTCCTGATGTATATACATTTTCTACCAGTGCTTCAAAACCTTGATCTTCAAGCTCTGTAAGTACTTCAAAAATAGGCTTATTTAATACCTGAGCCTCTGTTCTACCCCAAAATTCAAGCATTCCCTCATTAACGATTTCGACCACATATTTTTTACCACGAATAACACAAATAGCAATAGGTGCCTGCAGTACCAGGTTTTGAAACCGGGCTAAAAGTTCCCGTTCTTTAAGTTCATTTAGTTTTTGCTTGGTAATATCCCTGGATACCGAAAGTATCTGGTGAAGGTTTTTATCAGATTCATCCTGCAACACGGGTGACACAATAATATCCCACCATTTTGGAGTGCCTTTTACAGTTGGGCCAAAAAGCTGCAATTGTATTTTTTCTCCTTTTTTTGCTGCTGTTATAGCATCTTTTATTATTTGTTGCTTATCAGGTTCCCACATATCCGACCAATAAGTGTTTTTCAGCGGTTCAAAATCATCTATTTCTAACAAGCAAATACCATTGCTGTTCATAAACTGCAGCCTGCCATCTGCATCAAGTATTTTTATACAATCGGGGCTACTTTCTAACACGGTCCGGTTAAAGGCTTCGCTTGCTTTTATCTTTTTATTTAATTCTGCCTGGGGTGTTACTTCGGATGCAATTATTGCTACACCTTCTATATTTCCCATTATATCTCGCTGCGCCTGGTAAATAAAATTGTAGTAAACTAATTCTTTGGTTCCATTACGGAGCAAAGTAACAGGTGTTTCATAGGCACGAAAAGGATGGCCTGTTTTATAAGTACTTAATAAAAGCTTGTCAAAACCCTGTTCCACTGTTTCGGGCACTGCATCAAAAATAGATTTTCCAATTAAATCTTTTCCCTTGCCCCATGATTCCAACACAGCATCATTGGCAATTTCAATGATCATATCTTCTCCTTTTAAAATAGCTATCATAGAAGGCGAAGAAGAAATCATTTCATGATACCGGTGTTCGCTTACTTCAATTTTTTTGCGGGCTAATACCTGGTCGGTTATTTCATTGGCTGATGCTAAGATGCCGGAAATGCTGTTATCATCTTCCCGGATGGGTTGATAATGTAAATTAAACCAGCCGGTTTCATTTCTGCCGTTTCTAAACAGTGTTATTTCCATTTCGTTGGCATTAAAAGGAATGCCGCTTTCCATTACTTTATCAAGAATTTCTTTGAACTGCTTTTCCAATTCGGGGCTGGCTTCAAAAAGTAGTTTGCCTATAAAGCTCTTGTCTTTAACCATTAAACCTAAACCCGAATCGTTCACGAGTTCAACTATGTAATTGCTGCCACGAAAAATAGCAATGGGCACGGATGTTTGCAGCAGCAGGTTATGAAACCTGCTCAGGAAGTTTTTTTCTTTAACTTGAGAATGCCTTTGTTCCGTAATGTCCTCAATAGAGAGCAGAATGAGTTTTTCTTCTTTTTTTTCTCTTGTTAGTTCCAGGGCATTCAATAAAATAATCCGTTCGCCAATAGAGGTGAAATTGTGTGTTACTTCAAAATCGGTGATCTGTTTTTTTTGTGGCAACACTTCTTCCAGCAAGGTCCTCAGTTCCGGAATATTCCATTGCCGGTTGCCCAGGTCGTAAATCAATACACCTTCTGTTTCCTGTTCGTTTACATTAAATGTTTTATAAAAAGCCTTATTGGCCGTTTTTACCCGCAGGTGTTTATCAAGCACCAGAAGGGGTTGGTAAAGGGTGGCCACAATGCTTTCTGAATAATTTCTTGCATCTGTTACCTGCTCGTTCAGGCCAACTAATTCATGGTTTAAAACGGTGAGTTCTTCGTTGGTACTTTGTAATTCCTCCTTACTGGTTTCCAGTTCTTCGTTCAGGCTCTGCAATTCTTCACTGCCACTTAGTAGTTCCTCGTTTGCACTTTGCAGTTCTTCGTTGCTGGCTTCCTGCTCTTCGGTAATGCTGCGCATGTCTTCCCTTAACTGGCTAAGTTCCTGCTCCAGCAATTGTATGCGTATGTCTTTTTCGTCTTGTTTGGTTTTAGCCGAAACTTTTCTTTTGCTTACTGTTACCGATCCGGCAGCGTCAGTTAAATTATGGTCGTGAAAAAGTAACAGGTAATAAGGCTCCAGTGTATTGGGCAGTGGAACAGCTTCTATAGAAATATTACGAAGGCTTCCATTTACGTGCAGCGGAATATTTTCTTTTACCACCGCTACCTTATCTGTTTTTGCCTTGTGCAAAATATTACGCAGTTCAAAACCCAAACCATGTTTTGCCATCATCAATAAATTATGGCTGGGTTTGCCAGGTGCCTGTTCTAAGTAGTTTGTCGTGTTGCCTCTAAAATGCACAATGTCCATGGCTTCATTTACTACAACACCGGCCGGGGTGTATTTAGTGAGCAAAATATCATCAGCTGTTTTTTGAAAATCGGTGCGTATGGTTTCGCTTTTGGAGCTGTTAGCCGGGCGGGTTAAAATTTGTTCGCTTCGCTGGCTGGTTACCTGCATAAACCTGCTGGGCACATCTTTACGAGTATATAGTTTATCGCTTTTTCCTTCGGCAGCAAAAAGGTCGGGCACACCGCCAGTGGTTTCCGATTTGCCAAGCAATAAAAACCCCCTGGGGTTTAGTGCATAATGAAAAGTAGTTAAGGCCTTTTTTTGCAGGTAAGGCTCCATATAAATAAGCACATTGCGGCAGCTTATACAATCCATCTTGCCAAAAGGCGGGTCTTTTAAAAAATTGTGGTGGGCAAACACACACAAATCCCTGATGCTTTTATTTACTAGGTAACCGCCATTGCTTTTTGTAAAATATTCTTTCAGCCGTTCTGGCGATATGCTGTCTAATTCCGTTTTTTCGTAAAAGCCTGTACGGGCTTTTAAAATGGCAGGCTCGCTGAGGTCGGTGCCAAAAATTTGTATTCTTTCATGATTGTCGCCTAAAAATTCTTTAAAGCAAATGGCAAAAGAATACACTTCCTGTCCAGTGCTGCAGCCTGCTACCCAAACACGTGTTATTTCGCCGGGCACTTTGTTTTTTACTATGGCAGGAAAAACTTTATTGCATAAACTCTCAAATACTTTTTTATCCCGGAAAAAAGAAGTTACGGGTATTAGCATATCCTGGTACAACAGATCCTGCTCGGGGTTATTTCCTCTTAAAAATTTAAGATATTCACTTGTTTCTTCGTTTTTGTTTACTACCATGCGGCGTAATATCCGGCGGCGTATGGTTGTTTGTTTGTAATAGGTAAAATCTACTCCCTTGCGAATGCGTAGCAGCGAAAGTATCTGCTTAAAAGCGTCTTCATCCTCTTTAGGAATGTTTTGCAGTTCCTCATCACTCAGTATTGATTTACTGGTTACCTCTAACAATTTTTTTGGTATTTCTTCCGGCGGCAAAATAAAATCTACTACGCCTGCCTTTGCAGCACTATGAGGCATTCCATCATATTCTGCCGATGCTTCGTCCTGTGCAAAAGTAATCCCGCCTTGTTCCTTAATGGCTTTTAATCCCTGCGTACCATCCGATGCTGTGCCAGATAAAACCACGCCTATGGCATGTTCCTGATGTACTTCGGCCAGCGATGCAAAGAAAAGATCAATAGGCAGGTTGCGTTGAGTTTTACTTTTTGGAGGACGGGGAGCAAGTACTAAAACGCCATCGGTAGCCACCATCATTTTATTGCTGGGGATAACATAAATATGATCGGGCTTCACTTTAATATCATGTGTTATTTCCAATACCGGGATAGGAGTAACTTTTTGTAGTATTTTGGGCAAGAGGCTTTCGTGCTTTGGATCTAAATGCTGCACTAGAACATAAGCCATCCCTGAATTTTCGGGTATGGCTTTTAGTAGTTTTTTAAATGCATCTAGACCGCCTGCAGAGGCACCAATACCAACTACTGGGAAAAGATTATCGCTTTTGATTAAGATTTTCTTGCTTAATTCCTTCTCTGTCTTAGGTTTTTGCTTCATCTAGGTTTAGGTTTATAACAAAGTTCTCGCGTTTAGTTGGCTCATTTTTGTTATCCTGAATGAGTAAAATAGCTTTATAAATCATTCTTTTTAATAAATTAAATTCATTCGGCTTTTTGATATAATAATTAGAGCCATGTTGAAAAAGATTTTCAACTATTTCGGATTCAAAGGATGTTGATAAAATTACAATGGGTAAATTTTTCAATTTTTCATTTTGTTTAATTTCCAATATACATTCTAACCCATTTTTACGTGGCATATTTAGATCCAGAAATAACACATGCTGATTATTAGTTTGAGAAGTAAGTTTTTGCATCAGATATTCTCCGTCTTTCACAGTATCTAAATGTGTATTCAAAGGCAATTCAGCCAAGGCTTCTTTAAAAAGTAAACAATCGTCTTCATCATCATCGGCTAGCAAAATAAAGATAGAATCTATCATGGTTAGAAATAGGAGTTGTAATTTGGATGGCTAATGGGGTTAAGGCCACCCAATTGTTGGGGTGTGAGAGGCAAACAACCAGAAAATTCCAGGCTGTACGTTGGAGCAACTCAAAGCTACACATAATAAGGCTTTGGTTTATTGATATTTTTTTGAAGTTTTTACTTAGGGATAATGTTTACCAAAGGGTCATGCCTACGGCATTTATTGCTTTTATCTATTTTATTTTTGCTATCAAAGGGTCATGCCTCTGGCATTTATTGAATACTTAAAGCTTCCACCAATAATCCTTCGGTGGCAAAACCTGGATTTAAAAAGCTCCATAGGAGCGACCATTTGGTAGAAAAATGATTACAAAGAGAAAATCCAAAGCCCTGTAGGGGCGACCCTTTTAATCGTTTATTTATTATAAAAAAAGGGTCATGCCTATGGCATTTAATTAAATTTATCAAGCTCCTTAGGAGCGAACCTTTGGTAAAAAAACGACTAAAATGATATCTTTTCAAAACGGATGCAAATGATTGCTAACCTCTAATAATTTATTGCAGCACCAAGTTACCACACCAAATATTTGTATTTTATTTTCCGAGGTAATCTGAATCGGTTCATCCTTCTCTTTTCCGGTGCTTAGCTTCAACACATTACCATATTGCAATACTTGCCTAATCATCCATTGATCTTGGTACCAAAAAACAACAATATTTCCGCCTTCTGGTACTATGGATTTATCTACAATCAAAATGCTTTCTTCTTTTATGCCAATGTACTCCATCGCATCAGAAGTCATCTCGAAATAGCAGGTATTTAATGGATTGGTAACTATGCGTTTAACGGTTTCAAACCGATCTTTTTCAAATCTATTTTGCTCATCTACTTGGTTGATAAAGCTATTTGAATGTAAAGATTTTTTGTTTTCACTTATTGTTTCTGTTGCTGATATTTGTAGCATATTTCAAAAGATTGGGATACAATATTACTAAAAATATTAGCAAATTACATTCAATTTTTGAAAAAAAAAGGAACGAATGATCGTTCCTTTTTTCTTTATTCAGTAAAGTAATCAATCAAATTTTTCTTAATGCTGAACCGCAACTGGTATAGCCGATGAGCCAGAATCCGTTATCATTTTTAAATAATAAAAACCACTTGGGATTAATGATAAGTCAATTTCTTTTCTGTTTTCCCCTGCCATTTCCTCTGAAACAATATTTAATAACCGTTTGCCAGTCACGTCAAATAATTCAATTCCAACGGTTTCAGTTTTAGGTAATGAAAAATTAATTGTAGTTAAATTATTTACTGGATTTGGACTTATGTTTTTTAATTGAATAGTTGGATTTTTTGATTGGTTAATTCCTACTGTTCCACTAAGTTCAACATCATCAATAACAAAATAACTTCCAGGTGCAATCACTGCCGAACTATCATAAATGCCAAAAGTAATTATACAGTTGGTGGGAATACCTGAAGCAAAATATTGAAACGGAATATTGGCTTGCGTAAAAGTTGATGTAACATTTGAAATTTCTACGCTTGCTGCTCCAATTCCATTTCCGGCATTATCTGTTAAAACCGCGCTGGCAATTAAAGAATTATTTGCCAACGGAAAATATTTATAATAAAAGCTAAAGCTTCCATAGCGCTGGTTTACATTAAAACCATTTCC
>JANOCT010000019.1:0-88571 GCA_031412335.1 bacterium | reverse complement strand
GGAAATTCAGTTGTGGTTTGAAAAAGAGTCAATAAGAGAAGTACTACAAAACTTTCGCATATTTGAGTGTTGGCGGTCATACTATGACGACCATGCAATCATCAACAGAAAGACATGAACGACCAATTGAGAAGTAAACGAAACATCTTTCTGACAGGACTAATTTTAGTTTTTTCAGTCGGACTGTTTGGGACTTTCGGTTTCTTGTCATTTTTTAAAGTGCTTGATGACTTGAACACTGGAATACCGCTGACAAAGACAATGTTTATTGTGCCTATTATTTTCTTGCCATTTACTTTTTATTCAATCTATTATTTGTTATCCCATTTCCCTCAACTGACCATTGACAAGACAGGAATAACCTTATCAACTATATTCAAATCAAAAAGCTATCAATGGAATGAAATCAAAGAAGTAGAAATTACCGGCAAACAGTTTCATAAGTTTCTGTTCGTTTCTATGCCAGTTGAAGCGACAACAATTCACCTAGACGATAATTCGGATATTTTTTTATGGGTTGACTATTACAGAAATAAATCAGACCTAAGAGTAATTCTTGAAAGAGCCAATAACATTTTGAAAGCCAATAAACAATTTGCAAGCCTTGACTTTAACATAGACAGACCTGACTTTTCAAAACAACTTCCGAACGACAATGATGGTAAAGAATTTAATGGAAATCATTTTTTGTCATTTAATGGTTTAATATTTTATGGTTGGTTAGGTTTCTTTACCTATCTATTTATTACCCGAGACCCCAATCTTTTGAATAATATAATTGGACTAATAGTTTTACCATTTTTTATTTTTTCATTTCCCGCAATGTTTAGTTATCAAATGCATTACTTTATCGTGGGACAGGAATATCTTACCGTAAAAAACACGATATGGTTTTGGAAAAGGGACATTTACTTACTCACAGACATTAAAGAAGTTGTCATCGAAACACCTCATAGAATTTCAACTTCACTTAGAATAATTACAACTGACTACCATGACAAGTTATATCCAGCAGGAAGTTTAAGCGACACGACTTGGAAAGAGATGATAGAGCAATTACGAAATAACAAAATTAAAGTGAGGAATGAAGCAATTTTTTAACGGAATAGACAGAAGCATGAACCGCTAACAAGGGGTTTGCGATAGCGGGGTTCCGTGCCTAGCAGACACATTTGTTCAAGGTAGAAGTTCAGTTCTCCGAATGAATTTGAGTGGTAAGCAATTTCAGAAACGGCAATTCAATATAAACTCCTTCAACAATTTAAAAAGTACTATAAAACTTTTGCATATTTGAGAGTTAACATTCATTTTAAGACAACACACAAACATTGAACTTTAGGCAACAAATAGCGAAGTATGTGACAGGAAATCTGACAACAGACCAACTTCCTGACATCGGTGTAACTGGACTTGAAGAAGGTTTGGATACACCTTCGCTTTGCATACTTGCAGGACTAAGTAAAAATGAAAGTCCTTTTCAAATTGACCATTATTTCAAACGGTCTCTTGAAGAATTGAAAATTAATTTGCCCGACAAAAGACAGGCGGCAATAGAATACGCAATGGCTATAGTTGACGAAATACTGGACGGTAAAATAGATCTAGTTACCGGGACAAGAGAAATTCTTTATAAGGCAATAGATAGTTATGATTTTTTTTCTGAAAGCAAGCAATATTGTTACGACAGTATTGGATTTGAAAAAGCATACGGATTGTTTGACACTATTGACGAACTTTCATGCTCCCACATCTTGGAAAATTGAAAAGCCAAACGAACAATTAATGACCGAAACTAAATCAGAACTTTTTGAAGAACTGAAAAAATGGAAGGTCGAAATAAAAAACTGTGCATAACAGCACATTTTCAATAGCCGGTTTTCGTGCCTCCCAGACAGTTTTGTAGTTAATAAAATATTAGATTTTAAAATCAAGTTTTGTGGTAAAAGTTCCGACCTTCGGGTTCCTGCAAAACGTTAACCGTAAATCTAAAAGACAGAATGAAGTTAATAACAATAATTCTTGCGTTTTTATCTCTTCAATGTTTCGGACAGAAACAGACACCTCCATTAGACATTAAAAGTCGTTTTTTCGCCTTGACACCAGTGAATAAAAATACTATTGTAAGCGGTATTACTTTCGGACTTACGATAAATCCATTATCAACAGATACTCTCTATGTTCAGACTAAAGGTTTAAATATTGAAGTTGGCCCGCTTGGGATAATTGGTGGAATATGGGGGACAACTTTTGGACTGTATGGTGTTAAAGACGAAGAAGGTAATGTCTCAAGTTTTTTTTCAAACCATGGTTATGTTGACAGCTCGTTCACAAGTTATCTGAAATTTGGGACTCATGTAACAGGAGTTTCAATCAGTTTATTTGGATTGTCAGAAACGTATAACAAAGGTTTAATCTTGAATGGACTTTCTGGTTATTGTTTTAGAACGACTGGAGTTCAAGTTAGCGGACTTTTAAATGATTCTTACGAATTCAAAGGTTTAACAATTGCAGGCATAGGTAATGTTACAACTAAGGGACGTGGAGTTCAAATTGGATTGATAAATAAATGTAAGACAGGAAATGTAATTCAAATTGGACTTTTTAATAGAATCGGGAAAAGAGTATTGCCATTTTTCAATATGAGAATTGCAAAAGAATAAAAAACTACGCCTAACATCCGCTTGCCAAAATCGAGGCTGACGTGGTAACTTGGTTCGGTGTAGTCTCCAAAACTACATTGCAACCTCAGTCAATCTTTAAAATAAAATCGTCACTTAATTCAAATTAAATTAACTGCGCGGATAATAAATTTATTAGGGATTTTAAATAACATGTTTCACCACATACCTGTGGAAAACATAACGCCGGATGGCATAATAGAGGAGGGCAGCAGCAATTAAAATAATACTGCTGGAATAGATTTGATCAGAAAAGCTGAATTGGGTAAAATAAATAATAAGTATACCTATCAAGAGTTGTGAAATTGCAAAGGCAGCAGAAACTTTTAAATGATTAATTCCAGCTTCGTTGGCTAAAAATTGATATAAGTGAGTTCTGTGCGCTTTGTAAATATTTTCCTTCCTAATAAGACGATAAATTAACGTAATGGAAGTATCAAGGCCATAAACTGTAAAAAATAATGCATAAAACGGATTTCCAGTCTGCTGTATTAGCGAAAGCGTAACAAAAAATAAAATAAACCCAATTGCCAAGCTTCCAGTATCACCAGCAAAACATGTTGCTTTTTTTCTTGCATTATAAAAAGTGAATATGATTAAAGAAAAACCACAAAAAACTAATAATGCTGGATCGATAAATTTTATGGAATTATTAAGAAAATAAAGTAGTAAAAGGATACTTAAACTATAAAAAGCAGTTATTCCATTTATGCCATCCATAAAATTATAACTGTTTAAACTGGCTACAATAAAAATTAATAAAACGGGAATTAGCAACAAAGAATATTGGTAAATCCCTGATTCATATATTAAAAGTAAAGCAGAAGTAAAATGAACTAACAATCTTATTTTATTGCTCAATGGGCTTATATCATCAAAAAAGCCAACAGTAGCAACTAGTAATGTTCCTGCAACAAAATATGGATAGGAAAATTGATTGCTTAAAAAGTAACATAAAACTGCCAGGCTAAAGATTATTCCACCACCTCGTATGGTTATTTCGGAATGTGAGCTACGTTCATTGGGTTTATCAATGATGTTGTAATAGGCAGCAACTTTCAAATAGGCATTCATTAATCCAAAAAGTAAAATAAAACTTAGCAGATAATAGATTAATAACTGATTGGAAGGCATATTTTGGTAATTATTCTTTACCTAAAATTTATATTTTACTAACTTTTCCATCAGTTAAACTATACCAATCGCCGCTTTCTGTACACTTTGCTTTATTGTCTTGATCGAAAATAAGTTTGCTACCGTATTCACTCATCCAACCACGTTGTCGAGCAGGATTCCCAGTTACTAATGCATAATTTCCAACAGTTTTAGTAACAACAGAACCTGCACCAATAAATGCATAATCACCTATATCATGGCCACAAACTATGGTTGCATTGGCTCCAATTGTTGCTCCTTTGCCTACATTCGTTTTTAAGTATTCACTTTTTCGGTTTACAGCACTACGCGGATTTATCACATTCGTAAATACGCAACTAGGACCTAAAAACACATCATTTGCACATTTAACTCCAGTATAAATCGAAACGTTATTCTGCACTTTTACATTATTTCCTAATTCTACTCCAGGAGAAACCACAACGTTTTGACCGAGATTGCAATTCTCGCCTAATTTGCAACCAGTCATCAAATGCGAAAAATGCCAGATTTTTGTTCCTTTTCCAATTGAGCAGCCTTCATCAATCCAAGCGGTAGGATGGGCATAATATTCTTTTTCCATTAGTTTTGGTAAAATTTTTTAATGGTATTACAAATATAAAAAAGCTGTTCTTCGTCCATTTCAGTGCTTATTGGTAAGGATAAAACAGATTGACAAAGGGCTTCAGTAACTGGAAACATTCCATCAGTAAAACGATCATTTTGAAATGCTTTTTGTTGGTGTAATGGCAACGGATAATAAACCATCGATGGAATTTCAAACTCTTTTAAAAAATTTCTTAATTCATCGCGCTGTCCATGCAACACTTGTAAAGTGTACTGATGAAAAACATGACTACTATATAATGCTCTTGTTGGTCTGATAAGTGATTCCAATTCTGATAAATGTGAATCATAAAAATTTGCTACTTGCATTCTAGCCGCTGAATATGAATCTAACAAAGGAAGTTTGACTCGCAAAACTGCTGCTTGAATAGCATCTAACCTAGAGTTTACACCAATCTCATCATGAAAATATTGAATCTTTTGACCATGATTGGCAACCATTCTTATCTTTTCTGCTAATGCTAAATCTGATGTGAAAATTGCACCGCCATCTCCATAACATCCCAAATTTTTAGATGGAAAAAATGAAGTAGTTCCTATCGTTCCAATGGTACCAGCTTTTTTAGTACTTCCATCAGCGAAGGTGTAATCAGCGCCAGTTGCCTGGGCAGTATCTTCAATCACAAACAGATTAAATTCTTTAGCAATGGCCATAATTTCTTCCATTGGCGCACATTGCCCAAACAAATGAACGGGAACTATCGCTTTTGTTTTAGGAGTAATGGCAGCCTTTAAAGCATTTAAATCAATGCTGAAAGTTTTTGGATCTACATCTACTAAAACCGGAGTTAGTTGCAATAATGCTATAACCTCCGCAGTTGCTACGTATGTAAAATCTGCTGTAATTACTTCATCACCAGGTTGTAAACCTAAAGCCATCATCGCAATTTGCAATGCATCGGTTCCATTTGCACATGGTATAACTGTACAACCTCCTAAATAATTACTTAAATCTTGTGCAAATGATTTAACTTCTGGGCCATTTATAAACTGAGTTGATTCCAACACGCCAAAAATAGCTGAGTCAATTGCCATTTTTATTTGTTGGTATTGGCCATGCAAATCGACCATCTGAATTTTTTTCATTATTTATCAGTTGTTTTATTTTTCAACTTATTCAAATCTCTGCTTTCGTAAATTCTTTCAATAATCTCAACCACTTTCATCCCTTCTAATGCATTTGCGGTTATTGTATCTTTTCCTTTTAATGTATTGACCACATTTTCAATAACATAATGGTGGTTGGCAGCACTTCCTTTAAATGGTCCATAATCATTCGGAGGATTTGTAGCTTCCAATTCCTGCATGGTATAATCTTTAATGTGGCAATATTCAATTTCATTCATGTATTGGCCTCCAACTTTAAAACTTCCATTGGTGCCAATTACCGTTATGCTACTTTCCATATTTGTATCCCAAATAGCAGTGCTGAAGTTAATACAGCCCATTCCTGAGTTTACAAACTCAAATTGTACCACGCCTGAATCTTCGAATTCCGTATTATTTTGATGGTTATAATCAGCAAAAGTTGATTTAATGTTTTTAATATCTCCAAATACCCAATACATGATGTCAATAAAATGACTGAACTGGGTGAAAAGTGTTCCTCCATCTAAATTTAAAGTTCCTTTCCATCCACCTGATTTGTAATATCGCTCGTCACGGTTCCAATAGCAATTTACCTGCACCATTAAAACTTCTCCTAATTTTCCACTTCCCACTATTTCCTTCATCCATTTGCTTGGTGGGCTATACCGGTTTTGTTTTACAACAAATACTTGTTTGGACATTTGTAAGGATTTGAAAAGTACTGCCTCACATTCAGCACGGGTTAATCCCATTGGCTTTTCAATTACTACATGATAACCCGCTTCTAAAGCTTTTATCGCATATTGGCAGTGATAACCATTTGGAGTAGATATATTTACAACATCTACTTTAATTTTAGCTTCAATAAATGAATCCATTGAATCAAAAAATGAAACTCCAGTTGGGTATAAGGAATGTTGTGTCGAGTTAGGATCAGTATCAATTACAGCAACTAATTCTGAATCAGGATATTCATTGATAATGGTTGCATGTCTTTTTCCAATATGCCCAAATCCAACTACTGCAAATCTTATTTTTTCGTTCATTTTTTAATCTTTTTTACTAATCCTGATACAGGCGCGAAAATACTTAACTAATTTTTATACTTATTTTGTGGTTTGTTTATTTTTATGCTAATTATTTTTTTAAAGTAATAGAAAACAATGTTTCTTAAAATTATTTTGGGCTTATCTCGTTTTTTTAATGAAGAGACCGGGCTTTCAGCTATATCTTTTTTAGTTTAATTGTTTTTTAATTGATCTCGTCAGAAATGACGAGACCGCTTCAATCCCTAAGCCTTCCTCCGAAGTTAAATTCTTTCTATTAAACAGCAATATTCTTTAAGTTTTACACTCTTAAAATTCAAGAATTGATTTTATTGAATTTTTAAATGTTCAATTACAGACAAAGGTTTCCAGTTTAAATCTTCTCTTGCTTTTAAATCGGAAAAAGTTAATGTTGAAGTAATTTTGTTGATTGTATTGCTATTAACTGGAAATTTACTTCCAATAACATCTCCAGCCAAACCCAATAATTTCGCCAGATACATCGGAATATTTTTTGGCTTCTTTAATTTTAACTGACTACAAATTAAATTTTCCAATTCAAAGAATGTTAGATGTTTTCCATCGGTAAGATTATAAATTCCTGCCTTTAGCTTGCCTAATGAAACAAGTTTGGCAACATCATCAGCTAAAACCATGCTTTTTTTGGCTTTCCCGTTGTTTACGCTCAAATATCTTCCACTTTTTAAAGCCT
Source organism: bacterium (assembly GCA_031412335.1). Classification (GTDB taxonomy): domain Bacteria; phylum Bacteroidota; class Bacteroidia; order Sphingobacteriales; family Sphingobacteriaceae; genus JBBQYA01. The sequence goes on along the minus strand of JANOCT010000019.1, from coordinate 81,264 downwards.
TTATCATATTACCTAAATTACCGGGTGGGTTTATTCCTGCAATTAAAGGCAAGCGTAAAATTACTGTTTGAACATTATTTTCAATTCCCCAATTTGTAATAAGTTGCTCCGCTTCAATTTTACTTTTAGCGTATGGATCAGAGCCTAAAAGAGGATGTTTTTCATTTATTTCAATTCCGCTTTCTAAACCGTAAACGGCGATTGTACTTATAAAAATGAAGGTTTCTGGTAATGAAGGTGCATTTTTTAAAGCAGTAAGCAAATTCAAGGTTCCTACGGTATTTACATCAAAAAAATCTTGCTTTTCTTGTTCTGTTTTTGGTACAGAATGAGCTTTTCCAGCACAATGTATTATTGTTTTTGCCGATTCGATTAAAGAAAAATTATTCCTTAAATCAATTTGATACGAATCTGATAATTGCCTTCCAATTGTTACTACTTTTCCATTTTCTTTACAGTGATGATAAATAAATGAACCTAGAAACCCACTTGAACCAGTTATTAAGTAATCACTCATTAAATACTGTAATATAGTCCTTTGCCAATTTTTCTATGCTATGGTTTTGTAGTAAATATTGTTTTCCTTTTATGCCCATTTCATTTCTTGCTGTTTCTCCCATCTCTAACAATTTCAAAAGTCCATCAACAATTGCTTGTGCCGAATCAGGTTTTACAATAACACCACAGCCAGATAATTCAACTGGATCTTTTATCAAATTATTAGAATCCAAAACTGGTTTAGCGGCCAACATATAATCGAAATATTTATTTGCTGAAACTCCATGTTTGAAAAGTGGAGTGTCGTTTCTTCCAACAAAGCATACGTCAAAATGAGTAAGCATAGCCTGAACTTGATTTTTCCGAATTTTATCAAGGAAAAGAATATTTCCAAAATCTTTGCTTTTATTAATCAATTCTTTTTTCAAATATCCTTCGCCAACTATCACAAAATAAAACCGATTATCTGCTACTAACATTCCAGCAGCTTCAACAAAATATTCCAAAGCGTTTGCTAAACCAATGGTTCCGGTATAGCCGATAACAAATTTGTCTGTAGGTAATTGAATAATAATTTCATTGCTTAATTTTTCTTCAACTAACACATCTTGATCCAAGCCATTTGGAATATATCTAAATTTACTTCCAGCTTTGGCTATTTCCTCAAAATGATCTGCTGCGTTTGGAAGTAAGGAAACTATGAGATCTGAGTTTTTGTATCCAAACTTCTCAAACCAAGCGATAAACTTTACCGCTGGATGGTTTTTAGATACATCTCCCAACAACACTAAAGTCAAAGGCCAAATATCTCTGATCTCGAATATTAGTTTCGTTGCTTTATATCTTTTTTTAAGTAAATATCCAGTCAAAATAGGAAAAATAGGCATACTTGATACGACAATCACATCTGGTTTTCCTAATTTATGGATGGGTAAAAAGTAAACCTTACATGCAAAAACCATAAAACTCCAAAACCTCATTATGGAGGTAGCTTTGTATTTTGGAGTTTTCACCCAGCAAAATCTGGTACCGTCTACATTTTCTATATTGTATTGATCAGGAGCGTAGGGGAGATTTTGAAAAACATGATTATACGATCCTGAAATTATACTTACATCCAAACCTTGCTGCTTCCAATATTTACTAAAAAAGAAATGACGTTCGCCCCAACCAGAAGTGGCTGTTCCGGCAAATTGGTTTATTATCCAAACATTTTTTACACTCAAACCCTGCTTATTTTCTTAGTAATATTTAATATAATTTAATTAAATTCAATTATTTACAAACTTCTATTGAATTAAATTTTGCATAGTTTTCAAAATTACATTAGCAGCTTTTCCACCGCCATACAATTCAGATTTTTTTTGAAATTCTTGATTTTCCAATAATTTATAAGCCTCGAGAATTGCTATTTCATTTGCTCCTGCTAAAACGCTATACTCATTTTCAATTAATTCTGTCCACTCTGTACTATCGCGCATTGTGATACAGAACTTTGAAAAGAAATAGGCTTCCTTTTGCAAACCTCCGCTATCTGTTATAACCATTTTGCAGTTTTTAAGTAATTCAAGCATATCAAAATAGCCTAATGGATCTGTAATTGTAAAATTTGTCTTTATACCCAATTTCTCTATTATTTTCTTAGTTCTGGGATGCAAGGGAACAATAACTTGATTGCTTTTATTTAATTCATTTAATGCTGAAACTATGCTTTTCAATCTGCTTTCATCATCTGTATTTTCTTGTCGGTGAAGTGTACAAAGCAAAAATGAATCAAGCGAAAGTTTCATTTTCTCAATGATTGTTGATTTTAAAGCCGATTTTTCAGCATAATGCATAGCTGCATCTTGCATCACATCACCATTTTGAACGATAGTATTTTGAAACGATTCGAAACCTTCATTTATTAGGTTTTCAATAGCAGTTTCGGTTGGGCAAAATAAAATGTCGCTGATTCGATCTGTTAAAATTCTATTAATTTCTTCAGGCATTTTCATATCAAAACTTCGTAATCCTGCTTCGATATGAATGACTTTAATATGTAATTTTTTAGCTGCCAAGGCACCTGCTAACGTAGAATTAGTATCTCCATAAACCATCAAATAATCAGGTTTTTCTTGAATACAGATCTTCTCAATTCCTTCCATCATTTGGCCTGTCATTGCTCCATGTGAAAGTCCATTAATATTTAGATTGAAATCTGGAGTTGGAATCTCCATTTCTTCAAAAAACACATCACTCATGTTTTTATCATAATGCTGACCTGTATGCAAGAGCATTTCTTGAATTCTGGAATCAGTTTTAAACGCTCTGGAAACTACCGCAGCTTTTACGAATTGTGGTCTGGCACCTACAATGGTTAAAATTTTCATTTATTTTTTGGCAATAGAGAAATTACAGCTTTAAATTTCCCATTATTATTTCTTGGAATCTGATCAATGTATTCAAGTTCTATCGCTATTTCTGATCCAATTCTTGATTTAATTGAGTTTAGTAAATCATTTTCAGTCAGTTTGTTATAATCAGATGTGGTCACCAACTTAATCAAAAGTTCATTTGGTTTTGTTTGTATAACCTGAGTTTCGCGAATAGAAGAAAGATCAGCAAAAAAACGATTGAAACTTCCGATGGTTCTGCCATCTCCAAACGTTAAAACATCATCGGTTCTTCCAGTAATCTCAGCAAAAACAGGCATTTCTAATCCATTTGAATTTCCCCATTCTTGTTTTAAAACCGCCATATCTCCAATTTTATATCTAATCAAGGGTTGATCATAATTCAAAAATCCGGTAGCAACTATTTCTCCGGATTCACCAATTGCAGATGGCTGGTTTTGAGAATTGAGTATTTCCATGATTCCCACATCTGGACTAGCTAATAGATCTCCATTTTTTGTTTCGGAAATCAAACTACAAGCTTCAATAGAGCCATAACTATCAAACGTTTTGCAAGAATATGCATTTTGAAAGTTTTGCCTCATGGAATTGGTAAGCTTTTCACTAGAGGTAATAACGGCTTTCAGAGGTAAAGCTTCCCAACCCATTTCATTGATAAAAGAAGCTAAAACACCATTGCTGATTGCGTAACCGGTCATATAATCTAGCTTATACTTCTGAATAGCCTCATAATAGTTTCTTGCATGTTGCTTTGAAAGGTGATAAATGGAAAAATAAACCTGCTTTTCTACCGCATTATATCGATAAAATGGTGCTGTGTGTAATTTTCCAAGAATTTTTCTTCCTCCAATCATTCCCCTTGAATCAAAGCGACTGACACCAGCCCAATGTCTGATTCTGGATTCAAAAGCTGCACTCCAACGTTGATGCATGGCTAAAGAAAAAAGAATTTTTACTGGAGTTCCTGTACTTCCGCTACTTGTAAAATATTGGCCATTTTTCTCAGGTTTGGAAGATAGAAGTGAAGTTGTTCCAAAGGCTCTTAATTCTTCTTTTTCTAAAAATGGAAGTTTGGATAGATCATTTAATTCAAATTTTTGAAAATCTGAAAGTCCGAAACCAGCATTTTTATATTTTTCAGCATAAAGAGGAACTGTACTGAAAGCATGAATCAATAGGTTTCTGAGTTCGATGGTTTGATAATCTTCCCATTGCTGACGAGAAAAGTTTTCCCGATTCTTATATTTAACTAACTCAGTTTTGAAAACTCCACCAAATCTTCGTTTATGCCATGTGTAACCAAAAGCTGCTAATGCAATATTTTGTGCTGATGGTGGGAGTGAAGAGTATATTTTTTCTGCTAAAGACAATTAATTAGTTTTGATATTGATGATTTTAATGCTCGAGATAATGGTCAGAATCTAAGCAAAACACGCTTTTACTTTTTCTGTCTGTATTTTTAGTTTTCTAATAATTTTTCTAATTGATGTTGTAATTGCTCTTTATCAGGCAGATATAATTGATATTTGCTTAATAATACTTTGTTAGTTATACTATCAGTGACATATTCCACTAAAATATGATTTTTGTGTGCGCCTAAAACAATTCCTACTGGTTCGTTATCTCCTTCAGTTGCTTCTTCTTTTTTAAAATAGTTTAAATAAAGATTCATTTGACCTATATCTTGATGGTCAATTTCTCCACGTTTTAAATCTACTAACACGAAACACTTTAAAATTCGGTGATAAAAAAGTAGATCTAAATAGAAATGCTTGCCTCCAATACTCATTCTATATTGGCGTCCAATAAAAGCAAAACCTTTCCCCATTTCCATAATAAATTGTTGTAAATTAGTTATGATGGCCTCCTCCAAATCATTTTCTAAATATTGATACTGTTGTAGAATATTTAAAAAATCTAAAACAAAAGGATCTTTTATTAAATCTTCCGGTTTTTCTACTACATGTCCATTTCTTGATAATTTCAAAATACCTTCTTTATCTTTACTCAAAGCTATTCGTTCAAATAAAGAGCTTTTCATTTGTTGTTTTAATTCTCTTACACTCCATTTTTCTATTTCTGTTTGCTTTACATAAAAGCCAATTTCTAATGGATTATCTGCTTTTAAAATTTCAAAATAGTGGCTCCATGTTATTTTTTTTGACAAAGTTTCAATTTCTTCGAATACGTGAGACGGTGTCTCACTAATTTGAAAATGCAAATACAGCTTTCTCATATAAAGCAAATTAGACCTACTAAAACCTTTACCATATAATAAAGTTAAATCTTTAGAAAGCCGTTCAAAAAGATAGGTTCCATATTCAGCTTTTTCATTTCCTCCTTGTTCAAACTCTACAATATATCGTCCTATTTGCCAATAAGTTTCCACCAAAATAGTATTTACAGATTGTGCAGCGTTTTGCCTGCCTGTTATTAGCAATTCGCCTACTTGCTCGACTAACTTGTTATATTTAATCGCTTGTATTTCCATTTTGGTAGAATTTCAAATTTAATTATATCAGATAAAATATATAATTATCTCTTAAATAGATATTTTGCTAGATCTACCTAACGTATTTTTTAAATAAGAAACTAATTGTTGTGGCCATCTTTTATCCATACATGGTTTTTCAATTAGTACAAAAAATAAAGAAGAAACCACCATTAATAAGGTAAATCCAATGAATAGCTGAATACTTAATCCTTGACCATAACTCATATCGCTGGTTAAATTTTTAGAGTATTTCATCAATAAATGAAAAAAGGCATAATGCAACAAATATATAGTGTAGCACATGCCGCCAACTACAAAAATGATTTCGCGGGTATAAAAATAGTTAGTCAATTTTCCTTTAAATCCTGAAATTAACATAACAAAAAGAGAAATATTAAAAACAAAATTATTAGACCAAAGACTTTGAGGTTTGTAAAAATAGAAGAGTAAGAAAATAGCTGCAAGACCAATAAAATCCCATATATAGGTTTTTAATTTGAAAAAATCAGGAGAAGAAATATAGAAAAATGCTAAAATGACTCCAACTAAAAAATTACTCCAATAAGCAAAAATTGAATAATATAAATGCTCAAAATCTCGCTGAAGGATGATACTTTTCCACCAAATTGATAAAGCGATTAAAACTAAAATTAAAGAAAATGCTATCCATTTATTTTTAAAATAAAAAAATGCTGCTAAAAGAAATGGAATGCTTAGATAAAATTGAGCTTCTGTTTCGAGGCTCCAAGTTACAGGGTTTATTACAGATGGAATGCCGAAAATGAAGGTATGAAGATAAAATATACTAGCGACCAAACCTGGAAACAACTCACTTGCACTATTTTTTAGTATAAAAATATGGACGAGAAAAAATAAGAAAAGTGTGATAATAAATGGCGGCTCAAGCCTAGTTAAACGACGATAAAAGTAATCTCCTAGCCCTATTTTTTGATCGCCGTTTAGGTAATGTTTCAAAAATGGTAAGGAGAGAATAAAACCACTTAGCGCAAAAAACACCTTTACACCTACATCAAAACGCAGAAGCCACCAGCCAATTTGCTGGGGTCCTAAAACTCCCAAAGCCAATTTCCAATCTGAGCCTGTTGCTTCTGAATATGTAGTATTAAGATGATAAACTACCACAGTGAAAATCGCAAAAAACCGTAATCCATCTATTTCAGGAATAAAACTTTTTGCATTGGTATGACGTCGTAAATATTTGAGCATTTAAGAAGCCAAACTGAATAATTTTTCCCAAATTGGTTTAACTGCTGTCCAATAATATTTTTCAACATTTTGTTTAGCATTTTTAATGATCTCAATTGTTTCTTCTTGGTTTGAAACTAATTGCTCCACACTTTTAGACATTGCTATTTCATCATCAGAATTAACCAAAAGCGCATTTTTTTTATGTTCCAAAAGAAAAGGTATACCTCCAACATTGGTAGAAACTATTGCTAAACCTAGTGACATGCCTTCTAAAATACTAAGGGGAGTATTATCGATAATAGGGCAACTTAACATGATATCAAACTTGACAGAATCTGAAACCCAGGTTTTTCTATCTGTTGCATTTATGATATTTACCTTATTATTTAAATGATTTAAATAAATGTATTGCTCAATCTTTTGCATTCCGACACCTGTTTGATTTCCATACATGGTAAGAGTGGCTTCAGGAAATTTAATCAATAATAACTGTAAAGTTTTTATTGCCATCATTGGATTATATAAACTTCCAAATCCTCTAATATAAAGCAGGTTAGGTTTTATTTTATTTCTGTTTAAAAATGGAAACTGAGTATCATCAATGCAATTAGGTAATAGTAATACATGAAAACCTTTATCGGTAAAATAAGATTGCAAATAGGCTGACGGAGCACATATTTTATAAGCATTTTTTAAAATATAGGTTGTTTTTGTAGGACTATTCTGAAACCGGGAAGGTAAATTACCTCCGTGAAGTATTAAAACGTATTTTTTTGAGAATAAAATACTCAAGCATGAAATCGTAAATGCATAATAAAAATTTAAGGTTGAATAGACATCAATTAATATTAAATCTGATTTTTTGATATCCTTGAAAAAATGAAAGACCATATCCAACATTCTAAAAATTGGATTCTGGATAGATGAACAGCTTTTAACTTCTGCAATGGTTTTGAGCAATGGCTCCATTGATTCGAGTGATGATAAAGGCCTTGAATGTTTAGATAGCTTATTACCAAAATACAAAACTCTGGTTTTTGAGGTATCGTTTAAAGTCAATTGTATAGTAAAATAAAAATTTTCATTTCAATTCACCTATAAGGGTTTTCCACTCCTCAATTATTATTCTGTTATCAAACTTCTTACAAAGCTGAGCTGCATTTTCAGAAATTTTATCATAAAGAATATCATCCTGATATAAATTTAAAACATGTTTGGCAAAAGTTTCTGGTTGAAAATCTGTTGCTAACATCATATTTTCATTATGTTTCCACATATAAGGAATCTCGCCAACGGAAGTAGAAACCACTGGAATTCCACAAGCTGCTGCTTCAATCACGGCAACTCCAAAACTTTCGTACGATGTTGTGTTAAGGAAAATAGAATGGTTATGATAAAAAACAGGTAATTGATTGTTTGGAATTGCACCTAAAATGTCAATGGAATTCTCTAATCCTAAGTTTTTTATCAATTTTTCTGTATCTGCCTTCAATCCTTTGTCTGGCCCAATCATAGTTAGCGTAGCATTCGAGAGTGTTTTTTTTACTTCTGCTAAAATTTTGACTGCCAATTCTGGATTATAAATATCATTGAATGCACGCACCCAAAGCAGTTTTACTAGTTTTGACTGATGTTTTGAATATGAAAAATGAGTAAAATCAATTGAATTTGGTAAATAGTTCAGTTGAAACGATTGCTGTTCAAAATAGCTTTTCAAAAAAAGGGAAGGAGTTTGTATTCGAAATGCTCGATTAAATAATTTAGCAATTCTACCCGAATTCAATTCGGCAAATTCAGGCAATTTACCACCATGCAAGATTAAAATGATTTGCTTTTTTTTAAAATAACCAATGCTTGCCGCAACTTCGGCAATGCGAAAAGCAGGTCCGCTAAAAACATCAATAAAAATAAGTTTACCTCCAAATCCTAGTATTTTAAATGAAATATCGAGCAATCGTAAGAACTGATTTTCTACGTTAGAAGTAAGTTGAATTGAATATCCTAGTTTTTGTAATTGAGTGGCAATTTTTTCGGATGGGCCGATACTTCCCCTGGTTTTGGAAAGAAAATTACCAACAAAAAGAAAATCAGTCATGAAAGGTTTTCACCACAATGCCTGGGTTACCTACAAATAAAGAATTGGGTGGAACTTCACCTTTAACAACCGAATTAGCAGAAATTACGCTTCCTTTTCCAATTTCAGATCCTGCTAAAACGGAACAATTTCCACCAATCCAAGTTCCGAAACCTATTCGGATGGGTTTAAATGTATCTTTTCCATACCTAATAGAACCATTTGCTCTACCGTGATTACCTGAAATAATAATACAGCCTGGACCAATCATTACTTCACTTTCAATAACGATGGTTGTAGAACCCGAAACCCAGTTGTTGGTCGCTAGCAATACGTGATCGCCAATTTCTATGTTAAATGAATTGAAAAAAGTAAGTCCTCGACCTAATCGTAAATCTTTGCCGCATGATTTGAAGAAAAAACTAGCTAAAAAACCACGAAAACGAATAAAAACAATATTGTCAGGCAGCCAATTGGTCAATAACAATACAAAATGTAAAGGCCAGTCGTAGCGAAGCAAACGAAAAGCTTTATTCATTTTTTATCAATTGTTGAATATGATTGACAATTTTTTTGCTTTGAACTTCTAAGGTATTTTCTTTGGCTAATTCTCTTCCATTGGCAATTATTTTCATTCTTAATTCCTTGTTTTGGATTAAATCATTCACAGCCATGCAGATTTCGCTTACACTTTTTGGTTGTATAAAATAAGCCTCTTGTTGATTTTTTAAAAATGAAGGAATACCTCCAACTTCAGTAGCAATAACAGGTAAGGAATTTGCCATTGCTTCCCAAATCGTGCGCGGAAAACCTTCATGATAGGACGGAAGCACATAAATGTCGCTCATTCTATACATTTCATTTAATTCTTCTCCAATTTTTTTTCGACCATGAAATCGTATCGAATCGCTTATATTTAACTCTTTAGCGAGTTCCAAAAGCTCTAGTTCTATTGTTTTGTTTCCGTCTGTTTCCCAACCTGCTATATTTAATTGAACTATAATTTCTTCTTTGTTTAATTCAGCAACAGCTTGCACCAATTCTTTTAATCCTTTAGCCAAATCAATTCTACCTGTGTATAATAATTGAACAGGTTTATGCTGGCAAGTATCATCGCGATCAAAAAAATCTGAAAGAGATAGAGTAGTAGTTTTAATTAATTGTATCGACTTTGCTTTGTTTGCATATTTATCAAACAATTCCGGAGAATTAACTAAAATATCAACATGGTTAAGTTCTTTTCTGAATAAATAATCGTTGTGTAATAAATACAACTGAATTATACGATCGCGAAAACTGTTAATGGTGTAATGCATGGCCCCATCAGCATAATCACCAACTACCATAAAAACCAGTTTTGCTTTTTTTATGTATTTTCTAAAATAAGGAGCTAATGGTGTTGGACTTCTGACTAGAACTGCATCAAATGAATTAAAATCCAATAAGCTATTTCCTAAAATTTTTTTATGAAAGATAGCTCGATACCAACTTGGGCTTTTTTCACCTAAGTTTATCCAATTGATATTTTTTTGTCTTAATGCGAAATCCGCCTCTCCAATTTCATTTCCTTTTGCTTGATGAGCGATCAATGTAAGCAATTCACATTCGTTAGCTAATGCATCTACAAAAACGCCGTAAGGACCAGGCATATAAATTTTCCCATCTTGCATTCTGGCAGTTATGTGATAGTAGAAAGCCAGTTTCAATCGGAACTGTAATTTTTACTCAAAACTTTATATTTTACGCTTAATGCGCTTACAATACCAATCAGAAACCAGGCATAAACATTTAGAATTGCAGAAATGAAATACAAATGGATGCACATACCTGTAAAAGACCAATAATATGCGTTTTCTATTTGTGTGCGAAAATTATAATACCGCACGAAATAGTAAAGATTATAAAGTAAAAGAAGTAGAAAAGGTAGTAATACCATTAATCCACCTTCTGATAATAAGGCGAAATACGAGTTATGCGCACTTTTATCATTCATGGTAACTTTATTCGCTACAAACTCCGAACCTTCAAAATCACCACTAAAAACAACATCGAAATTGTTGAAATTATTCAATCCAATTCCGGTTAGGGGATGTTCCTTAAAAATTATTAATGCCTTTTCAACCATCAATCTACGCACCAAATACGAACGATCTTCGGTTGTTATATTTTCATTTTCATAAAGCAACTCATAAATTCTAGGATTCAATGTTGCTATGGACGATTCAACAATTTCTGTACTTATAGCGATATTTATTCCCAAAACGATTATTAAGGAAATCGCTAATTGTTTGGGATTTATTTTAGTTACAATTAAAGCAATAAATGCAGAAGCGAAAACCAATACAGTTCCAGCTCTTCTGCCTTCTGTTGCTAATGCAAAAGCAATTAATAAAATAAAAAAGATTGCATTTAGTTTATTTGGATATCGTTGATAAATAAAAACAGCCGCTGGTGCTGTGAAACATATCATTACAAATGAAAAACTGTTCGGAGATGTGCGATTGATAAATAATGGAATTCTAGGAATTAAATTCTGAGTGTAATAATATATTAATGAACAAATTACCCCAAAAAATATAAATCGTGCCAGCCATTTAGCTGATAGAAAACGATTTACATTTATTAAAACAATAATCAACAAAGCCCAATAAAGATAATTTGGCAATACGGCCAAAGATCTGTCCAAGGCTTCCGGTCCTGTAGCGTCTAAATTAATAACTGAAGCAATAGAGCCGATTCCAAAAACCAATAATATGAGTTGAGGATAATATTGAATAGAAAGCAACCCTAGTATTTTGCCGTATTTAAAAACAAAACTGATGAAAATAAGCAAAGATATATTTTGACCTACAACCAAAAAAATAGGGAAGGCCATTAAAAAAGCATACGTATTTAAGCTTTTCTGTAGTCCTAAATAATTTGCTCTGTAATATTTACCTAGCATTATTCTCTTGTAATAATTTTGTTTTTAGTTCTTTTTCAGCTTCCAAAGGCCAGTAAGATTTAGTATTGGTTTCGATCACATACTTGAAATTAAAAGCCATTTTCAACGCAGCAAAATTTCCTTTTAAAAGTTCTTTTTGTTTATCATTTCTCTTAATTAGGTAATTAAAAAAAACACTTAACGTTCTGAAAAAGGAATATCTGAAATACAAAAATCTGGTTTTGCTAAAAGAAAATTTATTTAATCGAGCAAATTCATAGGATAGAAAAAGCCTTGAGAAAAGCACTCGCTGGGCTAATTGGAAATGATTGTTTGTATAAACACTATTTTGTTGGTCATTATGCAGCAACATTTTTTCGGGATAAAATTTCACCATTCCTTGTTTACTTAAGGTGTAAGAAATTATTAAATCTTCCCCTTTTCCTAAGCGCTTTTCATATAAATCAAATAGACTGAAATTGAAATTCTGATATAAAAATTCTTTTTTAGCCAAAAATGCACCACCAGAAAACCATTCAGTTGAATTAAAATCTAAAGGCTGTTTTCCTCGCAATCCATTCCAACCAACTTTTCCGCTTTCTAAAATTGGGTAGCCTGTAAAAGCTCGAAATGTTTTTGTTAAAAATCCTGGCTTTTCATTCTTACTTTTAAAAACAGAAGATTCCATCGACTTCAAAAAAGTTTGATCATGTTTATCTTCAAAATATAATCCTAAGCCAACAAAGTTTGAACTAGTAAGCTTTGAAATAATTTTTTCAACAAACTGCTCATCAATTATTTCCATATCATCATCAAAAAATAAAAGCCACTTACTAGTTGCTTTTTTATAACCAAGATATCGCTGATAAGGTTGATTTTGATGACTTGTTTTCAAGTAATGTAACTCATGCTGAGATGCCAAATCATCATTTATACTTGTCGATGAGTCTATGATAATTATTGCCCCATGGTTTGGAAAATGAGTGCGTAAACTTTGTGCAAAACCTACAATTTGAACTGGACGATTGTACGTTGTAACAATAACTTGAATATCTGTTTCCAAGATATTATTCATTTCTTATCAAGGGCTTTAATTCCTGCAACTTCCTTAAAAACACGTTCGTATTCTTTTGTTAAAACTTCAATCGAATAGTTGACTTTAACTTTCTGATAGGCGTTTTTCCCCATTTCTGCTCTTAAATCTTCATCATTTGCCAATACAAATAGTTTTTCCACAAAATCATTTTCAGTCCGGCAATGGAAACCATTTACACCATCATCAATGATTAATTCATTTACACCAACAGGAGAAACTAATGCGGGAATTCCTACAGCCATATATTGAACAGCTTTTAATGCACATTTACCCCGTTCAAATGGTCCATCGGCCAAAGGCATTAAACCAATATCCATCAATTGTAAGCATTCTACTTCTGTTGATTCTGTCCAAGGCAAGTACCGAAAATCGATTCCTTGCCAGTCTAAATCAGGGTTTTTGTTAGAAATAATTAAAAATTCAAAATCTATTTTTTTAGCTAATTCTAATAATGGATTTTTTAAAAGAGGTAAGGCAAATACATTGGTATGATGAGATCCCGACCAACCAATCCGTAGTTTCCCTGGCAATCTGGATTTAGCTGGTTTATAAAAATCCATGTTTATCCCCATTGGAATATAAAAACCAGCAACATGATAAGTTTTAGCACAATAATCTGTGATTGTAGGATTACCTCCAATTACTGCTTTGTAATGTGGGAGAATTTCTGCCATTTTCAATCCTCTTTTGCCCAAATAAATGGCATCATCAATATCAAAAATTAGATTTGGGTTTAGTTTTGCCAACCAAGGTTCCAAATTTTTGACCCTATGGTAAGGAACTAAATCTTTGTTGGTAAAAACGACATCGTAATTTGCTGCATTAGCTAAGTCACGCTTTACCTGACGAATCCTTTTATAAAATGTATAATACTGTTCTAGTCTAGCAACAAATTTATTTTTACTCTTTGGCGCCCAGTTTCTAGGTGGATTAGCCACTACAACATCTACTGTATGACCTAATTTTTTGAGTGGTTCCACATATTGCAAAAACCGAAATCGGGGAGAAGGCGCTTCTAAACCACTTACCCAAAATAGAATTTTCATGAATTTAGATTAGAATTTACTTTATCTAATAACTGATAAGCAGCTGTAACACAAGTAGTAACTTTTCCACTAAAAACTGAAAATATGTTTTTATCATGTTCTAAAAGTAAAGTAGGTCTGGCATCATCAACTTCTTGATTCGGTAAAATCATTTTTGTTGTAATCCATGATTCTTTCAATTTCATATTTTCTAAAACTGGATAAAACTGACTTGCATATTTTACAATATCCATTTCTACCATTCCATCAAAACTATTCCAATCAGGTTTGTGATAGCCTAAGTGAGATTGAATTACAGAATGAACCACATGAGAAAGTATGTATTCATCTTTAGAAAATCCCCTAGGAACAAGCGAACAAAACGGACCATCCATAATTGTTATTCCGAATGGATCTATAGATTTTTCCATTTTCAAAATTGGCAAAACCAATAATTGATATTTTGCTTTTAAAATTTCTTCGTTAAATAATTTTAAGATATCGGTAAGCCCTGAATAGGTTGCATTAATTAAAAACGAACCCTCCAGTTTGTATCCATTATTTAATGTAATTCGCAGTTTGCGAGGTTTAAATTTTTCTATTAAGCTAACTTGAGCATTTCTGAGAATACGGATATTTCGATTATCAGCTATCCGATTCATGATATTAAGTCGTAAGGTATAATAATCAAAAACAGGTTCGTAAACTCTCCAACATGAATCCAACATTTCGTGATTGAGTAAACTTTTATCTGGCCATTCCTCTTCTAGCGGTATGCCAAGCGTATCACAAAAACTACTAAATTCAGCAGAAGTTAAATGCGAACCATTCTTTGCAATTCCATAATATTTTTTGAAACCATCAAAAAGGCAATCGTTGTAATAAGTTTTGAAGGCTTCCAATCCATCCAATGCTTCTCTACCTGTCTGTAAACTTCTGGGGTAATGATATCCATAATGAATCCGATTTTGATTCACCAAGGTTGCTTCGAGCATTACATCATAATTTTTTTCAATTACAGTAACTTTAAAACCCTTTTCTGCCAGGATTATGGCACTTGTAAGGCCAAATAATCCCGCTCCAATTATGATTACATGTTCTTCAGCTTCCATAAATCATCCCTCCGTTTACGTGTAATATTTGTCCGGTTATTTGTTCACTTTCCATTAAAAAAAGAATGGATTTAGCGCAATCTAAAGCTGTAGTATTTTTTTTTGTTAAAGTAGCATTCAAATGTTTCTCTCTGAAATCTGGAGTCATTCGATTAAACACTGGCGAATTTTCAATCAATCCAGGTGCAAAAGCATTTACCCTAATATTTGGTGCTAGATCTTTAGCTAAAGTTCTGACCAATGCATTTATTGCACCTTTTACCGCTGCATACGACGGATCATAACTGCCTTTATAGGCAGCAGGAGAAGAAATCAACGTCACACTTCCACCAGCATTTATTTTTCTTTCCAAATTTTTAATCAATAAAATTGGCCCAATTATGTGTACTCCAAACATGTCGAGAACATGATTATCGGAACTTTGCGAAAGATTGAACTGCGGTTCTTTGCCGGCTGTAATTAATACATGATCAATGGTAGTGGGTAGTTTAAAATTTAATATACTATCATGATCCAACAAATCGAGAAAAAACAGCTTGTCGCTTTGCTGGCTTTCTCTGGAAGTAGTTCCAAAAACTTGATAACCAGTTTTTTCGGCAAAATCTTTTACTGCTTGCCCAACTGTTCCATTTATTCCAATTATTAAAAGATTTTTCATTCTTTTTATTTTTTCTTGGCTAATTTTTTCAATTTTCCATAAGCTGATATTGCAATATGGCCAAAGGTTCTTTTGTTTAATTGCTTTCGCATGGCTTCATTTTCTCGTTCAGCTCTGGCTAACCTTACTTGCAACCAATTGATTTCTGTGGAATTAAAAACTTCTCTATTAATATATAAACTAGCTTTTTCTGGATTTTCAAAGGATCCATTCATAAAATAATCCCAATTTGTCATATTCATCGGAAACTCTGTGTTTGGGTTATTTTTTCTAAAAGCAATCATCGAAACAATCAAATCAGCAACGACTAAAGATGCTGGTTTGTCGGTTCTTATCAATTGATTTTTTATATTCTCTTGCATCCAGTTTTTATTTCCATCATTGCTTTGGATAGAATCTAATGTTGTCTTTATATCACTTTTTTGTCTGATGTTCCAAACTGTAGGCGTCAAAACCGGGCGATTAAAATAATCTAAAGTTGCCACTGGCTTTCCTAAAAGCATACTTTCAATAATGGTAGTGCTGGTTGTTGTAATTACTGCATCGCACTCGTTTATCTGATCTTTAATTTCTGCTGTTTCTTTTTTGTTAAAAGATGTAGAAACGCCCAATTCTACTTCCAAACCTTTAGTGATTCTCCAATTTGGCTCGTATTGTGTGTTTTTATCAAAAAATGATTTCAAATCATGCAGAGATTGCAATAAAGTTATTTTTTGCTCATCGTCAAACCAAGGTTTTGAACTTGTTATGATGAGTATTTTTTTTAAGAGTTTAGGTTTTGGCTTTTGTTCAATTTTATGATTGCCAATATCATCCAACTTAGGCATTCCTGTAATTTCTACTTTTTGTGCGTTTCCTAGTTGTGCAATGTGATGAGCCATTAACAAACCAATACATGCATATTTATCGGCAATAATTGGATGGTGCATAGGAACTCCAGTTTCATTTCCTTTGTACAAATCATTTTCAAACATAAATCTCCATTCCAAAATTCCATCTTGAATGGTTAATATAGGAATACCTAATTCTTTGGCGGTTTGGTAGCATTTAATCATATCCAGATGATATTCATTAATGCCAATTACAATATCAGGCAGCAGTTCTCTGATTTTTTCTTCGTTCCAATCTTTATCATAAACAAAATCAACTTTACCATTCAACGCCTGCTCAATAGGTTTAATATGAGCTAATTGATCTCTAAACAAACATAATGCAAGCATTGGCTTTTCCATTATCCTTTTAGCAATCGTTTAATAGGACGAACTATTTTTCGTAATTGAGTTTTAATTGTTTTTTTTAAATCTAAAATCAACCATTTTGAATGAAGCGTTTCGAGATAAAATTTTCGATAAGTTGCCCAAGTTTCCACCAAACTTGTAATTTCTTTTTGGGCTTGAGTTGTATCTAAATTAAATTCAAATTCTTCTATTTTCTTGGCAAAGACTAAAATATTTTCTGGTTTATTCCATTCATTTCCTCCATCATTTAGGTATAAAATTTCAAAACCATTTTTCTTTAATAAATTGGATAAAGAAAACGGGGAGAAATTGAAAAGATGAACAAAACGCAAAAAATAGGAATCCGCATCGCGAAATGGTTTGAAAACGTTTGGAACTTCAACTATCAAAATTCCATCTTTATTCAATAGTTTATGAATATCGGCTAAAGCAATTGTTGGATCATAAATATGCTCCAAAACATGAAACATAGAAACTACATCAAAGCGATTGGTGTTCGTTTTAAAAAATTCTTCTCCTGTAGTATTAAGTGTAGGAATGTTAAGCACGTTTGTAAGATAGCTAGCAAATTTTTCGCTTGGTTCTACACCTAATACCGATTTGAACATTGTTGCAGCATGGAAAATTACATTTCCCCGCCCTGGACCAATTTCTAGAAAGTCTAAATCTTTTGGATCAATAAATTCTTTTAGTTTTTTAAAGAAATCAGGAACAACTGCTATAGGTTGGCTGGCAGTACTTTTACCATAATGTTTTTCATAATCATTAGCATAAAATGAATAATAAACCTCTTGAGTTGGAACAGGATCGGTAAATACTAAACTACATTGATTGCAAATAACTGTAACTAATTGCGGACCAGGACGCATTTTGTTGGAAAGTAATTCATTAGTTGAATTACCACAAATACGGCATGATCGTTTTTTTAAATTAGTGGCGTATTGATTCATTATCTAAAACAGTTGAAGTTGTTTTCTCAATTTTAAACTATCAATTAAAAATCTGATAAATTCCACTTAAATGATTCAGGTTGTTGTAAACCAATATGGTAGTTATTCTATTTTCTCTCATTAATTCTTCTGCATCTAATGCTTTTGTATCTTCCTTTACAAACTTTGGAAGTGTATTCATCAATTCTTTAATTTTTAGTTCATCCATTCGTTCATGATTTAATAAGCCTCTTCGCAAGTCACCATCTGTAATAATACCATGTACATTTTCTGCATTTCCCACAATGACCATTCCTAATCTACCAGCAGACATGTTTAGAATAAGTTCCGAAAAATTAGCATCTATATTTATAAAAGGAAGTTTTTCGCTTCGCATTAAGTCTTTTACTGTTGTTAATAATTTTCTTCCCAAACTGCCACCAGGGTGAAACCTAGCAAAATCTTCTGGCTTAAAATTTCTTGTTTGCATTAATGCAACAGCTAAGGCATCGCCAATAACTAAGGTAGCGGTAGTGGAAGAAGTAGGAGCAAGTGCTAGCGGACATGCTTCTTCGGTAACGGCAATATTCAAATGAAAATCAGCATTTTTAGCTAAGGTTGATTCAGGATTTCCAGAAATAGCGATAATCTTATTTTTATTCCATTTCAAGTATGGAATTACTTTTAATACTTCATCGGTTTCGCCCGAAAATGAAATTAGCATCACAATATCATCTTTGCCAATCATGCCCAAATCGCCATGGAAAGCTTCGCCGGGATGAATAAAAAAACTAGGTGTGCCAGTGCTAGCCAAAGTAGCAGCAATTTTTTTTCCGATCAAGCCAGATTTTCCCATCCCGCAAATAATAAATTTACCTTTCGCTTGTATGATAGCTTCAACCGAAGCCGAAAAGTTATGGTCTAAGTTATTGGCAACTTTTTGTAGGGTTTCTATTTCTACCTGAAATACTTTTTTTGCAATATCTATCATAGAGAATGCTTTACCACTGTTTGATTCTTATTAATAAAACAGAGAAAATTAGGTCTTTCAACATTATTAAATATGCTTTTGCGATTTGGTTTACAATTATTTTAGAACTAAACAATTTATTAGGGTAATAAAAGTAAAATATCAATTCCCATTTTTGAGTAAAAAATCTTAGCTAATAAACGTTTTATGATTTTTCTAGCTTTTTTGCTGGATTACCAACATAAATACCTGGTTCAATTATGTTTTTAATCACAACTGCACCCATTCCAATAGTTACATCTGAGGTTATATTAATTTTCTGTTTTATTCCTGAATTAGTTCCAATATAGACTCTATCTGCAAAAGTGCAGCTTCCACTTATGTTGGCAGATGGAGCAGTTGTAAAATAATCACCGATTATGCAGTCGTGACCTATAGTTGTATTTAAATTTAAATGACAGTGTTTTCCAATTTTCACATCAGAAGTTATAATACATCCAGCACATATTACAGAACCAATACCAATTTCTACCCATTGCGAAATAATTGCATTGGGATGTATAACTGATGCAAATTTTGTTTCTTGAGGAAGTTTTTTTATAAAATCTTCCCGCTTCTTGGGATCTCCAATTGCAATGATTAATTCATGTTTCGCTAACTGTATTTCAGATAGTTTAATAATCGAAATTCCTTTTAAAGTAGAATCAGAATAATATTCATCATCCACCATAAAACAAACTTTTTCACTCAGATTTTCTGCATTGCCTTTCAAAGAATCAATAAAGCAGCAAAGTACTTCACGCCCAAACCCTCCGGTGCCTACTATACAAAGCATATTTAATTATTTGAGTTCATATTTAAAGTTTTGCAAAATTGTTCCAAAATTGGTTTGCTTACAATTATTCTATTTTCTATTTCTAAATTGATAAACAATAACTTTTAAATCTGCTATTGCTTGAGTTTTAAAAAAAAGTAAACCTGCTAAATAGAACAAACTAAAAATAATAGTTTTAATAAGAAAGCTAAGTAATAGACCTTGCTCTGGTAAGTTATTAAAAAGAAAAATTATAAGAATAGCTGGTATAAAAGCTAATAATGCGTATTTTGTTATAATCTGAAATTGATACCATGATTTTTGTTCCAATACTCTTCCAGCATAATAAATACTTAAGATAGTAGATAGAATTGAAAAAGTTAGAATGCCGTACATTATTCCATACAATCCTCCAAACTCTATACCCGAATTGGTTCCGATCCAAAAACCGATTAGAAAAGTAATTACATAAATAATTTTTCTAAAAATTTCTAATTTCAAAAAAATATCGGACTTTCCTTTTGCTTTTATTACACTCAATATTTGAACATTTATAGGATTTGAAAAAGCACTTAAAATTATTATTTTAAGAATAGGAATAGAAGCCATCCATTTGGCAGAAAACAAGGTAATGATAATAAAATCAGCATTTAAGTAGATAAGCCCTGTAATCCCAAAAATTGCCATAGAAATAATACCCAAAACTTTACTGTTCAAGCTAATTATCTCTGCATTATTATTTTTTGTAATCAAATAGGGAAAAGAAACTTTCCCAATACTTTCCGAAGTAAATCTGTTAATTAATGTATTGAATGATACTGCTCTGTTGTAGTTTCCTAATATTGCTACAGGAAGAAATTTCCCTATAAAAAGAACATCCAATTTGCCAAAAACTTGATGCAACATACCGCTAGCAAACATATTAGAAGCATATTTCCAGAGCTCTCGAACGGCATTCCAACTAAAAATAAGTTTAGGCAACCATTGTTCAAAAAAATATAAAGAACAGGTGTATATAAAACTTGAAAGTAGAGAATAATACACTAAGCTCCACAAACCAAAACCATTGATAGCCATTAATATAGCTGATGCTCCTGAAACAATTAGAGCAATTATTTGAGCTTTAGTTTGTGATTTGAAATTTATTTTTTTTGTCAACTTTACTGTTTGCACTAAGTTCATTGAGTTGAAAATAAATGCAATACTGGTGATTTTGATCACTTTTTCTAAAATTGGTTCACCATAGAATCTTGCAAAAACAGGAGAAAGTACAAAAAATAATATGTATAAACTACACCCTAATGCAAGGTTTAACCAAAATACACTATTATAATGAATCTCCTCAACGTCTTTTTTAACAATTAATGCTGATGAAAAACCCATGGTCATGATAACCTCACTAATTCCTACAAAAAAACCCATTAAACTAACAATTCCATAATCTCGAGGACTTAGAAGTCTAGCCAAAAAAACACCAATAATAAATGATCCTCCGTTGCGTAAAAAAAGCCCAATATAATCCCAAAGAAATGCTTTTACTGCTTTTTGAGGCACTTACAACTTAGATTAATCCTTTTCATACTTGAACTTTTATCACCGATTTATACATTTGCTTGTTACCTGCTAAAGGAGCATGAGCATCATCTGGAAATAATATCACAAAA
This sequence comes from bacterium, assembly GCA_031412335.1. GTDB lineage: Bacteria > Bacteroidota > Bacteroidia > Sphingobacteriales > Sphingobacteriaceae > JBBQYA01. The sequence continues at coordinate 60,164 of JANOCT010000019.1, read as the reverse complement.
TCTCCTTCTGACAACGTGATGATTTGATGAGCCTTATCTGAGAAAAATTGAATATCTTTTTCTACGTCGAAGTCAGCAATTGGATGTTTACAATCCTGCATTGCCATAAACCTAATTTCATCTTCTCCTTTTCGTACAAACTGAATGTCGATGTATTTCCGATGAATTTCAGGGTTCGTATTTTCACGTCCCCACATTATTGCATTTATTGCAAATATTTTTTTTCCATCGATTTCTATTTTTTGCTCGTAATCAGAAAAATCCTGAGTTCGTAATTGGTCAAGATATTCAAATGCAGCTTTAAATCTTGGGTGTAGATCTGTATATTTTTCGTAATGCTCTATGGAACCTGTAATCATTTTAGTTATAATCTACCATCTGTAATAGCATAATCTAGAATTCCTTTCACATCAAAAACTACAGCTCCCTCTGGATTTTTTAGAATTTCTATATCTAAATCCTGAAATTCATTGTGTGCAACTGCCAAAATAATTGCTTCATACTGTTTGTGCGGTGCATCATCAAGATTTTGAACAGTTTTTACATTATACTCATGTTCTACTTCTGCAGGCGAAGCCCAAGGATCATAAATAATAGGGGTGATATGATATTCATTTAATTCCTTCACAATATCAATTACCCTTGTATTTCGTACATCGGGGCAGTTTTCTTTAAAAGTAAAACCTAATAAAAGGCATCTTGCATTTCTTAATGGCACATTTTTCTTCACCATCAGTTTAACTACTTCTTCAGCAACGTACGAACCCATGCTATCGTTGACCCTTCGTCCAGCAAGAATAATTTCGGGATGATAACCAACTTCCTGAGCTTTTTGAGCCAAATAATATGGATCAACACCTATGCAATGACCACCTACTAAACCAGGTTTGAAATTCAAAAAATTCCATTTAGTACCTGCAGCTTTCAACACTTCGCTGGTGTCAATATTCATGAGGTTGAAAATTTTTGCTAATTCGTTCACAAAAGCAATATTTATATCTCTTTGCGAATTTTCAATCACTTTAGCTGCTTCAGCAACTTTAATAGTCGGTGCCAAATGAGTGCCTGCAATTATTACTGATTTGTACAATTCATTTACTCTTTGACCTGTTTCTGGTGTAGAACCAGCAGTTATTTTTAAAATTTTTTCAACAGTATGTTCTTTATCTCCTGGATTTATTCGCTCTGGTGAATATCCTGCAAAAAAGTCTACGTTAAATTTTAAGCCACTAAATTTTTCGAGAACTGGAACACATTCTTCTTCCGTTACCCCAGGATAAACAGTTGATTCATAAATTACAATATCACCTTTTTTCAAGATTTTGCCAATTGTTTCACTTGATTTGTAAAGAGGAGTGAGGTCTGGTCTATTATGCTTGTCAACTGGAGTAGGTACAGTAACGATATAGTAATTACACGTTGCTAAATCATCAACATTTGTTGTACAGAATAGTCCATTCCCACTATTTGCATTTTCAACCAATACAGATTTAAGCAAGTAATCTTCAATTTCTAGAGTCGCATCTTTTCCATTGTTCAATTCCGCTACCCTAATTTTATTGATATCAAATCCTATAACAGAGTACTTTGTGGCGAACAACCTTGCTAAAGGCAAACCAACATAACCTAGTCCAATAACTGCAATTTTGATTGAGTTCATTTGATGTTTTTTTAATATTTCAGTAAAACCAAGTTGATTTTTACGGCTTCGCCGCGTCAGTCACAATTAAAGACTATCGGCTTACCTTTTAATTGGGTTGATTTAAATAATTTGGATAGAAACATCTTTAAAGAAAATGTTAATTATTCCTATCCGTTAAATTTTATATGATTGTTATTTTAATTGGCTTAAATCAGAAATAAAATTTTATTCCGAATTCGATTTTTTGTTAAAAATTCTTGAATACAATGTTCTTTTATCATTTTTTGAATCATAATATCCATAGCCGTATCCATAGCCATAGCCGTATCCATAGCCATATCTTCCTCCTTTTTTCACCGCATTAAAAATTATATTCAAATTTTTAAATTTATTCTGCGCATATAAATCATCCACCATTGCAATACTACTTTTTGGTGTAAATTCATGTCGTAAAATAAAAATGGTTGCATCAGCATATTTCTCTAATAACTGTGCATCTGTAACCATTCCAACTGGAGGTGCATCAATAATGACAAACTCAAATTGTTCTTTTAAACTGTCGAAAAGCTCTTTCATTCTTCCCTTTACCAACAATTCAACAGGATTTGGAGGCACTGGCCCACAAGAAATCATATAGTAATTTGGTTGCCCTGGTACTTGTTTAATAATGTCTTCTAATTTTGCTTGACCAATTAAATAATTACTTAAACCAACCCCTTTTTCAATTTTCAACGATTCGAATAATTTAGGTTTCCGTAAATCAAATTCTAGAATAATGATCTTTTTTTCCATCAATGCAATGCTTGCTCCTAGGTTTAATGAAATAAACGATTTTCCCTCACCACTCATGCTGGAAGTAAATAAAATTGATTTTAATTCAGTTTCTGGAGCTAAAAATGTCAAATTCGTTCGGATAGATCGAATTTGCTCTGCCATCATGTTTCTTCCAGTATCATTAATAACTAAGGCTTTATCATGCTCAGTAAATGATATTTCTCCCAGAATCGGAACTTGAGTTCCTTTTTCAATCTCTCGCCGACCTTTTATTTTATCATTCAGCAATTCAATTAAATAAATTGTTGCAAAGGGAATTATTAATCCAAATAAAATGAAAACTAGAAATACTGTACTTTGAACAGGTTTAACAGGCGAACTGCCACCTCTGGCACTATCAATAGTTCTGCTATCCGAAACTTCGGAAGCAAAAGAAAGTGCAGTTTCTTCTCTTTTTTGAAGCAAGAATAAATACAAATTATTTTTAATGAGTTGCTCTCTGGTTATATCAACCAATTCTCGCTCTTTACCCGGAACTGTTTTTATCAACCCTTCCATTCGTTTATTCTGGCTTTCGAGCTGTTGCCGTGTAATTGATAAGTTATTTTTTAACGTTTGAATGTTTTCGCCTAAGTTGTTTTTCAGTGCCACAATTTGTTCATCAATTGCAACAACCATAGGATTATCGATTTTTATTACTTTAACAACATTTTTTCGTCTTATTTCAAGCTCCGATAATTCAGCAATTATTCTCAACATCACAGGATCATTTATTCCTAATGTAGCAGGAACAGTTCCTTCTTTATCAGCTTTATTTCGAACATATTGTTCAATGTTTGCAAGCACACTTTGCTGTATTTTCACAACATTTAATTGTCTGTCTATTTCTTGTACACTCGACAAAAACAAAGTCGATTCAGCGCTAATATTGGTAATTCCTTCCCTTGATTTAAAATCTTCAACGTTTTTTTCAACTTCTGATAAATCACCAGATATTAATTTCAAACGCTCTTCAACAAAAGATAATGTTTTTGCAGCTACCCGGTTTTTATCTTCAAGCCCGGCAGTATTATAAACTTCTACCAGTTTATTCAAAATATCAATTCCTTTTTGTCTGGAAGGAGTAAGTATGCTAATAAATAAAACTGAAGATGTTTTTGTGCTGGGTTCTACTACTATACCACCCATAATTTGTTGTGCAGCAGATGGAAGAGCTTGAATTATAATATCCAATTCTTTAATAGTTGCATTTTGGTGGGTATATGTAATTTTCAATAAACCATATTCGGTTTTAATTACTTTATTCAGTTCAATTGGTATTCCGTTTAGCTCTGCTTTTTTAGAATCTATTAATACTAATTTTAAGGCAGTTTTATAGATAATAGGTTTGGGGTTAATCAATTCTAATTTTACTGGGCTATTATCGCCATACAACTCCACCATTCTAAGCCTGGTTTTATAATAATAGCCAATTTGCAATTGTAAACCTTCTACTACTTTTTCGGCAAGAGTATAAGATTTTAAAATTTCAATTTCATTGTCAACCAATTTGTTGGAGGAGAAAAGATCTATTTGTTTTAAAACATTATCCTGCCCAACACCTTTTTTACTATCTTTTATTAAAATGCTTGTTTTAAGATAGTATAATGGCGTTGTACGTTTTAAATAAATATATGCAACAAGAGTGCAAACAACTAAACTTAGCAAAAACCATTTCCAATAGGATAAATATTTATACAGTTGTTCTTTTAGATTAAAATCTGAATGCTTCTCTGCTTGAATTAAAAATGGATCGGTATTGTTTGACATGTTTTACAAAAATAAATCGTACTTGAAAAATAACAATCGTTTGACTATCAATAGTATTAAACTTCTATCTAAGTAAATTATTAGACAAAACAATAAGCAATGTCAAACCACTGATTAAAATAGGAGCAAGTTGAACTGCACGTTCGCTACTCGTTACTTTTCCTCTTCCTGGTTCAACATAAATAACATCGTTTGCTCGAAGGTAGTAATAAGGTGAATTAAACAAATCTCTTTGAGTAAGATCAATTCTAGCGAATTCTCTTTTTCCATCTGCTTCACGTATCAGCAAAATATTTTTCCTTTTTCCGAAAATTGTTAAATCCCCAGCTAAACTAATAGCTTCAGGAAGGGTGATTTTTTCGTTGGCAATGGTATAAACAGAAGGCCTAGTAACTTCGCCCATTACAGAAATTTTAAAATTCAAAATCCTGATGTTTACTGTAGGTTGTTGTAAATATTTTTCGAGTAATTTGGTAATTAGTTCAGTACTTTCTTTAGTAGTAAGTCCACTTAATTGTATTTTTCCTATTAGAGGTAAAATGATATAACCATCTTCATTCACCAAATAACCAGGCACTTGTGGAATTGTATTGTTTAAAACTTGAGTTTGCCCAATTACCATTGTTTGATATGGGTTAAACATTGCACTTGCTTCTGGACTTAAACTACTTACGGCTACACTTATGATATCGCCAGCTTGTATTTTCGCAATATATGCTTTCGAAATCTCAGTTACCTGAACATCATTTGCTAAATTTTCATTCTGAAAATAAGTAATTTTTTTTTGACTTATACAAGAAGGTAAAAACGAAATAATTGCAATAAAATAAGATAAAACTAAAATTCGCTTATAATGTCGTGGCATACTTTTTCTGTTGAAATAGAAATATTTTTATCCAATTCGGTTAATTCCATGTCCTAAACGCTATTTCCTACACGTTCAGGCAATTCCAAAATATCTGCGAAACTACATAAAAAAACAAGATTCAAGAACGATAAAGCAATTCAAAATTTTATGAGAATTTTAAGTTTACTTTTTCTATTTTCATTTTTAAGCTAAAAAATATAATCGACACCGAATTTGGCTTCTACACCTCAAATTGCAATCGGCTTAAATAACGGTATAAACCGTTTTCATTTTGTAATAATGTTTCATGATTGCCGATTTCAACTACTTTACCACTATCTAACACAACAATTTTATCCGCTTCGCGAATAGTTGCCAAACGATGAGCAATAATTATGGATGTTCTGTTTTTCATTAATTCTTCCAAAGCTTCTTGTACCAAACGCTCTGATTCTGAATCTAATGAGCTTGTTGCTTCATCAAGAATTAAGATAGCCGGATTTTTTAATAATGCTCTTGCAATAGCAATTCGCTGTCTTTGACCACCAGAAAGCTTAATTCCACGTTCACCTACAATGGTTTCAAATCCTTCCGGAAATCTTTCAATAAATTCAAGAGCATTTGCCCTTCGGGCTGCTTCCATCATTTCTGCATTACTTGAACCAATTTTTCCGTATAAAATATTTTCAGAAATAGTGCCCCCAAATAGTAGAACATCTTGAGGTACAATGGCAACTTGCGATCGTATATCGTTTAATGAATAAGTTTTACTGTCTTTAAAATCAAATTTCAAATAACCAGAATCGGGCTCATAAAACCTGAGAAGGAGTGAAGCAATGGTTGATTTTCCCGCTCCACTTGGTCCAACAATCGCAACTCGTTCGCCTGCCGCTGCACTAAAACTTATGCTATGTAGTACTTCGGTATCCTTTCTTCCAGCATAACTGAAACTTACATTTTCAAAATCAATTGAACCATTTAATTTGTGTTCAACTTCGATAGAGTTTTGGGTTAGTAAAACAGGTTCATTTTCTTCTTTCAAAATTTCAAGAACACGTTCAGTAGCACCAATTGTTTTTTGCAGGTTAGCATACAAATCAGCAAAACTGCCCATAGCACCGCCTACAAAGGTGGCATATAGAATAAATGAAGTCAGATCACCAACAGAAATTTCACCAGCTTGTACTAGTTTTACACCATACCAAACTACTGATACAATAGCACCAAAAAGGCAGAAAATAATGAAAGATGCAAAGCCACCTCTAAATGTTGCACCTCGCATAGCAAGTTTTACCACTTCATTTACACTGGTTTTGTACCGGTTTGCTTCATAAGGTTCATTAGAGAAAGCCTTAACATTGGCAATTCCTTGAAGTGTTTCTTCAACAATTGTATTAGAGTTTGCCAATTGATCTTGCGCTAATCTTGAAATTTTGCGGATGTAGCGTCCAAAAATTACAGCTATTACTACCATTACTGGAAATACAGCTAACATCATCAAAGTAAGTTTGCCAGAAACAAAACTAAGAGCAATGGTACCACCGATTAACAATATCATTTGTCGCAAAAGTTCGGCAATGGTAGTAGTTATACTATCTTGAATTTGTGATAAATCGGCACTAATACGGCTATTTAGTTCGCCAACTCTTCTTTTGGCGAAAAAATCTATTGGTAATGTTATCAGTTTTAAATAGGTATCTTTTCTAATATCTGCTAGTGCTTTTTCTGCAACTTCAACAAACCATACAATTCTAAAAAATGAAAAAACAGCTTGTAATAGCAATACTCCCAATAAAACAAGTGCAATAGAGTCAACATTTTTCAAAGCAGTTCCAGGTTTAGTAAGTTCGGCTGCATCTATTAGCTCGCCCATTGCCTTTGGGAAATAAAGCAAAGCCAAACCTGAAAAAAGTAAAAAAGCTAATCCAAAAAAATACTTAAGTCTATATGGTTTTAGATAACTAAGGAGTACAAAAACATTGGCTAATGATGCTCTGGTAATTTTTGCTTTGGGTAATTCTTCAGCCTGTGTGTTGCTGCTATTGAGTCTGGCTCGGGCCATTTATGGTATAATTATTTAAAAAATTGGTTGGCAAATATATAGACCAAAGCCTGTATTTACATAATATCAAGTCTAACTATATTTGAACCCATAAACTGATGTTTAGTTTATTTTAAATTTTTTCGCTTTACTTTTTCAGGATCACGCTTGAAAATACTTTTGTGTGTTTTTCGCATAGATTGCAGACTATTTATTGCAGAATTATTTAAAACTGTTTCCTTTATACCACTAAAAAGTGATTTCCAGATGTAGTTAAATATAAACTTTGACTGATCTCTTGAAAAATTTATAGTTCCTTTTCTGACTTCTTGGTTTCTAATTGGGTTTGCATTTAACACAAAGGTATTTGCGGCAATATTTTTAAATCGATTTTTCTTATTTTCAGTTTTATCTTCCAAATTTATTTTCAAATCGTGATACTTAAAAGTTAATATTCCATTTGCATTATCGTTGTTTGCATTAAAATTGAATTTTAATTCATCCATCATTCCTTCGTCAGTTTCAATACCAGAGAGGTTGTAAATCAATTTATTGAAAATAGAAAATGGAGTTCTACTTACTTTGCCACTCATGATGAACTCATCTTTATTTGATTTTAAATGAAAATCTATGTTTGCAGAAAAATGGGTAGTCCCCATTATTTTTCCAGTTGATTTTAATTGCATCGTTGGATCTTGATTTATTTTCAAACTATCATTCACAATGTTAGATAGAACTACATTAAGTTTAGTGAAAATAATTTTACCGGGCATGGTTCTGTTTTCTGCTATTTCTTCGTACACAACATTAGCGTCAACTATTGCTAAAAATTTAACATCAACACGTACAGGCAAACTTTTAAGCAAGGTTGTGGGCAATTTTTTATAAGCATTCGGATCTGAAATTTTCCGCTTATCTTTAAAATCAATCAGATTTAATTTTCCAAATTTTACAGAATCGCAAATTACCTTGCTAGCATAGAGCAAAGACCTTACATCCAACCCATTTGCTTCAATTTCATCAAGATTTAATTCAATCCAATCCGTTGCAAATTTATTTTTTGCTGTAAATTTTTGTCTGCTAAGTTTTGGTATTAAACGTAAACTTTTGATTGCAAAAATGCTATCGCGAGCAGAAAATGATGTATTTTCAATTTTAAGATCATACATTTCGCCAGGTAAAGAATAGAAATAGTTGCCAGCAGAAAAAGTGATATTTTCTGCAAAGTAGTATTGATCATCTTTAAATGTTGAATTTTCGTCAACATAAAATTTCTTCAGCTCGAAAAAAACGTCATTCAAAGAATGCTCGGCAGGTTTTTTAGTTAAAGAATCTAGATAAATGATTCTTGCTTTGTTGAATGCAATACTGCCTATTTCGATTTTATGTAAACGCTTTAGCAATAATTGTTTCAAATTTATTCGTTTTATGCTGGTATCTTCTTTTGCAAATTTTCGGGTAATGAGAATTTCAGGTTCAGTAATTTCTAATTTATTTACAATTAGTTCTTTATTGCGATACATATCCCAAAGTTGAAATCCTTTGATAGAAAAAGCCCTTACTTTAACAGCATATAAATTTCCGTTTTGCAAAACGAAGCCTGAGAATTTTCGAGGATTAGGGCTTAACTGAATATTATTGGCTTTCAATGAGCCTAAAAGAATATTTGTACTAAGCTTTTCAACAGAAATTTGGTAAAACCCATCGGTAGATTCATCTACGATTTTTTTAAGTTCGGTTTTTAAAAAATCATCGAGATAAAAGCGAGTAAAAATATACGAAGTACCGAAGGCTACTAAAATTAATACAAATAGTATAAGCAGTATCCTTTTGAGAGCAATGATCATGTAAGTTATTTAGAAAAAAATTACTCAATCCGGGAATTAGATTGTATGAAGTATTTATTTTCTCATTCTCATTATTAACCATCCTGCTAATACCAGAATGCCTAAAACGGCAAATACACCAACTCCAATTCCGGCTTCAAATATATCGCCAACTAATTCACATGAAGAAAATAATATGGTAAAACTTATTAAAAATAGAAAAAGTAGATTTTTTGAGGAAGTAAGAATATTCATGTTTAAAGTATTTTTATAAATAATAAATTCAAAACAGTTGCCATTTATTCCTTTTAACTACTTTAGTATTCAGATTAGGGAAAACTAATTGCCAATCACTCACGTTTACTGTAGTATGAAATACATTGCCGCCATAATTATCATCGCTTTATTTGCTATTCAAGGTTGCAAACCAGATCCTGTGATTACAAACGAAGAAACATCAGATGTTAAAATTGGTATCGCACATTCAATTAATCAAAAATCATTCAGCGATACCAAAGAGCTATATAATGGAGCTAATGGCGAAAAATTCAGCATTACTAAAATGCATTATTTAATTTCTGCTATAACATTAAAAAACTCAGATGGAACAATTGTAGAAACTCAATCTGCAAATTTTATTGATATGTTTAAAAGTCCAAATGCAGAAATTTACCTTAATAAAATACCCAATGGCAACTATTCAGAAATCACTTTTTATTTTGGGGTTGATCCTGCTAGAAACAAAACAGGTATGTTACCAAACGAAGATGTTTTTAATAATTTCGAATGGCCACTAACCAATGGTGGCGGGTATCATTTTTGCCAACTGGAAGGTAATTATGATTATAATGGTCTAAAAGGTCCATACAATGTGCACTTAGGTAAAAATCCAAATCAGGCTAAATTTACCTTTCCGATAGATATAAAAGTTGGCTCGTCAACAAATGAATTATTTTTCAATTTGAATATTGATGAATTTTTTAAAAGTCCTAACTCGGTAATAATCGACAAAAAATTAGGGAGCATTATGGAGAATGATAGCTTACAAACGGTATTTTCGCAAAATGTAAAAGACGTTTTCACATTTACAGGCGTGACTAAAAACTAACTATGAAAGTTTTATTAATCGTTTTTATTTTAAGCCTAAGCATTTTTCTAATGCAAGCATGCGAACCAGATCCAATTGTTTTAGCTCCAGATAATAAACCATTCATACCGAACATTCCAGAAGGTTTTTCTTCTTCTGATTTTTTCAAAAACATACCAGCAGACAATCCACTCACCGAAAAAGGAGTAGAACTTGGTCGAATGCTTTTTTATGATAAAATACTTTCGAGTGATGGTACTATGTCTTGTGCAAGTTGTCATAACATTGCAAATTCATTTGCAGATGATAGAGCATTTAGCCTTGGAGTAAACGGCGCACCTGGAATTATCAATGCGATGCCATTAATCAATATGGGATTTTCCAAAAGCTTTTTCTGGGATGGCAGAGCAAATACGTTAGAACAACAAGCAATTATTCCAATTACAAGTTCTATTGAAATGCACGAAACTGCAGAAAACGTTGTGTTGAAATTGCAGAATCATGCTGATTATCCAAAGCGCTTTTTTAATGCATTCGGTTCAGAAAAAGTTACAATAGAAAATATTGCAAAAGCAGTAGCACAATTTGAACGAACATTAATTTCTGGAAATTCTAAATGGGATGTGTTTTTAAATGCAGCTAAAAAAACCAATCTGGATGAAGCGTATTTTATTGCAGGTTTTACTCCTGATCAAATACAAGGATATCGTTTATTTTCAACTGAGAAAGCAGAATGTTTTCATTGCCATGAAACACATTTAGGAACTACTAATGCATTCGATGATAATGGTTTAGTAGAATTTACTGATGGAACAGGTTTAGGAGCAATAACTGGCAAAGCGGAAGATGATGGAAAATTTAAAATTCCAACTTTAAGAAACATCCAATTAACAGCACCATATATGCACGATGGTCGTTTCAAAACACTAGACGAGGTTTTGAATTTTTACATGTTGGAAATGAAGCCAAGTAAAAATTTAAATAGTTTCTTAAAAGACGATCAACAGTTAAATGGAGGTGTTCTAATTTCTAAGAATCAGGTAGAGTTTAATGCTCAGAAAAAACAAATTCTTGAATTTCTTAAAGTTTTTTCAGACACCACATTTGTCAATAATCCAAAATTCAAAAACCCTTTTTAACGCCGAATCACTATTTTTTTAGTGCTTTGCTTGTTTCCGTTCTTTATGGTAACTAAATAAACACCGTTATTTATTCCAGAAACTGGAATTTGTAAAACATCTGCATTAGAAAACAGAGAATTATAAATTTCTCTTCCAAGTAAATCGGTTATTTTAACTTGTGTACTTATATTAACATTTTCTACTTTTAATTGAATAGAAATAAAATCATATGCTGGATTTGGATACACTAAAACCGGAAGATCTAAAGATTGGTTTGCTATTCCGCTAGTGTTATCTTGTCGTAAAATACATAAACCACCAGCATAACTTCCAATAATTAAATCTTGTTGACCATCATTATTAATATCACCTACTAACATATTTATTCTTCTTCCCATTTCTGGGTCTATGGTATATAAATATTGGAATGTTCCGTTCAAATCATTTTCATTGATAGCATAAATCCTGATTAATCCAGAATTATCAGCCATTAAAAGCTCACGAGTCAAATCGCCATTCATGTCAGCAATTGCAACAGAGGTATATCCTTTTGGAATATATTGTTGATTAATTAAAATATTGCCAAGCGTATCTTTTTGTAGTACAAACTGAGGTGAAGAATTTGTACCTACATTTTTATAAAATTTAACATATGATTTGCCACCATTAGAACCATTAAAACCAGCAAGTAAATCAAGTTTACCATCTAAATCAAAATCAAACAAGTTTGGAACACTAAACGTGCTGACATCAATGCCTTGAAAATTTGCTGCCGATAATGTAAGGTTTGGAATATTTAATGGCCCAGCCTGATTTTGAAGATAAATAAATGTTCCTTGACTTTCGCCCAATATCATATCTATATCTCCATCAGCATCTAAATCTGCAGTAGAAGGAGCAATACCAGTAACATTAAATGAATTTACATCGGCGTAATTTCTATTTACCAATTCATAACTTGGATTGGTATTAGTTCCGTTGTTATGCAAAACTGCGATGCCACCTGTATAATTTCCACCACCGGCAGAATAACCATAGTTGCCAACTACAATATCTTTTACTCCATTATTATCATAATCAAAAAGTGCTGGATTAGCACCTTCTCCAAAATCAAGCATTTGATCTGATAAAAACTGATCAGTAGTAAATGTAAACTCAGGTGCAGATTCTGTCCCCGTATTTAAATATAACCAAACACCACGATAATTTTCAGAAGAATTTGGAACATTTGGCGCAATTACCAAATCATTTAAATTATCATTATTTACATCTAAACTAAAAGCCGCTGGAAATACAGGAATATTGATTGGGTGTGCAGGAGGCCAGTTGTAAATTACATTGGTCATCAATGCTTGATCACTTTCGCCGCCATTTAGTAGTAAATACATGGAATTACATCCAATATCTCCAATCAACATATCAACAGCAGAATCTCCATTCGCATTAAAAGCTAATACAGTTGAGCCGGAATGTAAGGTTCTAGCTTGCTGCGACGCAACATAATTAATCAATTCTGCGCTGTCTGGATTTCCAACTAGTGATGGACAAGCAGTTAAGGCTGCTAAACAAGTGTTTGAATTTTCTTTAAATCTACCCCAGCAATATGATCCAACTACAAATTTATTTAACGAATCACTTGAATTATAGGTTTCCATCGAGTTGTTTTTATAAAAAATAACCTGATCACCTGATGAGCTGAAACTTAAAATATCCAAATCTCCATCATCATCTAAATCTAAAATGGAAGGGTATTCATATTGGTTAGCAAATATGTTATTGTTATTACCAAAAGCAACATAATTAATTAAATCAATTGCTAATTCGAATCTTAAATCTGCTGTGCTTGTCGAAACATTTTTATAAACTGCAATACCAACATTTAATGCATCAGTAGTAAATAGATCAATTTTTCCATCCCCATCGTAATCTTTTAAAATAACCCAATTGTAAATAATACTAAATGATTTTTCATATTTTGGTTGATAAACATAATCAATGGCGTTTGCGGTTCCGTTATTAATAAAAGTCAAGGCTTTGCTTACTGCTTTATCATAAATAAGCAAATCTTTAATTCCATCATTATTTAAATCAATCGGAAAAAATTCGGGAATATTTAATCCGCCACCCCATGGATTTTTTAACAAAGAACCAGCGCTTACAACTGGAATAGTTAAGTCTTTTACAAAATCTGGTTGATTTATTGGTTGTGAAAATAAATTAGAAAAAGTAAAAATAGATAATAAAAAAAGGGAAAAATGTTTCATTTTGAAAATTTTGGAACGTAAATATACACTTTTTAAAAGTGGGTTAAATTTATCTTTCTGCGAATAATTAATACTTTCGGGCATGAAAAAGTTATCAATTATTTTGTTCTTAGCATTAAGTTCTTCCATTTTTGCTCAACAACAGCCTCTTAGCTATTCGTTCAATTTTAGAGATCTGTTTGTAATACGCGACTTTAAGGTTTCGGGTGCGGCAGAGAATCAAAAAAATATTGAAATAGCTGCATTAGACAGCAACAATAATATTTATGAAAAAATAGAAGGTCCATATTCTTTTGTAATCAATGGTTATATCGAAAAAATTAACTTTAAAAAAGGAATCGCTCAGTTTAATCTTGAAAAACTTGATGCTTCGATGCTTTTAATAAGTCATACCTACAAAGAAAACAAGGTTAGTAAACTTATTATTTTACGAAAAACCAATAATGGAGTTAAAGCAATGAATTTTCCGATTTATATGGTTTTAGTAATTTTTATTGGCATAATAATTTTTGCAGCAACTATCCGAAAAGTAGCTGTTTATGTATTAGTTGCGCTATTTATATTTTACTTTTTTTACAAAGGAGTAGATTTATCAACTTTTATTGAAATACTAAAAACAGGAGTTAAAAACTTGATAGGCAATTAGAATGGATAACCAATACCGAGGTTGTAATTTAGAAATGAATAAGTAAAGCCAGAATTTCTGGTTTTATAATCATCTCTGAACGTTTGATTTCCAAAGTTTTTAATCACCCATTTATCCGATCCTTCAAATTGAGGATCGCGTATTTTTAACCCAACATCAAATCGGAAGATGAAAAACCCATAATCAAAGCGAAGTCCAGCACCAGTTGCCAAAGCAAGATCCGAAATGGCTCTTTTCCAAGCAAAGTATTCTAATCCAGTATTTGAACTATCTCTTTTTCTAAACCAAACATTACCAGCATCGATAAATGTAGCACCGTTAAGTTTGGCACCAAACAAACTATTAATTACACCAAAACGATATTCAACATTGGTTTCAAATTTCAATTCACCAGATCTATTATATCTTAATAAATTAGCTGTACTATCTCCATCAGCAATATTATATCCTCCTGGGCCTATTTCTCTAGATCGCCATCCGCGTATACTATTACTACCACCAACAAAAAACTGCTTTTCAAATGGCATAACTTCCGAATTTCCATAAGCCAGACCAATACCCGGACTAATTCGATAAACAAAAGATTTTCTACCAGAAAGGGGAGAAGTAAATCTGAAATCAATTTCGGGTTTTAAATATTGATAATAAGGTAGGTTTATAGCATTTTCATTTTTTTTATTATCCGTCAAACCTGAAGATTTTCTTAGTGCATAAATAGAATTTCCTGCCACATCTAAAATAAATCGGAAATAAATGAAATCTTTTTTTGCACCAAAAACTTGATTGTTATAGGTGTAAATATATCGGCTTCCAAAGGATAAATGTGGTTCAAAACTTCGAAGAAAAACTATGTTTCCGGCATCTTGAAATAGTTTTCTTAAATTATCTGAAATACTTGCTTGAACTAAATTTACATCCAATAAATATAGTTTGTGAGAAATTTTGCGAGTTTCTGTCCATTCATATCCAGCCAGAATATTGAAAATTCTTCTGCGGTAATCACTACTGTTTTCAAATGTATAGCTTGCAGTGAAAAGAGTTTTTGGTATACCATACCGATACGAATTTTTGATAAAAGAGGGAACTAATAATCTTGGCAAAAATATATTTAAGGTTATAGCCGACTCATTTCTTATCGGAAGATTTACTCTTCTTTGATCTTCAAAAGCTCCTTTTAAAGTCAATTGTACAGTTTCAGCTCCTTTAAATGCATTCCTATTCGTAAAAGTAAAATTTCCACTTCCGCCAATATTATTGGAATTGAAAATTGCTTCTGCACCTATATTCGTAAATTCGCGCTTGCTAGGTATGGCATCTATATACATATCTAAAACATTACCTGGCCCTTCAGCTTTTTGATAACGAATTAGCGTTGATCGGAACGAACCCAAATCAGAAATTCTAGAATATGTAAGTTCAGAATTGGTTTGATTATAAATATCTCCTTCTTTTTGAAAAAGGATATTTTTGAAAATGATTGGATTAAATCGTTGCTCGCGATCGTGATAATAAAATTGATTGTTAATTAATGTGGTATCTTCTACATATTTTTTGCGAAAATATGGATCAATTGCCTGAACCGAAATGTAGCTATCTCTGATACTAAATATTCTATGCCCCAAAGAATCTGGAGAAGGAAGAATATTTTGCCTGACATCTACTTGGTAACTTTTTAAATTACTATCAATGTTGTAAACAATAAATTGCCGTAAAAAATCAAAATAGCCTCTGTTTTTTAATAAAGTTGTAATCCTTTGTTGTTCTTGTTTTAATATATCAGCATCATATTTATTACCGCTTTTAATTAATCTTTCATTCTTGTTTTGTTCTAGAATATATTTGATTGCACTATCAGGATATAGAAAAGCAATGTTTCTAATTGTGTAAGGTGTACCCATTTCAACCAGATATTCTACTGAAGCTTTTTTATTTTTTATAATCGTGTCATATTTTACGATTGAATTAAAATAACCCTTATTTTTCAAAAAGTCATTCACTTGCCTTGCAGAGAAATCGGTGAGTACCGAATCGAAAATAACTGGCTCTTCTCCAACTTTTTCTTTTACATCACGCTTAAATTTAGTCTGTTTGCCTCTATCAAATAAATTATACACTCCAAGATAAAATCGAAAAACAAATAATATTTTCTTATTTGGTTTTTGCCTAATGTAGGTAAAAGCTTCGTCCTTTAGTTCTGATTCAATACCGGAAATTTTAACTTTTGTAACTAAAGCTTTATCAGCCGGAATTCTGCGGGTAGGTGAGCAAGAATAAAAAACAAACAAGAGTAAAATTACTAATATTGCGATATTACAATTGGAAGCGTTATATGATTTCAAAAGCTCAGATAAATTTTATAAAAACATTACAGCAACGAAAAGTACGCCAAAAAGAAGGTCTATTTTTGGTTGAAGGGGCAAAAATGCTGGATGAATTACTGACATCTGATTTTGAAATCGATCAATTAATTTTAACAGAAAACGCAGCGGAACATTATTCAATTCTTTATCCAAATGTATTTAAAAAAATTGCAACAGAAATAGTAAATGAAAATCAATTATCAACGTTAAGTAGTTTGCAAAATGTAAGTTTTGGTTTGGCTGTTGTTAAAATAAAAAATCAAATACTCAATCCATCTATTTTATTCGAACAAGCCAAAGAATCTTTAATTCTTGTTCTTGATCAAATTCAAGATCCAGGAAATTTAGGAACTATCATAAGATTGGCAGATTGGTTTGGTATAACCCAAATAGTTAGTTCTTCTAATACTGTTGATTGTTTTAACACTAAAACTATTCAAGCTACAATGGGTTCTATTTTCCGCATTCCTGTTTTTTATGCAAATCTCGAAGAATTATTCAATAATAACCTTGAATCAATTTCAGTTTTTGGTGCAACTTTAAATGGAACATCAATTTATAATCATCCTCTTTCTTCATCTGGTTTTATTGTTTTAGGTAATGAATCTAAAGGAATAAGCCTGGAAGTATTAAAATTTGTAACACAACAGATTAAAATTCCATCGTTTGGTAAAGCAGAATCTTTAAATGTTGCCATGGCAACTGGAATTATATGTTCAGAATTTAAAAGCAGATTACATTAAATTTTAAATTCTGAAATAAAAAAAACTATATTTGCAAACTAATAAAATAAAGGTCGAGTGGCCGAGTGGTTAGGCAGAGGTCTGCAAAACCTTGTACAGCGGTTCAAATCCGCTCTCGACCTCCACAATAGTATTAACGATAAAAAAAATTATGGCAGTTACCCGATTGAAACGTAAAGACAGAATGAACAAAACTGTTTCTCGTTTAAGAAAACAAAAATTAAAAATGGCGACCGATAAGTCAATTAAAAATCCTGTGACTCGTCCTACAACAGACGAACCAACAGCTGAATAATTTCTTTATTCCTAAGTTTTAAAACCTTTTTAACAAAAAAAATCCTTTCAAATTGAAAGGATTTTTTTTTGATTAGTAAAGATTATTTCTTTTCTAAGTAATTATTTTTAAATGATTTAGCCGTTTCACCAAATAGATTTTTGAAAATTCTATTCATGTGACTTTCATCTGTAAAACCGAATTCATGTACAATTTCTAAAATTGTTTTGTTACTGTACATTAATCGTGATTTGATTAATTCGAATTTGTACAAAGTCATATAATCTTTCATAGAATAACCTGTATGAGATTTGAAAAAGAATCCCAAATAGTCTTTTGCTCTATCAAAATGTTTTGCGATGTAATCAACTCTCACTTTATAAACATCATAAATATTCTGATGTATATAATCTCGCACTTCATTTATCATGTATGATCTATCGCCAGTATCATCTGATTTTAAAAGTTTTTTCTGAACTTCCTTAAAATATGCTGTTACAATTTTTTTAACTATTCCTTTAATAGTCTCTTCATTTTTAGTTTTGCGACCATTCTCTTTTAATAATTCATCAAAAAGCATGTGAAGCAATTCCATATTTTTCTTTGATGATTGCTGAGTTACCAAATCAAAAGTATAATTATGAAATAAATACTCTAATGGTTTATAAAGAGTTCCTGCATTTGCTCTTCGACCTCTTAAAATGTCTTTCTTAGAAGTATAAATATTCTGGAAATTTATTACCAGAAAGTCGCCTTCATCTTTCATACTTAAAGACGTGCTTTGTCCGGGTAGGTTAATAAAAGTATCACCTGAAGTAAAATCAAATTTATCTTCTTCATCATGGTATTTACCATTTCCAGAAATAACATAAATAATTTGGCAGAAACAATCTGCTGATGGAGTTGGCCACTTCTTAGTTTGTAAGTGACTAATTTCAAAGTCGGGGTAGGAGTTTTCGTTTTGCATAGAGGCAAACTTAACAAATAATATTTTTCAATTCCAAATTTTTTTTGAAAAAAAATTTACATTTTTTCATTTGTTGAAATAGATTGCTTTATACCTCCTCAATTCTTAATAAATACATCATTAATTGTATCTTAAAGATGCTTTTTGTATTTTTTAGTTGTATGTACTAATCGGTTGAAAAAAATATTGATTTGTACGAATTTTTCGTACAAACCAATATTGCCTAAGTTGGAGGTTTAAAAAGCGTTGTAATCTTTGTAATCAAATGATAATTCTGAATAATTTATTGCATCATATTCAAAATTAAAATTAGTTGTAATGATTAACTTATAGAAAATTTTCAAAACCTAAACTTGTTTTAACACTTTTCATAATTAATAGCAAAACTATCGTTTGATAAATTTTTAGGTGCTATTTAATTTGTATCAAAAACTATTGTAAAAAATATTTATCTAATAAAATGGTTCCTATACCTAAGACCTAAAAATTAAATTTCAATAGAAACTTTAAGAGCAAATAATTTTAAACAATTTAGACTAAACAATCCAATCATTCTTGTTCAAATTATTAAATTGGTATAGAATTATTTCTTTATTTTAAATGAAATTATAACCAAATCTGATTTGTAACATAATAAAATAATGAATTTCGACCTCAATAAAATAAGAGATGAAACTCCAGGCTGTCACGATAAATTGTTTTTTAATAGTGCAGGATCATCACTTCCACCAAAATTTGTAACAGATATCATTAAAAATTATTTGGAGGAGGAACAGTTTTGTGGAGGTTACTTTCTACAAGAAAAATTTGAATCAGAAATTAGAGATTGTAAAAAAGAGATTGCTCATTTGCTAAATACCAATGAGAAAAACATTGCATTTAGCTACAATGCAACCGATGCCATGAGTAAAGCGCTTTCTAGTATTACTTTTAAAAGTGGCGATGTAGTGTTTACTACTGATGATGATTATGTTTCAAATCAATTCGCTCTTATATCTCTCGAAAAAAGAATTGGGGTCCAACTTATCAGAACTAGAAATCTAGAATCCGGCGGTATTGATTTCAATGATTTGGATGAGCTGATAAATAAGCATAAACCCAAAGCATTTGTTGCAACTCATTGTCCAAGCAATTCTGGTTTAATTCAAGATGTTGAAAGAATAGGAGCTATTTGCCATAAGTATAATATTCTATTTGTGCTTGATGCTTGCCAATCGGTCGGGCAATTGCCAGTTGATGTTCGAAAAATTAACTGCGATTTTTTGTGCGCCACAGGTCGAAAATTTTTACGAGGCCCGCGTGGCACAGGTTTTCTGTATATATCTGATAAAATATTAACATCAGATTTTTATCCACTTTTTATTGATTTAAATGGAGCAACTTGGACAAATTCCAATTCATTTGAAGTTCAAAAATCAGCACAGCGATTTGAATATTGGGAAAATAACTATGCGCTGGTTCTTGGATTGGGTGCAGCAGTAAAATATGCCAATTCTATCGGAATGCAAACGATTGCCGAAGAAAATAAAAAACTGGTTGATAGATTGAGAAATAACATAAACAGCATTCCGAAAATAAAAATTATGGATCGGGGAGATCTTTTATCATCCATTATAACTCTTCAAATTCAGGGTATCGAAAAAATTGAATTAAAAAACTACCTCGAAAAAGCTTCTGTCTATTTTTCGTTTAGCAATTCTACTATTGCTTTAATAGATTTTAAAAAGAAAAATATTGATTATGCACTCAGAATTTCGCCTCATTATTTTAATTCAATAGAAGAAATTGATCGTTTAAGTTTGTTATTGGAACAAACAAAATGAATATTATTTCTTTTTTCTGGTGTAGTAATCAGTTTGTAAATCCATATAGCCGAAACTAATCACCAGTGTATCATTTTGATAGGTTATATATCCAGCCATATTTTCGTCAAACAAAACTACATCAGCGCTATCTCCAGTTGATAATTGATAGTCGTTAATTCCTTTTCTAACCACGAATGTTCCTTCTTTGCTTACTACTCCATTTTTAGTTTCAGCATATTTGCCTCCTTCACTAAAAACTAAGGTTCGGTCTGTATTTTCATCGTCGGTCGTAATTTTCATTCCTCTACCACAACAAGCAGTTTTTTCCCATTTCCAAGTTCCGTTTAGCGATTCAGCAACTTGTTTTTCTTTACATCCTTTATCAGCAGAAAGTAAAAAACCACCGGCAACGATTAATAATGTTGTTAAATTTCTTTTCATAATATGTGTAAAGGCAATTTTTTGCTAAAATTGTAGAAAATCTTTGATTGTATTGAACAATAAACCTACAAAAAATTTAACAATCCTAATTCTAGTTGCAGCACTTGGTTATTTTGTAGATATCTACGATTTGCTGTTATTTTTAATTATTAAGAATAAAAGTCTCATTTCTATTGGTGTAAATGACGCTGATTTAGCTTCAACTGGTTTATATCTAATGAATTGGCAAATGGCTGGCTTGCTAACTGGTGGTGTCTTCTGGGGAATACTTGGAGATAAAAAAGGTCGACTCTCTGTTTTATTTGGGTCAATTATATTGTATTCTTTGGCAAATATTGCCAATGGTTTTGTACGAGATGTGCCAACTTATGCTGCATTAAGGTTCATCGCAGGTATTGGGCTTGCTGGCGAATTGGGTGCAGGAATAACCTTGGTTAGCGAATCTATGACTGCTAAAAATAGAGGTTATGGAACTATGATTATTGCTTCTGTTGGACTAACTGGAGCGGTAGTTGCCTATTATATTAGTAATATATTTGAATGGAGATCAACATTTTTTATCGGTGGAGGACTTGGACTTCTATTATTACTACTTCGATTTAACGTTTTGGAATCAACTTTATTTAACAAAATTTCAACAGATTCACGTTCAAAAGGTAATTTTTTTAAATTATTCAGTCCCTTATCTCGATCGAAAAAATATATTTATTGCATACTCATTGCAGTTCCGGTTTGGTTTGTGGTAGGTATACTTATTGGTCTTGCCCCACAATTTGGTAAAGCTTTAAATATGATTGGAATTCCAGATACAGGGAGAGGAATTATGTTTGCCTACATAGGAATTGCAATCGGAGATTTCGTAACAGGTTTTTTAAGTCAGTATTTCAAAAGTCGAAAAAAAATTGTTTTTAGTTTTATCGTTTTAACGTATCTGGCTATTCTATTTTTCCTTTTTTCAAATCAACTAACTGTTTCTAGTTTTTATAAACTTTGTTTTGCTTTTGGTTTCAGTACAGGCTATTGGGTGGTGTTTGTAACCATTGCTTCCGAACAATTTGGCACCAATTTAAGAGCAACAGTTACTACTTCAGTTCCAAATTTTGTACGTGGTTCATTAATTCCGGTAAGTGCATTGTTTACATTTACTGCATCGCATATAGGTTTAGTTAACAGTGCATTAGTAGTTGGCAGTTTAACTATTTTATTGGCATTATTTGCCTTGTACAACTTGCCCGAAACGTATGGCAAAGAACTTGATTACATAGAAAAATAAGAATGGAAGGCTTTTCAAGAGAAAGTATTGCTGGTTTCTTTAAAGAACTACAAAAAAATATCTGTTTTGAAATTGAACAAACAGATAAAAAAGGGATTTTCAACATAGATCAATGGCAGCATAAAGAAGGAGGGGGTGGTTTAACTTTTGTTATTGAAAAAGGAAATATCATTGAAAAAGGAGGTGTAAACTTTTCAGAGGTTTATGGAAAAGTGAACGAAGTGATGAGCAAAAATTTGCCTGGTGCTGCAGACTTATTTTTTGCAACTGGTGTTTCTATTGTTATGCATCCTTTCAATCCATTTGTGCCAATAATACACATGAATGTAAGGTATTTTGAATTGACTGATTTACAAGGAAGGATTGTTAATTCTTGGTTTGGAGGTGGAATTGATCTAACTCCTCACTATGTAAATGAACATCAAGCAAAATATTTTCATTCAGCCTTAAATACTATTTGTCAAAATCATAATTCAGCTTATTATTCCAAATTTAAAAGATGGGCAGATAATTACTTTTTCATTCCACATAGAGAAGAAACCAGAGGAATTGGAGGTATTTTTTTCGATCAACTAAATGAAGAAAATTATGGTGAAATCTCTAAAACTTTTGACTTCGTAAAAGATGTCGGAAATGGATTTGCACCGCTTTATACCTTATTTATGAAGGAGGGAAGTGATCATAATTTTACTGAAAATAACAAAGAATGGCAATTGCTAAGGCGTGGAAGATATGCTGAATTCAATTTGGTTTATGACCGTGGTACCCGCTTTGGCTTTGAAAGTGGAGGTAGAACAGAATCAATATTAATGAGTTTGCCTCCTTTTGCTCAATGGAACTATAATTATATTCCTAAAAATGATTCGGAAGAGGCTAAAACATTACTTTTACTAAAAAAAGATATCGATTGGTTGAATAAATAAACCTTATTTCAGGAAAAGTCGAAATTAGAACATCAATTATTCAATACTTTTCCACAATAAAAATCATTTCATCTTTAATTACTAAATTCGCACGAAAGTGAAAAAACCTTTATTTAAGGCTTAGCACATATTTTACCCCTATTTTAAAAAATTGAATGGAAGAGAACGATAAAATTATTCCGATAAATATTGAGCAGGAAATGAAATCTGCCTACATCGATTATTCGATGTCAGTAATTGTTTCAAGAGCATTGCCAGATGTACGAGATGGGTTGAAACCAGTACACCGAAGAGTATTATTCGGTATGCTTGATTTAGGTTTAGCAAATAATAAGGCACATAAAAAATCTGCAAGAATTGTTGGAGAAGTATTAGGAAAGTACCATCCACATGGCGATACATCAGTTTATGATGCAATGGTACGTATGGCTCAACCATGGTCATTACGATATCCGATGGTCGATGGGCAAGGAAATTTCGGATCTGTAGATGGAGACTCTCCAGCAGCAATGCGATATACTGAAGCGCGTTTGACGAAAATTGCAGAGGAAATGTTGGCTGATATCAACAAAGAAACCATTGATTTCCAATTAAATTTTGATGATTCTTTGGAAGAACCAACGGTTTTACCTTCAAAAATTCCTAATTTATTGGTTAATGGAGCTTCTGGAATCGCAGTAGGTATGGCTACTAATATGCCACCACACAATTTAAGCGAAGCTATAGATGCTATTCACGCCTATATTGATAATCGTGATATTACAGTTGCTGAATTAATGAAATTTGTAAAAGCTCCAGATTTTCCAACTGGAGGTATTATTTACGGTTACGAAGGAGTTAGGGAAGCTTTTGAAACAGGCAGAGGCAGAGTAGTAATTCGTGGAAAAGCAGAAATAGAAACAGTAGGAAATGACCGTGAACGAATAATCGTAACTGAAATTCCGTTTCAAGTAAATAAGGCTTTAATGATTGAGCGTACAGCTGAATTAATTAATGAAAAAAAACTGGAAGGTATATCAGATATCCGAGATGAATCTGATAGAGATGGAATGCGGATCGTTTATGAAATAAAACGTGATGCAAATGCAGCTATCGTATTAAATAACCTATTCAAATACACCGCATTACAGACTTCATTTAGTGTAAATAATATTGCTTTGGTCAAAGGTCGACCAATCATGTTGAATTTGAAAGACATGTTAGTTCATTTTGTAGAACACAGACATGAGGTAATTACCAGAAGAACTGCATTTGAACTTCGCGAAGCCGAAAAAAGAGCACACATTCTGGAGGGATTATTAATTGCATTGGATAATCTGGATGCCGTTATTACTTTAATTAGAGGATCAGCAACTCCTGATATTGCAAGAGATGGTTTAATTGCACAATTTGCCTTATCAGATATTCAGGCAAAAGCAATATTAGAACTTAGGTTACAGCGATTAACAGGACTTGAGCGTGACAAAATTAAAGCAGAATATGATGAATTGATGCTATTAATTGCTCGTTTAAAAGAAATACTTGGTAATGAAAGTTTGAGAATGCAAATCATCAAAGACGAATCGACAGAAATGAAGGAACGATTCGGTGATGAAAGAAGAACTGAAATTATCCATTCTGCAGAAGATTTCAGAATGGAAGATATGATTGCAGATGAGGAAGTTGTAATTACTATTTCTCAAGAAGGTTATATCAAACGAACTGCATTAACAGAATTTAGAGTACAAGGTAGAGGTGGAAAAGGGAGTATGGGCAGCAATTCTCGAAATGAAGACTTCATTGCGCATTTGTTTATAGCTACTACTCACAATTATATGTTGTTTTTCACCGAAAAAGGACAATGCTATTGGATGCGGGTTTACGAAATTCCAGAAGGCACGAGAACCTCAAAAGGTAGAGCGATGCAAAATGTAATTAGCATTCCGAAAGATGATAAAGTAAAAGCATACATTAATGTTAAGTCATTATCGGATGAAGAATATTTAAATAACAACTTCATTATTATGTGTACCAAAAATGGTACGATTAAAAAAACCACTCTTGAAGCTTATTCAAGACCAAGAGTAAATGGTATAAATGCAATCCGAATAAATGAAGGCGATCAATTATTAGAGGCAAAATTAACAACCGGAAAATCAGAAGTTTTAATTGGTTTATATTCTGGTAGAGCCATTCGATTCAATGAAAGTACTGTTCGGCCAATGGGAAGAACAGCAGCTGGTGTTCGTGCAATAAGATTAGCGAGTGATAAAGATCGTGTAATTGGTATGATTACTGTAAACGATCAGGACACAACTGTTTTAGTAGTTTCTGAAAAAGGTTTTGGAAAACGTACAGATATTGATGATTACAGAATAACGAACAGGGGAGGAAAAGGGGTAAAAACAATTAATGTAACTGAAAAAACAGGAAATTTAATTGGTTTATTGGATGTAACAGATGCTGATGATTTAATGATAATCAATCGTTCTGGAATCACTATCCGTCTGAGTGTAAAAGAATTACGAGTTATGGGTAGAGCAACACAAGGAGTGAAGCTTATTCGACTGAAAGATGATGATAGCATAGCTTCTGTTGCTAAAATTGAAGATGTGAAAGATGATGAAGCTGAAGAGATTCTATTAGATGGAAGCGAAGAAAACGTAGAATCAGTAGTGGTTACAGATTTAACGGATGACGATATTTTAGAAATTGATACTGAAGAAGTTGAAGATGAAGAAATCGAAGAAGAAGAATCTGATGATGAAGATGATGATACTGAAAATGATGAACCAAAAGAAGATAAAGAATAAATTAATTTAACAAAAAAGAAAAAACAACAAAATGAAAGCAGTTTTTTTTAATTACAAATTTAGTGCACTGGTATTTGGCATTGCAATCAGTGTATTAGGAACAGCTAAAGTTCATGCTCAGAGTGCTGAAGTGGTAAATGCCTTTAACTATTTAAAATTTAATGAGTTAGATAAAGCTAAGACAGCGATCGACAAAGCTATTTTAAATGAAAAAACAAGCATTTTGCCAAAAACCTGGTACTATCGTGGCTTAGTTCATTTTTCTATTGATACCAATAAGAAATTTAGCCCACAATACCCTGATGCTGCAGAAGTTGCTTTGGCATCATTTAAAAAAGCGAGTGAATTGGATATTAAAAAAACGTATGAAAAAGAGATTAAAAACTATTCTGCGATTTTAAATGGACAGTTTTTTAATAAAGGTATTGTTGCTTATTCTGCAAAAGATTTTCCAAAAGCGATAAGTTATTTCGAAAAAGTGTTAGCTGCCAACCCAAATGATACTTCTGCTTTGTTTAATACGGCATTAGCTGCAGATCGTGGTGATAATAAAGAAGTTGCAAAAAATTCATATATCAAATTAATTGATATGAATTTTGATGAAGTAGAAATATACCGATCGCTTGCTAATATCTATAAAGGAGAAAAAGATACAATTTCTGCAATGAAAGTAATTGAAAAGGGAAGATTGCGATATTCAGAAAATATTCCATTAATTATAGATGAGTTAAACGTTTATTTAGCGAAGGGAAAGTCAAGTGAAATAATTTCTAAACTGGAAATAGCAACACAGAAAGATCCAACCAATAAAACTTTATTCTTTGCTCAGGGTGTTGCTTACGACAATATGAAGAATACAGAAAAAGCAGAATCTGCTTATAAAAAAGCATTAGAAATTGACAAAGATTATTTTGATGCTCTCTATAATTTAGGAGCTATGTATTATAATGGTGCAGTTGAAACATTTAATAAAGCCAATAATTTACCACAAAGCAAACAAAAAGAATATGATGCTGGAATTGCTAAATCTAAAGCTGAATTTGGAAAAGCATTACCATATCTAGAAACTTCATTAGCTTTAAATCCAGAAGATCGGAATACATTAATTTCGCTTAAAGAAATTTATGCAAGAACCAATAACTTGACAAAAGCAACTGAAATGAAAAAGCGATTGGAAGCAATTAAGAAGTAATTTAAAACTTAAAAAAGGAGAGAATCATAAAACTCTCCTTTTCTTTTAAATATTTTACTTAACATAATATTAATTATAAGAAATAAAGTATTTGGAAATATGGGTTAAATTAATCTTAGTTTACTTATTTGCACAGTAAGATATTCAAAGGATATTTTACCAGCCTCGCAAAATCAAATAACAAAAAAGCCTTCTGATTAATTTATCAGAAGGCTTTTTGAAAATATTGTTTAAAAAACTTATTTCACCATTAATTTTTGAATGCTAATGCCTTTTTCGGTTTCCAAGACTAAATGATAAACGCCCGCAGCTTGGTTGTTAATATCAATTAAAGTCTTGTTATCTACCGCAGCTTTGTTCTGAAGAACGAAAACTTTTTGACCAAGCATATTGATTACTTCAATTTTAGTAATGGCAATATTAGAATTTGTTTCTACTACAAAGTTTCCATTACTCGGGTTTGGATAAACGTTAAATAAGTCGGCAGATAGATTTGAAATCCCCGAAACTTTATAATTTATCACATTCGATTGCTGTGAATTACATCCATTCGCACCATTAACTATGCTGTAATATAAACCTGTTTGAAATAAAGAAAGTGTCTGTGAATTTTCTCCCTGAATTTCCTGTCCGTTAAGATACCAAGATTGAAAATCAGGATTGTTTGAAGTAATAACCGTTCCATTTAAAGTTAGAATTGGAGTAATTGGAGCTGGCTTTACTGTAACTAGCACAGTATCAGAATCTACACAACCACCATTAGCTAAACCACTTACTACATAAGCTGTTGTAGTTAATGGCGAAACTAATATGGAAGAAGTTGTTGCACTATTATTCCAGATATATTGATTTGCCCCTGTTGCGGAAAGTGTAACCGACTCGTTAGCACAAATGGTAACATCGTTGCCTGCAGAAACAATAAAATTGGATGCTTTAGTAAGGTTAACTCCATTATCTGCTCCGATAATTAATGGATTACTTGAATTTACTCGAATTCTGTAAGCTGTACCCGCAGGTAAATTAGTTGGTATGGTAGCGGCAATTGGGGAAGACGAAACAGATGAAAGCGTTCCTATTGTTGTTGCATTAGTAAATGAACCAGCTGCATCCGACAGTTGAACGGAAAATATGTTTCCTGTATTCACTGATCCAGTAATTGAAAAATTTACAGTCAGCTGATTTCCTGAACATAAATTTTGAACTGTGCCAATATTGGTGGCTATAGATGTTGCAACTGCGCCACAATAAGCACCTGGCCAAATTCTACAAACAAATTGTGGACTATCTATAAATGGATTTCTATTATTTTGAATGGCATAAACTGCATTATTTCTATTAATTTCTTTGGTACTTACTGGATCTTGCTGCGCCCATTTTTTCAACAAATCTAATTGCCAAGGATCTAAATTAGCTCCGTTTGTAGCAGCGGTATTTTGCCATCCAGCATCTTCTCCAAAATATCGGGTACACATATAAAAATACGTTCTTGCAAAATCTCCTTTATATTCATTGATAGGTTCGAAAACAGTACCTGAATAGCCAGGAAAAGAACATGGACCTAATTTGCCACCATTTAATGTTGTATTGGTTGGTGTACTTACTTCTCCATAAGGAAAATTACTACGAAGTCCATTTACTTTTCCATCGGTTGGGTAAACATGAAAAAGGTCGGATTGCATGGGAGAATTACTGTTGAACCATGATTGCGGCCATGAATGTTCTCGATTGTAACAATCCCCCTCTACTGAATAATTTCCACAAGTATTCCCAAAAGTAAATTCATACGGAGGAGTTCCACCAGGATTATCAGAATACATATCCCAAACTTTTCCGTTTGCTTTTTTATCAGTTTGATTGTAATGCCCTAATAAAGAACCATAACTTTGAACACTATGTGCATCAATTTTATCATGCAAAGCTTGCCGTAAAGTAGTGCCAGATAAGCCAGAGGCTGTATTATAGTAACCAGCTGGTATTTGGGCAAAAACAGAAATGTTTAAAAAAGTGCCAAAAAATATTGTAAAAACAAACTTCATTCGTATTTTTTATTTTAATTAAATGCAAAAATACAGATTAAAACTGTTTATTAACTCATATTGATATTATCCTTGTGTAAAGCTTAAATTCACTTTAACAAGAATGTCTTTACTTTTAATTTGATTTCATAAAATCAAGATAATAGGTATACATTTTATTGTTGCGCCATACCATTTGCGACATCATGCCAACGTGTTTTTTACCTTTTATCATAATAAAATTATGGTTTTTCATTTCTCTTTTAAGTTCTTTAACGAACAAATCAGAATCTCTTAGAATAGCAGGATATGTTTTAGACCCATTGAAAACCAAAATTGGAATTTCATTTTTTGAAACGTAGGTAATCGGTGCAGCTTTTATCCAAACCTGTTTGTTTTCTCCAAAAGGAGGTTTGTATTGTGCAGTTATAGTTGAAGGTGTATTAGTGAAATAATCTAACAGATCTAAACCAAAAGGATCATTTAAAATTATTCCTTTTGCCATAGGATTTTTGATTTGGTTAAATTCTGGACTCATAGCAATTAGCGCAGCCAAATGAGCTCCGGCAGAATGACCAGAAAGAAAAATCCTAGAAGGATTGCCACCGAATTTGCTAACATTTAGGTTTATATAATTTAATGCATTCACACAATCTTCTGCCATATTTTGGTAAGAATTTTCACCTCCTACTCGATAATTAATAGCAACAAATACAATTCCTTTTTTAGCAAAATTGCGACCTAAAAACCAATAAATATCCTTCTTGCCTGATGACCAACCTCCCCCATGGATAAAAAAAACAACATCACGAACTTTTTTTGTATCTGCAGGGTAATAAATATCTAATTGGTGTTTTTCGTTGGTACTACCAGCTTTATAAATTAAATTTTTTGCAGTTTTAATTTTATCGGCATATAGAATGGTTGATAAAAATAGATTTACCATAAATAAGGATAATACCCAGAGCGATTTTTTTTTCATAAATAGATAAACGAAACTTTAACTAGTTTAGATTATTTTAACGGCGAATCAGGTTCTGATGCAAAATGGTTAAAAACTTGTTTATCTAAAAAAGCAGGAAAAAATTTACGTAACCAAACTGTAATTTTACCTTGAAAACTTAATATCAAAACTCTTTTTTGTTGAATGATTGCGTTTACAATTTCATTCGCAACCATATCAGTATTAGCAATTTTTGATTCATTCAATGGTGACTCACCTTGCGATGATCCATCTTTTGACAATGCTACATTTCTGATGTTAGAAGCGGTAAAACCCGGACAAGCAATTAAAACATCTAACCCATTTTTTAGATTCTCTATTCTTACCGATTCTAAGAATCCTTGCATAGCGAATTTAGAAGCAGAATATCCGGTACGACCAGGCAAACCTTGAATGCCTGCAATAGAAGAAATGCCAACTAAAGATCCTTTTGATTTAATTAAATGATCAATTGCATATCGAGTACAATATACTGTACCCCAAAAGTTTACATCCATTACTGATTTCAGTACTTCAAGTTTAACTTCCGAGAATAAAGCTCGCATTGAAATTCCTGCATTGCAAATTAAAACATCTATTTGCCCAAAAGTATGTAAGGATTTATTAATTAAATTTTCACAATCGCTCTCTTTCGTTACATCTGTTTCTATTGCTATTGCTTTAATTTTAAATAATGATTCTAAGTCTTTTGCAATTTCATTTATTGAAGAAATATTTCTGGCAGCCAAGGTAATATTGGCTCCTTTTCTCGCACATGAGTAAGCAAGAGCTTTTCCAATTCCAGAGGATGCACCTGTGATGATAATGTTTTTTCCTGTTAAGTTTTTCAATGCAAAAATTTAAGATCTACCCAGATTTTTAAATCCTTTTACTATAATTCTGATATCGTTTTCAACCTGATATTGTTTAGCATAAATTGTATTTAATTTTTTTGCAGTGCTTTCATTAATATTACTAAATGACAAGCCATCGACTGGATTTAACACTCCTTTTTTGATTTTAGGAAAATTACGGACATCAAATAAATTATTGATGTAACCAACCCATGTTTTTTTTCCGATTAATGTATCGAAACAATTTTTAAAGTAACCTGATTTGTTGGTAATTAGAAACAAAGAAACCGGAAATGTAATGAGCAAAACAAGAGAAACGATGATATCTAATAAGCGTTTATTTCGCTTATTAGCAATTTTGGTAATTGCTAAATTGAAATCTATGGTATACAAATCACCGGGATTATCAACAGAATTGCTACCAATAATAAACATACTTTCTTCTGGCGCAATTTTATAATCAATTAAACTATCGTTGATGCGGCTCATCCAATCTATAATTTCCTGTACTGAAGTGCTTTTAGTGCTAAAAATTACTTCATTTATTTTATACACTTCTAAAATTTCTTTCAGTTGTACAATATTACCCAAATAAATTTCATCAACCGTTCTGAATTGTTTTCCTGGATCAACAAAGCCGATAAAACTTGTATCTAATTGAACATGTTCAAGCAGTTTTAAAATTCGTTCCCCCTCTCCTGCTTCTGCTACAATTATGATATTTTTTTTGCTAACGAAATAATCAATTTCGAATGCTTTTGAACGAATAAAATTTAAAAATAAGCGTAAAGAAACCATTCCAATAACAGCCCAAAATGCTCCTAACACTATTAAAGCTCTTGAAAATCTCCATTCTTCGTTCACAAATGCATAAATAACTGCAATGGTAATTGTACCTATAAAAACCCCTCTCACAATTTTTTTCAGTCTGATAGGTTTATCATAACCTCCGCTTAGAAAAACGGTAAACAACCAAATCGAAATATAAACAGGAACTGCCAACGTAATAAAATTAATATCATAAGGTTCTCGAACGTATTTATGATTTTGTTCCCAATAAATTTTCAATAAATACATGCCTGCAAACAAAACCAGAAAATCGGCAACGGGCATGGCTATTCGGCGAATAAATTGAGATGCAATTGCTACACCAGCACGTAAATAAATAGCAACATTGATCAAAAAGGTAAAAAGCGTAGCATTTCTTTTCGAAAAATGTTTGGAAGCAAAAATGATCATAGCATTATAAAAGACAAATACAT
Organism: bacterium; assembly: GCA_031412335.1. Classification (GTDB taxonomy): domain Bacteria; phylum Bacteroidota; class Bacteroidia; order Sphingobacteriales; family Sphingobacteriaceae; genus JBBQYA01. The sequence continues at coordinate 28,224 of JANOCT010000019.1, read as the reverse complement.
AGTTTACACTACTTTTTTTTGTGCTTTCTCCTTTATAATGAATAATTTGGGTATCGGCGAAATAGAAATTTTTAAAACCTGCCAACTGAATTCGGTACGAAAGATCTATATCTTCTCCGTACATAAAAAAATCTTCGTCCAAAAGCCCAGCTTTTGCCAAAGTTGATTGACGCATTAACATAAATGCGCCAGAAAGTACATCGACTTCGTGTGTTAAATTTTTGTCTAAATATCCTAAATGATATTTGCCGAAGGTTTTTGAAAATGGAAATAACTTTGCAAACCCAAAAACTTTGTAAAAAGCAACCATTGGAGTTGGCAAACCTCTTTTAGATTCAGGCAAAAACTTCCCTTTTCCATCCAACATTTTTACACCCAAACCACCTGCATCTGGATGCTGATCCATAAAATCTATTACTTTATCGAGGGTATCTTCCTGAATTACAGTATCAGGATTTAACAATAGAATATATTCTCCTTTTGCAACTCGAATTGCTTGGTTATTAGCACGAGAAAATCCAACATTGCTATCATTTTTTATCAGTATCACTTCCGGAAACTTATCCATTAGCATTTCTATGGAACCATCTACCGAATTATTATCCACTACAAAAACCTCTGGATTTATTCGGACGGAAGCCCTACGAATGGAATATAATGCTTGCTCTAAGAAATATTTTACGTTATAATTAACGATGATAATGGATAACTTCATTAAAACAGCTGGTAAATGTTGGCTATAAGATGCAGGATTGGTTTTTCTTTAACTTAGATAAAGTAGTTTTATTATTTGTTCTGCATTTGTTCATAAGGGATTCTAGCGGCAATAGATCTACCTAAGGTAACTTCATCTGCATATTCAATTTCACCTCCAAAGGCTATTCCTCTTGCTATTGTACTAATTATCAAACCGCTGTCTTTTAATTTTTTGTATAAATAAAATAAAGTTGTATCACCTTCCATGGTTGCGCTCAAGGCCAAAATAACTTCCTTACTTTCAGTTCGAGTTGCACGTTCCACTAATTGGTTTATGGTAAGATCGGAAGGACCAACCCCATTCATAGGCGAAATTAAACCACCAAGAACATGGTAAATTCCACGGTATTGGTTCGTGTTTTCAACCGCCATTACATCACGAGTGTCCTCTACTACGCAAATTATACTTTTATCACGAAGGGCATTACTGCAAACAGAGCAAAGTTTAGAATCAGATAAATTTCCACATTCAGAACAAAATTGAAGTTCTTTTTTAAGTTTAGTTAGTGAATCTGTAAATTCAGAAATTTCCAACTCATCTTGTTTTAATAAATGCAAAACAAGCCTTAAAGCTGTTTTAGGACCTATTCCTGGTAATTTGGCAAACTGCGCTACGGCATCTTCAAGCAGCTTCGACGAAAAATTCATATAGCAAATTTAGAAAAATTAATAGTCCATTTTACAATCTCTAAAACCTGATTTAATTATAAATGTAAATAGCATTTTTGGAGGAAAACATTTCAAATTATTTGGATTTTATAGGTTTTTGGGTTTAAAATAATGATTCTATAATTTCTAGTAGAAAATCTGATCTTTTACTTTCTCAAATAAAAAAAAATTTTTGTTGAAAAAAGTAATCATTTATATTTGACGTAATAATTTTTTTAACCTCGATATGGAAACTTTATTCGCAATTCTACCCTTTATATTAATAATAATAGTTGGATTTTTAAGATTCGTAATCTTAAAACCAGAAAATGATTATAAAAACAGATATATCATGATTCCTATTTATTTAATTGGATCATTTGTTATGTTAATAAATACGTATCAGGAATTTAGTAAAGAAAAGTTATATTTTTTTATCATTATAGTTTGCTTTCCAGGATATTTATTTTACAAAAATCTTATGAAACAAAGATCTATTGAATTAGAAAAAAGGAAAAACCAAGGTTTTATCAATTGATTTTTATTTAATCAAATTCATTTTAATCCTAAGTCTGAATAATCCCAACATTAAATTGCTTTTCAATCGGAGCATGATTGGAAGCAGAAATTCCAGTTGAAATTACTTTTCTGGTATGAGCCGGATCTATAATCGCATCAACCCAAAGCCTTGCTGCAGCATAATAAGGAGAAGTTTGTTGATCATATCGTTTGGTAATAGAATCTAAAAGCTCTTTTTCAGCTTCGGGAGTTATCAATTGACCTTTTGCTTTTAATGATGCTACTTCCATTTGTAGCAAAGTTTTGGAAGCTGAACCACCACTCATAACCGCTAAACGAGCACTTGGCCAAGCTACCATTAATCTAGGATCGTAGGCTTTACCACACATCGCATAATTGCCAGCGCCATACGAATTACCAATAACTACAGTAAATTTAGGTACAACAGAATTTGCAACTGCATTTACCATTTTAGCTCCATCTTTTATTATTCCACCATGTTCAGATCTAGAACCAACCATAAACCCAGTTACATCTTGTAAAAATACTAAGGGTATTTTTTTCTGATTGCAATTCATAATAAAACGCGTTGCTTTATCAGCACTATCTGAATAAATGACTCCTCCAAATTGCATTTCCCCTTTTTTTGATTTTACAACTTTTCTTTGATTGGCTACTATACCAACTGCCCAACCATCAATTCTGCCTAAACCACAAACAATAGATTTACCATACAAAGCTTTATATTCTTCAAAACTTCCATTATCTAAAATACAATCAAGCATATCATTCATACTATATTGCTGATCTCTTGTATCTGGCAGAATTCCATAAACATCCGTTTCTTTTCTTTTTGGAGCAGCTGGAATTGCTCTGTCGAAACCTGCTTTACTATTTGCACCCGTATGACTCATGATATTTCTTATCGATTCCAAACAAGTTTTATCATCTTTATGCTTATAATCTGTTACTCCCGAAATTTCGCATTGTGTAGTAGCACCACCCAAGGTTTCATTATCTACATCCTCTCCTATTGCTGATTTTACTAAATAAGAACCTGCTAAAAATACAGAACCTGTCCCTTCCACAATCATTGCTTCATCGCTCATAATCGGTAAATAGGCTCCACCAGCAACACAACTGCCCATAATTGCTGCTATTTGAATAATTCCCATGGATGACATGATTGCATTATTTCTGAAAATACGACCAAAATGCTCTTTATCCGGAAAAATTTCATCTTGCAATGGAAGAAAAACTCCAGCACTATCTACTAAATATATAATAGGCAGTTTATTTTCAATGGAAATTTCTTGTGCTCGAAGATTCTTTTTTGCCGTCATCGGAAACCATGCACCTGCTTTCACGGTCGCATCATTCGCAACTATTACACACTGTCTGCCCGAAACCATTCCGATACCAGCAATTACCCCTGCAGATGGACAACCACCATGTTCTGCATACATCCCATCTGCTGCAAAAGCACCTATTTCTAAAAAATAACTTTCTTTATCTATTAAATTATGGATGCGCTCTCGAGCAAGCATTTTACCTTTTTCATGTTGTTTGGCTGCATTCTTTTCGCCTCCCCCGGCTTCAACCTTTTTAAGTTTTGTTTTAAGTTCATATAAAAGTTGTTTGTTGAAGTCTTCATTTTTATTAAAAGTAATATCCATAGATTAATTTTAGGGAATTTAGGTTTATAGGAATTTTAGTATTAGGTATGGTATTTTTTAGATTTTTAAATGGCTAGCAATAAATTTTTTGTTAAAAATGGTATTATTTAAAGAAGTGAAATATTGTGCTATATTTTGTTAAAATTTAAATTTCACTTACTCCACCACTCAACGCAAATTTCATTACTTCAGCTGGGTTTGCATTAATCGGAGTTATATTTTCATTAGGCACAATGTACAAATTGCCTGTAAAGGTATACGACCATGGGAAATATACAGCCACATGACCTTCAATTGTCAATTTGCTTAAATCTTTTTGCGTTACAAACCCGATTCTTTTAATTCCTGAATCATTTATTTTAACGAGTACTGGTTCTGTGAATTTTTTCTCATCACCAACAATCGCATTCATCATATCTTTTATGGAAGTAAAGAGTAATTTAAATGCAGGAACTTTACCTAAAATTTTATCAAAAAAATCATAAATAGGTTCAGTAATAAAAGTGGTAACTAAAAAACCTGCAAGAGTAATACTAAAAAGAACTACCAAAACTCCGCCACCTGGAAATCCAAAGTCTACTACACTGTCAACTTTTGCAATTCCCCAAAAAATAATATATCCACTAAGCCAAAAAGGCAAAACAATAATTAATCCTTTCAGAAAAAAAGCAAAAATTTGCCTAATAATTTTATTCATAATATCTTTTATTCGTAATAATATATTCTTTGTACTCGCTGAGAAATGGTTGAGATTATTTCATAAGGAATGGTAGCAATTTTTTCAGCCAAATTTGAAACAGTTAAAATTTCATCAAAAACAATTACCTCTTCTCCTTCTGTTGCTCCTAAACCTGAAACATCTAACATACACATATCCATACAAACAGACCCCATAACTTTCGCTAACTTCCCGTTTACCCTCATTGCACCATTGCCATTACTAAATAATCTGCTATAACCATCTGCATATCCTATTTTTACCACTGCAATTTCTAAATCTTTATCAGCAATTCCTCTTCTGCCATAACCAATTGTTTCACCTTTTGGAACCATTCTGATTTGCGCAATGGTTGTTTTCAAGGTTGCGACAGTTTGCAATTTATGCGAAATTTGTTTTTTTGTTTCTATTCCGTACAATCCAATTCCTAATCGGACCATTTCCATTGATTTATATTCCGGATGATCTATGGCAGCCGTGTTTGCCATATGCCTAAGTACCGGATACGATAATTTATCTTTTATTTTGGCAGAGGCAAACAGAAAATCTCTAAATTGTTGATGGCTGAAATTAATCTGTTCCTCATCATCACTTGCCGCAAAATGAGAAAAAACCGATTGTATTTTAATTTCAGAACAGTTTTTTATAATCTCATTTAATTCATCTAATTGGCTCAATTCAAAACCAAGCCTATGCATGCCAGTATCTATTTTCAAATGAATTGGATAATCTGTTTTTCCATGTTCCTTTACTGATTCAATAAATTTATTTAAAATTCTAAAACTGAATAATTCAGGCTCTAGGTTATATTTAATAATGGAATCAAAACTATTTTCATCAGGACTCATCACCATTATTGGTAACGTTATTCCAGCAATTCTAAGAGAAACTCCTTCATCTGCGTAGGCAACTGCTAAATAATCAACTCGGTGAAACTGCAATAAATTAGCAATTTCAAAGCTTCCACTACCGTACGAGAATGCTTTTACCATCACCATAATTTTAGTTTCGGCTGAAAGCTGCGATCGGTAATAATTTAAATTATGAACGATAGCATTCAAATTAATTTCTAAAACTGTTTGATGTGTTTTTTGCTGAAAAAATTTACTTATTCGTTCAAATTCAAATTTTCGTTGTCCTTTTACTAATACACTTTCATTAGCAAATTCCGAGGAATTTACATTTTTTAAAAAATCTTCTGTGCTTGTAAAAAAACGCTTAGGCAAATCAAACAGATCCGAATGTGATTTTATTCTACTTCCAATACCTATCAACCGATCTACTTTTCTGGAATTTAATGTTTGTGCTAATTTTCGATAATAATCTAATTCCATAGCTTCTGAAACTGGCAAATCAGATAAAATGACCGTTCGTTTTGGATGTTGTTTTTGTTGCATTAAATAATCCAAAGCAATGGTTAACGATTCCAAATCAAAATTATATCCATCATTTATAATCGTGGTTTTATGAATTCCTTCCAATTGCTGCAAACGCATAGCAACCCCTTGCAGTCGCAACATTGCAGTTTCAATAAATTCATCATGTAATTTGAAATCTAATAAAACACTCCAACAAAGAATCGCATTTTCTATGGATGCAGAGTCAGAAAACAAGATTTTAATCCTCTTTTGCTCGTTTTTCCAAAGTGCAGAAATTATTGTTTCGTTGGATTGTTTTTTAACTTCTTGAACGAATAAGTCTGCTTCACTATTAAAAAAAGACCAGCTGATAATTGAAGTTTTTGGAATGTGGTTGCTAAATTCTATCGCTAAATCAAGATTGATAAAAATTTTACTTGAATTTGAAGCCAGTTTTATTTTTTCAATAAATTTTTGTTCTCTGCTAGCAAAACCATCATCATGTGCAGATCCTAAATTCGTAAATAAAACAATATCAGGTTTTACAATCGTTTCCAACCTTTCCATTTCACCGACTTGAGAAATTCCTGTTTCGATGATGGCCAATTCATTTTCTTCGGCCATTTGCCAAACAGAAAGTGGTACTCCAATTTGCGAATTATAGCTTTTTGGGCTTCTTACAATTCTATATTTTGTACTTAATAATTGATACAACCAATCTTTGACTATGGTTTTTCCGTTACTACCTACAATACCTATAACAGGATAATGAAATACTGAGCGGTGTTTTGCTGCTAATAATTGCAAAGCCGACAACGTGTTTTTAACGCTAATCAAATTTACATTTGAAAAACTGCTGATATCAGTATTATCGGAAACAACGAAATTCCTAACCCCTTTCTCTATTAAATCTGGAATAAAAGATTTTCCGTTTATTCTGCCATCCAAGGCAAAAAATAATACTCCAACCGGATTTCCTAATAATCTGCTATCGGTTAATAACGTGTTTATTTTTTCATTTGAGTCAAATTTATTCCAATCTCCTTCTAAGAGCTGGGCTATATCTTCAATATGTTGGTCTGAACTTGTCATTTTATTAGCATACAAAGAAACTAAACTTTACAAGATAGATGATTGCCAATTGTATGATTTAGTTTTATTTTACATTTATAAAAAAAATGGATTATCAGATGACAGATTTAACGCTGGCAAAAAAAAAAGCAGAGCATTATTGCAGTTATCAAGAACGCTCGCAACAAGAAGTTCGTGAAAAGCTATATTCTTTTAAACTTTTCAAAAATCAGGTTGAACAAATTATTTCAGAGCTTATTCAAGATAATTATATCAATGAAGAACGCTTTGCAGTTCAGTTTGCTGGTGGTAAATTTAGAATCAAAGGTTGGGGAAGAATAAAAATAAAAGCAGCACTTAAACAAAAAAGAATCAGTGAATACTGCATTAAAAAAGCGTTAAACACTATTTCCGAATCAGATTACAAGAATAAATTAAAAGTAATCCTTCAAAAAAAAATAGGAACTCTTACAAAATCTGAAAATACAAACTGGCAGGCTGCAGCTATTTATTGTATCGGAAAAGGGTACGAAAGCGAAATAGTTTGGGAAACAGTGAAGGAGCTAAAAGATGTTTAAGCAATGAAATTGCTATATCGCTCAGCAAGTTTAATCATAAAATCTTTTGAGCCGAAAACATATAATGCAGATACAAACAAATAAACAGATAAGGAATCGATAACTTTTTTCATGGGTTTTAATATTTCTGCAAAAGTGTATTAATATTTTTCACTTTGCAAATGAAAAAAACAAAATTTGAACCAAAATAAAAAAAAATATAGCGGTTAAGTTTCTAATTAATAACTGTATAGGTTAAATTAAAGCGGCAGAACAAAAAAAAAGTTAATTCAGACTTGACAGCTTTTTTAATTTTTCTATATTTGCACCTCGCTAATCAACGGATTAGCAATCATGCGAAAGTAGATCAGTTGGTAGAGCACGACATTGCCAAGGTCGGGGTCGCGAGTTCGAATCTCGTCTTTCGCTCTTTTTAATTTTTCATTTCCTTGATGCAGTCCTGTATCATTTCTGAAACCTATTAAGTACCCGCCCTGGTGGTGGAACTGGTAGACACGCAGGACTTAAAATCCTGTGGCCGTAAGGCCGTGCGGGTTCGATTCCCGCCTGGGGTACTATAATTTGGTTTTACTATTTATCCTTTTTATTTCAAATCCATTTCCCCTCTCCTTTCCGTACTTTCGTTTGAAATTTGAAGAATTATGGATCATAATGGCTTATTAATTTTTGTTAAAAACCCAGTTGAGGGCAAAGTGAAAACCAGATTGGCAAAAACAATAGGAGATCAAAATGCACTATTAATTTACCACGCATTACTAAACCATACCCGAACTATTGCTTCAGAAATATCAGTTTCACGTTATTTATTTTATGATGAAAAAATTGAAATAAATGATGATTGGTTTAATGATTTATACACTAAAAATCAGCAAGTTAATGGTGACTTAGGGAAGCGTATGTCTGCTGCATTTGAACACGTTTTTTCGAAAGGAGTTTCAAAAGCAATAATTATTGGCAGTGATTGTATAGAATTAACTACAGAAATAATAACCAACGCATTTGAATTATTGGAAAACAATGATGTAGTAATTGGTCCTGCTTTGGATGGAGGATATTATTTATTAGGAATGAAAACTTTGCATAATTGTATATTTGAAAACAAATCATGGAGTACTGATTTGTTGATAGCTGAAACATTGGAAAGTTTAAAAAAAGAAAATTTATCAGTTCAATTGATGCCAAAACTCTCTGATATTGATACAGAAACAGATTTAACACCTGAGCTTAGAAATTTAATAGTCGGATGAAAATAAGTGTGATAGTACCTGTGTGGAATGAAGAGAAATCGATTCAAAAAGTTATTGAGCATATACAACTAAATGATTCTGAAAATCTAATAGGTGAAATTTTGGTTATTGATGGACAAAGCAATGATAACACCATCAAAAATGCAGAAAACTCAGGCGCTATTGTTTATCAATCACCTAAAAAAGGTAGAGCTGCTCAAATGAATTTTGGTGCTTCAAAAGCTCAGTTTCCAATTTTGTTTTTTTTACATGCCGACAGCTTGCCGCCCCTTAATTTCAGTTCTCTTATTATTTCTTCTGTTTTAAATGGTTTTTCTGGTGGCTGCTTTCGTTTAAAATTTGACTTGGATCATCATTTTCTAACATTAGTAAGTTGGTTTACTCGATTTGATAATAATTCTTGCAGAGGCGGTGACCAAGGTTTGTTTGTTAAAAAAGATATTTTTGATCGATTTGGTGGCTTTAATGAGCATTATAAAATTTGCGAAGATCATGAAATTATTAAAAACATTAAGGCAGAAGGCAAATTTGATATTTTAAAAGATTATGTGATTACCTCTGCAAGAAGGTATAATGAGAATGGGATTTATCGCCTACAACTTATATTTATTTACATAAAATATCTCTATTACTGGCGTAGAAGAAGTCCTGAGCAGATATTGCCTATTTATAGGAAATATGTTCGTTGAATTTTAACATTTCTTTATCACATTTTCTTTCAATTGATGTTTATTAATTAGCAAACGTTTCAAGGATTGATTTTCCTTATATTTGCTACAATTTTATAGATTAAATGAGTAAACAAGGAAGAATTTTAGTTGCAATGAGCGGCGGAGTCGATAGCTCTGTAGCAGCTGTTTTATTGAAAGAACAAGGATATGATGTGATCGGGATGACAATGAAAACCTGGGATTATGCAACTTCTGGTACTAATAGTAAAGAAACCGGCTGTTGCAGTCTTGATTCCATCAATGATGCACGAGCTTTAGCTGTTGAGCATGGATTTCCACATATGATTCTTGATATAAGAGAAGAATTTGGAAATTTTGTAATTGATAATTTTGTAGAAGAATACCTGGCTGGTAGAACTCCAAACCCATGCGTTTTATGCAATACGCATATAAAATGGGAAGCTTTATTAAAAAGAGCCGACATGCTTGATTGTGAATTCATTGCAACTGGCCATTACGCTAATATTAGGGAAGAAAATAATAGGTTTGTGGTTTCAAAAGGATTGGATGAACATAAAGATCAGTCTTATGTGCTTTGGGGAGTATCGCAAAAAAACTTTAGTCGTACTAAATATCCATTAGGGCAATTTCACAAATCAGAAATACGCCAAATGGCTATGGATATGAACCAGGTTGAATTAGCAACAAAAAGCGAGAGCTATGAAATTTGTTTTGTACCCGAAAATAATTACAGATCATTTCTTAAACATCGAGTTCCTGATCTAGAAGAAAGAGTAGCTGGTGGAAATTTTGTAATGTCTGATGGCAGTATAATAGGCAAACATAAAGGCTATCCTTTTTATACTGTTGGGCAACGCCGTGGATTAGATATTGCCATTGGCGAACCTTTATTTGTTTTGGAAATAAAACCTGAAACTAACGAAGTAATTTTAGGAAGAGCAAATGAACTACTTAAAAATCAAGCGGTAGTAGGAGGATTAAATTTGGTAAAATATGCTTCAATACCAAACGAAATGGAAGCTGTTACCAAAATCAGATACAAAGATGCTGGCAGCATGAGTACGATTGTAGAACGTGATCAGAAAATGTATGTAAATTTTGAACATAGTGTTTCTGCTGTAGCACCTGGACAGTCGGCTGTATTTTATGAAGGCAATGATTTATTAGGTGGAGGTATTATTTCCAGACAAAGCTTGAGTTTATGAGAATAAGTTTACTAATCATTGGATGTATTTGTGGTTTGTTCCTAAGCTGTAAAGATGAATTTACGAATTCAGATCCAGTAGATTTCAAATCAAATTATTTTCCTGTTTTTGTAGGCAAATCAACTATTTATTCAATTGATTCACTTTTTTTCGACAATTTTTCTCAGAATGGAAATACAGATACCATACATGTAGATTATAAAGATTCTATTGTTTCGTTCGAAAATGAAAATTATATGGTAAACCGTTATCAATATAATGAAATGAACAAATTATGGGTTTTACAGAAATTATATACCATAAAAGCTACTCAACAAACTATACAAGTAACAGAAGATAATTTAACCTTGGTTAAATTGATTTTCCCGGTGGAGCCAAATAAAAAATGGAACGCATTTAGCTTTTATAATACCATAGAACAACAAGAATATGAATATATAGAAGTTGATATTCCAATGACGATCAACCAATTTATGTTTGATTCAGTACTTAGAGTATTACAAGTTGATACGATAAATTTAATACGAGAGACCAGTGCGTATGAATATTACGCAAAAAACGTAGGATTAATAAAAAGGGAAAGCACAAATATAGAGAGAGATTCAATAGGTGCTGCTCCAAATGGAACAAAAATTATTACCACAATTAAACAATTTTAATTTAGTTGAAAATGAAAAGACTTGGGCTACTTTTATTATTTATAATTGGATTTATCAACGTGAATGCTCAATTGCAGGATAAGTATTTAATTAAATTTACAGATAAAAATAATTCTCCTTTTTCATTAAGTAACCCTCAACAATTTCTTTCTGCTCGTGCAATCTTAAGAAGAACTACACAAAATATTGCATTGACAGACAATGACTTACCGGTTAATCCAGCTTACTTATCCAATATAAGTAATGTTGGTGCTCAAATAATAAATAAATCGAAATGGTTTAACTCTGCTATAGTTACCATTAATAATCCTGCAAACGTATCTATTATTGAAGCAATGACATTTGTAAGCAGTGTAACTCGAATAATTGGAGATAATTTATTAAACCAACCTTTACCCAACAAACAATTACCTGAATTAAATAACAGTTCAAATAAAACAATTGTAGAACTAGGTTATGGTGGAGGTTACGATCAAATCAATCAATTAAACGGAATTCCACTTCACAACATGGGCTTTACAGGGAAAGGAATTTATATCGCAGTATTGGATGCTGGATTTAATGGCTATTCAACTTTACCGGTATTTGATAGTTTGCGACTTCAAAACAGAATTTTAGGCACGTATGATTTTGTAACCAACGAAACAAATGTAGAAGGTGATGATTCCCATGGAACAAATGTTTTATCTACGATGGCTGCAAATGTACCCGATGTTTTTATTGGTACAGCTCCACATGCTAGTTATTATTTATTGAGAACAGAAGATGCTCCAAATGAATATTTAGTTGAAGAATATAATTGGGCTGCTGGTGCAGAATTTGCCGATAGCGCTGGTTGCGACATTATTAATTCGAGTTTAGGATATACAGAATTTGATGCAGCATCTCAAAATCATGTAAGGGCAGATTTAAATGGAAACACAACTCCTGTAACTCAGGCTGCAAATATTGCAGCAAGTAAAGGAATTTTAGTTTGCAATAGTGCTGGTAATTCCGGAAATGATCCTTGGTTTTATGTAGGAGCTCCTGCTGATGGCGACAAAGTTTTTAGCATTGGCGCAGTAGATATTAATGGAACTGTTGCGGGCTTTAGTTCAAGAGGTCCAAACTCTGCTAATTTATTAAAGCCCAATGTTTCCGCATTGGGTTCAGGTGCTTTTGTTGCATATTCATCAGGTGGTTATGGAACTTCTAATGGTACATCTTTCTCATGTCCAATACTTGCTGGTATGAGTGCCTGTTTATTACAGTCATCTCCTTTATCTACAAATTTTCAATTAATGGATGTTATTCAAAAATCATCTAGCAAAGCATTAAACCCTGATTTTGAAGTGGGATATGGAATTCCGAATTTTAATAACGCCATGCTTACGTTGGGTGTAGATATTATGACAGAATCTGAAAAAGAAAAAATTTCTTTCTATCCTAATCCTGCAAAAACTTCTAGCTTGATTAAATTTTTTGCTAAACAAACAGGTTTATATGTTTTAACTGTTATTGATTTAAATGGTAAATTGATAAATAAAAAATCAATATCTATCAATAATCCAGGTGTGCAAACGTTACAAGATTTTATTAATCCATTACAAATGGTAAATGGATTATATTTTTTGCAATTACAAACTCAAAATGAAACGATGGTTACTAAATTTTCAGTTTTAAATTAATCTCTTAATGCGTTTCATTTTTACGCTAACACTTATTGTATTTGTTTATTTCAATACCTATTCACAATCTGGTAATAAAGTAACCATAAGTGGATTTGTGAGAGACAATGCAACTGGAGAGGCATTATTTGGAGCAGGTATATCAATTCGAGAATTAAATAAAGGAACTACGGCCAACGAATTTGGATTTTATTCATTATCTGTAAGTCAAGGAGTTTATACTATTATTACTACTTTTCTTGGATATCAAATTCAAGTGGATACCATCTCTTTAACAAAAGATATACGCTTAAACTATCGGCTAAAAGGGATAAACATTGAGCAAAAAGAAGTTGTAATAACTGCAGATAGAACAAAAGATAATACCCGAAATACAGAAATGGGTACCATTTCTTTGTCTATTGATAAAATAAAAACTTTACCGGTTTTTATGGGCGAAGTTGACATTTTAAAAACATTACAATTATTGCCTGGTATACAATCAGCTGGTGAAGGTAATAGTGGTTTTTATGTGCGTGGAGGTGGTCCAGATCAGAATTTAGTATTAATTGATGATGCTGTAATTTATAATCCTGGCCATTTATTTGGATTCTTTTCCATTTTCAATGCTGATGCCATTAATAATGCAACTATTATAAAAGGAGGAATGCCCGCTGAATATGGTGGTAGACTTTCTTCCGTTGTTAATATTAACATGAAAGAAGGAAATAGCGAACGATTTACGGCAACAGGTGGAGTTGGGTTAATTGCTTCCAGATTGACGTTGGAAGGACCAATTCAAAAAAATAAAAGCTCTTTTATGATTTCTGGTCGTAGAACATACATTGATATTTTAACTAAACCCTTTATTAATCCTGAGTCAAATTTTGCTGGATCGGGTTATTTTTTTTATGATTTAAATGCTAAATTAAATTATCAATTTTCTGAAAAAGATCGGATTTATTTAAGTGGATATTTCGGTAGAGATAAGTTTACTTTTAAAGGCGAAGATTTTAATTTTACGTTTCCCTGGGGAAACACAACCGCTACATTTAGATGGAATCATTTGTTTAACGATAAGTTATTTATGAATGCAACAACATTATATAGCAATTATAATTTTAGTTTTAATGCTGGTCAAAATAATTTCGATTTTAAGCTTTTCAGTGGGGTAAAAGACTTTAATACAAAAGCAGATTTTGAGTTTTTTCCAAATACCAGAAATCAAGTAAAATTTGGAATTAACTATATTTTTCATGTTTTTACTCCAAGTACAGCAACTGGCTCTTCTGGAGATGTAGATTTTTCTCCAGAAAAAATAAACCGACAATATGCTAATGAGGCAGCAATTTATATTCAAGACGATTTTGAATTATCAAAAAGAATAAAATTTAATGCAGGGATTAGGTATTCAGCTTTTCAACAAATTGGCCCTTATGAACGGTTTTTAGAAAATGCAAATGGAGAAATTGAAGATACTATATCTTATAAAACTGCGGAGAATATCGCTTTTTATCACGGCCCTGAACCTCGCTTTACTGCAAGATATCAAATAGATGAATTTTCGTCGATTAAAGGATCTTTTACTCGAACTTTTCAATATTTAAACTTGGCTTCTACAACAGGAAGTACCTTGCCTACTGATATTTGGGTTCCAAGTTCTCAAAAAATTAAACCTCAACGAAGCACACTTTATGCAATTGGTTATTTCCGTAATTTCCTAAAAGATCTTTTTGAAAGTTCAGTTGAAGTATATTATAAGTCCTTGAAAAATCAAATTGAATTTGAAGAAGGTGCATCTTTTGGATTTAATAATAATATTGAGAATGAGTTTGTATTTGGAAAAGGTGAATCATATGGAATTGAATTATTTTTAAAAAAGCGATCGGGTAAATTTAATGGTTGGGCTGGCTACACATTATCGTACACCACGCGTCAATTTGATGATTTGCAAGATGGGAAATCTTTTTTTGCAAAATACGACAGAAGGCATGATGCCTCGGTAGTTTTGCAATATGAGTTATCAAAAAAATGGTCTTTCGGAAGTATTTTTGTTTTTGGATCAGGTGCAGCTTATTCATTACCAGCCGGTTATTTCTTTATTGGTAGCTCTCCTTCCTTTTACTTCGAAAGCGATTACCGAAATAAGTATCGACTAAAACCATATCATAGGCTTGATATTTCTGCAACGTATTACAGTAAAAAAACTGCAACCCGTGAGTCTAGTTGGAATTTCTCTTTTTATAATGTCTACAATAGGTATAATCAGTATTTAATATATTTCGCACAAGATGGAAGTTTGGAAGAAGGAAATTTGAGTACAAAAGCTCGGCAAGTTTCTATATTTCCAATTGTACCTGCAGTAACATGGAATTACAAATTTTAATAATGAAACCAGCATTCAAATTTTTCATTGGTGTTTTACTGTTCGGTTTAATGAGTTGCGAACGTGATATTACGTTAGATATCGTGCAACCAGAACAACAAATAGTTGTAGAAGGAATTGTGGAAAACGGTCGGCAAGTTTCTGTAATTTTATCTAAAAATTTACCTTTTATTGGTGTTATTGATACTGCAACATTAACTCCTTATTTTGTGAATAATGCTGAAGTTATCGTTGAATGCGATAATAAAATTTATACGTTAAGACAAATAGATCCAAGTTTTCCATTTTATTTTTCACCAGAGTTATTTGGTGAAATAGGTAAAGTTTATAATTTAAAAGTTGTGGTAGAAAACAAAGTTATTACCGCAACAACCCGGATTTTACAACCCATTGCTTTAGACAGTATTTTTACAGAGGAAGTTGAAAACAGACCAGGGTTTTATCGTTTATCTGTAACGCTAAATGACCCTCCTATTCTTGGAAACTATTATCGGGCAATGACAAAATTGGCTGCTCAACAGAATTATGACACTGATTTTCAATCTGTTTACGATGACAATTTGGTGAATGGAAAGAAATTTGACTTTTCAATCAATAATGGAAAAGGAAATTTATCTGACACCACAGATTTCGAAACGTATGGATTTTTCAAAAAAGGTGATACAGTTGATCTTCGTTGGTCAGTAATTACTAAAGATCATTTTGATTTTTGGCGAACAGTTGAGCGGCAAGGTTCTAGTGCAGGAAATCCATTTTCAGCACCGCTTAAAATCAAATCAAATATTAATGGTGGAATTGGTATTTGGGGTAGTTATGCAAATGCAAATTATCGGGTGATTGTAGGAGGTTCCTAAAATAATAGACTTTATAAATCAAAACTATTATCACACTACAGAGCAAATTCTCCAAAATGCCATAAAACTCCAGAAGGGTCATGTAAAAAACACTCACTTCCCCAATCTAGTTTTCGGATTGGAACTAATTTAACTTGCTCATATTTAGAGGTTAAATCTAATAACAAAAGTTCATTCCAAAATCGTTGAACATTATCAACTTCCATAAAAACCATCGTATTATCTACCCAATCTTTTACATAAGCACGCTGCAAATAAAATCCAATGTTTTCTGATTTAAAGTACGACATTTCGGAAGATAAAATAATCTCTTCAAAACCTAAATCTTGATAAAATTTACGCGAAAGGTCATAATCTTTAGCACCGATGAAAGGACGAATAGATTTGGCTTTATGTTGCATGGTTATTTTAAATTAATATTACTTCTAATTTAAAGTGAATTTTCAAGAATCCAAACCCTACAACAACTCATTCGCCAAATTCGCCAACTCGCTCCGCTCCCCTTTTTGCAAGGTAATATGCGCATATAAAGGATGATCTCTTACTTTATCAATCAAATAAGAAAGACCATTACTTTGCGAATCTAAATAAGGAGTATCTATTTGATAAATATCTCCAGTAAAAACAATTTTTGTATCTTCTCCAGCTCTAGAAATAATGGTTTTAATTTCGTGTGGAGTTAAATTCTGAGCTTCGTCTACAATAAAAAATATTTTAGTTAACGTTCTTCCACGGATGAAAGCTAAAGGCGCAATGGCAATTTTT
Organism: bacterium; assembly: GCA_031412335.1. Lineage (GTDB taxonomy): Bacteria > Bacteroidota > Bacteroidia > Sphingobacteriales > Sphingobacteriaceae > JBBQYA01. Next base: position 11,446 of record JANOCT010000019.1, on the reverse strand, counting down.
TCACTCTCTACCATGTCGTCTAATTTAAAAGCAGCTTTATCTTTTTCAGAAAACTGATCTTTTATAAATTTTAAATTATCCCAAAGTGGTGCCATGTACGGATCTAGTTTTGACTTAACATCACCAGGCAAAAAACCTATGTCTTTATTGCTCAAAGGTACAATTGGACGTGTAATATAAATTTGTCTAAAGGCTTTCCGTTGTTCCAAAGCAGCAGCAAGTGCTAGTAAAGTTTTTCCGGTTCCAGCGTTTCCTTGTATGGTAACTAATTTAATATTCGGATCGAGTAAAGCATGAATAGCAAAAGCCTGCTCCATGTTTCTCGGGAAAATATTAAAAATTCCAGTTTCTTGTACATGCTCAATTACTTTTTTCTCAGCATTGTAAAATGCGGGTACGGCATACAATTCATTTTCGAGTATGAAAAAGTGATTGCTTTTTACTGCTTTTAATTTTAATTTTTCAGGTTTTACATATCCATTCTGCAACAAATCATTTAAAACCTTATCAGGAACATCGTTTATGGTTGTTTTTCCTGTATAAAGTTTTTCTATCTCTTTTATTTTACCAGTTTCATAATCTGCTGCATTTAAGTTTAATGCTTTGGCTTTCAAACGCAAACAAATATCTTTTGAAACCAGAATCACTTTTCGCTCCGGATATTCTTGTTGTAATGACAATGCAGCATTCAAAATCCGATGATCAAATTTTCCATCACCGAAAATCTTCTCAGCATCATTTTCTAAAAACTGAACATCGAGCACCACTCTGAAATTCCCTTTTCCTGTACCTTTTAATGGAAACCAAGTGCTTATTAAAACATCTTTGGATAAATCATCGATGTATCGAATAAAACTTCTGGCCTCAAAATTTTTCGTTTCATTTCCAGCTTTGTAATTATCCAATTCTTCCAAAACTTGAATGGGAAGTGCTACATCATGTTCCTTAAAATTATTAAAGGCATTGTGATCGTAAAGAATAACAGAGGTATCAAGGACGAAAATTTTCTTTAATCCCTTAATTGCTTTTTTTGTGCTTTTCAACATGTGTTAGCTGGCTTATTTTCGTTGCATTTTGGCAAATTTTGGTATTGCCTATCGGGAAACAATGATAATGCATAAATATCACTCTGCTTACGTTGTGGAAAAGTTAGTAAAGAAATTTGGAAGTCAGATTTTCTTTAAAACACAAAACGGAAAATTAATTCGAATGAATTAATTTTCCGTTTCACAACCTGATAAACCGTGGTTTAGAGGAAGCCAAGCTACTGTTCGAAAATTTTTCAGCGGATGTAAACTTTTTCAAGTTTTTCATCATGATTTGGATAAGTTTTTTATCTGTGAAGATGTAAACTCTTTCTGCATTTTAAGATTTTGTTCGTTTCTTTTTGACTCTTTCGAATCTGAAGTGTTAGAATTTTAATCCTTCTTGCAATTTTCTATCCCTTACTTGTTGAAACTAAGATAGCGTGGAATGTAATCCATGTCAAGTTTTTTATTAATAATTTCTTAACAATTTTTTAACCTTCAATTGATTCTTATTCACACGTTATCAACCAGTTGGTTAATTTATTTATTTTGAAAACTGCAAAAAAAAGCCATTTTTTCAAAAATGAACAGATTTATTAACATTTCATTTTTTGGACAATCGTAAGTTGCAACCTAATTTAGCCAAATTAAAATATTCGTATAAACATCAATAATTCTAAAAACTTCATTCGATTTTAAAAAATATTATGAAAAGTTACTCTGTTTTTGAAACCGAAATGCGCGTACGACCAGATGATCTGGACATGAACCGACACGTACACAATAGCAAATATTTTGATTATGTGCTGGCCGCCAGATACGATCAAATGGAAAATAATTACAAAATGCGAATGGAAGAGTTTATAGAACTTGGCTTTGGTTGGGTAGTTAGCAAAGCAATTATTGATTATAAACGCCCTTTAGGTTTAGGAGATCGATTTATTGTTCGCACAGGAATTAAAGAAATTTTAAAAAACGGCGTAATTGTACTCTTTGAAATTCTAAAAAAAGATTCTCCAAAAATTTGCTGTTCAGGCGATTTTCATTACATCATGGTTTCTAATGAAACTGGAAGATCGGTTTCTATTCCTACTGACATAATTGAAAGATATTCTATTTAGTGCTATAATTTAGCGCTTCCCTAATAATTTCAGCATAAAAATCTTTCATCGTTTTGCCCGAAGCTCTTACCTGCTGTGGAACAATACTATTTTCTGATTGCCCTGGAATGGTATTAATTTCAATAAAATAAAACTGATCCGATGGTTGTTTAAGAATAAAATCAACCCGAACCATTCCAGCACAATTTAAAACCTCGTACACTTCTGTTGCAATTTTTACAACTTTTGAAGTAATTTCTTGTGTTAAATCTGCTGGAGTTATTTCTTTACTTACTCCAGGTGTGTATTTGGCTTCAAAATCAAAAAATTCTTTACTGCTTATTATTTCAGTTATTGGCAAAACTTTGATTAATCCATTGGTTCGGTAAATACCTACAGTAAATTCTCTTCCCGAAATAAATTCCTCTATAAGTATTTCTTCATCTTCCAAAAATGCCTTTTGAATTGCAGGCAATAATTCTTGTTCAACTTTCACTTTACTCATTCCAATACTGCTGCCCCCACTGTTTGGCTTCACAAACATCGGAAAACTCAACTGATTCATAATTTGACTAATTTCTGGTTTCTTATTTCTAAACAATCGAACAGACTTAGACAATTTCAGTTCACCGATATCATCAACTACCTTTTTGGTTATATGCTTGTTCATGGTAATGGCCGAAGTAAGCGCATTACAAGATGTGTACGGAATCCCACACAAATCAAAAATGCTTTGCAATTTACCATCTTCACCAGGGCTGCCATGCAAGGCAATAAAAGCTACATCAAATTGAATTTTTTCATTCTTAATCGTTAGCGTAAAATCATTTTTATCCACCAAATATTCCATGCCAGCAATATCGGTGTAAAACCATTTTTCTGGAGAAATATCAATTGTATATACATCAAACTGATCTTTATCTAGATTTTGTAAAATCACTGCCGCACTTTTGTATGATATTACTGACTCGCCAGTGTAGCCTCCGGTTACCAAAGCAATTTTTTTCATGTTTTTTATTATTGTTTACCTTTAAGGGATTTGTTTTTATTAGTGTAAGCAAGAAGATAATTAAGTAGTTCCTGAATTTTTTTAAGCTAAATAATGCATATTTTTTTATACTCGTTCACAATGATAAAAAATAAAGGATGGATGAACGTGCTGAAAATTTACATTTTGTGCTAATTTTGAAATTGATCTGAAAATGGTGTTTAATTTGCCAATATTCAGCGCTTCAAACTTCGATAGATGATAAAATTCTTTGCCTTCTTAGCAACACCACAATTCCGAAAAAACCTAATTATTGCTATAATATCTATCCTTGTTTTTTTTACGCTGCTTTTTTTCGGTTTAAATTACTACACAGAAAACGGTAAATCGGTACCGGTACCTCAATTAAAAGGAATGAAAATTTCTGAAGCGATAAAGGTTTTAGAAAATGCTGGTTTCAAGTACGAAATTGATTCGAGTTTTGCTATAGATCAGCCTCCAGGTACTGTTTTGGAACAAGATCCACAACCAAATTCGGCAGTTAAAAGTAATAGAAGAATCTATCTCATGATTGTTTCTAATGTTTTACCAAGGATTAAATTTCCGGATTTGAGCGATGTGCCATTGCGAGAAGCAAGCGGAATTCTAGAAAGTTATGGTCTTAAAATTGGAAAATTAATATACAAACCTAATTTAGCAAAAGATGCAGTTATCAGTGCTTTGTTGAATGGTGAAGAACTAGAGCGAGGTCAAAGCATAGAAAAAGGAGCTACCATTGATTTAATTTTAGGAGATGGCTATGGTGACAGCAGAGTACCAATTCCAAATTTGATTGGCCTTACCTTAGATGAAGCTATATTTGTGTTGCAAGGTTCAAAACTTAATTTGGGAACAGTAACGCTCAGCAACGGAACTATTGATAGTGTAAATGCAACCATTCAAGAACAAATGCCAGCTTTTAATGCTGATTCTGCAATAACAATTGATCAGGGAAATGCCATCAATTTGATTCTTGGCAATTAATAAAACAAAAAATCCTTAATTGAAAAGTAAAATTTGAAGGTATACGCTTAATTATGATCATTCGTTTATTAAAGGTCAATAAATTACAATTAAACTAAATTATGTCCATAAATTTTAATTCAACATATATTTTTAGAATCGTTTTTTTTCTTTTCCTTGCATTTTTTGCTCAATCAAAATTATATTCACAGGAAAAACTTTCTCCTTTATCATACGATAAAATTCTTAACAATTACCAATATCCAAGCAACGAAAAAGTAGTTATACAGGATAGTTTACCATTCTTCGATGATTTTTCTGATTCATTTGTGCAGCCATCATCTAGCCGCTGGACGGATAAAATGGTATTTATTAATTCTAGTTTTGCTATAAATCCACTTTCGCTAGGTGTTGCCACTTTCGATGGTTTAGATGGAAAAGGAAGAGCGTATCAATTTGGAAGCGGGCCAACTGTTTTTGGTACAGCTGACACATTAACTTCTGTTCCATTGCGTTTAGGTTCATATTTACCTTCAGATTCCATTGTATTAAGTTTTTACATACAACCACAAGGAATTGGCTTTGCTCCTGCCAGAAAAGATTCTTTTTTGGTCGATTTTAAAAATCCGCAAACCAACAAATGGAGCCGGGTTTATTTCAGAGAAGGAAGCAGTTTTAATACATTTAAGAATTTGGTGAACGCCGATTTTTTATTGGTTTCTATTACCATAAAAGACACAGCGTATCTTAAAGATGGTTTTCAATTTAGGTTTAAAAATAAAGCAAACCGAACTGGAAATAATGATCATTGGAATTTAGATTATGTAAAAGTAGATCGACAAGGTTTCAATCCAAATGAATTGAATGATATTGCTATCTCTACTTATCTAACTTCTATTTTGGACAGATACGATGCTATGCCTTGGAATCAGGTAACTCCGAGTGATTTAGCAGATAATTCTTTTGTGATTAGAAACAGTTTTACTGATCCTAAATCGTTGACTAATATTCGTTATTACCCGATTGATGAAACTACTGGCGATACATTATTTCTTTTTCCAGGTGAAGGTCTATTGTTAAATCCACTAAGCTATCAAAGCAAAAATTATGGAACTTTTCCACTGCCTCCATTCAACAATGAATTGGGTCGGATAATTAATCTAAAAGTTGATTTACAAAATAATGGAGATTTATATCCTCAAAATGATACCGTTTTAAGAAGACAAAATTTTGGAAACTATTACGCATATGATGATGGATCTGCTGAAGCAAATTATGGGCTTGAATCTACTGGTTCGAGGCTTGCTTATAAATTTAACTTAAATAATCAAGATACGCTTCGAGCAGTTGATATGTATTTCACTCAATTAGACAAAGATGTATCGCTTCGTACTTTTAGCATTGCCGTTTGGAAAGATTTAATTCAACCACCAGTTGCTTTGTTTCCAAATCAAACACCTGATTATAGCGAGTCTTTAGATGGATTTGTGAGATATGATTTTCCGCAAGAAGTAATTTTAAGTGGAGAATTTTATATCGGCTGGATTCAAAACTCAATAGACCAGCTTAATATTGGTTTTGACTTGAATAATGATAATCAGCAATATATTTTTAAAAACACCACTGGAACATGGGACAATACACTTTTTCCAGGTTCTTTAATGATCAGACCTGTATTTAGTGAAAGTAGTGATTTAGTGAGTTTGCCTACTAATTTGGCGAAAAATGATAAAATAAAACTTTACCCAAATCCTTCATCTAAGACAATTTCAATTACGTTAGCAAACCAAAATGTATTAAAAACGGTTAGTATTTTTAATACCAATGGAAAACTAATGCATACCGCCCTTTCAACCAACATCATCGATATTTCTGAATATAATTCAGGCGTATATTTTATCCATGCAATCGATGTAAATGGGGAAGTATTTCGTTCAAGATTTGTAAAAATTACTGATAATGAATGAGATAAGTAGTCAGGATTTACGAAAAAGATTAGCAAATGAAAAGTTGTTTATTCTAGACGTTCGCACACCCTTAGAATTTACAACATTTAATATCGGTGGGCTAAATATTCCTGTTCAACAATTAAATGCAGATGCTGACGAGTTGGAAGAATTAAAATCAACTGAAATTATTGTGGTTTGTCAACATGGAATTCGAAGTGTGACTGCACAAGCAATATTACAAGCCGGTGGATTTAAAAATGTAAAAAACTTAACAGGTGGTTTAGTTAATTTCAACAGAATTGTATAAAAAGCGATGCTTAATAAAAAAGGTGTAAGCATATCTGTAATTCTATTATTTTTTGCGGGCATTATTTTTTCTTCTGTTTTCTGTAATCAAGCAAAGGAAACAAAAACCGCAGTTTCTGAAACCTATCTCAATCATTCAGATACAGCAAAATATACCGGCATGCAAACTTGCCGAGCATGCCACAATGATATTTACGAAACATTTATTGAAACAGGAATGGGTAAATCATTTGGCGCAGCAACTCGTGAGAAAAGCTCTGCAAAATTTACCGGACATGATGTAGTTTACGATAAGTTCAGAGATTTTTATTATCAACCTTTTTGGGCTGGAAATACTTTTTATATCAAAGAATATCGGTTAAAAAATTCTGATACAGTTTACAGTCGCGAAGAAAAAGTAGATTACATTATAGGATCTGGGCAACACACCAACTCGCATTTGATGGAAGAGAATGGCTATTTCACACAAATGCCATTAACATTTTATACCCAAAAAGGGAAATGGGATTTGCCTCCAGGATTTGAAGATGGCGGGAATAATCGGTTCAGCAGAAAAATAGAATTAGAATGTATGAGCTGCCACAATGCCTACCCCGATTTTGTGGAAGGTTCTGAAAATAAATTTGCAACAGTTTTGCAAGGCATAGATTGTGAGCGTTGCCATGGTCCTGGCCAAATTCATTCAATCGAAAAGGCTCAAGGAAAATTAGTTGATACAGCAAAAAATATAGATTACACAATCGTAAATCCTAAAAAACTTTCTTACAATCTTCAAATAGATTTATGCCAGCGGTGCCATTTGCAAGGAAATGCCGTGTTGAAACCTGGAAAAACTTTTTTCGATTACCGACCAGGAAAACCACTTTCGGAGTACATGAATATATTTTTGCCGAGATATGAAGGTAATGACAATGAATTCATTATGGCTTCTCATGCCGATCGTTTGCAACAAAGCAAATGTTTTGTAGAGAGTAAACGTAGAAAAATTGATGTAAGTCAAAAAAAATATGACAATAGTCTGGTAACAACCGAAACTATAAGTTCGCTTACCTGCATTAGCTGCCATAACCCGCATGTAAGTGTAAAAGCAACTAAAAATGATAGTTACAACAATTCATGTAAAAATTGCCATAGCCCAAAAGCAAAAACAAAAATTTCTGATTGCAGCGAAAAATTAAGCATCCGAAAAATAAGTAATGATAATTGCTGGTCGTGCCACATGCCCAAAAGCGGAACAATAGATATTCCGCATGTAACGGTTCACGATCACCGAATTCAGATTAAATTAAAAGATAATCAACAAACGGCTATTAAGAAATTTGTTGGTTTAGCAGCCATTAATAATCCAAATCCTGATGATGAAACCATGACTGAGGCTTATCTTTCCTATTTCGAAAAGTTTTCTAAAGAGAAATTTTACTTGGACTCTGGTGAAAAATATTTGTCGAAACTATCGCAAAGCTCATCTTCATGGTTAACAAACTTTATCAGGCTTAATTTTTTAAGAGGAAATCTGAAAGTTGTTGCCGATAAAATGAACACATTTAAACCCGAAAATGTAATGCTTTCTTGGGATGCATATCGAGTTGGTGAAGCTTTTTCAAGTGTAGGCAATAATGAAAAAGCCTATCAATTTTATGCAAGAGCAGTACATTTAACTCCAAAAAACCTCGATTTTAATAATAAATTAGCTACAACCGCATTATCATTACAAAAAATTGAAGAGGCCCAAAAGATATTTGAATTTATCATTAGAGAAAATAATAAACATACGGTTGCCTTGGGAAACTTGGGATATATTTACATGAATACCGGAAGAAAAACAGAAGCAGAATCTTTGTTGAAAAAGTCGATTCAATTAGATCCTGATTACGAAAATGCTTTGTTAAATATGGCCTACTTACAGTATTCTACTAGCAGAAATAGCAATTCAGTTTTTTATCTAAATCAACTTTTGGCAAAAAATCCTGGAAATAGCAAAGCAAAAGAGTTGATGTCAAAAATAAAATCCGGTAATTTGTAAATCAATTTTTAAAGAATATCCATTATTCATGAAGAAAAAATCTTCTGTTAAAAAAAGTAGTTTGTTTAAAAAAGTACTAATTGTGTTTGCAATTTTGCTTTTAATTGGAGGTCTATTAACTGGATACAATTATTACCGCAAAATTTTTCAATCCAATGTAGCGAAATATAAAGATCAAAAGGAGTATTTATACATTCCGACAGGTGCTACTTTCGATGATTTGCTTAACATTATTAAGCAACAAGAACTTTTGATAAATACCGAAAGTTTTGCTTTCACAGCTGAATTGATGGATTATAATCAACGGGTGAAACCTGGGAAGTATAAGCTGAAAGAAGGGATGAACAATCGGCAATTAGTTGGTTTACTCAAATCAGGAATGCAGGAACCAGTTAAACTCACTTTTAATGGAATTCGGCTTCAAAAAGAGTTTACAGAAATATTAGATGAAAAACTGGAATTTAAGGCGGCAGAATTAAATGCAATTTTGAATGATAAGGACTATTTGGCAACGTACAATTTAACACCAAAAACAGCGTACACGATGTTTATTCCAAATACGTATGAGTTATATTGGAATACTGATGCTGAAACGTTTTTCAAAAAAATGAATAAAGAATATGAAAAATTTTGGAATGAAGAACGAGATAAAAAAGCAGAGGAATTAAAAATGACGAGAGCAGAAGTTACCATTCTTGCTTCTATTGTAAACCAGGAAACCAATAAAAAAGATGAAATGCCAACTGTTGCAGGAGTCTATCTTAATCGTTTGTCTCGCAATATGAAATTAGAGGCAGACCCTACGGTAATTTTTGCGGTTGGTGATTTCAGCATTAAAAGAGTTCGTGGCAAAATGATGAGTTATGACTCTCCTTACAACACGTATTTTTATAAAGGCTTGCCACCTGGACCAATCACCATGCCATCAACTACAGCTATAGATGCCGTTTTGAATCGAAAAAAACACAATTACATTTATTTTTGTGCAAAAGAAGATTTTTCTGGTTATCATAATTTTGCTGAAAACTTTAATCAACATTTAGTGAATGCCCGCAAGTTTCAAAAAGCTTTGGATCAGCGAGGTATTTAAATTTAATAGCAAAAATATGTACGTTTTTGAATCATATATTAGAGTTCGCTATGCAGAAACCGATCAAATGGGCTACGTATATTACGGAAACTACCCGATGTACTTTGAAGTTGCTCGAGTAGAAATGCTTCGAAATCTTGGATTTACATACAAAGGTTTTGAAGAAGAGGGAATTATGTTACCCGTAATTGATATGCACATAAAGTACATAAAACCAGCTTTGTACGATGATCTATTGAAAGTAAAAATCACAGTCGCAAAACTACCAACCAGCAGATTCCATTTTGATTACGAAATATATAACGAAGCAAACGAATTGTTGAATAAAGCCGAGGTAACATTAGTTTGTGTAAGTATGATTACAAGAAGAATTTGTAAGCCTCCCAAAGATTTTATTCTTAAAATAGAACCTTATTTCGCTACATAGGGTTATTATTTAATTAATGTAATTTGCCGTTGATGAAATGGTTAGAAAGATTAGTAACACGAAGCCGACCTTATCTTTTACTCGAACTTTGGCTAAAACGATTGAAACTTCCTGGTTATGAGATTCCTATCTACAACATTGTTGTTTTCTTTTTTAAAGAAATTCGAAGAGAATCACTAAATGTAAAAGCAACTTCACTAGCTTTTAATTTTTTGTTGGCCATTTTTCCAGCAATCATTTTTCTTTTTACGCTTATACCCTACATTCCTGTCACCAATTTTCAAGAAGAGCTTTTGCAATTGTTGGCAGATTTACTACCTACCAATGCTTTCGAGGCAGCAAAGACAACCTTGATGGATATTATTAAAATTAAAAATGGAGAGTTGCTTTCTGTAGGATTTTTGCTTGCCTTATTTTTCTCTACCAACGGCGTCTATTCTTTAATGAATGCTTTTAATAAAACTTCGCTTGTACAGGAAACCCGAACAGGGTTTAAGAAACGTATCATCGCCACCATGCTTACTTTTATGGTTTCTTTAGTAGTAATCACTGGAGTTACCGTTTTAGTAGTTGGAGAGTATGTTATTGCTTACTTACAATCAGTTGAAATCATTAGTTGGCTTCCACTATTTCAGTTGCTGCTTTTAATTCGTTGGCTGGTTATATTCGGTTTATTCTTTACTGCTATCTCTTTATTATATTATTACGGACCAGCAACGGTCAAAAGATGGAGATTTTTATCTGCTGGCTCATTATTGGCTACCTTCTTGGCCATTGCAACTTCTATTGGCTTTTCCTATTACATCAATAATTTTGGGCAATACAATAAATTGTATGGTTCCATAGGTACTTTAATTGTAATCATGATATGGCTATATGTAAATTCGTTAATAATTTTGGTTGGTTTTGAATTAAATGCCAGCATAGATATATCGAAAAGAACCTTCGTACCACCTCCACCGCCACCACAGCGCAACAAATTGAAAGAAATTCCAGAATTATAAAAACGTTTAATTCTTATTATCTGCACGTTAAGAAATAAATGAAATCAATGTTTGCGAATGTCAGTTCAATTTGTACTTTTGCGCCGGAGAGCTGGCAGAGTGGTCGATTGCGGCAGTCTTGAAAACTGTTGACTGTTATAGGTCCTGGGGTTCGAATCCCTAGCTCTCCGCACAAATTTTATTAACAAAAAAGGCTTACCAGATTGGTAAGCCTTTTTTGTTTAACACCTATTTTCTTCTTTGAAAGTAGAAATAGATCAAAAAAAAAAGCAACCCTTTCGAGTTGCTTTTTTTATTACAAAATAATCTTTTTTGTCTTTTGCCTACTTTCACGATAGAAAATACCTTTCATGGTTTAATAAATTAGTTGAAATTTTTTGGCAACTTATTATAAATTTTTTCATAACCTAGTTAATTATTTGTCAGTTGGTGTTATTAGTGTACCTTGTTTTAATTCAATTTGGTTTCCTGCTCTAATCTTGAATTCTCCTGATGAATGATTTACTATATAATCTCCTTGAGTAATTCG
>JANOCT010000018.1:0-45295 GCA_031412335.1 bacterium | reverse complement strand
ACAATAGGTAATTGAATGATAAACTCGCTTCCTTCTCCTTCTTTCGTTTCCACTTTCAAATCACCACCATGCGCCTTCACAATATCATAACTCAACGACAATCCTAAACCTGTTCCTTGCCCTGTTGGTTTTGTTGTGAAGAATGGTTGGAATATTTTGTCGAGAACTTTTTGAGGAATACCATTACCGTTGTCTGCAACCATAATTTCTACTTTATCGCCTACTTTTTTTGTGCTAATAGAAACTGTCGGTTCATATCCTTCAATTCCCGACTTCATCTTTTCATTCGTAGTATAAAAAGCATTGGTAATTAAATTCAAAATCACCCTGCCAATATCCTGTGGAATGATATTAATATTGCCGATGGATTCATCAAAATCGGTTTTCATCGTTGCATTGAAAGATTTGTCCTTTGCTCTTAAGCCATGATAGGCAAGGCGTAAATATTCATCTGCCAGTGCATTGATATCTTTTGGTTCTTTTGTTGAATTGTTTGTACTGCGGCTGTGTTGCAGCATGCCTTTTACAATGGCATCGGCTCTTTTGCCATGATGATTTATTTTTTCTTCGTTTGCCTTAATATCATTTGAAAGTTCAATCGCATCATCAATTTTTCCGGCCTTTAATTCCTGTTGCATTTCATCTATCAGCTCTTTATTTACTTCCGAAAAGTTATTGACGAAGTTGAGTGGGTTTTGAATTTCATGTGCAATACCAGCCGTGAGTTCGCCTAGGCTGGCCATTTTTTCGGATTGGATGAGTTGGGATTGAGTTTCCTTTAATTTATGGTAGGCTTTCTCCATTTCTTTGGCTTGGGCCAGTTCAACTTCTTTGGCCCTAACACGTTGTTTTTCGAGAAATCTTTTTCGTTGGAATCGGTCTAACAAAACAAAAGAACAATAAAGAGAATGCCATAAATAACATAAGCCCACCAAGTGCGCCACCAAGGCGGTGCAATGCTAAAAGCAATGGTGGCGCCTGTTTCATTCCAAACGCCATTGCTGTTTGCAGCTTTCACTCTAAAAGTATAACCTCCTGGTGGCAAATTATAATAATATGCCGTACGAACAGTACCAACTTCACGCCAGTTGTCATCATAGTTTTCTAGTTTGTATGAAAATTTATTGTTCGCAGGATTAGCGTAGTGTATTCCTATATAATTAATGGATAGGTTGTTTTGATTAAAATTGAGCATAATATTTTTTGACTTATCGCGTACATTTTTTGCCAGTGAATCATTGATGCTTAGTATTGATACTTCTCCAATTTTAAAATCGGTAATAAATACTTTTGGTGGTGCAGAATTCTTGGTAATATCATTAGGATTAAAGACCGTAATTCCGTTTTGTCCACCAAAAATCATCAATCCGTTCAAAGTTTTAAGATAAGAACCATCTGCAAACAAACGACCCTGAATGCCGTCTTCCATCGAAAAGTTGTTAAATTGATCTTCTGTAATACTGAACCGACTCATCCCTTCGAAGGTACTAAGCCAAAGTGCCTTGTTTTTTTCATCAGGTAAAATACCCTGAATACCCATAGAGGGCAAACCATCCTTAATGGTATAATATTTAATTTTCCCCGTTTTGATATTGTATTTATTAAGACCGCCATTCCAAGTCCCAACCCATAGTATTCCTTCTTTATCGATGTATAGTGAATTGATGTCTTGTGATTTTAAAACGTCTCCTTTTTTCTGGTCAAATCCATATCGTTCTACTTTTGCCGTAGCATAATTGTACAGAAACAATCCGTTATCAGTAAGCAGCCATATTCCGTATTTTGAACTTTCATAAATAGTGTTTACTAAATTACTTGTAATATTAGACCCTGTAAGTTTACTTAAATCAATATGTTGTAATGTCTTTTTATTTTTAAGTTTTAAAAAAGCTCCATTAACAGTGCAATACCATTGATTGTCCCAACTATCCTTTTTTAGGTTAAAAATATGTAGTTTATCAAGTTTTGGGTCAAGTATGGTTTTTTTTATAGTCTTAGTATTTATATTAAAAAGAAAATATCCCTTATTTGTTTGGATGAGAATCTCGTCTGTTGAGAACGCACCTATGGTAGTATACCATTCAAATCCAGGCATAATAAACGCGTACGGATATGGGGTTAAAGAATTGTTTTTAGAATCAAATACAGTAAGACCTTTGTCAGAAGACATCCACACTTTGCCGTCTTTTTTTTCAAACATTTTATTGATCCAGCCAGTTGTAATCGAATTTTTGTCCTCTTTTTTGTAAACGAAGGACTTCAGTTCGGCTTTTTTGGTATATCTAAGCAATCCCATTGATGGTGTTCCCATCCAAACATTATCGAAAGAATCCAAGTGAAGACAGACAATTTCAGCTTTGGCCATTTTTGGATCTTTGCTTTCTTTTAATAATTGAAATTGTTCCTTATTGATGTCAAAATAACCCAAACCTTTATTTGTTCCTATCCATATATTTCCATTTTTATTTATTTCTATTTCACCAAAATAAAGAGGCTCTTTCTCTTTAACTTGCCTGAAAGGATAAGATTTAATTTTGCCAGTACTCGGATTCCAAACACTGAGAATAGTATGAGCGCCATTGCTTGAAGTTACCCAAATATTGCCTTTAGCATCGCTTTTGATTAGTGTATTGTACTTATCTATCATAAATTCAACTAATGGCCATTCCTCTTTATGAATGTTTTTATTTTTATCAATCCTAAAAAAACCATTGACAGCAAGTATCCAAAGATTGCCCAATTTGTCTGTGCTAGCATTATAAACACTTTGTATTTCAACTTTATTTTGAGCATTGTAGCGCTGAAGCTGTTCCTTGTTTGTGTCTTTATAGAAAATAGAATGATTCCCAGTAAGACCAGTACTATTCAATGCACCAAAATAAATTCTACCGTTTAAATCTTCATTGATAGTTAATACTATAATTGTTGAACCTAATGGAAAATCAGTGAGTTTAGCTATACTATAATTCTTGAAAGTTTTAGTGTCTGGATTGTATTCACTTACCATATCTGTACAGCCTACCCAAATATGTCCATTCTGAGCTTCATAAAGTTTGTAGGGCAAAATACTTCCCATTGTTTTTGGGTCTTTAAGATCAACATCATAATGTTTGTATTCATAACCATCGTAACGCACGAGTCCATTGTAGGTTGCTATCCAAACAACACCTTGCCTATCAGTTATAATATCATAGATGAGAACGCCCTCGGATTCATTATAAAAACTAAGGTTATTAGGCGTAAGTTGTGCCAAAACTGGTGTAAAAAATGCCTGAAAACTTAGAAGTACAATAACAAGAATTAGTTTTTTCATAGTGCTATGTTTAGTTTGTTGTTGGCAATTGAATAATAAAAGTAGTTCCTGCCTGTCCGGCAGACAGGCCTTCTCCTTCATTAGTTTCTACTTTCAATTCCCCGCCATGTGCTTTTATAATATCATAACTCAAACTCAAACCCAATCCTGTTCCTTGACCACTAGGTTTGGTTGTAAAGAATGGTTGAAATATTTTACCGAGTACTTTCTGCGGAATTCCGTTGCCGTTGTCTTTCACGGAAATTTCAATAGAATTCTCTAGTTTTTTTGTAACAACATTTACTGTTGGTTCGTAATCATTTTCAGCTTCCCCTTTGGGGATTGAGGGGCTTTTTTGTTTTTCATTCGTAGCATAAAAAGCATTGGTAATCAAATTCAAAATCACTCTACCTATGTCTTGCGGAATGATATTGATGTTTCCAATGCTTTCATCAAAATCAGTATTTAATGTGGCATTAAAACTTTTGTCTTTTGCACGCAATCCGTGATAGGCGAGGCGCAAATACTCATCTGCTAGTTTATTGATATTGGTTGGTTCTTTGGATGAATTGCTGCTTCTTGAATGTTGAAGCATCCCTTTTACAATAGCATCGGCACGTTTACCATGGTGGTTTATTTTTTCGAGGTTTTGTTTGATGTCAAATGAAATAGATTTTGCTTCTTCAATATCTCCTTTGTTTAACTCTTCATTCATTTCATCGATCAATTCATTGCTGACTTCAGAAAAATTATTCACAAAGTTTAGCGGATTTTGAATTTCGTGTGCAATACCAGCCGTGAGTTCGCCGAGTGATGCCATTTTTTCGGATTGGATTAATTGGGCTTGGGTGGATTTAAGTTCTTGTAAAGTGCTTTCCACTTTTTCTTTCTGTTCCTGTAAAACTTTATTTGCCTTTTGTTTTTGGCGGTTATTACGGTAAAGCAGAAAACCAATGATGGATAAGATAGTAATCCCGGCAAGCATTCCATAGGTTCTTATTTTATTCTGCGTTTGAATGCTCTCTTTTTCCAATTCCTGCAAACGTATTTGCTCATTAAATCCTGCAACTTGAAATTCCTGAAGTTTTTTCTTTTCTTCTCTGTCCAGGTTATCATTTAGCATAGTAGCCAATCTTAAATAAGCAAAGGAGCTGTCACTATTATTTTGTTTCAAATAATAATTGGATAGCATTTTGTAAGCCTTCAAATTTGATTTTGCCTCCCCAATTTGTTGGTAGGCTTCAAGGGCTTTTCTGGCATAATACAGACTTGAGTCAGTTCTGTTGATGGATTCATAAAAACCAGCAAATAGCAGGTAAGAGTCTCCGGCGTTTGATGGGTTATTTTGCTCCTCGCTAACCGCTATGGCTTTTTGAAAATATTCTCTTGCCAAGGCAGGTTTTTCCATTCGCTGATAAATGCTGCCAATCCCCGAAATCACAGTGCCTCCATATTTTCTATTTTTTAATGGCAAGCTATATAAACACTTCATTGCTTTTTGGCCGTATTGCAAAGCTGAGTCTAATTTATTCATGCTGTAATAAGCATCACCAATATCTCCATAAAGAAAGTATAATAAAAGAGTATCCTTTATAGATTCCGCAATTTCTTTTCCTTTATTGTAAGAGGTTAACCGCTTTTCATTATCTCCGGTGTGAAAATACAACTCTCCGAAACCAAGATATGTATAACCTAAAATACTGAGCCGGTAAGTATGGGGTGTAAGCCCTTGTGATAAACGCCAGGTATTTTTTTCGTTGGCTGAATTTTCGGTTAATTCTTTAGCCTTCATTAATAACTTTAGCGATAAAGGATAGTTGCCGATTTTTGACAAAGGGAAACTCATATCCATCAGCAATTCTGCCTCATTCAATTTTAAATTCAGTCTTTTGGCTATAGATATTCCTTTCTCACAATAAAAGATTGAACTGTCCAGATTTACATCGTCATAAAACAATCCCAAATTATGGAATGCATCCATGCGGATAGTGTCGTTGCCTGCATACTGAAGAACTCTTCGCATACTGTCTAATTGAGTTTGCTCAATCTGAGCAATAACAGAAAAAGGAAACAATAAAAACAAAGCCGTTTTTAATAAAATTCGCATATTATCAGTTTAAGTGACAGGCATTTTTATGATGAATTCAGAGCCTTCACCCTCTTTCGTTTCCACCTTCAACTCCCCTCCATGTGCTTTTACAATATCATAACTTTTCTGAATCACGGATTTAAAAGGATTTATGGATTTCACTGATTTTCCGATTCTATTCATCTGTGTAATCTTTTAATCCCATAATCTGTGATTCAGACAATAGGTAATTGAATGATAAACTCGCTTCCTTCTCCTTCTTTCGTTTCCACTTTCAAATCACCACCATGCGCCTTCACAATATCATAACTCAACGACAATCCTAAACCTGTTCCTTGTCCCGTTGGTTTGGTAGTGAAAAAAGGTTGGAAGATTTTATCTAATACTTTTTGTGGAATACCGTTACCGTTATCAGCAACTTTAATTTCTACTTTATCGCCTTCTTTTTTTGTGCTAACTGATACGGTTGGTTCATATCCTTCAATTCCCGACTTCATCTTTTCATTCGTAGCATAAAAAGCATTCGTAATTAGATTCAAAATCACTCTTCCAATATCTTGAGGAATGATATTGATGTTTCCAATGCTTTCATCAAAATCAGTATTTAATGTGGCATTAAAACTTTTGTCTTTTGCTCTCAAACCATGATAGGCTAGGCGTAAATATTCATCTGCTAGTTTATTTATATTGGTTGGTTCTTTGGTTGAATTACTGCTTCTTGAATGTTGAAGCATTCCTTTTACAATTGCATCGGCACGTTTGCCATGGTGGTTTATTTTTTCGAGGTTTTGTTTGATGTCAAATGAAATAAATTTTGCTTCTTCAATATCTCCTTTGTTTAACTCATCATTCATTTCATCGATCAATTCATTGCTGACTTCAGAAAAATTATTCACAAAGTTTAGGGGGTTTTGAATTTCATGTGCAATACCGGCAGTTAATTCTCCGAGTGATGCCATTTTTTCGGATTGGATTAATTGGGCTTGGGTGGATTTTAAATCGTTCAATGAGCTTTCTAAATCAAAAGTTTTTGTCTTTAATTCTTCCGTCCTTGAGGCCACCTTTTCTTCCAGCAATTTGTTTTTTTGCCTCAGAGACTCCGCCCGAACGAATACATATCCTACCACCATTCCACTAAGGCTAAAGAACAATCCAAGGTATGACCACCATGTCATCCACCAGGGAGGCAAAATGGTGATGGTTATTGTGGTCGGGGTCTCATTCCAGATCCCATCGGCGTTAGAACCCTTTACTTTAAAAACATAAGTTCCAGGAGAAAGGTTGGTATACCTTACCGTTCTGGAATAGGACGGTTTTGTCCAATCCTTATCATAGTTTTCCAGCTTCCAGCTATACTGGTTGTTTTCAGAACGCAGGTAGTGCAATGCTACAAAATCAAAACTCAAGTTCTTCTGCCAATGCTTCAACTCGATTTCATTTGTATAAGCTACCGATTGTTTAAAAATAGTTCCATCGGGTTGTGAATAAAGAGAGTCATTAATGCTAACCTGGGTAATGACGATAGAAGGAACCGTTATATCTTTCTTCAACAGTTTGGCAGGTACAATATGGTTAAGACCATTGGAGCTGCCTATCCATATATCGCCATTGCTGGTTTTTATGCTTACATAGCTTCTGTTATAAGGCTGGAAGCCATCCTTTTCAAAGTAGGAAACAAACGATTTAGTCTCCGGGTCAAATACCGATAATCCCCTTTGGGTGGGTAACCAAAACCGGCCGGACTCATCTTTAGTAATTTCACGATTTGATCCACCAGATAAATCATTTTGTAATAAGCCTTTACTTTCACCATAAGCTGTAAGTCTTCTTTTTTCAACATCAACAGATACTAAACCAAGACTTGAGTACGTGCCAAACCATGGTTCTCCTTTTTTATCGATTACATAACCTGGCATAGAAGTATAAGCATCCCTGTTATTATAATAACGGATAAAACGATCACGGGCAAAGTCATATAAATTCAGACCTCTGTCCGTTCCAATCCACAATCGCTTTTTTCCGTCTTCTGTAAGAAATATTATTTCATTACTGCTGATAGAACTGCTATCGCCAGAGATGGGCAAATAATGTTTAAATCCATCTTCAGTTGCATTTAGGCGGTATAAACCAAATTGATTATCTACTCCATCTCCGAGCCATATCGTACCCCGGGAGTCCTGGTAAAATACATCGATTTGTTTACTGCTAAGCGACCCCGGATTTTTATCATCGGGAAGAAAACTTTTTAAAATCTTGCCAGTATTTTTATCCAAAACAAACACTCCCTTATCTTGAATAGATAGCCAAAGCCTTTGCTGCTTATCGGGATAAAGAAACCTAATGAAGTTAACCTCTTTTTGGTTGTAAAAAAATCGTTTGAAACTACTACTTGATTCCTGCCATAGGTTCAGCCCGTTGCGGGTGCCTATCCATATTTTTCCATCAGCATCTTCCTGAATCATCGTAATACTGTTATTGCTGATTGAAGTAGGGTTTGAAGGATTGTTCCTGAACACCCTGAAATTATCCTGCCCGGGTTGGTAAATTGCCAGCCCATTTCGTGTACCAATCCATAATCGTTTTTTACTGTCTTCAAATAAATTTTGGATACTATCTGATGGAAGGCCATTGGGTTCATCTGCACGGTAGCGGAAATGATCCATCTGTTGTTTTTTGGGTGCCTGTTTGTATAAACCAGGCCGAGTACCTAACCATAACAAGCCTGTGCGGTCTATTAAGGAAAAATAAGGATATGGAGTTGATGGCAAGGGATTGTTTGGTAGATTAAAATTGTAATCATAGATGCTGAATGTCTTTTTTGCAAAATGGTAATACATAAAAAATGTGGGTCTTTGAAGACCTACCCAAGCCTGAAATAAGATGCCTTCTTTATTTTGAGCAGTAACAATATAAGATTGTACAGCTTTAATTCCTTCTTGGTAAAGGAGTGGGCTGCTGCCATAGGTAAAGGTTTGAATGTTATTGGAAGAAGGGTGAACTAAAGAAATTTTGCCTTGACGGTGTGTTACCCAGATTTGACCATTCAAATCTTCGATAGCACCTAATGTAGAATCAGTTATTCCGCTGTTAGTTCCTGGTTGGTGAACATAGCTTTTTGTAATTTTCTGATTTTTACTATCAAAAATATAAAGACCATGAGTGCTGGTAAGTAACAAGCGGTTCGCACTTCCTTTACTCATCTGCCTTAGGGTATCTGCTTTACCTAATAGCAGCAAATCCTTTCCGGCGGGGATGATGATTTCAAAACTATCTTTCTGCCGGTTAAAGCGGTTGAGGTTTTTTTTCTCATCCAGCAGCCAGATAGTACCGGATGATTCTACAGTACCGTACTTTGTCAGATATCGATTTCCTTTATTTATGTCAACAACAGGGTATCGTTTTATTACACCGCTTGTTGGGTTAAGTCGGCAGGTATTAAACTGATTTGTTAAACCTATGTAATTATTGAACCAGATATTTCCTTCTTCATCTTCAAATAATAAGATACTAGCACTTTCATCTGCCCCTATAGTAGTAGTGTTGGCAGGATAAAAATTCCTGAATTTCTCCCTAGCTGGGTCAAAAAAACTAACTACCCCCTGGCCACCAGATTCAGCAATCCATATTTTACCATCCTTTGCTTTTAACAGCCCTCCTCCTACATGTCTTATCTGAAAACTGCTGGTATCCGTTTTGTCTAAACCCTGTTGAAAAACTTTAAAAAGGTAGCCATCATATTTTACCAGGCCATTTTGTGTTCCAAACCAGATAAAACCTTTGTCATCCTGCAGCGGAGCGAATATAAATTCTTCCGGCAGGCCTTCGGCCACGCCATATTTTTCAAAAGGAATTTTTTGGGCTTGGGCAAAACAGATGATTGCTGTTATAGCAAGTAGCGATGTGGTAGTGAGCCTCTTTATCATTGGTTTATTTAAATAGGTAATTGAATGGTTAGTGTTGTGCCTTCATTTTTATTAGTTGATACTTTTAACTCCCTGCCATTTACTTTTAAAATATCATAACTCGTCTGAATCACGGATTTGAACTGATTTATCGATTTCACGTTTTTGCCGATTCTATTCATCTGTGTAATCTTTTAATCCCATTAATCCGTGATTCAGACAACAGGTATTTGGATAATAAATATTGAGCCTTCACCTTCTTTCGTTTCCACTTTCAACTCCCCACCATGCGCTTTTACAATATCATAACTCGTCTGAATCACGGATTTAAAAGGATTTTTGGATTTCACTGATTCAGTTTTCACAATACGAGTCTTTTAAAGGTTAAACTTTTGCTGCCAAAATTGATTAAAAGACCAACTTCTAATTTGTAAGCTTTCAGATAATTTAAAATTTGAGCAAGATGTACATCTTCTAATTGGATGATTGCTTTTAGTTCTACTAAAACTTTTCCTTCTACAACAAAGTCAGCTCTTCTTGTACCGATTGGTTCCTGCAATTCTTTATAAAATATTTCCTGCTCAATTTCCCTGTCAAAGGATAGACCTTCATTTGATAGTTCCCATGCCAATGCACGTTGATATATTACTTCTTGGAAACCATTCCCCAAAAATTTATGCACTTCAAATGAAGCACCGATTATTTTTTCTGTTATGTCTTTGTATTTTAATTCAGTCATTTTAATTCTGTGTAATCTTTTAATCCCATTAATCCGTGATTCAGACAACAGGTATTTGAATAATAAATATTGAGCCTTCACCTTCTTTTGTCTCCACTTTCAATTCTCCGCCGTGCGCTTTTACGATATCATAACTCGTCTGAATCACGGATTTGAACTGATTTATGGATTTCACTGATTTTATTAGGTTGTCCGTCCGTGTAATCTTTTAATCCTATTAATCTGTGATTCCAACAATAGGTATTTGAATAATAAATATTGAACCTTCACCTTCTTTTGTCTCCACTTTAAACTCGCCAGCATGCGCTTTTACAATATCATAACTCAAACTCAAACCTAAACCTGTTCCTTGCCCTGTTGGTTTTGTGGTAAAGAAAGGTTGGAATATTTTGTCGAGTACTTTTTGTGGGATTCCATTACCGTTGTCCTCAACCATAATTTCTACTTTATCACTTACTTTTTTTGTGCTAATAGAAACTGTTGGTTCATATCCTTCAATTCCCGACTTCTTCTTTGCATCCACCGCATAAAAAGCATTGGTAATTAAATTCAGAATTGCTCTCCCAATATCTTGTGGAACGATGTTGATGTTTCCAATGCTTTCATCAAAATCAGTATTTAATGTGGCGTTAAAACTTTTGTCCTTTGCTCGCAATCCATGATATGCCAACCGCAGATATTCATCTGCCAGTTTATTAATATTGGTTGGTTCTTTAGTTGAACTGCTGCTTCTTGAATGTTGCAGCATCCCTTTTACAATCGCATCAGCTCTTTTACCATGGTGATTTATTTTTTCTTCATTCGCTTTTATATCATTTGATATTTCAATCGCCTCGTCAATTTTGCCAGATCTTAATTCCTGTTGTAACTCATCAACTAATTCTTTATTCACTTCCGAAAAGTTGTTGACGAAATTTAACGGGTTTTGAATTTCATGGGCAATGCCTGCAGTAAGTTCACCGAGCGAAGCCATTTTTTCGGATTGAATAAGTTGGGATTGGGTATCCTTCAGGTCTGCTAGTGTTTTGTTTAAACGCTTATATGAATTAGCATTATTAATTGCAATTCCTACATGTGCAGCTATTGTGCTGAGCAGACGCATGTCATCCATATTGAAGATATTTTCCTGTTCTGTACTTTGTACACTCAATACACCTATGATTTCTTCGGCAACAAATATGGGTACACCTAAGTAGGAACTTGCAAGTGTACCAATACGCTCAACGCCTAGTTCTTCTGTTTTTTTAGCTACCTCATTATTAATAAGTAGAGGCTGTTTCTTTAAAATAATCTGCGATGTTAAGCCTTCGCCCAATGAAAGAGGTGGATATTCATCGCCATAACCATATGGAAAATTAATTACGTTATTTTCCTTATCCAATAAAGCGAGATAGACTACACCGGCATTAAATAAAGTGCGCACTTTTTCGCCAACCAAATAAATTAATTTATCTATTTCAAGATGACCTGCAATAGCCTGACTGATACTATTCACTGAACCTAATTCCGCAGCGCGTTTTTTACTTTCCTCCAGGAGCCATGTTTTTTCATCAAACAATCTGGCATTTTCAAGTGCCATACTCATAGTATTTGCAACAGTAGTCAATAAACGAACTTCAGAAGCACTGAATGCATTTTCTCTTTGATAATTTTCAACCCGGATTATTCCTTTGGTTTCATTACCAACAATAATCGGCACCATAATCAATGATTTACTCTTATCAGTTCCCGGAATTGTAATGGATCCGGTAATTCCAAGTTTTGCTGCTTCTTCTTCAGTATTCCTGTTCAGAATAAGTGCTTTGCCTGTTTCAATAACATATTTTGAATAAGGGGTGGGATCTCCCGATTCAATGACAAGTGGTTCTCCATGTTCATATTCGTAAGGAAAGTGCAGGATATTATTTTCACCATCATAAATCCTTATACCCATGTCCTGCAAACCTAAAGCCTCTCTGAATTTATCTCCTACAAGCGTTATTATGGAATTAAAATTTAATTCCTCAACAAGTCCTTCCTGAATTGCATTTAATATTGCAAGTTCAGCATTGCGTTGCTGAGTTTCATTTAGCAGTGTTTTAGCTTCCACAAATAATCGTGCATTTTGTAATGCAATACCCATGTTCGCAGAGAGCGTGGTAAGAAATCGGACATCAGAATCGGTGTATGCATTTTGCTTATAACTCTGAATGCTCACTACGCCTAAAATTTTGTCATTAAACAGGATTGGTATTCCCAAATATGTTTCTGTGATGTCGGCATCACCAATATTGGCATCTATTATAGCGCCATGCTGCTGTTGTTCTAAATAGTCACCCAACAGTAGAGGTTTCTGTGAATGAATAACCTCCGAAGTTAATCCAATACCCAACTCAAAAGGCTCTACTGATTCGTAGCCATTAAAATATGAGTAAGGAACACTTATCATATTTGACTCTTCATTTAATAGTAGAATTTCGGTTACTTCTGCTTTAAATATTTCTTTTATTTTGTCACCAACTATTTTGGTCACGGTGTTCACATCCAACTCTTTCGACATGGCTTCGCCAACACTGTTGATGATTGCCAACTCAGCAGATCGCTGCTCTGTTTCATTAAGTAAATTGATGGTTTTTTCAAAAAGCTTTGCATTTTGAATTGCGGTTCCCATGTTAGTAGAAAGTATAGACAATAGCTGGACTTTTTCTGTGTCATAATCATTTTTATTATAACTCTGAATACTGACAACTCCTAAAACATTATCTCCAATAATTATAGGTACACCAATATATGTTTCTGTTTTTTCTTCTTCATTTATTGCAATTACTCCTAATTTTTCCTGTTCCACAAATGAGCCTAATACAAGCGGTTTACGGGATTTAATAATTTTTGAGGTAAGTCCTTCGCCCAATAAAAAAGATTCTACAATCTGATAATCCCGATAGTAGGAGTATGGAATAAAAATCGTGTTAGTTTCTTTTTCCAATAATAGAATTTCTGTTACTTCCGCGTTAAAAATATCCCGTACTTTATCTCCGATTATTTTTGTAATGCTTGCTATATCCAATTGATGCGAAATGGCCTCACTAACACTGCTGATTATTGCCAATTCTGCTTCCCTTTGTGCTAATTTATTTTTTAGTAAATCTAATTCGTTCATATTCGCTTTATTTATGGAGTTCAAGTTTTATATTATTTAAATAGGCTGATATTAAATGATTAATATTAGCATTAAAATTATCATTCTTTATTTATTCTTAGCAGCAAAACAACGCTAATCTCGCATCCCTTTCCTTGTCTATTTTCCACTCTTAATTCTCCACCTTGAGTTTTATACAATATCACAACTCGTTTGAATCACTGATTTGCACTGATTTATTGATTTCACGGATTTTCCGATTCTATTCATCTGTATAATCTTTTAATCCCATTAATCCGTGATTCAGACAACAAGTATTTGAATAATAAATATTGAGCCTTCGCCCTCTTTAGTCTCAACCTTCAGCTCCCCACCATGTGCTTTTACAATATCATAACTCGTCTGAATCACGGATTTAAAAGGATTTTTGGATTTCACTGATTTTCCGATTCTATTCATCTGTGTAATCTTTTTATCCTATTAATCCGTGATTCAAACAATAGGTAATTGAATGATAAACTCGCTTCCTTCTCCTTCTTTCGTCTCTACTTTCAATTCTCCGCCATGCGCTTTCACTATATCATAACTAGTCTGAATCACGGATTTAAAAGGATTTTTGGATTTCACTGATTTTCCGATTCTATTCATCTGTGTAATCTTTTAATCCCTATAATCTGTGATTCAGACAATAGGTAATTGAATGATAAACTCGCTTCCTTCCCCTTCTTTCGTCTGCACCCTCAACTCCCCACCATGCGCCTTCACAATATCATAAGCCAAACTCAATCCCAGACCTGTTCCTTGACCCGTTGGTTTAGTAGTGAAAAATGGTTGAAAGATTTTGTCTATTACTTTTTGAGGAATTCCGTTACCGTTGTCCGCAACCATAATTTCCACTTTATTACCAACTTTTTTCGTGCTAACAGAAACCGTCGGATCGTATTTCTCACCCTGAGCTTTTCGAATGGTTTGTTTTTCATTCGTAGAATAAAAAGCATTGGTAATTAAATTCAAAATAACCCTTCCAATATCTTGTGGAACGATGTTGATGTTTCCAATGCTTTCATCAAAATCAGTATTTAATGTGGCATTGAAACTTTTGTCCTTTGCTCGCAAACCATGATAGGCTAGGCGTAAATATTCATCTGCCAGTTTATTAATATCGGTTGGTTCTTTGGATGAATTGCTGCTTCTTGAATGTTGAAGCATTCCTTTTACAATGGCATCGGCACGTTTGCCATGGTGGTTTATTTTTTCGAGGTTTTGAATAACATCGTTGGCAATTTCTCTAGCTTCTTCTTCGTTGCCATTATCCAATTCGGTTTTCATTTCATCCAATAATTCTTTACTTAATTCAGAAAAATTGTTTACAAAGTTTAATGGGTTTTGAATTTCATGGGCAATGCCTGCGGTGAGTTCGCCAAGACTGGCCATTTTTTCGGATTGGATTAATTGGGCTTGGGTGGATTTTAAATCTGCATACGCCTGTTCAATTTTTTGTTTTGCTTTTTGCTTTTGCAGGTTATTGCGATAGAGAAGTATGCCCACCACAGTGAAAATTATCAAAATTCCCAACATACCATAGTTCCTCATCCGGTATTGCGCTTGTACTTTTTCCTTCTCCAATTCCTGCAGTCTTTGCTGTTCTGTAAAAGACGATTTTTGCAATTCAGTAAGATTCTTTACTTTTTTTTGATAGGCACTATCTGTGGCAACCAACGCAAGTTCCTGATACTTTAATACACTATCCGGTTTGTTGAATAACTGATAGCTTTTAAACATTAGTGTATATCCTTTTGATAAATCTTCACTACCCATTGCACGATAACCTTCCATCCCTTTTCGTGCATAATAAACACTGGAGTCCCTGCTTTTTTCCTTCAAATAATAATCGCTCAATAAGTAAAAAGCGTTGTTTAAGCTATTCAAATTATTCTCCTTTAGCGATATGTCAATGGCTTTATGAAAATATGCCAATGCTTTTGTCTGTTCATTTTTGTATATATAAATTTGTCCTAGAAGCTGGTAAACAAGACCGAGGTAGCGTTTGTCAACAGATTGGGAAAATATTTTTTCTGCAGTTTGCTCCATTACCAACGCAGTGTCGTACTTACCCTTTTCCAAATAAACATGACCCATGTTCATGTTTACAAAAGCCAACATGATGGTATCATTTATTTCTCTAGCTATCTTCTCAGTTTGCTTATAATGAAAAATCCCTTCATCCACATTTATTCTTCGCATTAAATGCCCCCAGTCATGATGAATATTTGAAAGAATATACAGCCTGAACAATCTAGCTTTTTCTTTCTTTTTTTTATAGAAAGTTTTATTTTCATTATTAGTATCTTCAGCAATATTTACCGCTTCCAGAAAGCATTGAAGCGATTGTGGCAATTTTCCCATGTGCATTAGCACATAACCTTTGTTATCCAAAGAACTAGCTACATCAAGCAACAAATTATTTTCATTAGCAATTGACAAGGATTTATTATAATAGTATAGTGCCGAGTCTATTTTGTCTTCTTGATAATAAGTTGCGAGCTTTACTAAAATATCAAATCGGGCAGAGTCGTTGGTGACATTTTTTAAAACCTGTTTTAAACTGTCAGGGTAACTCTGTTGAGCATAAACCGGTATTGACATTAGCAACAGCAATACTATTTTTATACACGTTTTCATAATTTATATTAACTAGTTAGTAATAGAATAATGAACTCACTTCCTTCCCCTTCTTTTGTCTCCACTTTCAACTCGCCAGCATGTGCTTTTACAATATCATAGGCTAAACTCAATCCTAATCCTGTGCCTTGCCCTGTAGGTTTAGTAGTAAAGAAGGGTTGAAAGATTTTATCTAATACTTTTTGTGGAATACCGTTACCGTTATCAGCAACTTTAATTTCTACTTTATCGCCTTCTTTTTTTGTACTAATAGAAACTGTTGGATCGTATCCTTCAATTCCCGACTTCATCTTTTCATTCGTAGCGTAAAAAGCATTCGTAATTAAATTCAAAATCACTCTTCCAATATCTTGAGGAACGATATTGATGTTTCCAATGCTTTCATCAAAATCAGTATTTAATGTGGCGTTGAATGATTTGTCTTTTGCTCGCAAACCATGATAGGCCAGGCGTAAATATTCATCTGCTAGTTTATTGATTTTGGTTGGTTCTTTGGTTGAATTATTGCTTCTTGAATGTTGAAGCATTCCTTTTACAATGGCATCTGCACGTTTACCGTGATGGTTTATTTTTTCTTCGTTTGCGATTATATCATTCGCAATCTCTTTAGCATCTGCTAGGTTGCCTTTCTCCATTTCATCTTTCATTTCCGAAAGCAATTCTTTATTTACTTCTGAAAAGTTGTTGACGAAGTTTAATGGGTTTTGAATTTCATGAGCAATACCTGCGGTGAGTTCACCAAGGCTGGCCATTTTTTCTGATTGTATAAGTTGGGATTGAGCGGATTTTAGATTTTCAAATGATGTTCGTAGTTCTACAGTTTGGCTTGCGACTTCCTCTTCTAATAATTTCTGTTGATTTAATGCCTGCTGCTTTTTCTCTTCTGACAGTTGCAAGACCTGCTGGGTATTATATTGAACTTCATGGATGAATTCTTTAAATCTAAAGGCTAGATAAAACAATAATGAAATAGGAAGGGAAAGGAAAATGCCTGTAAAAAAAAGTCCAGCGATCGTATTGGTAACAACAAGGAGTTTATTTAGTTCGATACCTGCAAGAGTTAAAACAAGAATATAGGTAAACATAATACCAGCCACAATAAACCATTGAGCACCTTTTAATGATTTTCTGGAAGAAATTATGTAGAAGCAATTAATTAAAAAAGTCAGAATAATTGATGTGAGAGAACATATTCCGTTTAGATATAGAATATCAATAATAGAACTAAGTAAGATTAAGCATAATATGATTTTAAGAATTTGAGTTACCCTTCTTTTAAATAAGTTGACAACCAGTAAAATGCTAAAAACGAATAGAAACTTATCTGCGATGAATGTAAAATAATCATTAGTTAGAAACAGCAATAATTTTGAAGCATATACATTATGTGGCATCCACATGCAAATAGAAAAAGCTAGTAAACTGGTCGAAGTGAGTGCTATGAGCCAAAGATTTTTTTCTTTACGATTTTGAAAAGCCAAGGACCAAAATAATATGCACAATAAGGTGCCCACTGAAAGCCAAATAGTATTAAAAAAGGGTTCTTCTTCAATATGTTTTGCATATTCATCTGTGCCTTTCTGATCCCAAATACCAAAATACCAACCTATATTATGTTTTTTATTGATCAAAGGCAAAATATAGTCGACTGAGTGTATTGCCAAAACATGCACTCTACTAGTATCAAGCGTAAATTGAATGGGTAAATGATGCGTTGGACTGTATGGCTCATACGTTTTTTTGTCATTACCAGCAATGCCATAAGTTTTTATCAATTTCCCATCCATGTAAACTTCTCCTGCACCATACAATCCAAATTTGAAGTTGATTGGAATGTCAAGAAGTGAAGAATCTACTTTGATAGTTGTTCTGAACCATGCTTCACGGCGTCCGTTTTTGTCAGCATGTTTTTCGCTTATTTCTATTGGTCTGAATTTACTCCAATCTGATATATCCAATTCTCTTTTCGCCCAAGTACTATCATGTCCTTGTTTAAAATGCCAAATATTTAGTTTATTTAAAGGAATACCTATATTCTTTTCAATCATTTCCTTTGTAAATTGAAATACAGGGATAAAAGGTACTTGGTCGCTCCAGTTTTCAACAGAAATTTTGATTATTGTATCTTTTTGCAGGTTAAATTTTCTGTTTATTACCGGAAGTCCGATTTCGGTAGACTCTTCCTTATCAAAGTTGCCACGAT
The DNA here is from genome assembly GCA_031412335.1 of bacterium. Taxonomy (GTDB): domain Bacteria; phylum Bacteroidota; class Bacteroidia; order Sphingobacteriales; family Sphingobacteriaceae; genus JBBQYA01. Next base: position 27,270 of record JANOCT010000018.1, on the reverse strand, counting down.
GAAATTTAAACTCGTAATCACCAGTTTTCAAATCAAGAGTAATTATTTTTAAATTTTTACCGACTGATTTTAGCAAATATTCTGGATCTGGTTTATCTATCCAGTCGTTGAATGTTCCAGAAATAAATATGCTGTCATTTTGGATTGCACTTTTCTGAGTAATTTCAAATTTTACTTTATGTTGACTGTAAACTTCGATGGTTATAAAAAAAAATAATAGAATTGATAAAAGTTTTTTCATAGATTTTTTAATTAATTGGCAAACTGATTATAAAGATTGAACCAGCCTGGCCGGCAGACAGGCTTTCATTTTCTTTCGTTTCCACTTTTAATTCCCCACCATGTGCTTTCACTATATCATAGGCCAAACTCAAACCTAATCCAGTGCCTTGCCCAGTTGGTTTTGTTGTAAAAAAGGGTTGAAAGATTTTGTCGAGTACTTTTTGAGGAATACCATTACCATTATCAGCAACCATAATTTCTACTTTATCGCCTACTTTTTTTGTGCTAACTGAAACCGTTGGATCGTATTTCTCACCCTGAGCTTGTAAAAATGTTTTCTTTTCATCCACAGCATAAAATGCATTCGTAATTAAATTCAAAATCACTCTTCCAATATCTTGAGGAATGATATTGATGTTTCCAATGCTTTCATCAAAATCAGTATTTAATGTTGCGTTGAAAGATTTGTCCTTTGCTCGTAATCCATGATAAGCTAAGCGCAAATATTCATCTGCTAGTTTATTGATATTGGTTGGTTCTTTGGTTGAATTACTGCTTCTTGAATGTTGAAGCATTCCTTTTACAATGGCATCGGCACGTTTACCGTGATGGTTTATTTTTTCTTCGTTTGCGATTATATCATTCGCAATCTCTTTAGCATCTGCTAGGTTGCCTTTCTCCATTTCATCTTTCATTTCCGAAAGCAATTCTTTATTTACTTCTGAAAAATTGTTGACGAAATTCAACGGGTTTTGAATTTCATGTGCGATACCTGCAGTGAGTTCGCCAAGGCTGGCCATTTTTTCGGATTGAATAAGCTGAGATTGGGTGGATTTTAAATCTTCCAGCGAGTGTTTCAGTTCTGCTGTTCGTTGTTCAACTTGGGCTTCAAGAAGTTCTTTTTGCTGAGTTAATATTTCTCCCTTTTCCTTTTCCCTTTCTAATGCCTGAAGGGTAAGCTGTTTACGTAACAATGCATAACGTTGCAATAAAATCCATGTAAAAAGAATGGCAAACCAAACCATACAAAACATCTCTATCACATTGCTCCATTCGTAATACCACTGCATAAATGCTGGTTGAGAGAAGTTGAAGTTTCTGATTATTAGAAAATAAATACCAATAAAACCATAACCGATACTCCACCATAGAAAAATTGGAATAGCAGCTATAATTGATAAATTGGTGAGGCGGTCCTTTTCTGTTCTACAAAAAATAAAACTCAACAATTGCACTATACCTAACAATGTAAATGAGATTGAAAAAGCAAACTCATAAATTGGCAAGGTTGATTTCGTCATAAAATCTTTGCCATAAAATTGAAAAAGCAAAAAAATTGTGGCGAAAACAGTTATTATAACTAAGGTCTTATCCCATTTTGGAAAATGTTGGCGGGTTTTTAAAAACTGGCGAACAAATTGTGTGACAAAAATCCAGAAAAGCGGCCCTGTTACAAATGTGTCAAAATAAAATTTAAAGTTAGGAAACTCACGAAATGTGATAGTCTTGTTTAGTTCCATATACCAAATGCCCTCAAACAAAAGTAAAAGCGACATGTAGAGATATACCCTGTCCTTATTGATGAGAAAAAAGAAAAAGTTGAGCATGAAGCCGAAAAACAAGATGCCGGCTATCAGCCAATTTCGGACATCGCCAATGAACCTGGACTCGTTGATATACTCCTTTTGAATGAATGTGTCGAAAGAGTAAAAACCAATTGATAGCCCATCCGGATTCCACCCTTTGCTTACAAAACTTTTCTTGAAAATAGTAACTTCTTCACCTGAGGATAACAATAACGGAACTGCTAATTTTGACTTAAAACCATCACGTTGGCTAAAAGGAACAAAGTTCCCACTTACCAGATGCTCTGTTTGTTTGGCAAGACGAAAAACAAAGAGATCGTACCGGTCAGCATCGGGGATGTTAAAGAAAATCAGTTTTAACTCCTTCCCGGTTTTGTTTTTTAGACTAAGGCGTTGCCAATATGTATGAATTCCTTCGAATCCAATGCCTGTGGCTTCGGTATTGTTTGTATGAAATTTGGCCAACAAAGCTGGTGATTGAACATCGGCAATGGTCCATTTTCCATTCGTATCTACCAGCATTTTCCAATAAGCATTTGGAATTTTACTAACAGAAGTATCTGCATTAATTTCATAAACAGGTAGCCTATCGTCTTGGGCAAGACTTATGAAACTATACAGCAGACAAAAAAGGACTAAGAGTGATTTTTTATTCATCATTTTATTTTTTATGCCTAAAGGGGCAAAACAATTTTGAATACAGTTCCATTCAATCCCGAATTAGCACTTACGGATTGAGTTTCTACAATTAACTCACCGCCATGCGCTTTCACAATATCATAGGCCAAGCTTAAACCTAATCCTGTGCCTTGCCCAGTAGGTTTAGTAGTGAAAAATGGTTGAAAGATTTTGTCTAATACTTTTTGAGGAATTCCGTTACCGTTATCAGCAACTTTAATTTCTACTTTATCGCCTACTTTTTTTGTGCTAATAGTAACTGTTGGATCGTATCCTTCAATTCCCGACTTCATCTTTTCATTCGTAGCATAAAAAGCATTAGTAATTAAATTCAAAATAACCCTTCCAATATCTTGAGGAACGATGTTAATGTTTCCAATGCTTTCATCAAAATCAGTATTTAATGTGGCGTTGAAAGATTTGTCCTTTGCTCGCAAACCATGATAGGCTAGGCGCAAATATTCATCTGCCAGTTTATTGATATTGGTTGGTTCTTTGGTTGAATTACTGCTTCTTGAATGCTGAAGCATCCCTTTTACAATTGCATCGGCACGTTTGCCATGGTGGTTTATTTTTTCGAGGTTTTGAATAACATCATTGGCAATTTCCCTAGCATCTTCTGTATTGCCATTATCCAATTCGGTTTTCATTTCATCCAATAATTCTTTACTTACTTCAGAAAAATTGTTTACAAAGTTTAATGGGTTTTGAATTTCATGTGCAATACCTGCAGTGAGTTCGCCAAGGCTGGCCATTTTTTCGGATTGGATGAGTTGGCTTTGGGTAGTTTTTAGATCTTCCAGTGATCTTTCCAATTCTGCTGTTCTCTCTTTAACAAGCTTTTCAAGTTCGACATTTCTTTTTTTCCATTCCTCTATACCCCAAGTATCCTCTTCAGTTGAAACGTTCTCTGGTTTAGAACCATGAAAATGTACCACCACCCATTTATCTTCTCTGTATTCCATTACGCTGGAGTATCGCAATTGCATTTTGATAATGTTATTATCAGCGGCTATTTCAAGTATGATATTATCAACAAAAACAGCAGAGTTTTCACCTTTTAAAATTTTTCGAAACATTGGCTTTACGGACCATTTGATCTGTAATCCATGGCTTTGTTCTCTCTGCCGGTTTATAAGTTCTTTTAAATCAGCAACCGAAAATATATTTTCATCGGCTGTTGTACCTAATCCCATAATATCCGAAACAGCCAAATCATCCAATATTTCTAATTGCTCAGGACTGCTGATTCCTGTTTCAATAAATTTTTTATGGGTATCAGTAAGTAATTTTTCTTTTTCTACTTGCATAATTGAAATTATTTAAAATGGAAGTGAAATAGTAAATTAAGTGCTTTCCTCTTCTAATGTTTGTACTTTCAACTCCCCGCCATGCGCTTTCACAATATCATTAAGCATCGCAATGCGATCTTTCGGTAAGTTCGCCTTCCACAATTGTTTTAGCACGCTATCGCGGTTAAGAATTGAAGGGTGCTTACTTGTTGTTGAAAGTGCAAGGGCAGTTAAACTGTCCACATACTTTTTGGGAAAAGTTTGAGCTGTGCTAGCAATCGACAGAATCAGAAAACTAACTGATAATAATAGTTTTATAGGCATCTGAAATGATTATTATAATAATTAAATTATTCTTTTTTTAACCCAATATTACTTCACAATGCCTAAATATTTATCAAACCAAAGCAGGGTTTCTTTTAGAAAATCTTCCAAATAATACGTTTTTTTATAAATTGCTTTTTGCTTAACGTTCATTGGATTAGTTCATTGGATTAAAAAAAATGAAATCTAATAAAAATGATTTAGAACTTTTATTTTATTAAACGTTGAAAATACTCTTGCTTAAGCGGTTCTTTATTTTCTATACAATATTTAGTAAAATAATGATGGTTTTGCATAAATGAAATCTGAATAGTATTCCATCCATTATCAGTTAAATCAGGATATAAATGCTTTAATTCTTTATACAATTTATCAGCAACTTTTTCAGGATTGGTAGTTCCTAAATAAGCTAAATCAGCATCTGCAACAATCATTTCTAGTTTGGTAGTTGGCATTTGAGGGATTTTAGTTGCCATTATCATTCCGCAGATTAACTCAATTTCAACTAGATCAAATCCAAATTCGGGTAAATTCTTTTTAACAAGTAAACAGCTTTCTTCTTCGTGCCCCGCATATTTATTTAAAAATCCTGTATCGTGCCAAAGTGCCGCTGTTTTTATTAATCTAATTTCATATTCTGTACATTTTTCTGCTGTTGCTATCTCAATTGATTTAGTTAAAACATATAAAGTATGTTCAAAATCATGATAATAATAATAGTCTGGTAATTTATTTTTTAATAAATCAATTACAAACTCCTGCATCTGCAAATCACTTTGCATGGGATTTCTCTTTTAAAATTCCACCTGCTGCTTCTTTTATACTTTGTACATAAATAAATGCTTTTGGATCTATTTCCATCAATGCATCTTGAATTTGTTTAATTTCTAATCGAGTTACAATTGTTACTATAATATCAGTATTAGTTTTTACTTCAAAACTTCCTGGCAGATAGCCTCTTTCACCTTTGTAAACCGTAATTCCTTTTCCTAATTCATTCACCAAAAAACTTTTTATTTCTTCTTGTTGTGCCGATATTATATTCATTGCGGTAAATTCTTCAATACCATCCACCACATAATCTGTAGCCCTGGTAGCCGTAAAATAAGTAATAATAGAATACATGGCGGTTTCTATACCGAATTGGAATGCTGCAATCGAAAAAATAATACAGTTAAAAAGCATGATAATTTCACTGTTAGAAAATCCGGTTTTTCTTTTGGTAAAAACGGCAATTACTTCAGCTCCATCTATAACTCCACCGCCTCTGATTACTAATCCTACTCCTGTTCCAATAAGTATTCCTCCGAAAATGGCAATCAATAACTTGTCACTAGTAATAGGATTTATTTCAATAAATAAAAGACCAATGGCTAATAAGCCAACGGCAATCATGGTTTGTACGGCAAAGGTTTTCCCGATTTTTTTATAACCTAAATAAACAAAAGCAATATTGAGCACTATGATTAAAAGACTAATATTAATGTGAAAAATCTCATGTAAGAGGATTGAAATTCCGGTAATGCCGCCATCCATAAATCGGTTGGGAATCATAAAACCCTTCATGGCTAAAACGGCTAATGAAATACCTAAAAAAATTAGTAATAAATTCTTCGGATTACCTATTTTTTTCCAATCAATGCTATCGTGTAAGTATTTTTTAGTCATTAGTATTTTGTTTTTCCAAATACGAAAGTAAGATTGTGTTTGATAATATTACTAAACCTTTTAAGAGATTTACTGATTAAATGTAAAGCTTAGTTTATCTCCCGTATAGTTCATCGTAAATGATTTTTCAATTTGATTTGGATAAATGTATAATTATTAGAGCAAGATTTTATAGTTATTTAGTTTAGAAATTCCGACTTTCACAAAAATTCTTTTACCATCTATGTTTGTTGTTTTTCGCCTTGTTATTACTTTGGCATTAGTTAGTAGTTCAATATTGAGTTTTGCTACTATCATTCGAGGAACAATTAAAGATAACAATGGAAGTCCACTTGCTTTTGCAACTATTTATATAAAAGAAACTGGTTCTGGAACTACAAGTAATGAAGAAGGAAACTACGAGCTAGTTTTACAAGAAGGTGATTATCAAATAAGTTTTCAATTTTTAGGGCACGAAACTCAAATAAAAAATGTAAAAGTTGAAAAAGAGGTATTGGAATTAAACGTTATACTTACCTTCCAAACTTTTGAACTCGGACTCGCTACTGTAACGTTGAATAATGAAGATCCAGCCTATTCAATTATGCGAAAAGCAATTTCAAAAGCTAAATACCATAGCAATCAATTGGATACATATACGGCTGAGGTTTACATAAAAGGAACTGGAAAACTAATTGATTATCCTTGGTTGGCAAAGGGAATGATTGAAAAGGAAGGAATTAAAAAAAATCAAGCTTTTGTATCAGAAAGTATAAGTAAAATTAAATTTACTCGCCCAAATAAATTTGAAGAAAAAGTAATTTCTATCAGAAGTAATGGTAGTAATAATAACACCTCTCCCACAGGTTTTATACGCGGTAGTTTTTACGATCCAATTATTTCAGACAATGTTTCTCCATTATCACCGTCATCATTTTCTTATTATACATTTAACTACATCCGAACTTTTACCGATCGGCAGTTTCAAGTAAATGAAATAAAAGTTACGCCACGGAGCAGAGGAGACAATGTGTTTGAAGGAACTATTTTTATTATTGAAGATTTGTGGAGTATCCATAGTTTAAATCTTACTACCTTGAAACAGGGTATATCGTTAAGCATGAAACAATTTTATGCACCCATTGAAGATAATGTTTGGCTGCCAGTTTCAAACCAGTTTGCAATAGCAGGTAAATTTTTCGGTTTTGAATTTCAATACAAATACTTAGCAACGTTAAGTAAGTATAGTATAAAACTTAATCCCAAATTAGTGTTACCAAAACTTGATATCGTTGACGAAAAGTTAAGTTCGAAATCACTTAATAATCCGCAAGAAAACTCTAAGAAAAATATAAAAGAATTAGGTGAACAATTATCATCGGGTAAAGAAATTTCACGAAAAGACTTGCAAAAATTTCTAAAATTTCAAGAAAAGGAAGATAGTAAAGTGCGCAAAGAACCAGATTTGATTAGCGATATTAACGTGGTAATTGATAGCAATGCCTACAAAGCCGATTCATCATTTTGGGATCGTATTCGCCCGGTTCCTCTATTAAATGAAGAAATTATTGGCTATCGAAAAATGGATAGCATACAATTTGTGCAACAAAAAAAGATGCAATTAGATTCACTTAAAAATAATGGATTATTAACTAAAAAATTTCAACCTCTGGATTTATTAACCGGAGCAAAATATAAAATTTCTGATCATTCTGATTTTAAGATTTTAAATCCAGAAACTTTTTTTAATACGATAGAAGGGTTATATATTTATTATCGGTTAAAGTATTCTTTTATTTTTATTGACAGTAATAAAACTAAATTATCAATAAGTCCAGGTGCCAGATATTCTTTTGCAAGAAATAAGTTTAGCGGTTTAATTAATCTTACATTAAATAGCAAAAACTATAAAGCAACACTGGAAGGTGGTAGAATGGTAAGACAACTAAATCAAGATGAACCAATACTTCCATTTATTAATTCGTTTACTACCTTAATCTTAGAGAAAAACTTGATAAAACTATATGAAAGAGACTATTTTAATATTTCGTATCTCCGAAAAATTAACGACAAGCATTTCATAACCACAAATTTTTCATGGGATAATAGAACAGAATTATCAAATCAGAGTGATCGTAAACTTATTGAAAATAGAAAAATTGATTATTCTTCTAATCGACCTGAAAACTTAGAATTAACAAATACAGGTTTTGAAAATCATCAGGCTTTAATTGGTTCTATCTCCATTACTACAAAACCTTGGCTTAAATTTGGAAAATATAACCAAAAAAAATATGAAATCAATTCTTCAAGTCCTTCATTTACATTTTTGTATCGCAAAGGATTCGCTAATATTTTATCCAGCGATGTAGATTTCGACCTACTCGAATTAGCTAGTAAATATAGTTTCAAAAATGGGAGCAGAGGGCTTTTCACATTCAACTTCAAATCAGGTATTTTTATCAATTCATCCCAATTGTATTTTCCTGATTATTTTCATTTTATGGGAAATAAAACTCCGTTTACAACCACCGATCCTTCAGCCAGTTTCAGACTATTAGATTATTACACATATAGCACAGCGCAAAAATACTTTTCTGCAAATTCTCATTATTCATTTCGTAAGTTTTTGTTATCTTCCATACCTGCAATTCGGATGTTGGGTATAAAAGAAAGTGTTTTTATTAACTATTTAGCTACACCTACTTCAAAAAATTACACCGAACTCGGTTATTCAATGGATGGAATTTTTCGCTTTTTCCGATTAGAAGGAGCTGTTTCTTTTCAAAATTTAACGTACAAGCAATTTGGTTTTAGAATTGGTTTTTCGCCAAGTTCTTTTGTTCAATTTCAAAAAGAAGATTAAAATTTAAGCGATAAATTTTTATTTGAAGGGCATATTTTATTAGGCATGTTTTTTTGAATGTTGTGTATGCCGATCGATTTTTTTAGTTACACATATATATATATAGGATTCTGAAAAATCAAAATTTTTTCACTCACAATTGACTTGAAAAATTATTTGATTCATTATTATACTATTTGATTGAATTATCATGTATTTACAGATTTCATCAATTCTGGTTCATCTTCAAACTTAAAATTTCAGTATTCCATATCATGGTAATTTCTAAAATAAGAATAAAGCTAGGTACGTTACTAATCATGAATGAAAAAAGAATGACTCGACCTCAGTAATTTTTCTCAAAGTTTATGTTAAATTCATTTAAGTTTTGTAACATATTTACTATACAATTAGTCAAAAAAATGCTCTTTAAATTAACGTTTCACAAAAAAAATTTTTACGGAATTTTAAAAATGCAAAATAAAAACCTCATTTTTGACATTGCTGATGAAGAATTTACTAAAAAAAAATAAAATATTAAATCATTTGCAAAACTAATTATTTTAATCTATGTTTAACTTTTTATAAATTATCTTAAACAAAAAAAACTATGAATTCAATTATCAACGACATCGTGGCCATTCCAGTGGATGACCCAATTGCTTTTACCTTTTTTACTGGCTACATGGCCATGTTAGCTTCATCGGTATTCTTTTTCATGGAAAGAGGTAGCGTAGATGGCAAGTGGAAACTCTCTATGCTGATCTCAGCATTAATTACGGGAATAGCCGCAGTACATTACTATTACATGCGTGATTATTATTTGGCGACGGGACAAACGCCAACTGCATTACGTTACATTGATTGGACGTTAACTGTTCCTTTAATGTGTGTTGAATTTTATTTATTGACGAAAGCCGCAGGTGCCACTACGGCTTTGTTGTATAAGTTGATTTTAGCTTCAGTAGTTATGCTTGTTGCAGGCTATATTGGAGAAGCATTTAACAGTGGTAATGCCGGTGGTGTTGCATTGTGGGGTGCAATTTCAACTATTGGTTACGTTTATGTTTTGTACACAGCATGGTTTGGCGAAGTTGCTCAATTAGCGAAAAATTCTGGCGATCCAGCAGTTACAAAAGGAATCAATGCTTTAGGTTGGTTCGTATTAGTAGGATGGGCAATTTATCCAATTGGTTACATGTGTATGCCAGGTGGATGGTTAAACACAGGTTTAGGTTGGGAATCTTCTAGCATCGACTTGTTTTATAACATCGCAGATGCTATTAACAAAATTGGTTTTGGTTTGGTAGTGTATAATATTGCAGTTACCAGCAAAAAATCATCAGTATCAATGGCTTAATTTTATTTTACTGAAATACTATAATTCAGTTAAGTAAAAGATTAAATTTAAATAGGGTCTGTATTCGCAGACCCTATTTTTTTTTATATGAATTACATTTTCCTATAATTACCTAATAAATAAATCTTTAATTGAATATTTTAAAAGAAAATTATTTCACTTACACCATTGTAGGTGCAGGTGCTTCTGGTTTATGGCTGGCATATGCTTTACTTGAACAAGGCTTGTTAGACAACCATACACTTTGCATAGTTGAGTCGGATATTGATAAAGGGAACGACCGCACTTGGTGTTTTTGGGATGTTCAAACAACTATTCCCGCGGAAATAATTAGTAAAGTTTGGTCTGATATTTACAACCAACATTCTGATTCAGAGACAGATAAATTAGATCCGTTTCAGTATTATCATATTCGCAGTGCTGATTTTTATGCTTATATTAAAAAGTGTTTATCAAAAAATAATAATGTTTTTTGGAAAAACGAGCACATACATAGTACAAGAAATGTAAACAGTCAAGTAGAAATTGTTTCAAATTTATCTACTTGGTACTCTGATTATAGTTTTTTATCTACACTACCAGAAGCTGATTTAAAAGGTAAGGAAACCATATTTTCTCATCGTGAAAAATATCTTCAAAATTTAAATAATAAAAAGCAAGATTTATTTCTTTGGCAATCATTTATAGGATGGCGAGTAGAAACTCAACAAAACGTTTTTATTGATAATAGAATTTCTATGATGCAATTTAATGTTAATCAAGGCGGTAGTACCCAATTTATTTACGAATTACCGTTTGATAAAAAACATGCATTAGTAGAAATGACCAGGTTTGGAAAAGATAAATTGTCAAAATTTGAAGCAGAAACTGAATTGAAAAAATTCATGAACAACAAAGGATGTTCATATACCATTATAGAAGAAGAAATTGGTGCGATTCCAATGACAACTACTTATGATATATCTAGAAAATATTTAGTAGAAAACGAACGCATTATTTATATTGGTGTAGTCGCAGGAGCATTAAAACCAACAACGGGTTATGGTTTTAAACGAATGAAAGAATATGGAGAAAGTTTAGCTAAAGCCATAAAATACCAAAAAAAAATTCCAACAATGCACCGTTTATGGCGCTTCAGATTATATGATACACTTTTGCTGAGTATTCTTAAAAGTCAACCAGAAAAAGGTAAGCAAATTTTCGAGGCTTTATTCAAAACACAACCTATTCAACGTATACTTCGATTTTTAGATGAAGAAACTACAGTTTGGGATGAAATAAAAATATTTATTAGATTACCTATTCGTTTATTTTTAAAATTTCTAATAAAGCATATTGCCTTAAAATGAATTATGTAAAATCTGATTTATTTAAAATTCAATTACTAATTCAATTAGTAATTGGAATTTTTTTCTATTTTTTAGATCTTACAACCGAGTTTCAAACCATATTTGCCGGAATATTATTATGTACCGTAGGCATCCCGCATGGTGCAAACGATTATTTATACCGAAAAGATAAATCCACAATAGGTATAATTAAATTTTTATCAATCTATTTATTTTCCATGCTGGTTTATTTTGCGATTTGGTGGTTTTTTCCATTGATTGCACTACTAGCGTTTTTCATTATTTCATTCCATCATTTTGGGCAATCAAACTTTGGGAATAAAAGCTTTTGGTATTTACCATCTTTATTATGGGGAATTTGGATTTTATTATTTCCTGTTTTACTTCATTTCGACGAAGCATTTTTAATTTTCAATCAAATGATCGAAGGGAAAGATTTTAAACAACCATTGCTGGCAATGCCAGAAATTATTGACAATTGGCAAATAATGAGTGCAAGTGTATTTGCATTATTCTATATAGTAATCTTATTTATTCAGGAAAAATCAAACCTCTTTTTATATATAGTTCAATTCTTTTTTGTAAGTATTTGGATAGCAATCACCCCATTACTTTTCGGATTTATTATAATCTTTTGCCTTTGGCATTCTTTACAATCTGTTCAGCATCAAGTATTTTATTATAAAATAGCTATGAATGGAACATCACTTGATTTTTTTAAAGCAATTTTCCCTTTTAGTTTAATGGCATTGTTATTTTTTGGATTATATATTTTTTTTAGAGGGTTTCAATTAAGTGAAGCGTTTATTTTATTATCCTTAATTACCTTGCCACATGTAATTGTTATGCATAGACTATACGGGGAAGATCATTAATTCATTTATAAAAGCGTAAAACTTTATGCATAATCAAGTCTATCTTTTCAAGTGGAATATCTTTCGTTTGGTCAATTAATAGGATTTTTATTCTCTTTCTATTCTCTTGAATTAATTCTTCATGGATAATTTTTTGACCTTCAACGATACCAATATAAGGTTGCTTCATTTTTTTGTGAACCCATAAATAGCAAAATATTTTATTTTTAATATAATAAAATGGCATTCCATACTTCCATTCTTCCATAATAGTTGAATCAAGTTTTAAAATATATTTCCTTAAAAATTCCAAACAGCTTAGGGTTTCTAAATCAAATTTTGAAAAATAATTTTCCAGTGGACTTAACATATCTTAATTATAACCTTAGTAAACTGCTAATTTTTTATAAAATTAAGTGAAGCTATCACCATTCTTATCTCACCAAAACTAATATCTTTTAAATTCTCGAACAGAACAGCAAGACTTTCAACACCATATTTTTCTATTGCTGATTTAATTTGATCTTGTTTTGGTTTTGACATTAATTTACCCAATTCTATCTCTCCAGTTCCAACAAAATAAGAAAGATGTCCTTCAATAGTATTAAAAGTAAAATTTCTTTCAGCTGCAATTTCTTCAATTGTTTTACCTTCTTTATAAAGTTGAAATGAGATTGATTTGGTATCTGGCTTATCTACAGTTTTTAAGGCCGTTTTTTCCTTTTTCCTTTTTTTTACTTTGAGATTTCTCTCAGGTTCAATTGAGTATCGTTCACAATAATCTTGTATCATTTCCAAAATATCATCTCCGTATTTGTCAACCTTTACCTTTCCGAAGCCAGAAATCAGCAATAAATCTTTTTTAGTTTGTGGTAAATAGGTGCTTATTTCAGTTAAAGTAGCTTGATTTGCCAGCATATAAATAGGTAAATTATTTTCTTCACATATCTTATCTCTCCACCTTTTTAAAGTGCTAAACAATTCGCCATTAGCTACGGATGAATTTGCTTGTTTTTTATTAGTTGCGTAGCATGTTATTGATATTTTAGGTTGAGCATAATTTAATTTATGCTGCAAATAAGTGGTTACTGAAAAATTATTCTTACTATAATTTAAATTATAAATAGTTTGGATTATGGCAAGAGTAAGTTGTTGTAAATGTTCATTTATAATATCTGCTGTTTCTTTATATTCAGTTAATAAGGGATGATTTTGTAATGTTTTTTGATAAGTTGAGATCTTTGGTTCAAAATAGTTTGCTGCATCTTTAATCCTCTTTTGCATGGTGTTATTCTCCTCAACCACAGGATTTTCTTTCATATAATCTTCAACTTTATTACAGAAACTTAAACCATGTTTTCTTTCAGCAATAAAATCATTTTTCAATTGTTCAACCCAGTTTCTTGCATCAGGATTTAATTTTTCGTGATGTTGTTTTACATGATAGTGTAATAGATTTAAATTTGATTCTATTTCTTCAAAAGAATAAATATTCTTAATTAATTTTTGTGTATAAAGCTGTCTTGCATCTGAGAATCGTTCAGCTAAAGAACCATCATGGATAAGAGATTTTTGCCCTTTTACTACATTAGCATTACTGTAAATGGCACTTGATGGTATTTTACTTAATAATACAATTCCATCAATACTGGTACATCTACTTAATGCAACATATACTTGTCCACTACTAAAAGCCGATCCAGCATCAATCATTATTTTATTAAATGTTAATCCTTGGCTTTTATGTATGGTAATAGCCCAGGCTAACCGCAATGGATATTGAGTAAAACTACCCAGTATTTCCTGCTCTAATTTTCCATCTTTTCTGTTCAATGTATACCGGCTATTTTCCCAGGTTTCCATTCCTACTAAAATTTCAACTCCATCACAATCAACGATGATTAATTCTTTTTCTAATTTTTTTACAATCCCTATTTTGCCGTTGTAATATTTTTTTGATATCACATCATTTTTCAAAAACATAACCTGAGCACCTTCTTTTAACAATAAATTGCTTTCAGCTGGATATGAATTTTCTGGAAAATCATCTGAAATAACAGCCTTATAGCTATATTCTGGAAATTTATTTTCAACTAAATGCTGTTGATTTATTTTATCAGCCTGATTATTATGTGATGTGAGTGTAATATATTTTTCTTCAATGGAAGGTTTAAAGTCAGGTATAAATTTTTTATTTAAATTTTCAAATTCCAGATCAGACATTTCATTGTTTCGTACTTTGTTTAATAGTTCTACAAAACTTTCTTCTTTCTGTCGATATATTTTTATTAATTCTATTAATAAAGGTGTTTGTTGTTTAATAGCAACACTGTCAAAAAAGAATGGCGAAGAATAATATTCAGATAAAATATTCCATTCATTATTATTTGCAACCGGTGGTAATTGATGCAAATCACCTATGCAAAGCAATTGCACTGCACCAAAGGGTAAATCATAATTTCTCCTTACACTTTTCAAAATGGTATCTATTGCATCCATTACATCTGCACGCACCATACTTATTTCATCAATTATCAGCAAATCCATTCTTCTCAATAATTGCTGTCTTTGATTATTAAACCTGATTTTAGAAATCAAATCATCACGATTTATTTTTGTTGGTAAAAAAGGATGAAATGGCAATTGAAATAAACTATGTAAAGTTACACCTCCAGCATTTATTGCTGCAACACCAGTCGGTGCGGCTACAATTATATTTTTTGTTGAGTTTTCTTTTAAATATTTAAGAAAAGTAGTTTTACCTGTTCCGGCTTTTCCAGTAAGGAATATATTTTCCGAAGTTTCTGTCACGAAACGAAAAGCTAAATCGAAAATTTCGTTAAGTTCAAATTCTGTTTCCATGGTAATTTTTTAAAAAGAAGGTAACAGTTAATTTTATTTAAAGGAGTTTTTTTATTTTATTAAATAATTTTACTGAATAAAGATATTCTAAATTCTTAAATTAACATTTATTTTTTGCCTTTGTCAGATAGGTTATTTTCTCTATCTTTTCATTTGATTGTTTTTCCTTGATAATCCTATAATTGATCAATTATCAACATTCACCCCGCCATCTTCAATAAAATCATATTTTTGCTATTTACGATTTATCAATAATATGGCAACTAAATACGATGATGATGATATCCGTTCACTTGATTGGAAAGAGCATATTCGACTTCGACCCGGCATGTACATCGGTAAATTGGGCGATGGATCTGCCTACGATGATGGAATTTATGTGCTTTTAAAAGAAATTGTCGACAATTCTATAGATGAATTTGTGATGGGTGCAGGCAAAAATATTGACCTCAGCATTACTGATCATAAAGTTTCTGTGCGTGATTTTGGACGCGGAATTCCATTGGGTAAAGTGATTGATTGCGTATCGAAAATTAACACAGGAGGAAAATATGACTCCAATGCATTTCAAAAATCTGTGGGTTTGAACGGTGTGGGAACTAAGGCTGTAAATGCACTTTCAAACCAATTTACAGTTCAATCTTATCGCGATGGACGAACTAAATTGGCGGTTTTTTCTAAAGGTGAAATTGTAACCAACGAAAATGAAAAAGAAACAACACAGCGCAATGGTACTGCAATAAGCTTTGTTCCTGATGATGGAATATTCCGTAATTATCGATTCATTCCAGAGTTTATTGAAAACCAAATCTGGAATTATGTTTTTCTGAATAGTGGCTTAAGCATTAATTTTAACGGAAAAAAATTCTTTTCTGAACGTGGATTATATGATTTGCTAGTTAGAAATTCAGATGCTGAAAATGTCAGATATCCAATTATTCATTTAAAAGGAAACGATATTGAAATTGCACTTACTCACAGCACTCAATATGGCGAGGAATATTATTCTTTCGTAAATGGGCAGCATACTACTCAAGGTGGAACTCATCAAAATTCTTTTAGGGAAGCTTTAGTAAAAACGGTGCGCGAATTTTATAAAAAGGAATTTGACGCATCCGATATTCGAGCTTCGGTAGTTGCAGCAATCTCTATTCGCGTGCAAGAGCCGGTTTTTGAATCTCAAACAAAAACAAAATTGGGTTCCCAAAATATGGCGCATGATGGCATTAGTGTTCGAACATTCATTGGAGATTTTGTAAAAAAAGAGCTTGATAATTATCTGCATAAACATTCTGAAACGGCCGATGCATTGTTGAAAAGAATTCTACAATCAGAAAGAGAGCGAAAAGATATTGCAGGTATAAAAAAATTGGCAAACGAACGTGCTAAAAAGGCAAGTTTGCATAACCGTAAACTCCGAGATTGTAAATTACATCTCGATGATATAAATTCAGAAGACCGTGTTTATACTACCTTATTTATAACTGAAGGAGATTCGGCAAGTGGTAGCATTACCAAATCAAGAAATGTACAAACACAAGCAGTTTTTAGTTTAAAAGGTAAACCATTGAATTGTTTGGGTTTATCTAAAAAGATTGTTTATGAAAATGAAGAATTTAATCTTTTGCAACATGCACTAAACATTGAAGATGGTTTGGAAGGATTGCGATATCATAACATCGTAATTGCAACAGATGCTGATGTTGATGGAATGCATATTCGTTTATTGATTATGACTTTTTTTCTTCAATTTTTTCCTGATTTGGTACGTGCTGGGCATATTTTTATTTTACAAACCCCATTATTTAGGGTGAGGAATAAAAAGGAAACCATTTATTGTTACAGTGAGGAAGAGAGAAGAATTGCGATGACTAAATTAGGAGTAAAACCAGAAATTACTAGATTCAAAGGATTAGGTGAAATTTCACCTGAAGAATTTGAACTTTTTATTGGAAAAGATATTAGATTAGATCCAGTCATAATTTCTAAAGATTCGAGTATAAAATCATTACTTGATTATTTTATGGGTAAAAATACTCCTGCGCGTCAGGAATTTATTGTTAATAATCTAAGAGTAGAACTGGATGTAGTTGCTGAGGAAGATGTTTTAATTGAAGAGATATAAAATATGAGTGATAATACATTGGACGAGTACGAATTAAATCAAAATACAGAAGGCGAAAAACTACACGAAGTCATAAAAATTGACGGCTTGTATCAAAATTGGTTTCTTGATTATGCTTCTTATGTGATTTTAGATAGGGCAGTGCCTCATATTTATGATGGATTAAAACCTGTCCAAAGGCGTATTCTTCATTCATTAAAAGAAATGGATGATGGCAGGTATAATAAAGCTGCCAACGTAATTGGAAATACAATGAAATATCACCCTCATGGTGATGTATCCATTGGTGATGCCATGGTACAAATTGGGCAAAAGAATTTGTTGATTGATTGCCAGGGAAACTGGGGCGATCCGGTTACTGGTGACTCTGCTGCGGCACCAAGATATATTGAAGCTCGCTTAACTAAGTTTGCATTGGAAGTAGCATTTAATGCTCAAACAACAACTTGGCAATCGTCTTATGATGGTAGAAACCGGGAGCCGGTAACGCTGCCAATGAAATTTCCATTATTACTTGCGCAAGGTGCTGAAGGTATTGCGGTTGGTTTAGCCACTAAAATAATGCCTCATAATTTTATCGAATTAATAGATGGATGTATTGATATTTTAAAAGGTAAAAAAACAAATATTCTACCTGATTTTTACACAGGTGGAGCAGCCGATTTTAGTAATTATAATGAAGGTCAGCGTGGTGGAAGAATCAGAGTGAGAGCAAAAATTAATGAAAAAGATAAAAAGACATTAACCATCACAGAAGTTCCATTTAGTACAACTACTGGTAGTTTGATTGATAGCATAATTAATGCAAATGAAAAGGGTAAAATTAAAATTCGGAAAATTGAAGATAACACTGCTAAAAATGTAGAAATCGTTGTTCATTTAGCACCGGGTATTTCTCCGGATGTAACGATTGATGCATTGTATGCATTTACAGATTGTGAAGTTTCTATTTCGCCAAATACGTGTATTATTCGTGATGATAGACCTTATTTTTTAAGTGTAAATGTTATCCTAGAAGAAAGTGCTTTTCATACCCGAAATCTTTTACAACTTGAATTAGAAATTAGGTTAAACGAATTAAATGAAAAATGGCATTTCAGTTCATTAGAGAAAATATTTATTGAAAACAGAATGTATCGCAATATTGAAGTTGCGGAATCTGAGGATGAAGCAGTTGCAATTATTGATAAGCTTTTAAAACCTTTTAAAAAATTGTTTAAAAGAGAAATCACTAGTGACGATATTCTGAAATTAATGGAAATTCGGATTAAAAGGATTACTAAATATGATGCTTTTAAAGCAGATGAGCTGTTAAAAAATATAGATGAAGAAACGAAAGAAGTAAATCATAATTTGTTAACTATTACAGATTATTCAATCGCTTATTTTAAAAAATTAAAAGAAAAATACGGGAAGGGTAGGGAACGCAAAACAGAGATACGTGCATTCGATAAAGTTGAGGCTACCCAAGTAGCGTTAGCAAATGTTAAATTATACGTAAATCGTGCTGATGGATTCGTTGGGTCTGGATTGAAAAAAGATGAATTCGTTGTCGATTGTTCGGATATTGACGAAGTAATAGCGTTCCGTGGAGATGGGAAATTTATGGTAACGAAAGTTGCCGACAAAACATTTGTTGGAAAAGATATAGAACATGTTGCTGTTTTTAGAAAAAATGATGAACGTACAGTTTATAACATGATTTATAGAGATGGAGATACCGGTATTTCTTATATGAAGAGGTTTGCCGTAACTGGAGTGACACGTGATAAAGAATATGATTTAACAAAAGGTAGTAAAGGTTCTAAAACGCTGTATTTTACCGCAAATCCAAATGGTGAAGCAGAAACTATTGCTATTCATTTAAAGCCTCATTCTAAATTAAAAAAACTTTTATTGGAAATTCCTTTTGCTGATTTGGCCATTAAAGGAAGAAGTAGTTTAGGTAACATGGTTACTAAATATCCAATTAAAAAAATTGAATTAAAATCAAAAGGATTTTCAACTTTGCAAGGTAGAAAAATATGGTTTGATGAAACATTAAAGCGATTAAATGTAGATAGTAGGGGCGAACTACTTGGAACATTCGATGGTGACGATAAATTATTTATACTATATCCAAATGGAAGTTTTGAATTAAAATCTTTTGAATTAAATAATCACTTTGACGAGCCAATGCTTTATCTTCAAAAATTTGACCCTGATAAAGTTATTAGTGCAGTGCATTTAGATGGTAAATCTAAACTGTATTATGTAAAGCGTTTTGTTGTAGAAAGCAATATCATTGGTAAGCGTATTAGTTTTATTAATGAATCACCAGGTTCAAAACTAATTGTAGCAAGCCTTTCTGCCCGACCGCTTATTCATTTTCAGGTAACAAAGGGAAAAGCTAAAGAAAAAGAAGATTTAGGTTTAGAACTTGCAGATTTTATTGATGTGAAAGGAATAAAAGCAATTGGAAACCGATTAACTTCATATGATGTTAAAAAGGTAGAATTAATAAAAAGGGAAGAAGAAATTGAAGAGCCAATTGAAACTGATAAAAAAATAATTGCTAATGAAACTGTTCGAAAAAATATTCCTTTAGAAATCGAAAATCCAGATGATATAGAATTAGGAAATGACGGTCAAACTAAAATGTTTTAAGTTTGCCGTCATTTTTATTGGTTTATCTGGTTAAAACTATTGTTCCTTTTTTAACTAATTCATTGCCATCAAGATCTTTACCACGAGCAACATAAATGTAAACACCATCCATTGCTGGTGAACCTTTATACATTCCATTCCAAGTAATCTCGTCGGAATTTGTAGTAAAAACTTCTCTACCCCAACGATCCATGATGTAAAAATCAAATTCTGTAAATGAATAAGCATAGAATTTAAATTCTTCATTTATACCATCTCCATTTGGAGAAAATGCATCCGGAGCATAAAATGTCATATCAACTACAACACAAAATAATTTAGATATTGAATCCTCGCATCCAGATTCATTGTTTGCAATTTGGGTTATAAAATAATCACCAGATTTTGTGTAGGTGTGAATTGGATTTATCTCATTACTGCTATTTCCATCACCAAAATTCCACCTGTAGGCTCTAGCACCAATTGATTTGTTATTTATTCTTACAATATTTGATACGCATCCAATATTATCATCCAGTGTAAAACCAGCTATTGGTACTTGATCAGCATTAATTATAAATTCCCTTTTTTCAACACAACCTGTAGAACCAGTCACCGTTAGTTTTACAACAAATCTACCTGGTTCTTTAAATAAATGTTCAGGATGTAGTAAGGTTGAACTTTGTCCATCTCCAAATTCCCAAAAAATAGATTTATGTGAAGCTAAATTATTTCCAATTTCATTAAAATTAATCAGTAATGGTGCACATCCACCTGTCGTATTTGGAAATATGTCAAATAAAACATTTTTTACCTCTATTTCATTGTATTTTATTATACTATCAACACAACCCAAATAGTTAATGGCTTTTAACATAACGGTATATTTTCCGGCATTAGCAAACGAATGAGTAGGATTCATTAGCGTAGATGTATCACCATCTCCAAAATCCCAAAACCAGTTATTTATTTTAGATGGATTTACCGTTGTATTGGTAAAATTAACAGCAGTAAGTTTACATACAATAGAATTATCAGTTGTAAAATTCGGCATTGGCTTTAAATCAATTTGAATAGAATCTGGTGATTTAATAGAGAAAACACATCCTTTGTCATCTTGCATGATAAGAACAGGATGAAAAACTCCACTTCTAAGATAAGTATGCGAAATTGTTGCACCATTTCCTATAGATCCATCACCAAAATCCCAGGTGAAAATAGAAGCATTTGCAGATGATGCAGTGAAAGTAATAGAAGTATTAATGCCAATGCAAGCATTTTTTGGTGTGAAATCAAATGTACCAATTGGTCCCAATACAATTACGGTCTTTTGCTTTATGATTGTATCAGTACATCCTGTTGAAGAAGTGATGATAAGTCGAACATCAAATTCACCTGGAGTGGTATAAATTTTAACTGGATTTCTAGTTTGCGATGTACTACCATCTCCAAAATCCCATTTCCAACTTATTGCACCATTAAGCGAATTATCTGTAAAATTAACTAAAAAAGGAGGGCAATTTCCTACGTTCGGACTATGTTGAAAATCAGCTATCGGATTAGCAATTGTAATAGTTTGTAAAGAAGTAAAAGTACTATCGCAGCCTAAAGAATCAGTTACTGTTAGTGATACGGTATATACACCATCTAAAACATATTGATGACTTGCATTGGTATCCGTAGATGTATTGCCATCACCGAAATTCCATAAATATTGTTGGTTAGTATCTACAGCTGTATTCGTAAATAGTATATCTTGACCGGTACAACTAACTGTTTTATTTATGGTAAAAGATGAATTTGGTAATGAAAGATTAATAAATTTTGTTTTAATCAAAGTTCTGCTACATCCATCAGCATCTGTAACCAATAAAGAAACATCGTAATTGCCGAGAGTAGTATAGGTGTGCGTGGGGTTTTCTAAGGTTGAGCTATCACCGTCACCAAAACTCCATTGATACGAAACTATTGGAGCTACTATATCGCTCGTATTTGTAAAATTGACACTAAATGGAAGGCAGCCATTTTGTTTATCAGAACTAAAATTTGTTGTAGGCCCTTTGGAAACAATAAAGTTTTGACGAATCATTGAATCTTGGCAACCAGAAAGATTTTTTATAAATAATTTTACAGTATAGATACCCGCATTATTATATATGTGTGTAGGGTTTTTCAAAGTGGATGTTTTACCATCACCAAAATCCCACAGCCAAGTTATGGCTGCGATACTACTATCGCGAAATGCAATGGTCAAAGGTGAACAACCTGTAAATTTATCAGCACCAAATGCAGCATCAGGAATATTAACTACAATTATTCTTTCATAAGTTGCAGTACAACCATTATTGTTGGTAACGGATAAAACTACATTATAGCTACCTGTTGAACTATAAGTGTGGCTCGGTGTTATGGCTGTTGAAGTAGATCCATCACCAAAATCCCAGTTCACACTGTCAAAATTTCTTGAGTTATTAATAAAAGTTATATCTAAATAACTCGAGCAATCTTGTGTAAAAGTAAAACGTGCGTAAGGAGGTAAAATTTCTATATATCTTAATTTCTTTAAAATAACTTTACATCCATTATTAAAAACAGTAAGTGTAACATCATAAAATCCTTGATTGGAATAGACATGAATTGGATTTTCCAATGTACTAGATCCTCCATCTCCAAAATCCCATAAATAAGTTAATCCACCTTGGGTAGTATTTACAAATGATACATTCTGCCCAACACAGTAAACCAAAGGAGTTGCACTGAATTCAACTATCGGAGTTGGCCCAGTTTTTACTAATTCAATTTTAGTAATAGTGTCTTTACATCCATTTGCAGTTTCTACAATCAAACGAACTGTAAAATTACCTCCTGTTAAATAGGTATGAGTAGGATTTGGCAAGGTTGAAGTGTTCCCATCGCCAAAATCCCAATTCCAAAAAACAATTGGTTCACTTGTTGTGCTTCTGTCACTAAAAGTAACTGGATGTGGAAAACACCCATCTTTAATCGTATTAATAAATGCCGCTACTGGATTACCAGTTTTTACATAATTTTTTATTGTCTTGGTTGTAGTACATGTAGCAGTTGATGCTTTAAGACTAACCGTAAAAGACCCATTTGTTGTATAAATATGGGTTGGATTTTGTAAAGTTGATGTGGTTCCATCTCCAAAATTCCATAACCAACTTTGACCACCTACGGTTAAATCAGTAAATGACACACTATGAGGAGTATTGCATGAAATTAAATTACTTCCACTAAAATTTGCGGTATCTCCAGCGGCAATTATGATGTAATTTGATTTTACAATAGAGTCTGAACAAATACCTGCAAATGCTGACTTTAGGCTAACCGTATAGTTACCCGAATTTAAATATTTTTTTGATGGATTTTTAAGAGTCGAAGAAGTACCATCACCAAAATTCCATTGCCAGGTTGTGGCTTGTGAAGATGATAGATCTGTAAATAGTATCGTACTATTTATGCAACCGTTTTGGTTATCAGCAGAAAAATCAGTGGTAAATTTTTTAAATTTTATGTAATCAATTTTTGTTTCTGAATAAATACAGGCTGTTCCATCGCTTACCGTCAATGTTACTGTATAATTATTAGCTATAACATTTGTGTAAAGATGGTTTGGATTTGCAACTGTTGATGTAGTACCATCTCCAAAATCCCATAAATAAGTATAGTTGCCGCTTCCTGCTGAAATTGTAGAAACAAAATTTGCACTTAAAGAACTTAAGCAGCTTTCTGTAATGTTTGAACTAAATGAACCAATTATTTGATCAGTAACTTCTATGTAATTAGGCATCACCATGGATGCAACGCAACCAGCTGAATCAGTTGCTACTAAGGTAACTGTAAAACTACCCGGCAATGAATAAACGTGAGTCGGAAATTGATCAGAAGAGGTTGTGCCATCTCCAAAATCCCAAAGTTGGGAAACTATATTACTACTCGTTGAACCGGTACTATTACTGAAATTTACTGTAAGAGTTCCGCATCCTGAAACTGTATCAGCGCTAAAAACCACTTGTGGTTTTTCATAAATATTTACGTAACCAGGTTTAATAATAGTGTCAAATATTCCATTTTTACCTACAATCAAACTCACTGTAAAATTTCCAGCCGTAATATATAAAGCGCTGGGATTTTGTTGAGTAGAAGTATTTCCATTTCCTAAATCCCATAACCAACTATCCGGATTTCCAGTTGAAATATCGGAAAAGTTGATCTGAACTGGCGTACAGCCAGAAGATTTGGAACTTGAAAAATCTGCTTTTAACTGGGCCTGTGCCTTTGTTAGGGTTAAAAGTAGGAATGCTATAATAGCAAAAAACTTAAGTATAGAATTTAATTGCATCAAAACGAGATTTAAAAGATTGGGTCTTTTAACGCAAGCATCTCGAAAAGGATTCAAATATTTAGTTATTCATAAAAATTCAATAAGTAAATTTTTACTTGTTTAGGGATTTCTTATTGAATATAAATGGTTTATGTTGTTAAAACAAAGGTTTTGGCTTTGGTTCAATAATGACCAGATTGTAATTTGTTAAAAAGTACTTATTTTTCCATAAACCCCAAGAGGCAATTTGTAACCTGAACTTGAATCTAGGTATAATTCTCCAGTTGCTAAGTTTTTTGCTTTAGAAAATACGTTTTTAAACAAATTTTCGACAATAAGGGATGAGAAACCTAAAGAATACGTGTTTAAAATCAAAAAATGTTCTTCCTCGTCAAGTAAATGAACAATGTCATTCATAATTTCCAAAAGTTGATCTTCTAATTTCCATTTTTCTCCATTTGGCCCATTTCCATAAGCAGGAGGGTCTAGAATAATTCCATTGTATTTTTTCCCACGTTTTACTTCTCTTTTTACATATTTCAATGCATCTTCAACGGTCCAGCGAATTCCATTAAGTTTTGATAATTCCTGATTTTCATTTGCCCAGTTTATCACTTGTTTTATCGAATCTACATGGGTTGTGTCAGCTCCTGAAGCTTTTGCAGCCAAAGAAGCACCACCTGTGTAAGCAAATAAATTTAAGAATTTTGGAGTTTCAGTTTTCATTCCCGAAAGCTTTTCTGCAATGAAATCCCAATTGGCAGCCTGTTCCGGAAAAATGCCAACATGTTTAAAAGATGTTAATCCAAGCCGGAATGTTAAGTCGAGTTTCTCAGTTTTGTAACCAATATGCCATCTATCAGGTATTGATTCTTGTTTTTTAACCCATTCGCCAGAAGTTGCACTTCTACCTTTGAAACGAATATGATGTAATCGTTGCCATTCACTATCCGGATATGCTTTACTCCAAACGGCTTGTGGTTCAGGTCTTATTAAAATTACATTTCCAAATCGTTCAAGTTTTTCAAAATCTCCACAATCAATCAGTTCGTAATCTTTCCAGTTTGTGGGGGTTAATGTTTCTATCATTGTAGTTTATAAGCTTTTTGAAGCAGTTCAGTTGCAAAAACGAAATTGTATAAAAGTTCATTTTTTGAAGTGAGAATATCATCTTTTGTTCCTTCCCAGTTTTTCTCTCCTTTATGAAGAAAAATAATAAAATCTCCAATTCCCAAAACTGAGTTCATATCGTGAGTATTTACAATAGTCGTAATATTAAATTCATCAGTAATTTCTTGTATCAATTCATCTATTACAATCGAAGTTTTTGGGTCTAAGCCAGAATTTGGCTCATCACAAAATAAGTATTTGGGATTCATCGAAATTGCGCGGGCTATTCCAACCCTTTTTTTCATTCCACCACTTAGTTCTGATGGAAATAGTTTATTAACGTTTGATAAATTTACACGATTCAAACAAAAATCAATACGTTCTTTTTTTTCTGCCAAACTAATCTGGGTAAACATATTTAAAGCAAACATTACATTTTGTTCAACTGTCATAGAATCAAACAAAGCACTGCCTTGAAAAAGCATCCCTATTTCTTTTCGAACTGGAATACGTTCTTTAAAGTCTAATTTCGTAAAATCACGATTATCATACAGTATTTCTCCACTGGTAACCTCATGCAAGCCAACCATGCATTTAATCAATGTTGTTTTTCCAGATCCACTTGCTCCAATCACTAAATTGCATTTCCCTGGTTTGAACGTAACAGAAACGTCTTTTAAAACATCATTATCACCAAATGATTTATAAATATTTTTTACTTCAATCATTATAAGAGTAATTGAGCAACTAAATAATCAGCTACTAATATTAAAATACAACTATAAACTACTGCGCGAGTACTCGATTCTCCAACTTCTAAGGCCCCCCCTTCTGTATAAAAACCTTGATAGGCTGATACTGAGGTAATGATAAAAGCAAAAATTACAGCTTTCGTCATGCTTACCGTAATTAGAAATGGATTAAATTCTGATTGAATGCCGGTAACAAAATCCTGTGGGGAAAGTGCACCAGATAAAGAACCAGCAAAATATCCACCACCAATAGATAAGGAAATAGAAATAATAACCAATAAAGGAACCATGGTGATGGCGCCTACAATTTTTGGTAAAATAAGATAGCCAGGAGAATTTACACCCATAATCTCTAATGCATCAATTTGTTCAGTTACCCGCATGGTTCCAATTTGCGAAGCAATGCTTGAACCTATTTTTCCAGCTAATACAATCGAAACAATGGTTGGGCTTAATTCAAGAATTGTTGAATCTCGGGTAATTTGGCCGATTACAGAAAGAGGAATAATATCACTTACCAATTGAAACGCAGTTTGCACCGTAGTTACTGCTCCTAAAAAAACAGAAATTATGCAAACAATACCCAATGAGCCAATTCCTGTCGACATCATTTCGCGGGTAATTTCGTTCCAGTAAACCGAAAATTTTTCTGGTTTTACAAATAAAG
Source organism: bacterium (assembly GCA_031412335.1). Taxonomy (GTDB): domain Bacteria; phylum Bacteroidota; class Bacteroidia; order Sphingobacteriales; family Sphingobacteriaceae; genus JBBQYA01. Next base: position 627 of record JANOCT010000018.1, on the reverse strand, counting down.
CCTTCAACAGCAGCACATATCTTCCTAAATGGTAAAGAATCATTTGTTTGTTAGATTTTGGCTAAAAGTACAAATATTGTTGATGGAGTAGCTAAATTTGGTTTAACTAAGGTTTTCATTGAAAAAGGCAAATGAACAATCAGATTTTTTAAATAATAGCATGAAGTATTTGAAAGAAGTTTCCTTTTAACGTATTTGTAAGAATCTCCTTTTTGAAGATTCGTTGCCAATGAAATTATGAAGATATTAAATTTGGAATTTTTGATTAAAATATCTCATTTATTTTTGCATTCTTACTGCTTCAAATTTTTATTGTACACGTTACATTTATGAATCGGAAGTTTATTATTTACCAGTTGCATTTAAATGGACAATTCTAAAAAATAAATTTTTTTAACCATGAAATAATTTGGATTGTTGGAAACAACATTTTACATTTATGAAAAATTAAACCAATAATATGAAAACAATTAAAACTTTGAAAGGTATGTTGGGTGGGGGGGGGGGGGGATTTAAAAAAACATTAAAAATTTTTAATTTTTTACAAATAATTGTTTTAATTTTTAAAAAATGTAAATTTTTGTTACCAACAAACCAAATTAATAAATGTTAAAAAAAATTTATTTT
>JANOCT010000017.1:0-1771 GCA_031412335.1 bacterium | reverse complement strand
AAAGGAATGCGAAACAAGAACCCTGAAGGGGTTCAACATTTTCTTAAAATAACCTAAAATCCTCTTTGTCTCATCGCCTCAAATACAAAAATTGCTGCACTAGTCGACACATTGAGAGAATCAATCAATCCTCGCATGGGTATTTTTATCTTTTCGTCAGAGTTTTTTAGCCAAAAATCTGAAAGACCAGTAGCTTCCGTACCCATAATAATGCTGCATGATTGCGAAAAATCAACATTCTGATAATTATGAATTGCATCTGGTGTGGTTGCAAATGTTTTTATTCCTTGCTTTTGATAAAAGGTATAAACCGATTCTGAATCTGCAATTATAATCTGTTGAGAAAAAACGCATCCAACGGATGATCTGATTACATTTGGATTATAAATATCTGTTTTTGGATCACAAATAATTACAGCATCAACTTTTGCTGCATCAGCAGTTCTAAGCATAGCTCCCAAATTACCCGGTTTTTCTACTCCTTCTATGGTTAAAATGAAAGGATTTGGTGGTAAAACTAATTCTTCAATTTTTAGATTTTTGGGTTTAAAAACAGCTAATAAACCGTCAGAATTTTCGCGATAAGCTATTTTATCAAAAACTGGTTTGGTAATTTCTGTAATAAATCCAAAAGCTGAATCGAAGATAATTCGCTGATAGGGATTGGAAGAAGTTGAAACCAAATCAAAGCAAGAATACAATTGAACTATCTGATAACCGGATGAAAATGCAATAGAAATTTCTCTGGCCCCTTCTACAACAAACATATCTTTTGCTTTTCTTTCTCCAGATTTTTCGAGTTTCTGTATGTTTTTTATGGTTTGATTTTGAAGGCTACTTATAATCGGGTACATCTTTTTAGATCTATTGGATAATTACAAAACTAATTGCTTTTTAATGTTTATTTTGGATTAGTCTTGTTTTATTTAATTGATTGTGAATAATATATGAATTATTTATGGGCTTCCCCCAAATAAAAAAATTTGGGGTCGGGCTTTCAGCTTTATCTTTTTTGCGGTTAGTTTCTTGAAAATTGCAAAATTTGTTTAGCAAAAAAGGATATCGCTTCAATCCCTAAGCCGTATTACCGCAGAAATAAGATTATTAATTAAATTACCAAACTAGAATAAAAGGTTGAACACTGCCTTCAATTGACATCCAATATTATACAAATAAAAGCCTACCTTTGCATTTTGATTAAAATAGCATGCAAAAAATACGAAATATAGCCATCATTGCCCACGTCGATCATGGTAAAACAACATTGGTAGATAAGATTCTTCATCAAACGAATTTGTTCCGCGACAATCAGGCAACTGGAGAATTAATTCTTGACAATAACGATTTGGAAAGGGAACGAGGCATAACCATCGTTTCTAAAAACGTTGCAGTAAAGTACAAAGATGTTAAAATCAATATCATTGATACTCCTGGTCACGCCGATTTTGGGGGTGAAGTAGAACGGGTTTTAAAAATGGCAGACGGCGTTTTATTATTGGTTGATGCGTTTGAAGGAGCCATGCCTCAAACTCGTTTTGTTACCCAAAAAGCACTGGCATTAGGTCTTAAACCTATTGTTGTAGTAAATAAAGTAGACAAAGAAAATTGTCGTCCAGAAGAAGTTCAAGAATCTATTTTTGAATTATTCTTTAACCTAGAAGCCACCGAAGAACAATTAGATTTTCCAACTTTATATGGTTCCAGTAAACAAGGCTGGATGAGTACCGATTGGAAAAATCAAACAGAAGATATTACTCCATTATTAGATGCA
>JANOCT010000016.1:0-206504 GCA_031412335.1 bacterium | reverse complement strand
CGCAGATTGCTGTCCGCTGTATTTCGTGTATTCGCCCACACTACTCCAGCCGATTACCGTGGCTATTTTTTGTTTGTTCGCGCTGCTACCATCGGTACTTAGCCATAGCTCACAATTATCGTCTCCGGCTATCCAAAAAGTGTAATTTCCGCTTAGTGGTGCACATACATAACCGCGTATTCGGCTAGCATAGTTGTCCCCTATGTTGCTTATGATGGATATTTCGGTCAATAAACTACTGCTTGTTGGAATTAGTGCATCTAAATTTTGTCCCGATAAACTACTTCCACTCAAATTATTCCATTGCTCGCGCAGTACAGTTCCACTGCCCAAGCAGCTTACGCCTGTTACGATAGTTACTTGTTTGCTTGCCGATATCGTTTGTGTTCCTTTATTGTCGGTCGCAATCACATGATAGCTCTGCAAACCTGCCGTTTGAGGACTCGTTGTATACGTAAATGGGCTACTCAAATCTTCTGCCAATAGTGTGCTTCCATTCATAAACGCTACTTTACTGATTGTGCCATCTACATCATTGGCTTCGGCTGTAAGCGTAAGTGGTGAATTGATTAATAAGCTTCCGCTAAAAGCTGATGTAGTTAATGTGGCTGTTGGAGCTAGGTTTCCAGCTGTTACCGTCACTGTGGTTTCATCCCAACTTTGGCCACCCAAATTATCCGTTACTGTGCAGCGAAATACATAAACGCCTACTACTAAATTGCTAGTCGACAGTTTATAACTTGTTGTTCCGCTTATTGTTGCTGAGGGGCCGCTTTGTTTGCTCCAAAGCCAGCTTGATATACTGCCGTCTACATCGCTGGCTACTCCTGTTAATTGAAGACTGTTTTGGGGTAATACTACACTTTGATCATTTCCAGAGTTAATCGATGGTAATGAATTTCCACTGCTGCCTTGGTACTCGTAAGCCCCAATATCATAACTGCTACCAACTGGACGAGGTAAGCCTGAATAGTCAGTCGTGATTCCATAACTGCTCACATTTTGTCCTGCATCAATTAAAGGTGAACCTAATTTAGGAGAATAATTACCACTCGTAGAGGTATTTAACTTAGCTGATTCTACTAATTTATTGTAATAATTGTTCTGCTCAGTTACCTTAACTGATTGGTTCAATTTAACTAAATATTTACCTGTTGCTGGATTTAAAATTGCATTATTCTTAACATGATTCATTGCTACTAAATCAGAATAAAGTCTAATTCCATCATCAATAGAATTAATAATTGTGTTATTAATAATACGATATCCAGCTCCATAGGCAATTGGTGGACGCTCATCTACAAATATCCCAATTGCCCCGGCATTGATAATCAAGTTGTTATAAATTAGATTATCTCCTGAACCAGAAACTACGGTTATACCATTACCTCCACCACTATTTATAATATTGTTATAAATGGGCCCTTTAGTTACTGGACCTAACGCAATACCGCTATTTTGAAAATTACCAAAAGGGTTTTGTCCATAATTTAAAATTTCATTATTATAAAGTGCAAAACCGCTTGAAACACCAGTTACCTGAATGCCATCAGCTGAGGTATAATTTGTTTTATTATTATAAATTTTACATCCAATAATATCATGCGGATACAAGACAGTTCCTTTACAATCAGCATTTTTGCTATAGCCTGCAGGAAAAGAAAAGCCGACATAAAATGCTTCACCTCCAGTGTGATGAATATAGTTATGATGAAATTTAACATCATACATCGTAAAATTTCCTTTATTTCCAACACCGTTACAATTAGGATCTGTTTTAGCCATAATACCAGCAAATCCAGTATTATATATTTCTAAATGATCTAATTCAAAATTTGAAGACATCGTATGTAATGTCAAACCTTGAGAACCCTGATTATTTAAATTAATTTTAATTCCGTAAAAGTCGGCACTTCCAGTTCCTGTTATTTTAAAATATCTTGAACTTGCCACTTGAATTCCATATCCATTAAAGCTATTAAAATACGCTTGACCGCCACAATTTTTAATAATGATAGGATTGAGAGAATCGCCTAAAATATTCCGAAAAGTAAGAAAAGTACGAGTTCCGGAAGCTATACATATTGTCTGACCGGGCAATACTTTAGTCTTTGCACCATCAAATAAAGTTTGAGTAAGTGGAATAGTTACAGCGCAATTACAATTTTGAGAAAAAGCTGAAAGGCTTATTAAAAATATAAAAGAAAAAACTGAGAAGCTTCTTAAAAAATAAGGAGAAATTTTTAATGACATCGAAGAGCAAGATAGAAATGATAAAACGTAACAATTTAATAATTAACCTATTAGAAAATTACAATTTTATTCTATTGCTCGTAAAGTATAAATTCAAAAGCTAAAAACCCAAGAAGACTTGTAGAATAGAGGTAATGTTTAAAAAGATCAGATTGAAATTGAAAATATTAAAAAATCAAAAGCAATCGCCGCAAATTAGCAATGACTATACCAAAAAACAACAATTAAATTTTTAAAGATCGCTTTAGTTTAAAAATATATGTAAAGGTCCTGATTATCAGCTTGGTTTTAGTTTTTATACTTCCACCTCCTTTTGCTTCACCGTGTAATCTTTTGCTCACTATAACAGGAATGTTATAGATTTTTTCAAATTTCTCTGCTTTATAAAGTGCGTATAGGTCGAGTGAGAAATCGGTTGGAGTTTCATCTGATATTAGATAATTTTCATAAAAAGCACGACTGAAAAGTTTCGGTTGAGCATTAATATCGTCCAAAGGAGATTTTAGGGCAATAGATGAAATAATTTGCATTGCCCATGAGAAAAAAGCTGCCACATTTTTCCGCTCTCGCCTTCTTCCTTTCACAAATAAGTGCTCATCATTGTGTTGCAAATAAACCCGGTAAGCAGTAATCACATCTTGCGGATCGGTTTGCATGTCTGCATGGGTCCATGCTAAAACATTTCCTTTAGCTTGAGACAGGCCATACAAAATACCATGTCCATATCCTTTATTTTCAGGAACCGTTACTACTCTAAATCGATCATCACCTAATTCTTTTAATGATTTTTCAAAAATTTCAGCAGAATTATCCGTAGATCCGTTATTCACAATTACTAATTCTACAAAATCAAGACCTTGAAGAATCTCGGTAAATTTTGAAAGTATTAAAGCAATATTGTCTACCTCATTGTAGCAAGGTATGATAATAGATAAGAAATTTTTGTTTGGTAGCATTGATACAATAATAGAGCATTAAAAATTTAATCTATACTTTTTCTAACAAATACTTCGATAATTGACTTCCCATCTTTTCTAGGTGCTGGAAATACCAATGGCATTGAATAATGTTTCTTTAAACTATCTCTAAGTGAAAAGGGATAAAAATTATCGAGATTAGGTACAAATTCAAAAAGTACCATGTCGTATGTGCTATTTTGAATATTATAAGCTATGGTATCTACTTGAGATTGAAAAATTCCAATATTTAAATGATACCATAACGGTAAATTTTTGATTGGCTTATAATTTAATTCAGCTGCTAGAGGAGTAAGTTCTGACATATTTAAAACTACAGGGTCGGCCGATTTAATTTTACTGTAAAGAATTTTTATGCTATCAATTCCTTTAATAGTTTGTTGTGGCAATGTTATTTTTTTAAAAGTTTTGAATTTGCTGCTTTTCCAAGAATTGTTAACCGAAATAGTTGGCAAAGTTTGAGTTTTTTCTGTTTTTACACTTACAGCAGGTTTAAAAATACGATTGGCATAATCCCAGTAAATGGCGCTCCACCAGATTATGAATAAACCGAAAACAGCAAAAAATTTAAATACGTTTCTTAATTTCAGAAAAATACCTGTTTGTTGTATTAAGTATACAATGGCAAATGCATGGAAATAAGTAGTAGTATCAGCTGGCAAACGGCTTGTTACTTTTGTTAATAATGTTTGAACAATCATGCCAACGGTAATGAGAAATAAAAACAAATGATTGCGATCTTTAAAAAAATCAGCTACTGAACTGAATCGATAAAAAACATATAAGAATATCATTAATAGATATAGTTTCTCGACCGACGATCCTCCAAAAAATTCATTGATGAGATCAAATAAACTTAATCTTGAACTATGTGGAGCTTGACCATGATTAAACCAATATGAAAACTGATAAGGTAAAAGAGGAAAAATGAAAATAAACGCAAACAATGCATAAAAAGCTATAAATCCTACCAATAGTTTCCATCGTTTCTGTGTTATAGCATCAATACATAATAATACTAAAGAGAATATTAATGCAAGACCACCATAATCTTGTTTGGTAAATAATGAAAGAAAAATAAAGAAGCCTGCTTGTATGCAATAGAGTAAATTTCGAGTTGATATTTTATTTAAAGAAATTAGTTTAACGATAAAATAAATCCCTACAAGTTCATAAAATAATGCTGCATGATTGTACCAAGGCCAGAAAAACACAAAAGTATAGGACATGGCAAAAACCATGGTAGCAAAAAATATCGCTATTTCAGAGATGTTGAGTAAACGAAGAATTTTTCCAAAAACCCATAATAAAACGATGTTGGTAAAAACCTGTGCATATAATAAAGTTACTAACCCCGAACCGAAAATTTTGAAAAAAATAAAAGGAATAATAAAAAGACCATAACCGATTGGCATGGTAAAATCTCGATATGGAATTTGACCAATTGATAAACGGTATGTTCCCTCCCATGTTAAAAATAAGTTATCCCGAAATGGAAGATCGAAAAAAAGTGGAAAAGCAGAAATTAATACAATAAATGCTGCGGTAAAAAATTTTAGTTGGCGATCTGTTAAAAGTAAGTTTTTCATAAAGCTTATTTCCTAAAAACCCAAAGTTTCGTCCCTAAAAAATTAGTGGATGCCGTTATTCCAATTTCTATAAATTTTGCAAAACGTGGATCAAGATGTAAAACATCTACCAATAATTTTAATAATAATAAACCAAGCGATAAAGAAAACAAATAAACCATATAATATTTTACTACTTCTTTTTTTGATTCGTTTGAAGATTGATACGTCCAGTTTTTATTAAAAAAATAGCCAAAAAATACGCTAATACTAAAGCCAAGTGCATGAGCTGTAAGGTAGTAGACTGAGAATTTCTGATATAAAATATAAAATAGACAATAGTTTATTAAAGTAGATAAACCACCAATAATTATATATCTAAAAAGTTGTTGACGTAATACTGTAGAATTGTTCATATACTTTTAGTGTACTTGCAAATAAAATTATCTACTATAAATTTTGTTTATTATTTATTAGCAAGAATTCAGCAAGCGCGTCTGGCGTACCCATATCCCACATTTTTGTTGCATTACTTAATTTTATTTTTTTTTGATCTTTTATATAATTTTTATAGACTGGCATTACATAAAATTCACCCTTTGTTCGCTCTTGTTTTTCAATCAGTTCATCTGCATACGTTAAAAATTCTCCTGCATGGCTAAAATAATACAAGCCTGTACTAGCGTTATCAGATATTTTTACTTTTTCAGTTACTTCTATTACAATTCCTTGTTCATCAGTTTTTGCAAAACTCCATTGCTCACCAGGCATATTAGCAACAGAGATAAGTCCTGAAATATCATTGCTTAAATTTTTAATATCAGATGCTATATCTGAAATTACAATAGTGTCTGAACTGGTTATTAGAATTGGTTTTTTAAGGTCAAATAAATATCGTGCTTTTAAAATAGTACACAATTGCCCTTCGGTTACTTCGTCTATTAAAACCAATTCGACAGGAACATCTGGTAAATACTGATCAATTAATTTTTTTAGATTGAAATTTTTATCATGTTCGCTTAGAGCAACAATAATTAGTTGATCAAATTCTACATTTTTAATACTTTGAAGTGAATGTATAAACATAGGTTTATCCATCACATTAATTAAAGGTTTAGGTGCAGAATAATTGCTTCCATTAAAGCGGGAACCTCTGCCTGCCATCGGCATTACAATGTTCATTTCTCTTTAGCTATGTTTATTAATAATTGCTCTGTTATTGATTCCCAATCACTAAAACGTAATGCTCTGTCGTCTATATAAACTTGTCCGTTTGGCTTCCCGAAAAATATTTCATCATATGGAACATTAAATTTCTCAAGCCAATTCAACGTTAAACCACCAATATTTTTCATCACTTTACCAACATTGCTATCACAAGTTGCCATGTTTCTCGCCGTTTGAATGATCAAATAATGGCCAGCAGCTTTTAACTCATTTAATCGTTCTATTGCACCTGGATGAGGAATAAGCATGTCATATGTTTCTCCTTCTTGTTTCAAAGGGCATATGGTGCCGTCCAAATCTATTATAATTCTCATGCTAATTCGTTAATTATCGGTTTACTACTTTCTGGCACAAATAGTCTATTTAATATCTTCAATCCAGTCAAAAACATCATTTTCTGACGTTCAGGTTTGTCACGATGCAAGGGAAGCATTGAAATAAAAAGCAAGCCTTCAATAAATCGTATTTCTTCAATATTGTATCCTATTTTTTGAACAAGATCATCGAAAATTGGCCCAACTTTAACAGAAGCAGTAGAAGTAAAAAGGTCAGTCTCAAAAACTCCCGACGAATGCTCGTCCAACGAAAAAAGATCGGAAACAATATAATCGTAATAGCTACAAATACTATGTCGAAGTTTGGCAATATCATAACGTGGATCACCATATATTCCAATTCTACCGAAACTTCCTCGTGGGTCTATTAATCTGGATATTTGGCTATTAATATCAAAAAGTATATTTGAAAAACAAAAATCGCCATGTAAAATGGTTACTTCTGCATTCTCAATAATCTCTTCAGTTTTTTCAATTATTTGCGGAAGCAGAAATGATAAATTCTGAAGTACTTCACCATTATGTGTTATAGTTGGTACTTTTAATAAGGAAGCCCAATAGGGATCCATTGTTTCCAAATCGTGAAGCCTGTCAAGCGTTTTATCTTTATAAACATTGGAAAGCTCCGCTTTGGTCAATTCACCTTTATACTTTTTAAATTCAAGGTGAATGTTTAGCAAGCGAGTTATAATAGAACTCCAAGTTTCAGGATGAAAAGAAGAATACAAAAAAAGCTCTGCTAAAGTAGGATAACCGTAATACTCTTGGTTTATGGTAATTTTATCTTCGTTTTGCTCTTGGTTTATTATTCTTGGACTTAAAACTTTTAATTTATCAGGCAAAAGCAAATACCAGTTTAGTTCGTTCCTCAATTTATCATTCAACAAACTAACTTTAGAAATTGTATTTAAGGTTGGATCTATTGTAAGAGAATTAAAATATCTGCCTTGCAGTAATCGCTGTCTTGATAAAACCAAATTATCAATATTTCCGAAATCATACCAAAATTTTGCATTAACAGCTTTCATCGGATATCGGATACCATAATTTTCAAGCACTTCGCTTAACTGTTTTTTACCATCCAATAATGCTTTGCGAGTACATATTTTAAGAAATTCGATATCGGAGAAATGATAATATCCACATAATGCACGATTTGGAGGGGTAAGCCCTTCTTTTTTATCCAAATAGCCAATTATATTTTCCTGTTCATCGGTTTGGGTTACACACCATCTATGCGAATCAGCGACTTCGGCAACGTAACTAAAGTTTGCTTCACCTTCAAAGGGATCACATACTAGCGTATCTCCTAAAATAACCCTTACCATTCTTAACGAATTGCAATTATCCAAACCTGCTTTTAGCGATTGGATTATAGTACCATTGTTTACTAAAGCAACTTGCTTAATTTTTATTCTTCTTTGGTAAGCTCGGTCAAGGAATTCGCCTAATTGCACATCGCCAGCCCTTCGAATTATGACAATGTTGTCAATGTTTTTTGATAATAAATCATCAAGAATCCAACCAATTACCGGTTTACCATTTACAGGAATCATTGCATGGGAATGGCTTGTATTAATAGTCAGGTTAAGAAAATTAATTGCACCTCCGCAAAGTATTATGGTTTGTTCCTGATTCATTGATTTTTGTATTCCAGTTCAGGATTTATGTTGATGGATAATATAAATATGAAAATGGGTTGGCGCAAGGTCGTAAATGTGGATTATATATTCCCAAATAATTTACTTCTTTCGTTACATCCATTTTATTGATAAAAAAATCAGTTGAAAGTAAAAAATTACCAACCAATAAACTCCTAAATTGCTGATATTTATGTTTGTATGGATTTGGTACAAATGGATAATCTAATAAATAGCTTGCTTTAATAAACTGTTCTTTAGATGATTTAAACCTAAGTGGATTATCTTTTTTAAAATCTAATAAATATTTCGCAATAGTATCTTCATTAACTTTTAATCCTTTTAAATCTGATCTTAGGATTTTTAAAAGCATTTCTTCAAAAGTTGGAACAGCAACATATCCAATTGCTCCGATTGCTACAACTCCTCCTACTATTTTTAAGAATGTTTTTCTTTGCATTTTACTAAAAATTTTGATCAGCTGCTTTTAAAGAAAGTGCAGATATGGTTAAACTTGGATTTGCTGCTGAGATTGAGGGAAAAACACTGCCGCCCAATACAAACAGATTTCTGAATTGATGATGTATTAAATTTTTATCAACAACACCATTTCCAGCATTTTCACTCATTCTTGTAGTCGATAAATTATGAGCTTCTGTACGTTGGAAATATCCATCTAACTCAACACGCTCTATTGGAAGAAATGAAAAATACGTATCAATATCTTTTTCCAGATTATCCATTGCTTTATCCACATAAGAGGTATGTTTTTTATAGGCAATTTCAGGAATAAACCGATCTGAGGTTAATAAAATCCTGTTTTCTTCAGATGGTATATCTTCAAATACAAATTTAAATTTCGCCATGTGGCGCCATTTTCCAAATTCATTCCGAATAAACGGTTCGTTGTGGTTTTCTATCAGGCATGACGACATTGTTTTTCTTCGTTCACCATCATACATCATATATCCATTTGCCGACAAACTAGTGCCACCTCCTACATTATTCAAATCTTTAAAATAAAAATATGCGTACGTGCCTATTTGTTCGCTGATGCCTGAACCGGTAAATTTATTAGTATCACCTGCATTCAATAATATATGGGGATTGAAAATTGAATTAGCACCAAGTGCAACTACTTCTCCTTCAACTACTTCATCTTTTCCATCTAAAGAGAATAAAACTTTTTTGATGGCATTATTTACCGTTTCAAATGAATAAACTTTTGCTCCATATTGTAAAGTAACTCGAGGGTCGTCGTACAATTCTTTCAGCGTATTTTCTATGGTAAATTTAGAATCTATCGGACATAAATTACAAACATAACTTGTACAACAAACTGATCTTTTACCTACATTTCTACTTGCACGTGCGGCTGGTTGACTAATATATTGATTTCCATACTTTTCTTGCATCAATTTATCAATGGTATTTAATTGATGAGGGGGCTGAGGATACGGCTTCGACATAAAAAATGGAGTATTATTTGGGCCAGCTATGGACATAATTGCCTCTGCTTCACAATAATAATTTTCTAATTCATCATATGTAATTGGCCAATCGGCTCCTACTCCAAATTGCGATTTAAGTTTAAAGTCAGATGGCATAAACCTAGGTACACAACCCCACCAACAGTTAGAACTTCCTCCAAAATTGACATCAAAAGGCCAATCTTTGTTGGTATTTTTATTAACAAAACTCTTTTTGGCTTCTTCTAATTTTCCAACTATTTCTACCTTTTTTCCTCTTATCTGGTCTAACCTTGAAGCATGTGGAAAAAATTGTCCACGTTCTAAAACCAAGACTTTTTTGTCTGGAGAAGATTTTTCGAGATACTTTTTTAAAAAAAATGATGAAGCGAAACCTGTTCCAATTACAACTAGGTCGTATTGTTTCAGCATAAAACTAATTTTAGATGTTGTGCAAAAATAAATTTAAAAACCAAAGTTTAAAATACCCATTAATACGTATTTACACTGCGGGTAAAAATACGTATAAGGCTGTCCGTCATTTTATGTTTTTCGTAGTTGGCAATGTGACCTGAGTTTTCAATAATATGGTATTTTATACTTGGATTAGCTTTTAGATAAAACCTGCTTATCTTAGACGGAACTACAGGATCTGAGTCGCCCCACATTAATAAAACAGGTGTTTTCCGTTTGGCAATTTTTTCCATTTCTGGAATCATTCTTTTATTTATAATATTAGACCATGAAGATTGAACTGCATAAGTGAAATTTCGGATAGCAATTTCGTTTTTAATTTTCTGCCTGTATACTTTTTCAAAAGCTGCAGGATTTTTAAACTCAGAAATTTGCTGATCTTCAGTTTTTGATGCCCAATAAACGTTCATTAAAAAAGTATTTAACAAAGGTATTTTAAGTATTGCTGAAGGTTTATTGCCTAAAGCTGCAGGTCCAATTAATGTTAATGACTTTACTAGATGATGATATCGATCAGCAAAATCAATGGCTACACTCCCTCCCATTGACACACCTACTAAATGAAAAGGCTTTTTTATATTCAAATAATTTAACAGCTCTAATAATTGTTTATTATAATATTCATGATCATAAACTACATCTTCTGGATGATCAGATAATCCTCTGCCATAATAATCATAACGTAAAACTCTGAAACCAGCATTTTTGAGATTTACAATATTACTATCAAAAATAAAACCTCCGTTACCGCAACCTGCAAGCAAAACAATAAGTTCCGAAGTATCATTTCCAACAATTTCATAGTGAGTAATTCCTGATGGTGTTTTCGCAAAACTCCAACTATAATTTTGCCTATCAGCTTCTGAAATTACTCGAATATCTTTGGTAAAATACCAATGAATCGAAAATAAGATTAATAGTATTGCAACAGAAAAAATAAACAGTCCGGTTATTATTTTTTTCATGGTTAATGACTGAGTTGGCGAATAACTTTTGCTGGAACACCTGCAACAACGGTAAATGGTGGAACATTTTTAGTTACTACAGAACCTGCGGCAACAACAGCGCCTTCTCCAATTTCTACTCCTTTCAAAATTGTAGAGTTAGAAGCAATCCAAACATTATCGTGAATAATAATTGGCGAATTTATTCCCTCCTCCGAAAAATGATCATCCACTTTATGAAAATCGCTATCTAAAATAAGCACATAAGGAGCAATGCGAACATTGTTTCCAATAGTAACTTGATTTTGAACAGCAATATGGCAACCGTTTATTCTTGAATTTTTGCCAACTCTGAAAATTCCTTTTTTACCAATTAGTATTTTTGCTCGATTTATATTAGACCAAACCCTAACTTCATCACCAAAATAAGCCTTCCCACTGTTCCTGAACATGGGTTTGCCATTTACGGAGACCAAAGATCCTAATGAATCTGCATTTCGCAAATAAAATTTAGCAAGCAAAACTCTGTAAAATCCAATTAAAAGATTTGCTAAGAAATCCAAAACGGTAGCATCAGGATTTTCAGACCGAAAGCCTTTTAATTTGTTCTTAACCTTTTGACTTATACCTTCGTTCATTAGTATTATTTTCCTTTTATAAAATCAGAAATTCCACGAAAAAATGATTTCAAATTTTCAGAATCATTTTTCAAAAGTAAGGTTAAAGTTGTTTTAGGAACTACCGCTAAATAAAAGAAAATTGAAAATATCAAATACTCAGTTGTTGTGTAGTTTCTTTTAAAAAAGAGCAATCTATTTCTAGTCAAATAATAGGTTTTAAGCGGGCTATTTACACCAATTGACATTGATTCCTTGTGATATATTTGACTATCTGCGATGAAATAAATCTGATATCCTTCTCTTTTGAATTGTTCGCACCAATCATGTTCTTCATAATAAAGAAAATAAATTTCAGGCATCATACCAACTATTTTCACCGCATCCGAACGTACAATTAATGCAGCACCATGCCCATAGTCTGTTTTTCGATTTTCCGAATATTGTCCAATATCTTTTTGTTTATATCCAATTTTCGAACCTCTACCAGTTAAATTGCTAATTCGATTTGCACCAGCATATTGTATAATTTCTCCAGAATTATGATAAATTATTTTGGGAGAGGCCATTCCTACTATTTCATTGTTTTGCATGAAATGTACAATTGGCTCAAGAAAATCTGGTTTTACTTCTGTATCGTTGTTAATAAAAAATAAATAATCGCCTTTTGCTTGTTTTACTGCAAGGTTATTTCCACCAGCAAAACCCAAATTCACATCACTTTGAATAAAATTTATAGTTGGGAAATTTTTTTTAATGCTCGTAGAATCAGACTTTGAAGCATTATCAACAACAAAAATTTCAAAATTGGGATAGGTAATTTTTGTCAGCGTTTCAAGTAATTCGCAAGTAACCGCTGCTTGATTATAATTTATAGTAATAAAACTTACTAAAGGTAAATTACCAAAATCGTTCATTTTTCGTTTGCTGTTTTAGTAGCAGAATCCATTGTTACAACTCCATGTGGAGTATGAATAAATTTTGCATTAGCGCCTTTTAATTTAAACAAAGCTAATGTCATGATAAAAAATGCTTGTGGTACTTTAGCTAAAGCATTAAAAAAAGCTTTGTCGTAAAACGATATTGGTACAGCAAGAATAAAAGATAATAAATAACCAATAAATAATAGTAGCCAATATAAAGGTGAGATAGTTAGGTATTTTGAAATAACAAAAGAAACCAGTACAATTATTAATAGAAAACCTAAATTTATCACTCTTGGAAGTTGAATATTTCTGAGAATGGCACTATTGAAAAACACCAAATTACCTTTAAATAAACCTGCAAATCCTCTAAAAAAATATTTTCTTAAATAAATAAACTGACTTGCAATCCATCGTTTACGTTGTGAGGCAAAAACTTCTGCTTTCTCAACTTTTTCATCATATACAATTGCTGTTGGTAAATAATAAGGTTTATGCCCTTTAGTAATTAGAATTACTTCTAATTCTCTATCAAAACCGCCTACAGAATCCATATTAGCCATAGTTGACTTCAACGTAGCATATTCAAATGCCATTCCTGATCCTATTAATGAAGAAGAAAAACCTAAGGCTGTATGCCCTAAACGGTATATATGATTATTAATAATTTCGCTTAACGCATCCAGCTTGGCGAAATCTGTATTGGTGTTTTTTGCTACTCTTCTGCCTTGTATATTTTTATATCCTGCATTATATGCCTGGTTTATTTTTAGTAAAAAATCAGGCTCCATAACATTATCTGCATCTAGTATCAAGCCAATTTCATAATCATCACCAATTTGAAGCATGGCTTCATTTAATGCTTTTACTTTAGTGCTTTTTTCAAAAAAAACTTCGATAACACGAATAGGTAATGCTCTGAGTTGAACTAAAGTACTTGGTTGCAAACTATCTGCAATTATCACGACATCAAACAAAGCTGATGGATAGTTTTGATTTAATGCGTTCTGTGCCACAGAAACAATTACATTGTCTTCTTTGTAAGAGGGAATTAGGATGGAGAACTTGTTTTGAGGCTCAAAGTTATTTTCAATTTTCTTGACTCCAAAAAGGCCTCCTATCGAAAACAAAAGTGCATATGCTACACAAAAAGCAAAATACCCAAATAAAAATACTTCAATAACAACCATAGGTAAGTTATTAAAGAATAACCTTTCGGCAATTCTTTAGGTTAAACGTTTTCTTTTTGAAGTAAAGCAGGTATGGTTCGGGTAATGATCACTAAATCAGTCCAGAAGCTACAATTTTTTGAATAATCATTATCAAGCATCATTCGTTCAGTTTCGGACATTGGTCCTCCTTTTCCTCGTTTAGATACCTGCCATAATCCGGTGATACCTGCTGGTGCTAAAAATCGAAGTACAAACTGATCGGTTGTTATTTTTTCAGCTTCGTAAAGTGGTAAAGGTCTGTTTCCAACAATGGACATATCGCCTTTTAACACATTAAATAATTGTGGAAGTTCATCAATACTGGTATTTCTAATAAAATTACCAACACGGGTTACTCTTGGATCATTTGCAATTTTTATAAAGCTCGGCTCATTGCTTTCTCTACGTTGCTTCAAATGTAATTTCTCGCAAATAGCATCGCCATCTAAATATAATATTGATTGGCAAGAAACATTATTTTGAATACAGTAGTCGCATCTTTTAGAATGTGTTTCCAGTTTAGAATTTACATTATACTGATTCATGTGCTTTATATCTTTCAATAAATTATCTGAACCAACTCTCATGGATCTGAATTTATAAAAGTCAAAAACTTTATATCCAGTTCCTACTCTTTTGGAGGAATAAAAAACTGGGCCTTTAGATTCCAATGCAACAAACGCAGATATCAAAAGAAATAAAGGAGTTAATGCAATGAGAACAAATGTTGAAAAAACTATATCAAATATCCGCTTCATTAACGGTGTTCGATAATTTGTTTTTATTTGATTTTCATTTGGAAGATTTCTAAGCATTCTTCCACTATTATTAATCAGATAGTTTACCCTCAAATCAAAATCTTCTTTTTTGAAATCAGGTTCAAAAATTTCGGCAAAACCTTCTTTTATGGTTGCTTTTCTTATTGACTGAGTAATTTTATCAGTTATAAATATGAATGGTATTTGTTTAGATGCAGGGTTTGATTTTAAAACTCTGCACAATGGAATACCATTTGGGCTATCATATTCACCTGATGAAACAACTGCTTCAATAATATTTTCTTTTTCTACCCATGCTTCAAATTGAAAGGCATCTTCGAATAAAAAAATGATGTAATCTTGGTTAAAAGCATTAATAAAATCCTGTACTTGTTCTGGATTATTATTAACGTAAGCGATTCTATGTTTGGTAGCCATAAGGTTTTAGGCGTAGGTTTTATCTACTCTTTTAAGTAGGTTATTTACACGTATGTCAAGCTCCTGAGGATTAAATGGTTTCACCATGTAATCATCAGCTCCAGAACATAAAAATTTTATTTTGTCCGTACTGTTTTCGTTACTGGAAAGTATAACAACAGGAATGTCTTTAAAAAAACCACTTGATTGTTTTTGCTTCATAAACTCAAACCCGTCCATTTCTGGCATTAATACGTCGGATACAATAATGTCTGGAAGATTACCTTCCTGCATCCAAGCCAAAGCTTCTTTGCCATTTGGCTTATTTACCACATTATATTTTTTCTCGAAAATATACTCCAGAATACTTAAAATAGATTTTTCGTCGTCTATAGCTAGTAATGTCTTTTTCATGGTCGATCGTTTGAGAGGGTAAATTCTACTAATTGAAGTTTTAACATTTTTGCAAATTTACTTTTACAGTTTTAAATTAATATTAAGAATATGTTGTGCTTTTGGTCAATAAGTTGAACTTCTAAACAAAACCTAATCCAAAATCTGTTAAGCGCAATATTTTTTTATCTTTTCTATAATTTGTAAAATTAAATGAAAATTAATCAATATGATAATCGAATTCTGCCAAACATAATTTTCCCTTTATATGTAAGTTGGGGAAAATTGTTTCATAAAACATACTTTTTTCCATCAATAATTGAATAAGGTAAGTATTACAAATCAATTTATTTACAAAAATTGTAAAAATATTTAATATTCATTAGGTATAAGTACGGAA
Organism: bacterium; assembly: GCA_031412335.1. Taxonomy (GTDB): domain Bacteria; phylum Bacteroidota; class Bacteroidia; order Sphingobacteriales; family Sphingobacteriaceae; genus JBBQYA01. Next base: position 190,898 of record JANOCT010000016.1, on the reverse strand, counting down.
AATGATCTACCAATTTATACTAAAAAACAAAAAAGCGGCTTTAGATGCCGCTTTTTTAACATATGTGCACTCGAAGGGACTCGAACCCCCAACCCTCAGAGCCGAAATCTGATATTCTATCCATTGAACTACGAATGCGGGGTAAAAGTAATTATTTATTTGTAATAAGATAGGTTTTGTAAAACTCAGCTATGCTAAATTAAATAAGCGGACGTATATTTGACGCCATGCACGAGCTAGAAAGCAAAACTCCAAAAGATTCATTAACGATTATGAATGAGTTGGTATTACCCAACGACACCAATACATTAAATAATTTAATGGGAGGTAGATTATTGCACTTAATGGATATTGCGGCTGCAATTACTGGTCAGAGACATAGCAATAGTATTGTTGTAACTGCTTCCGTAGATAATGTATCATTCAAACATCCAATTAAATTAGGGGATTTAGTTTCTATTGAGGCTAAAGTAACTCGGGCCTTTTCTTCTTCTATGGAAATTAGGTTAGATGTTTGGGCAGAAAACATACCATCGGGTGTGAAAGTGAAAAGTAATGAGGCCTACTATACATTTGTGGCTGTGGATGCAGAAAATAAGCCAAAAGCAGTTCCTCATTTAATTCCAGAGACAGAAGATGAGATAAAATTATATGATGGAGCACTTAGAAGAAGGCAATTACGCATGATTTTAGCTGGGAAAATGACACCTGATGATGCGACAGAATTGAAAGCTTTATTTATTCATGATTAATCTATTTTTTGTCTTCTGACAAAAATAAAATTCTATCAAATTCATTGTTTTTTAATTTCATAACAGACAATCGGCCTTGATTAACCAACCCTATTTCAGCAAGTTGAGAGTCATTTTTTATTGCACTAAGTGTAACAGGGTTTTTTAATTTAGAAACAGCCTGAAGGTCAACAACTACCCAATTCGGATTTTCGGTGGTAGGATCTTGGTAAAATTCTTTAGCAACTTTAGCAATTCCAATTACAGCTTTATCTTCGTTGCTATGATAAAAAAGAACTAAATCTCCTTTTCTCATTTCTCTTAGATTATTTCTGGCTTGGTAATTTCGAACTCCATCCCAAAAAGTTATTTTGTCTTCTTCAAACGTTGACCAAGAGTATTTAAAGGGCTCAGACTTTACCAACCAATAATTCATTTTTTGACTTTTAAATTTATTTTTACTATTTGATATTTGGACTACAATTAAATTAGATACTAATTAATAACTAGTTGTGTTTTAATTTAAACGTTTGTATTTATTAAAAAAAAATCCGTCAAAAAAAATTCGATTAAATTTATTAAGCAGGTAAAAAAATTAAATCATCACTTTCACGAGCAATTCTTTCAGCAAATCACCTTCCCGATATTCCCCCGTTGTTCCCACTCCTTTCGATCTTACATCATACTCATGCAACAAGTGAATAGCTCGCTGAGTTTGTTGAAAATTATAATTTCTGGCAGCTATCTGATAATCTTTCAAAAAATATGGATTTACTTTTAAAACCGCTGCTATTTTTTGCTCACCTTCTTTTGCAACTGCATGGTAAGTTAATAGTTTAATAAAATAATTAATTAATGAACCGATAGATTGAACAATATTGTTCTGCTTTGGGTTGGCAGCAAAATAAGCTGCTATTTGTTGCGAACGAAAAAGGTCACGCCTTCCTATTGCTTTTTGGAGTTCAAATACATTGTATTCTTTACTTATTCCAATGTTTTTTTCAATATCGCTTGTTGTTATTTTATGCCCTTCTCCACAAACCAATATTAATTTATCAAGCTCGTTTGCAATTTTTGATAAATCAGTACCTAAATATTCTGCTAATAAATTGGAGGCACTTTGCTCAATTTTTATCTTTTTTGCAGACAAATATGAATCTATCCAACCCGGAATTGCATCGTCATATAGTTTTTTTGTTGTAACGACCTCTGCATGTTTTTCCAGAATTTTTGCAAACTTCAATCGTTTGTCAAGAGAACCATATTTATAGCAAAAAACAAGAATGGTTGATTTTAATGGGTTTTCCAAATAAGCTACCAGCGGATCTTTCTGATCTTCAATTTTAAATTTTAAATGTTGCGCTTCTTTTACTAAAATAACTTGATAATCAGACATCATGGGAAACCTTCTTGCCGAGTTTAAAATCGTCATGATGTCCGAATCTTTCCCATAAAAAACACTTTGATTAAATGATTTTTCTCCTTCATTCAATACATGATCTTCTATGTAATCGCTTAATTGATCAATATAATAGGCTTCTTCTCCTTGAAAAAAATAAATAGGCGAATATTCTTTTTTCTTCAATTTCGCCAACAAATCTGTCACTTGTTTCATTCGGCTAAAATAAAAGATAATGAATGAATAGCAGAGTAAAATATATATTTGTTGTATGCACGAATTAATGGGGGCACTACAGTTGCCAGCAATAAATAGCAGACTGAAAACTGAAGCTGGCAAACATTATATTTTTGATTCTTTACGTAAGAAGTATCTTTTACTAACACCCGAAGAATGGGTTCGCCAGCATGTAATCTCATATATTTTAAAAGAAAAAAAATATCCCAAAGGTTTGGTAAAAATTGAAACTGGGCTAGTATTAAATTCACTTAAGAAGAGAGCAGATATCCTTATTTCAACTCGCGAAGGTTTGCCGTTTATGGTTGTAGAATGCAAAGCGCCATCCGAAAAAATCAACCAAAAAGTTTTTGATCAAATAGCGAGATATAATTTTATTTACAAAGCAAAATATCTGTTTGTATCAAATGGATTTACTCATATTTGTGCCGAAATTGACTATATAAATCAATCTTTTTCTTTCATTGAAGAATTACCAGCATACCTATAATTAGTTTTATGTTTTTTATATTTTCTAAAATTTTTTCATTTTTTCTTTCTCCTGTTTTGTGGATATTGGGTTTACTTTTATATGCTATTCTAATTAAAAACACGAAGAAAAAATCCCGAATACTCATCACTACTTTTATTCTTGTTTACCTTTTTTGCAATGCTGCATTTTTCAATTTTTTTGTTTCGAAGTTTGAAATAACTCCAATACCAATTCCAAAAGAAAAATATGATTGCGGAATTGTATTAGGTGGTTATTCAATGTTTCAAGAAAATATAAACAGATTACAATTCACAGAAAGTTCTGATAGGCTTTTCCAAACGGTTCATTTATACAAAAAAGGGATTATTTCTAAAATCATTCTTTCGGGTGGTAGCGGAAATCTAGATCAGAAACATAAAGAATCAATTTGTGCGCGAAATTATCTTATTGAAATTGGTTTACCTGAAGTTGATGTAATTGCAGAATCCGAATCAAAAAACACCGTAGAAAATGCTCAAAACACAAAAAAAATTTTAGATAGCTTAAACTTTACTAATTCAAATTTACTGATCACCTCGGCTTCACATTTACCAAGAAGCTTGGCATGTTTCAGAAAATTAAATGTAAATGTTAAGCCTTTTAGCGTAAACGCAATGGCAAACACTTCTGACAATTCTATTGGATATAATTTAATGCCTAAATTATGGGTTATGATCAATTGGGAAAAATTGATCCACGAATGGGCAGGTTTTTTAGCTTACAAAATTTCAGGTAAAATCTAAATTAAAGCATTTCCATTGCCTGTTCAAGTTGTTTTATTTTACTTTCTGCATCTGCTTTCTTTTTTCGCTCTATTTCAATTACCTCTGTCTTAGCATTAGAAACAAACTTTTCATTGTTTAGCTTTACATCTACTGATTTTAAAAACCCTTTCAAATATTCAATTTCTTTTAAAATTCGTTCTTTCTCTGCTTCAGTATCTATCTGCATGTTTTCCATCGGAATGTAAAACTCATCTGTACCAACCATAAAGCTGATCGATTTTTCTGGTTTGTTTTTTCCGAATTTAACTTCTGATAAATTTGCCAGTTTGCTAATCATCTCGACATACGAAGAATATTGATTTTGTAAGATTGATGGAATTACTAATGCTAATTTCTCTTTCGGCGAAATTTGTTTTTGATTTCGGATATTTCTGATTTCGCTTATCACTTTCAAAGCTAAAGTTGTATAGTCTAATGTTTGTCGATTTATAACTTCAGGCTTTGGATATTCGGCAACAATACAGCATTCTTTTTCTTTTCTTTCAGCAGTTTGATGCCAGAGTTCTTCAGTTATGAATGGCATAAATGGATGCAAAAGTTTTAAAATTTTATCAAAAAATATGATTGATTTATTGTAAGAATAAGCATCAATTGGTTCCTCGAAACCTGGTTTTATCATTTCCAAATACGTTGAACAGAAATCATCCCAAACTAATTTATAAGCAAGCATCATTGCTTCTGAAATTCTGTATTGATCAAAATTTTGATTAATTAATTCAAGTTCTGCATTAAATTTACTTTCAAACCAATTTACTGCAAGTTCATTTTGCGAACTAAGGTTTTTATCAACAGTCCAACTATTCAGCAATCGGAATGCATTCCATATTTTATTGGAAAAGTTTCGTCCTTGCTCTACAAACGCATTATCATACAAAACATCATTCCCAGCTGATGAACACAAAAGCATACCAACACGAACTCCATCGGCACCAAATTCAGTGATTAAATCTAAAGGGTCTGGTGAATTGCCTAGAGATTTAGACATTTTGCGCCCTTGTTTATCTCGCACAATTCCAGTGAGATAAACATTTTTGAATGGTGCTTTTCCTCTATATTCATGTCCGGCCATAATCATTCTGGCAACCCAAAAAAACAAAATTTCAGGAGCTGTAACCAAATCATTCGTCGGATAATAATAATTGATATCTTCATTTTCAGGATCTTCAAAACCATCAAACACAGAAATTGGCCATAACCAAGACGAAAACCAAGTATCAACCACATCAGAATCTTGGTTTAAATCTTCTTTAGAATAACTTGTCGTATTGTTTTCAGAATTTTTTAAAATCTGCCAAGCTTCATCTCTGGTTTCTGCGACAGCATAAGTACCATCGGGTAAATACCAAGCAGGAATTTGCTGACCCCACCATAATTGCCGAGAAATACACCAATCGTGCACATTTTCCATCCAATGCTTGTAGGTATTCTTAAATTTATCTGGAATAAGTTTTACCTCACCACTCATTACATAATCCAATGCAGGAGCGGCCATTTTATCCATTTTCAAAAACCATTGCATGGATAATTTAGGTTCGATCACAGCATCTGTTCTTTCCGAAAAACCCACTTGGCTTTTGTAATCTTCTATTTTTTGCAATGAATTAGAATTTTCGAGCATTACTCCAATTTCCTTTCTGGCTGCAAATCGATCTTTTCCAATTAGAATTTCTGCTTTTTCGTTTAGCGTTCCATTATCATTTAAAATATCAATAACCGGAAGTTTATGTTTTATGCCTAATTCATAATCATTTAAATCATGAGCTGGAGTTACTTTTAAACATCCAGTACCGAAATCCATGGTTACATAATCATCTCCAATAATCGGAATTTCGCGATTTATTAATGGAATAATCGCTTTTTTCCCTTTCAAATGCTTGTAGCGTTCATCATTTGGATTTACACAAATAGCAGCATCAGCCATAATAGTTTCAGGCCTGGTTGTTGCAATTACAAGATAATCTTGATTAAGAATTTCTGATTGAGAATCAGCGCCAACAATTCTATATTTTATGTAGTAAAGTTTAGAATTTATCTCTTTTCTAATAACTTCCTCATCCGAAATAGCTGTCATACCTGCAGGATCCCAATTTACCATACGCACGCCACGATAAATCCAACCTTTTTTATGCAAATCAATAAACACCTTTATTACTGCTCTTGACATGGAATCTTCCATCGTAAATCTCGTTCGATTCCAATCGCATGAAGCTCCTAATTTTTTTAACTGCTCTAATATTATTCCACCATATTTTTCTTTCCAATCAAAAGCATAACTTAAAAATTCTTCACGGGTTAGGTCATTTTTACTTATACCTTTTTCTTTCAATAAAGCTACAACTTTTGCTTCGGTGGCTATAGAAGCATGGTCAGTACCTGGCACCCAACAAGCATTTTTACCCATCATTCTTGCCCTCCTGATCAGTACATCTTGTATCGTATTATTCAACATATGACCCATATGTAACACTCCAGTAACGTTTGGAGGCGGAATTACAATCGTGTATGGCTCTCTGCTGTCGGGCTTAGAACTAAAAAAATCTTGTTCAAGCCAATAGGCGTACCATTTATCTTCCACTTCGCGTGGACTATATGTTTTCGAAATGCTCATGTTTGGGTTGAAAAATGCAAAAATATAAAATTAGCCAAGAGATAGGCCTAACTAATCAAATAGGTAAATACTAAAAATTAAACGCTTCAAAGTTTCTGAAATGACCATTACTTTTAATTTTTTCTTTGGTTTCTTCAGCGTTTTTCAAAATTGGTAAAATGGATTCTACATGGTCAATGATGAAATCCAATCGATCGTTTTCCTTTTCAATACCTAGAAGTTTAACCTTCTGGCCTAGTGATAATGCAACATAATGACCTATTTTGAAAGATAAGCCATCGCCATAAAAATCTTCGATAAACTTTTCTGCTTTTAAAACTTCCTGAAGTTCAGAATAAAGTATTTCTAATTGTTCAATTTTACTTTCATCTGCATCTAAATCAAAATCAGGATAACTTACATCTGCTGCAGAATATAAATGGTCAGGCAAATTTTTGTAAAAAGTAACAACTTTAAAGGGTTTAATTCCCAAACATGCAACGTCTAGCTCACCAGTTGAATAAGTTTTTTCGATAGAAAGAAGCTGAATTTCTGTACCATAGCCTGAAATATCATTGTTTAATACCACAGGCATTCCAAATTTTTTATCAGAAGAGTTTATATCGGCAATGAGTTCACGATAGCGAGGTTCGAAAATATGTAGATTGAGTTGCTCGCCAGGAAAAACAACAATCTGAAGTGGAAACACAGGAAGAAATTGCATAGTTTATTAATTGCCCAAAAGTAATTTAAACATTAAATAAAAATGACAGTTTCAATTTTTATTAATATTGTGATTAAATGAATAGCCCTTTTAATTTATCGATAAAACCAACCTTGGATGGGTCGAATACAATTTTTGATGAGCGAATTGGAGAAGCTTACCATTCCATGAATGGTGCTTTTCAAGAATCTGACCATGTTTTTGTGGTTAATGGATTGATTGAAAACCTGAATAGAACGCAAAAAACATCGCTTTCTATATTAGAAATTGGATTTGGTACTGGATTAAATTTTTTAGGATCAGCAGAATATTGTATTGAAAATAGAATTGATCTCTTATACATTGGTTTAGAAAACAACTTTCCAGGTTTAGACTTATTAAAGCAATTAAATTATCAAGAAAAATTTCCAGCTGCATTTACCATTTTGGAAAATACATTATTAAACAACGTAAAAGCGACAGAAATTTCAATGGTTCAATTAAAATTGATTAACCAAACAGCCCAAGAAACCAGCTATAATCAAGCAGTAGATTTAGTTTTTTTCGATGCTTTTGCTCCAGCAAGCCAACCAGAAATGTGGGAATCTGATTTAATAACAAAAATTGCATCTTGTATTATTCCGAATGGTTTTTTTATCAGTTATAGCATTACAGGAAAAACAAAAGAAATACTTAGAAAAGCGGGCTTCAAAATAGAGCGACCTAAAGGTGCAGCCGGAAAACGTCAGATGTTAAGAGCTGTGAAATTGAATTAAGAAAACTATGTACAAACTAATCAGATCTATTTTATTCTTGTTCGACGCAGAAAAAGTTCATCACTTTTCTTTTGCATTTATTTCATTTATTCATAAAATACCCGGTATCAAAACTGCGATTAAATCAATTTTTACTCAAACAGATGTAGAAGTTAAACTTTGGGATCTGACATTTAAAAACAGCGTAGGCTTAGCTGCTGGATTTGATAAAGATGGAAAGCTGATAGATGAACTTGCTAATTTTGGTTTCGGTTTTATCGAAATTGGAACCATAACTCCACTCCCACAACCTGGAAATGAGAAACCGAGATTGTTTCGACTTAAAAAAGATGAAGCAATAATAAACCGAATGGGTTTTAATAATGAAGGTGTTGATGCCGCAGTAAATAGGTTGAAAAACAAAACATTTGATGTTCTGATTGGTGGAAATATCGGAAAAAACAAATGGACAGAAAATAAGGATGCTGCCAAAGATTATGAAATCTGTTTTTTAAAATTAGCTCCTTATGTGGACTATTTTGTGATAAATGTAAGTTCGCCAAATACACCAGGATTGCGTGCTTTGCAAGATAAAGAGCCATTAACAGCATTATTAACGCATATAATTTCGCTGAACAACGAATTGAATAAACCAAGACCTGTATTATTAAAAATAGCTCCCGATCTTAGCATTGAACAATTAGATGATATTATTGAAATTGTAAACCTGACTAAGATACACGGTGTAATAGCAACTAACACCACTATAAAAAGAGAAAACCTACACGAAACATCCTCCATAAAAACTGAAATGGGAGGTTTAAGTGGTAAACCATTATGCAGCCAATCCACAGAAGTAATCCGATATCTTCACCAGAAATCAGAAGCTGCATTTCCTATAATAGGTGTCGGTGGAATACATTCGGCGCAGGATGCCTTGGACAAAATAAATGCTGGTGCTAGTTTGGTTCAACTTTACACCGGTTTTATCTATGAAGGGCCATCTTTAATTCAAAAGATTAATAAGGCTATAAATTCCACCCTTCGTTAATTATAAAATTTCAATCCAAAATATACCACCTTTGTTGAGACAAATCGAGTGTTTAGTGCAAAGGATTTCAATACAGAGTGTTTGTCTTTAACGAGAAATTTCTGTTAACATTTGACTGGCTCTCATACAAATCAAAGAGAAAAGCAATGTTTGATTTAATGAATTCAGAAAATAAAAAAACCCCGGATCCCTCCGGGGTTCAACTTTTAATAACTTATTAATTTATTTAAACAATAAAAGGACCTACAATTGCCAAAACTTGAGCTTTTGTCAATGGTTCGTCAAACGATTCTGAAGCTTGTGTTGAAGTGATTTGAGAATTTCCATTTATGCCCACTGTTTCAATTGTTAATTGTTTTGTAAGAGATTCACCACTGTAAGATGCCTGAACTGCAGATCCAATACCACCAGTTTGATCTAATGTAATCCAAGGTTTAATAACTTGAGAAGTATTCAATGCTTTTCTCATTTGTCGAATATGAGATGCATGTCTAGCTTCAACCGAATGTATCTGCAATGCTGCTGTTAAAACATCATTGCTATTAATTAAAGCTCCTGCTTGTCCTTTATAAGCTCTTACTCCAGTATCTTCAAAAGTTTGAGCAACTGCTAAAAAGGTTTGATAATTAACAAAAACATCTGGAAAAGCTCCTCCAGCAGTAAATTCAAAAGCTGGTTCAGCATCTGGAACACCATTTAGTGAAGTTATTGTTGATTTCAAAAATGCGACATGAGCTCTCTCGTGATTTCTTATCGTTGTAATGGCACTAGTTGCCGCACCTCCCGGAATTAAGGTTACTCCTGCAAGTAAAGCTTGATCATAAAATCCAGCTTCTAGATATTCTAAAGTTAAAGCAAAATTTAAAACAGCTACAACATCAGTATTTGATTGTCCATAAGCTTTTTTAAACATTGAACCTAAAGCTAATGGAACTGCTGCTAAAGCTATTTTACTTCCTAATGAAGCAAAACTTTTCATTGCTCCTCTTCGGCTGTCTAATCTTTCGTAAACTTCCGGGTCTGATTTTTCGAGATCAGTTAATATTTTATGTATGTTCATGACTATTTCGGATTATTGAGTTGGTAAATTACTAGCGTTGATTTTTGTTTTTATATAAGTACCGGCAATTGCTAAAACTTCATTTGGAGATCTTTGTAGATCTAAACCATTGGCATCTACTGTGGTACTATCGGCAAATGTGCCATTAGAAATTAAATCACGTATGTAAGCAGCATGTCGTGCTTCTACTGAAACAATTTTACCAGCAAGCAATAAGTAATCAATACTTACAATTAATTTTCCAGCTCCGTTATAAGCCGACACTCCCAAATCTTCAAATGCTTTTGCAGTAGCTAAAACGCTATCCCTTTGTGAGAAATTAATAGTAGAAAAATCTACTTCAAGGTTTTGAATCGCTGAAGTGCCTAAGGCATTTTTGAAAAATTCCCTATGAATTAGTTCATGATCACGAATATCAGTTAACAAACTTGTTTCCGCAGTTGTTATACCTGCGTAAGGAGAATCAATAACTTGCTTATAAAAAGCAGCTTCTAATTGCTCAAGTGCATAGGCATAATTTAGAATTCCGATGTCACCACTACCCAAATTTACACCATCATTAGTATTAGTTGGATCATCATCATCTTTACAGGCCGATCCTAAGATCAATAATCCTGAAGTTGCTCCGGCGTAACCTAAAAATTTACGTCGCGAAACCTGATCAAAGCTTCCGGCTTTTGAAATCAGAATTTCTTCATCATTAAAATTTTTTGTTGACATATCATTAATTATTAATTTATATAAGATTTTAAAAACCGTATACTCAAATTGTATACTCAAAAACCTACGCTATGTAATTTTAAGTGGTTTTTGGTTAAATTTATTGTTATAAAAATCAAATTTCTCTAAACTGTAATTTAATGATATCAAGTGATTTGCGATTAATAATTTTTTTTTACTTCTAACAATTTATCATTATTATCTCTTTATTTTTTATTTAATTATTCCAAAAAAATGTAGTTTTTCAAATCAATAACTTGTGGATTTTTTAGAAAATTGCCCGTAAATGGAGGTAGAATTTCCCTGAATTTATTTTTTTCATTGATGAATTTTAATTCGAATACTATTATTGGGGAATAAAAAAATTAAAATCCTTTTTTATGAAATCTAAATTGTAACTTTTAAAAAAACAAAATTCCTCAACTAAAATCTATGTTAATTATCTCTATATCATCTCATTGTTAAGAAATGGAAACTAATAAGGTACAAAATTGTTAAATTATTGTAAATTCGCCCTTCAAAAAAAACCTATATATTTTAATTACACACATGAAATTATCCCAATTTTCCTTTACATTACCAGAATCTTTAATTGCTAGCACTCCCTCTCCCAATCGTGATGAGTCGCGGTTAATGGTTTTGCATAAGGATAGTGGAAAAATAGAGCATAAAATTTTCAAAGATGTTCTGGACTATTTTAATGATAAAGATGTAATGATCTTAAACAACACCAAGGTTTTTCCAGCCAGATTGTATGGGAATAAAGAAAAAACTGGTGCCCAAATCGAAGTTTTTCTTCTTCGCGAATTGAATAAAGAAATGAGGCTGTGGGATGTTTTAGTAGATCCTGCCCGAAAAATCAGAGTTGGCAATAAACTTTATTTCGGTGATGATGATTTATTAATTGCCGAAGTGGTTGACAATACAACTTCCAGAGGTCGAACTATCCGGTTTTTGTTTGACGGCTCCGATGCCGATTTCAGAAAAGCAATTGAAATTCTGGGCGAAACTCCACTTCCAAAATACATAAAAAGAAAAGCTACTGCTGAAGATAAAGAACGTTATCAAACTATTTATGCGAAAGAAGAAGGAGCAGTAGCAGCGCCAACTGCAGGTATGCACTTCAGTCGCGAATTAATGAAACGCCTTGAATTAAAAGGAGTTGAATTTGCAGAAGTTACGCTACATGTTGGATTAGGAACTTTTAGATCCGTAGAAGTAGAAGATTTGACGAAACATAAAATGGATTCTGAAAATATTATTATAACTGATGAAACAGTTAAAATTGTGAATAGAGGAATAGAAAACAAACAACGGATTTGTGCAGTTGGAACTACTACCATGAGAACAATCGAATCAAGTGTATCAGCAGGTAGAATTTTAAAACCGGTAAACGATTGGACTAGTAAATTTATATTTCCTCCATACGATTTTTCAATTGCTAATTCAATGATTACCAATTTTCATACTCCACAAAGCACTTTATTGATGATGGTGGCAGCTTTTGGTGGTTTTGATTATGTTATGGAAGCTTATCAAGTTGCGATAAAAGAAAAGTATAAATTTTATAGCTATGGTGATGCTATGCTAATCATCTAATTCAAAAAAATCAATTTTTTGAGCATGAAAAAATTTGCAATTATTGTAGCCGGAGGTAGCGGTTCAAGAATGCAAAGCGAAATTCCCAAGCAGTTTTTATTGCTTGGGAATTTGCCTTTAATGATGCATACATTAAATGCTTTTTACAATTCGCCTAGCAAACCAGATATAATTGTGGTGATGAATGTTCACTACCACCAAATGTGGGAAAAACTTTGTATAACCCACAATTTTACTGTTCCACATTTATTGGTAAAAGCTGGAAATACTCGATTTCAATCAGTTAAAAACGGCTTGAAAGAAATTAAGTTCCAAAGTTTCGTTGCCGTGCACGACGCAGTACGACCATTATTAAGTTCAAAATTAATTGAAAAATGCTTTGCCGAAGCAGAAGAATTCAGTTCTTCGGTTCCAGTAATACCTTGCTCACAATCACTTAGAAAAGTAGACGGAAATACCTCTATCGCAGTCGATCGAAATTCCTACTTTTTGGTTCAAACACCACAAGTTTTTTCATTAAAATTGTTAACAAAAAGTTATAACGAGCCGTTCAGAAACGAATTTACTGATGATGCCTCTGTGGTGGAATTTGCGGGTAATTCAATTCATTTAAGCGAAGGAGAAGAAAATAATATTAAAATAACCTATCCACAGGATTTACTAATTGCCGAATCACTTTTACAGTTATATAAATCTTAAACCCCATAAAAAAAACCCTTTCGGGTTTATTTCTAATATTCATCCTCATTAAAGAAAAAATCGTCTTTAGTTGGATAATCAGGCCAGATTTCTTCAATACTTTCATACGGTTCGCCATCATCTTCCAATGCTTGCAGGTTTTCTATTACCTCTACAGGAGCTCCAGATCGTATTCCGTAATCAATTAATTCATCCTTGGTGGCTGGCCATGGCGCATCTTCTAAGTGTGATGCTAGTTCAAGTGTCCAATACATATTAAGTATAATTATAAAAGTAGATTTCTAAGAATTTTTTCGCAAATGTAATGTTATTAACGAAATTACCAAGGAAAAGGTTCAATGAGTTTTTTTATGCAAAAACATGGTTTAAATTGCCTCAGACAGCTAATTTACAATCTTGGCAACCATTCATATTCTGCAACACCTGCTTTCATCCCTAAAAAACGAGCCAATGTGAACAGATAATCAGAAAGTCGGTTGAGGTAAGTTGCTACCATTTCATCCACAAAACTATCTTCTGCCAAATGCACAACCAAACGTTCTGCTCTACGGCAAACACATCTTCCAATATGGCAAAAAGAAACAACTGTTGCACCACCTGGCAAGATAAAATGCCGCAATTCAGGTAGCATTTCAGTCATTTTATCCATTTCGGTTTCCAGCAAGGCTATATCCTTAGCATACAAATCAGGGATTTTTTTCTGTACTTTATCAGGGTCCGAAGCGATTAATGCTCCAATAGTAAATAAACGATCCTGAACTTCTTTCAAAATCAAATTCACTTCTTCTCCATTATCATGATCGCGAATCAGTCCAATGTATGCGTTCAATTCATCAACCGTTCCGCAACTTTCTATTCGGAGATGATGTTTTGGAACTCTTGTTCCACCTATTAGTGATGTTTGACCTTTATCACCAGTTTTAGTATAAATTTTCATGAGTAAAATGTTGAGCATTTATTAAGCAAAAAGAGCGATAATTGTTTTAAGCAGAAACTACAATATCTGTATTAGCATAATCATTTTCAATTACTCCATCTCTTAATCTTACAATTCGATGAGCATGACGAGCAATATCTTCTTCGTGGGTTACTAAAATAATGGTATTTCCTTTTCTGTGAATTTCTTCCAACAATCCCATTATTTCTACTGAAGTCTTTGTGTCAAGATTTCCAGTTGGCTCATCTGCCAAAATAATGGAAGGATGATTTACCAATGCACGAGCAACAGCAACCCGTTGCCTTTGTCCACCTGAAAGTTCATTCGGTCTGTGTTTAGTTCTATCAGCCAAACCAACTCCAGTAAGAACATCCATGGCTCGCTCGTCTCGCTCCGATTTGCTAAAACCTGCATAAATTAATGGTAAAGCAACGTTTTCTAAAGCTGTGGAACGTGGCAATAAATTAAATGTCTGAAAAACAAATCCGATTTCTTTATTTCTTACTTCAGCTAAATCATTATCCGACATATTACTTACATCAACCCCATTCAAGATATAAGTCCCTTTGCTTGGTGTATCCAAGCATCCTAAAATATTCATTAAAGTTGATTTCCCAGAACCAGATGGCCCCATTAATGCTACAAACTCGCCTTTTTTAATAGTGAGCGAAACAGAAACCAAGGCGTTAATCGTTTCAGAACCAATCTGGTATGATTTACCTATATCGTAAATTTTGATTAAATCCTGCATAAGTTTTTTGCGATGAAAATATTAATTAAAAAGCTGTTTTATTATCTGTATCAGCCTTTTTACTCGATAACTTTTGCAACTCTAAAAAAGTCAGAATTTCTCTTAGGTGCATTTTTCAAGGCATCTTCTTTAGTAATGTCTGTTTTAACTACATCTGGTCTCAAAATATTGGTAGAATCAGTCATGTAAACTAATGGAGCAACCTCACTGGTATCAATTTCGTTCAATTTTTCCATAAAGGTTAAAATCTTATTCATATCATCAACCACTTCTACTTTTTCTTCTTCAGAATACTCAAGTCTGGCAAGGTGAGCTATTTTGCCAACTAATTCTTTATCTACTTTCATTTGGTACTAATTGATGTTTTGTTAAATACGAATTCAAATTATTGTAAATAATTCGATAAACCTGATCTCTTAACATTTCGTCATCATTCACAGAAAGATGTGCTGTAGGAATCGGTGGATCAATTATAATTCTGGAAATACCTGGTGTTGTTCCTTTTTCAACTCCATCATCTGGAAAAAAAGTGAAGTTATTTAAAAAAGTAACCGGAACAATAGGGGTTTTATTTTCAATAGCTAAACGGAAGGCACCTGCTTTAAATTCGTCCATTACTGGATAAGTTGCTGGAATTCCACCTTCAGGATAAATAATTAAACTCATGCCTGCTGCTAAATTTTCTGCTGCTTTTTTAAAGGCACGGTAACCGCTTATTTTACTTTCTCTATTTACTGGAATGTCAATAGTTTTAAAAAACAATTTCAAAACCGGATGACCCAATAACTCGTGCTTACCGATGAAATGATAATTACCTTTAGCGATGATGCACATAAACGGCGTATCGATATGCGAAGCATGATTTCCGCAATAAATATACGTTCCGAATGGCTCTTGCTCTTTGGTGTAAGTTACTTGATAAAAAATTCCTGAACAGAAAAAACTAAGTTGAGACCAAAGTTTACGGAATTTATTCAACGTTGGGTAGCGTTCTGGTTTTCTGGAATAATAATAGAAAACAGGAAATAGGATAGCGAAAAAAAATGCAACGAAAAATTGGTACCAATAGTGGTGAAATCTTCTCAAAAATAAAATCATCGTCGGCAAAAATAAGATTTTTTACTTACTTTCGGCGGTATGGAAACGGTAGTAAGTGGCATAAGATCCACTGGAAATCTGCATTTGGGAAATTATTTCGGGGCAATACAGAATTTTCTAAAAATGCAGGAAACTCATACCTGTTTTTTTTTCATTGCAGATTATCATTCGTTAACAACTCACCCTACTCCTTCTGATCTTAAATTAGCTGTTCGAACAGTTTTGGTTGAATATCTTGCTTCAGGAATTGATCCTGAAAAATGTGCGATTTATTTGCAATCAGATGTTCCAGAAGTGGCTGAGTTATATTTATTGCTTAATATGAATGCTTATGTTGGAGAATTGGAACGAAGTACTTCCTTTAAAGATAAAGTACGTTCAAATCCGGATAATGTAAATGCTGGTTTGTTAACCTATCCGGTTTTAATGGCAGCAGATATTTTATTACATAAAGCAACCAAAGTGCCTGTTGGTAAAGATCAAGAGCAACATTTAGAAATGTGCCGAACGTTTGCCAACCGTTTCAACCGTTTATACCAAGTTGATTACTTTGCTGAACCAGAAGCTTTTAATTTTGGAACACAATTAGTAAAAGTGCCCGGACTGGATGGTAGTGGCAAAATGGGAAAATCTGAGGGAGAAGGAAATGCTATTTTTTTGGCTGATTCTCCAGAAGCAATTCGCAAAAAAGTAATGAGAGCAGTTACCGATGCTGGACCACAAATACCCAACAGCGAAATTCCAGAAGTAATTAGTAATTTATTTACTTTAATGGATATTGTTTCTAAACCAGACCTTACAACTCATTTCAAAAACCAATACCTAGATTGTAGTATTCGATATGGTGATCTTAAAAAACAATTAGCCGAAGATGCCATACTTTTTACTCAACCTATTCGCGAAAAAATTCTTGATTTAAAAAATAATCATTCATACATTGACCGTGTTGCTGCCGAAGGTGCAGAAAAAGCTCGCTTAAGCGCTAGAAAAACTATTTCGGAAGTGAGAAAAATTATAGGGTTCAATCATTCATAAAAAAAGAGCCATGCATATTGCAATTGTTGGAAATATAGGAGCAGGTAAAACCACGCTGACAGAAAAATTAGCTAAACATTATAAATGCGAAGCGCAATATGAAGACGTTGATGACAATCCGTACTTGAATGATTTTTATCAGGATATGAAACGCTGGTCATTTAACTTACAGATTTATTTTTTGAATAGCCGTTTCAAACAATTAATGGACATTCAAAAAAATAAACGCTTTATTGTTCAAGATAGAACGATTTATGAAGATGCCTACATTTTTGCCGACAATTTGCATGAAATGGGATTGATGACTTCTCGAGATTATCAAAATTATTTGGGAGTTTTTAATTCTGTAAAACAGTTTATAAAACCACCTGATTTATTAATTTATTTAAAAGCTTCTGTTCCAACATTGGTTAGTCAAATTCAAAAACGAGGTAGAGATTATGAAAGTAGTATTCGTTTAGATTATTTATCAAAATTAAATGAGCGATACGAAAACTGGATCAACAATTATAAAGAAGGGAAATTGTTGGTGATTCATGTTGATAAATTGAACTACGCCGATAATCCTGAAGATTTAGGAAGTATTATTAGTAGTATTGAAAAAGAAATTCACGGTTTATTTTCGTAAAGATGAAAATTCTTGGTGTAATCCCTGCTCGTTTTGCTTCAACTCGGTTTCCTGGTAAACCATTGGTGATGATTGGTGACAAAACCATGATTGAGCGGGTATATAATCAAACTAAAAACAGTAAAAAGCTCGACGATGTAGTGGTTGCTACAGATGATGATCGAATTTATAAACATGTGTTGGATTTTGGTGGCAAAGTAATTATGACTGCAGAAAACCATCAAAGTGGCACCGACCGTTGTGCAGAAGTGGCCTTAAATTATCCAGATGCCGATGTAATTATTAATATTCAAGGCGACGAACCTTTTATTGATTCAGATCAAATTGATTTATTATGTACCTGTTTCGAAAATCCCGAAACACAGATTGCTACGTTAATTCGACCGATAACTGATCACGCCATTTTAGCTAGTGTAAACAGCCCTAAAGTGGTCATTAATGCAAAAAATGAAGCTTTATATTTCAGTAGGTCTGTAATTCCATTTTTACGAAATCATGCAGAAGAAAATTGGTTAACGTATTTTCCTTTTTATCAGCATATTGGTATTTATGGTTACCGTAAAGAAATTTTAAAAGCCATTTCCAATTTAAAACCTTCCCCATTAGAGCTAGCCGAAAACCTCGAACAATTGCGCTGGTTAGAAAACGGTTACAAAATCCGAACATCCATTAGCGATCATATTTCAATTGCTATTGATACTCCTGAGGATTTAAAAAAAATTGACCAATATTTGTAAAAGTTGGTATACTTTTAAGTTTCATATAAAGTTTAATTACTATTTATTTTAAGTTAACATTTATTTAACAAAAACTTGTTATTAAAAGCTAATAAGTTTGAGTACTTTTAGGAAATTTTAAAAAAATTAACTATGAAAAAATTATTTTGTTTGTTTTGCTTAATCCTCTTAACTAATATTGTTTTCAGTCAAGTATCTGATTGGAAAAAACCTTTAGATTCTAATTTTGCTCAAATGTATTTTCATCCTGCTGACTTTATAATTGAAGGAACTTTAACTGATTTTTATATTGTAAAGTTAAATGGTCAAATATTTTATAAATTAAAAATTTCACTTTCAAAGGTTTTTAAAGGCGACTTAAAAGTAGATAAAGAAATAAATATTTTTAATTTGGTTGAAAATAAAGCAGATTTTGAAATAGAAAAATTTAGAGAAAGTGAATCAAAAAGACTTAAAGAAGTTTTTTTAAATAGAAAAAATAAATCTGCAATATATTTCTGCAAAATTTTTAATAAAGTGGATAATAATTCGACAAATCTATTACACTATGATTCATTTAATTATCTCCTTAATTATGACCTAAAAATAATTGATGGGAATAGTTATAAATATGATAAGGTGATAATTACAAACGATAGTTCTAGTGTAGTTCTTCCTTACCCGTACAAAGCATTAAACAAACTGGAAGAGTTTTATGATTTTTTAGCAAAAAGTGGCTATCCTATGTTATATGATAGCGGTGAAAAAGTAGAACGAAGACCTGATCCCGAACCAATAAAAATTTCAGAGACAAAAATAAATAATGATAGTATTCAAAAAGCAATCAAAGCATGGGTATTGAGTGATGAATCTCCTATTTACAATAAAGAAAAACTCAAAAAAATTAATAAAGAAAGTAAGAGAAAAAATAGAAAAAATCAAAGGCAGAACAATTATAATCTTAATTACAATATCATCAACGAAACTTACACATGTAGTAATATAATAGATACATATTTAGAATTTGATATTGAAATAGCGTCAAATCAAGCTTGTTATTTTGCTCAAGGTTGGGTTTTTCTAAATTATAATACGGCAGTTTTTGGTAATAATATTAATGCAAGTGGGGGTTTAATTATTAATAATGGAGCAAATTTCCCAAGCCAATATTCCAATTATAAATATGATTGGACACCATCACAAATCGCCCTTGCAATAAACACGAGTGTTACTACCGCCTCAAAAACTTTTATAGGTAGCAATAATTCAAATGTGTTACTTCATGTGAAAATGAAAATTTTAAATAGGATAAATACTACCCAGCTTTCATTTGATGAAGTGGCAATGAATAACACTTTTGAATCCTTTTATTCTATTGCTAATAATAGTGGGTCTTGGTTGCAATTTAATTGTTTTGCTACAGACGTTGAAGACCATATACCAGTTAAACCGATAATAGAAAATATCACATATTCAAAACTAAACCTATCCGGTGGCACCGGCACAATAGTAACAATAAAAGGAAGGTTTTTTGGTACAGATGGAATAGTTTCCTTTCCAGATGCTGATAAAAAAGGACCAACAGCAACTTTAAACAATAATGACTTTCTTTTAAATGGATATAAGGATAGGGAAATCAAATTTACGTTACCATCAATTGTAGATTATGATGATCCAGATGATGCAAAAGATGATCCAACTCCAGGATCAGGCACAATTACCATATTTAATGAATGCTCTGGATCAAATAAGTCAAATTCAATTACTGTAGACTACGCAGTACTCACAAGTGATCAAGGTAGCAAACCACGCTATCATGAGGTAGGCTTTAGCTCTGCTGGAACATCTGCCAAAACATTAAAATTTAATATAGATAAAGAAGTATTTGATAATACTGGCGCAATGCAATGCATTCGAACAGCCATGAAGGCTTGGAGCTGTGCCTCAGGAATAAATTTAGAACTAGGAAGTATTACAACTTCTACAGCTACACCAAAGTATAGTAATTTAGATGGAGTATCTACTATTTATTATGAAGTAGATAACAATCCAAATAGTAACATTAATGCGGCTACTTTAAGAGATGTTTGTAGCATTGGTCCATTTTTCAAAGGCCGAGATATTAGAATTGTAACAAATAGACCTTGGAATTACAGCATAAATGGAACATTGGCTAGTAGTGAAAATCATTTTTATTCAACAATCCTTCATGAGTTTGGACATGTAAATAATTTAGATCATACGTTAAACGCAGATGTTATGTTTCCAGTTAATCCAACAGGAGCTAAAAGAAATCCACTTTCCCAAAACGACATCAATGGTGGCAACGATGTAATGATAGCAAGCCTTGCTTACAACCCAGCTAACGCCTGCAATGCTAGTACAATGACAGCCGCAAACAAAACTGCTATCGGTTGCTACATTACTAATCCTAGCCAGAAAATGTAACTAGAAGGTATTAGTATTTCTTGTAAATGTGCACCAGGTTCTACCTCAAATGGTGTAAAACCTATTTTACAACCTAGAATTTATGGTGGTGTTCCTCCGTACTATTATTATTGGGAGCCACTAACTGGTAATACTGCCACTTTAAATAATTCCTATTTTGAGCAACCTACTGTAGTTACTTGTTCATTAGTTAATGGATTTCGGAAAGTTAAATACAAACTAACGGTAATTGATAATGCTGCTGAACCTACAGTAACAAGTAGAATCATAGAAGTAGATCTAACAACCTCTCAAACAGTAAACTATGCCATGCGCGATAGTTATGAAGATGTATATGATGAGCAAAACAACCAAATTCATTGGGATATTTGGAATAGCCCGGATATTTGGACTAGAAATTCAGCAGGTACTACTAATACAGAACATGAAAATCCTGAATATAGAGCTAATACCGATAACTATGTTAATTTTAGAATTCGGAATATTGGTTGTACTACCAATTCAAATATTGGGCAAGCAGTACGATTGTACTGGACTATGAGTTCAGCAATGGAAGATTGGGATCAGGATTGGAAAAATGCAGTAGCTGGTGGACTTGATGTTGGTGATGAAATAACAGAAGCGCCATTTACGCCTAATGGTAATGGTATTATAATTCCAACTATCCAACCGGGTTCCGAAATGCCTTTCTTTTTTCCATGGAGAGTAAAAGAACCGCGTGCTTATCCCGATTTTGATCCGTTCTTAAAAAAAATAGATGTATGTCTATTGGCAAGAATGGAATCAGGTACTGGGGCTGCACCATATAGTGCACCATACGGTATGACTATTACAGAAGTTAAAGACCTACCTACATTTCAAAATTCGATTAAGACTAATGTTAGGAACAATAACGACATTATCACTCGCAATCTAATTGTAACGGATTTAGTAAATGGGCTTATTCCAGGTCCAGGTGGTCATCAAGTTCAGCATTATGCCTTAGTAGCTAATAGAACCGCGTCTGTTATGCAGTTTGATATTCAATTTGAAGACGTTTTAAAAAGTAATTTATTAAACATAAATGATTTTGTAGATTTTAGTGTCGACCTAGGTGAAGAGCTTTATAACAGATGGAGTGTAACTGGTAAAAAAGGTTCTGGTTTTGCGCTTATACCTAATTCTACTTCTATAAGATTAACTGATCGATATGGATTTACTTTAAAAAACATTTCATTAAATCCGAATGAAAAAAGACCGATTGAGTTTAATTTTAATCTTAGAGGTACTGTTACAGATCGCGACACTAAAGTTTTTAAACACACATTGTCGCAATTTGTGTCAGGGGGTACAGATAAACTAGGTGCTGTAAATTTTATAACGAATGTAAAAGCTGGCACTCCTCCACAACCTCAAGAAAACCCACAGCAAGGTGGAGAAGAAGTTAAAATAAAGCCTATTGATAATATTCCGGCTACTCAACCAGATTTATTTGAGCAGGCAATTACAGTCTATCCAAATCCTACCAATCAAAATATTACCTTATTCACCTGGTTTGAACAAAGTGTAAATGTAAAAGCAGAATTAAGAGATATTACTGGAAGATTGATTTTAAGTGAACCATCAGAAAATGTGAATGGAAGCTATCAAAAAACTTTCGACTTGTCAAATTTATCCAGTGGAGTTTATTTGATTAACGTAATTATGAATGATAGAATTCTTGTTAAGAAGTTTGTTAGACAATAAATAACAAACTCAAATTAAGGGAGAGCCAACAAAATTGGTTCTCCCTTTTTTATTATAAAGCTTATCTAACAATCTCCCATCCAGCTTTTTACAAAAAATAGAAATTACAAACCTATTTTACCCTTAATTTTTCTATTTTTGCATCCCGTACACAAAGCATTATTCATTTTTAATCCAAGCTTTGTTCAAATACATACCATTTAAGCAATGACCAAGTATATCTTTGTTACGGGAGGAGTTACTTCATCACTCGGTAAAGGCATTATTTCTGCATCTCTGGCTAAATTATTACAGTCCAGAGGCTATCGAGTAACGATACAAAAATTCGATCCTTATATTAATATTGATCCTGGAACGCTAAATCCGTATGAACATGGCGAATGCTATGTAACAGAAGATGGTGCAGAAACCGATTTGGATTTAGGTCATTACGAGCGTTTTCTAAATGTACCAACTTCACAGGCAAATAATATTACCACTGGTCGTATTTATCAAAATGTTATTAATAAAGAACGTGCAGGCGTATTTTTAGGTAAAACTGTTCAGGTGATACCGCATATAACCGACGAAATTAAACACAACATCCAATTACTTGGCGAAAACAATGAATTTGATATTGTAATCACTGAATTAGGCGGAACGGTTGGAGATATAGAATCGTTGCCATACATTGAAGCAGTGCGACAATTAAAATGGGAACTTGGATCGAGCAATGCAATTGTTATCCATTTAACCTTGATTCCTTATTTATCCGCAGCTGGAGAATTAAAAACAAAACCTACTCAGCATTCGGTTAAAATGCTATTAGAATATGGTATTCAGCCAGATATTTTAGTTTGCCGAACAGAACATTCATTAAACATGGATATTCGTAAAAAAATAGCCTTGTTTTGTAATGTAAATTTGAATGCCGTGGTGGAATCAATAGATGCAGCTACCATTTATGATGTTCCTTTATTGATGTTAAAGGAACAATTAGACAAAACAGTATTAACCAAACTTAAACTGCCACTAAAAAATGATCCGGATTTAACAAGCTGGAAAGCATTTTTAGGTAGACTTAAAAACCCAACTTCGGAAATAAGAATTGGATTAGTTGGCAAATATGTTGAATTGCCCGATGCCTATAAATCGATTACAGAAGCATTTATCCACGCAGGAACAGTAAATGAGTGTAAAGTAAAAGTTGAGTGCATACAATCTGAATATTTGAATGAAAGTGATGTAAAAGAGCGATTGGGAAATTTGCACGGTGTATTAGTTGCTCCTGGTTTTGGTAGCCGTGGATTGGAAGGTAAAATTGCTGCTATCCGTTTTATTCGCGAAAACAATATTCCATTCCTAGGTATTTGTTTAGGAATGCAATGTGCTGTAATTGAATTTGGTCGAACCATTTTGAAACTAAAAGGTGCCAATTCAACAGAAATGGATGAGCATACATCAAACCCTGTTATTGGAATGATGGAGGAACAAAAAAAGGTGGTAAATAAAGGTGGTACAATGCGTTTGGGTGCTTATCCTTGCGAATTGAAAAAAGGAAGTAAGGCTGCCGCTATTTATGGTAAGTCAAAAATATCGGAACGCCATCGCCATCGTTACGAATTTAACAATCAATACCTCGATGCATATAATGAAGCTGGTTTAGTTGCCACGGGCACAAATCCAGCAACAGGCTTAGTTGAAATAATGGAACTTAAAAACCACCCATTTTTTGTTGGTGTACAGTTTCATCCAGAATTAAAAAGTACCGTTGCAAACCCGCACCCACTTTTTGTAAAATTTGTGGAAGCATGCAAAATTTATAAAGCAAGCGAAAAAGAAGGAAAAGAAAGAAAAATGAGCATTCGCTCTGAATCAAAAATTTAATGGATAAAAATACAACTACTGGTCTGCTTCTGATAGGAGCAATATTATTGGGATTCAGTTATTTCACCTCTCCGAGTGATTCGGAAATTAAAGAACTTCAACGAATAGAGGATTCGGTCAAATTATCAAAAGTAAAACCATTAGCTGCTGAGCTTAAGAAAAACGATTCTGTTGCTATTGCAGCAGTTGTAGAACAAGAAACTGCCGCCAAAAGTATTTTCAAATCAGATAGTTCTATTCAACAAGAAACGTTTGTTGTTGAAAACGAATTATTAAAACTTACCATCAGTAATAAAGGAGCTCAGATTAAATCTGCAGAGCTTAAAGACTATAAAACGTACGATGGCAAACCGCTAAACTTATTAAATAATAAGTCGAATAGCTTTGGTTTTAGCTTGCCAACACAGCAGGAAATGCTAACTACTTCTTCTAGGTTGTTTACCAGATCGTCAGATGTTTCTGACAAAAGCAAAATTTCGTTCCGCTTAGCTGTATCTGCTAGTCAATACATAGAATATACTTACAAACTCTCACCAAAATCCTACATGGTAGATTTGGATGTGAATATGGTTGGTTTGCAAAGTATTCTTAAATCTGGAAGTTCAACAGTTGATTTTAAATGGGATGCTATTCTTCTTCAAACAGAAAAAGATTATAAAACCGAGTTGCAGTATTCTGGAATTTATTACCGCACAGCAGAAGGAGATATTGATAATTTGCCTGTAGCTGAAGATAAAAAAGAAAGCCCAGCAGAGGTTATGAAATGGGTTTCTTTTAAACAACATTTTTTTACAACTACCTTAATTGCAAAAGATAAGATTCAAAAGTCGGAACTAGAAACCAGCACAGCAATAGAGCCCGGCAGTATAAAAAGAATGACGGCCAATCTTAAATTCCCATTAACAGCAGCAGCTAATCAAACAATTGGCTTGCAAATGTATATTGGCCCGAATAAATATTACACGTTGAATAATTACGACTTGGATCTGGAAAAACAAATAAATCTGGGTTGGGGACCATTAAAATACATAAACCGATATGCTGTACTGCCAGTATTTAGTTTCCTAAGTGGTTTTAATCTTAATTATGGTATTATCATTTTGGTTTTAACCATTTTATTAAAAGTTGTGTTACTCCCCTTGACATTTAAATCCTATATGTCGACAGCAAAAATGAAAGTGCTGAAACCAGAAATGGATGAGATAAAAGCCAAATTAGGAGAAGACGATCCAACTAGATTACAGCAAGAATATCTTAAATTATATAAAAAAGCTGGAGTTAATCCTTTAGGTGGTTGTTTGCCATTATTGCTCCAAATGCCCATTTTAATTGCATTTTTTAATTTTTTCCCTACCTCAATTGAATTAAGACAACAAGGTTTTTTATGGGTTAATGATTTGTCAACCTATGATTCAATCTGGGATTTCGGCCAAGTTCCAATTATTGATTTCATTTACGGAAACCATGTTAGTTTAATGTGTTTGCTAATGACTGCTTCTACCCTACTTTACACCCGAATGAATAATCAGATAAGTGGCGCAACCGGACAAATGAAATGGATGGGATATATCATGCCGGTTATGTTTATGGGTTTTTTAAACAGTGTTTCATCTGGGTTGAATTATTATTACTTCTGTGCCAATATGATCACATTTGGTCAGCAATATTTTATCCGAAAATTTGTGGATGAAGATAAGCTTCATGCTCAAATTCAGGAAAATAAGAAAAAACCGGAAGGCAAAAAATCAACTTTCCAAACTAAGTTGGAAGAAATAACCAAAGCGCAACAACAACGAAAAGCTAGAGAAGTTAAAAAAATTAAATAATAATTTTTTTTAAAAATGTTCAAACTTTTTATAGTTAAAAGTTTGCCGTATTATTTATTAACGTCTTTAACTCGGAGCTAGTTATGTTCAACCTTTTCAATGTTTGATTTTTCGTTTAGATTTAACCTAAAATCAATTTGCTATAAAACGATAATTTTCCAGTTTACCATTTACATTTAATTTAATAATGTAATTCCCTCTTTGCAAATTGCTTGAATCCCAGGTTAAAGATTGATTAAAAGAAAGAATCTGATTAGTTATTATACTTTCCACTTTAACTCCTAACATATTAAAAACTTCCAAGGATACCGTAGAATTCTGAGTGGGCAAGCCGAACTCATAAAAACCCGATTAAGCAAAAAAAAAGCCTTTTACAAAATGTAAAAGGCTTTTTTTTTAAATCATTAAATCTTAATTATTCCACAATAGTTATTCTTCTAATCTCAGAACTTTTATCATCACTCAATCTGATGAAGTACATTCCTTGAGGCAAATCTGAAATATTTACTGGAATTGTAACAACCTCATTTACTGGAACAAATTGATTAATGGTTTGGATTGTTTTACCTAATAAATCAAGAACTTCTATTTTGGTATTTGATGATTCTATCAAAGAAACATCAACACTTAAAATTCCGTTGCTCGGATTTGGATATACATTTAAGAACCCAATTGATGTAGGTTGTGATTGTATACTGGTTTGACACGCCGCACTACTAGTAGGCAGCATTGTTCTTACTATTGTATCATTCAATTGCACTAAATCACCAGGAACAAATAAAGATATTACAATCTTTTGTGGTTGAATACATGGAAGAATCAATGAAGTTGGGAAAGTAAAATTAGTGGTTTGACCTCTTAATAATGGACTTCCTAAATATGGTTGAGTACTAAAAACAACTCCATCATTTTTGTATTGAACATCAAATGCCGTCATTTCTTTAAAACCTACATTTTTTATAGAAACAGTTATAGGAGTTGGACCAAAAATCTGATCAGTTGTAGGAGAAACAAAGCCAAGCACTGAACCATCTAAAATGTCAGAAATGCCAGAGCTAAAATTTATACACAAAGTATTGTCAAGTGTATCAATATCGTCTGGAAAATCTGCCTTAACACAAATTCTATAATTCCCAGTTCCTTTTGGAATAAATGTGCTTCTAAAAGAAAAGTCTAAAAATGGATCATTTGGAGTTAAGATATCTTCAACGAAATCAAAAATTAGGGTATCAACTAAATTAGTACCTAAATCTGTAATCGTATATGTTATTGGGTATTCTGCAATTCTACTATTTCCAATATTTTGTAGAGTTACAATTACATCAGTAGTATCATTTACAATATCTCCATTTTGAGGAGAGATGAACGTCAATACCTTTAAATTACCTTGTGCCGTATATTCATCTGCACCAATATCTGGTGTAGTGATGTTTCTTAATTCACCATCAATATCGGTGGTAACAAACGATAAAGGTTTAGCAGCTTTATCTAAATTAGTACTAGAAGTATGTAAATCAAGTTCACCGAAATACTCAGGCTTGAAGCTAATACTTGATGTGTCTAGCTTTGTTATTTCTTGATATGAAACTAAATCTTCAATAGTTATTCCTTTAAATCTGGCTAAAGAATCCTCACTGGTTGAAAAATAATTATTAAAATCTGCTGCAATAATTGCCGTATCAATTGGAGAACTATTTACAATCACATATCCATCTCCAAGATTTGCTATATTATTATTGAAAAGAGAAATGTTAGAGGTTTTGCCTGAAATATTTAAAGTAGCTGATGAGCTATCCTTTCCTTTACCCTCAAAACTCAACGAATTATAATAAAAAGCCATTCGCTCTGATTCAAAAATATTCACCGCAGCTCCTTTATCATTAGAAGTAAAACCACCACCGATCATATTATTTTTCAACTCAACCGCATCAATACCATTCACTCTATCGAACAATATTCCATACTCACCTGCTTGATTAATCTTGTTTTTATCAATGATTAAATTTGATCTCGAAGATGCAATGGATACTCCGATACTGCTTACGTTACCAGCACGTGGTGTAATTGTATTTCCAGAAATTTCTTTCAGATTTACAAACTGAGAAAAAATACCGTTTGAATATGATTTTGTGATGGTATTTCCTAAAATAGAGTTTCCATTATCTCGTAAAAAATCATCTTTACCATTTAATCGGATTCCATAAAAACCGCCAACGATTGAGTTATTTTCAAATGTATTATCTGATCCTGAGTTTTCCAATCCTATTGGGTTTGTTAAACTGGAAGCAGAAATTCCAATTAACCCATCATTTAATGACTCTAAAGTATCGACATTAATTTTGCAATTACTTATGGAGTTATTATTGGCCTTATTGGTTAAGTGTACCGCTACTCCTGCTCCATTTATAAATCCTAATGTGGTATTATTAATAGTAAGGTCTTTAAATTTAATAAATGTTGCTCCATTTAATTGTAAGGTGTAAAAATCATTAGCACCTAATGCTGCTCCACTAGTCAAAACAACCAAACTACCTGCAACTGCTGGTTTGAAGGTAACTGTATTTACAGCTGAGGTATTTTTTAATTTACCAATACTTACTTTTTCGTTATAAACTCCAGCATCAATATTAAAAATTACTGGACCAACAATACCACAAGATATTGCAGAAGCAGCTGAGGCTAAGGTTGGATATGTTTTGCCGACACCTACTTGATATGTACCTCCTAATAAGCCTACACAAATATCTTTACAAAGTTGATTATTAGATGATACAGCGTCTCCAGCTAAACCCGGAGGATTGATTCGAACGCAAATATTGAAATTAGCGTTAGTTGCCGCGTTAAAAGGAGTCGCAAAATTAAATTTCTGACTTCCATATGGATTTGATAATAATGCCCCAGCAGTAAAAGTCTCTGGATTGGACCATACACCACCATTTACTTGGTAAGATAATGAAACAACTGATCCCGATAAATTATTAAACCCACTATTTGCTATTTCTGTGCTTATGGTATTTGTTCCTAAACTAAATACAACTGGTTTTACATCAATTACATCCAAATCAATTGCATTTAAAATAAATTCATCTGCTCCAATATCTGGATTTCTAGGACTTCTTTTTTCATTATCAAAGTCAACGAATACATTATCAAGCGTATCTCCTTTACCATCTAATAATGGATTGTTTGTATGCAAATCTGTTGCACTTACAAACAAAGGATCAATACTCAACGAAAAAGTTTCGCGCAGTGTAGCCGCTTGTAGACTTAATAAATCTGGTCTTGGTCCATCAAAAAATGCCAGCGGACTTGTTGGGTTTGTTGTATTAAAAAAGTTGTTATTATCTGAAAGGCCAATTGCTAAAGGCACAGTTATATAATATGCAGTTCCGCCTACAGAATTTGAAAAAATATTATTTTTTGAATTAACATTTGCTCCAGTTGTTAGAAAGAATGCATATCCATTTAATCGATCATAATTTAATGAATTGTTATATAAATCAACTTTGTTGACATCTATAAAATAAATTGCCGCTCCTGATGAAAGTGTTTGTGCTTTAAATCCACCTGGAATCATATTATTAGAAACCACAATAGTTTTTCCTACCCCTTCTGCATTGGTCAAATTGATACCATATAAACCAGCGTTTCTTACATAATTACCAGAAATCTTAGTTGAATCATTTAAATATGCCACATTAATTCCAGTACCTAAAATAGAGGAATTAGATCTCATATTAATTCTATTATTACTAATAGAAGTAGAATTGGCAAATTGAGTATTGATACCATAAAAGAAAGTACTGTCAATAATGTTATTATTGATTACCATTCCTTTAATTTTTTGAGTTATAGTATTACCAACAAGTTGAATACCTGCATAACCACCTCTAATAAAGTTATTGGTGATAGTAATGTTGTTGGCATTATTACCAGTTGTGTTCAAAAAGAACGGAGTAGCACTCGGCGATGAAGCAACAATCCCTATAATTTTCTCATTCAACGTTGTTAAATCATTTACTCTGATATTACAATCAGTAATGGTGATGTTTTCAGCCTGATTTGTTAAATGAAATGCAGCTGCCAATGTTCCCGATGTATTTTCAACGGTTATATCTCTGAAAGTTATGTTAGATGCATTACTCAATCTAATAGTGTGAAAGTTTGCTCCAGACCCAGCCGCGGTAATTATTACATTTGCTGCACTACCAGCTTCAGATTTGAACGTTACATTGTTTATTGCACTTGAGCCTCTTATTCTGTTAATTGTAGCTTGGCCTGCTAATGTACTCGGTCTTATATTAAAAATAACTGGTCCACCAACTCCTGCTGTATTAAGTGTACTTACAGCTGATTGAAAAGTTAGAAAATCTGGATTTAAGCCAGCAATTGTATAAATACCAGATAAACCTACTCTGAGTGAATCGCAATATGTTTCATTTGCACTATAATCATCTCCTGGAATTCTTGTTGTTGGCTCAACACGTACACAAACGTTATAAGCCCCAACAGCTGCAATATTCCACGGCGTTGTAAATGATACATTTTGAGTGGAATAAGGTGTAGTAAGCCCAGACAAAACGACATTTTGAGGAGAGGTAAATGCTCCGTTATTTATGCTGTATGAAAGACTAACTTGACCTGATAATGGCTTTAGTCCATCATTTTTCAAAACTACTCTTAAAACATTAGAACCAACTTTAGGAATAAAATCCTCAGGAAATTCAAATACTTCCAAATCAGTAGAATCGCGAATGAATTCATCAGCACCAATATCCGGAAATCTTTTGTCTCTTGGTGTTTTTTCAAAATCATTCAAAACCAAATTAGTATAATCTGCTTTTCTTACAACAGCATTCGTGGTGATGTGTAAATCTGAATTACTTACAAAACCAGGATCAATGCTGATAGATTTAGAATCTTTACTTGCTGCAGCTTTTAAAGCTGTAATATCTATTCGGTTTCCATTAAAAAATACAAACTGGGCAACGCCAGTGCCACCAGTTACGAAATAATTATTGTAGTTAGAGGAATCTACATTCGCCAAAGCTTTTATTAAATATGCAAAAGCACCATTTCTACTATAAAAAATGTTGTTTTTTACAATATTTTTCCTGCTTGGTTTTGGACTTGTTGAACTACTATTAGTAATTACAAACGCAGAATTGTTATCAAATGAACCGGCCTGAAATTTTCCTCCACTAAAATTAATGCTATTGAAATATATTTTAGCATTTTGAACATCCGTTAAATACATCCCATAAGCAAGACTGGTCTGATTGAATCTGCCGGTTACTGTATTGTTAAAAATCAGGGATCGGCTTCCTCCTACACTATTAGATAGGTACAATCCAAATGCTCCACAATCTTGTAATTTATTATTATCAATAGAATAATTTCCGTTGCAATAATTTAAATATATACCATAACGTAAGTTTGAAATAATTGCTCGAAGCTTTATATCATTGTTAGAAATAGAGGTAAAATCGTTATTATCTGCAAAAATCGCTGCATTGTATTGCCCTCTAAATGTATTACCATCTATTCTATTTTGATTATCTCTGTAAGTAGGACTGAAACCTAGAAGTTTAATCCCAAAGAATCCTCCGATTATTTGATTTCCTTCAATAGTTGTTCTACTTGCATTGGTATCCAAACCAACCATCGTTTTTTCGTCAGTAGAAATAATAACCGAGTAATTTGAATTTAACGTAATAGTACTATCTACCTTTAAAACACAGTTCCTAATAACATTACTTCTTGAGCTTCTGGTTAAATGAATTGCAGAAGCAAAACCATCCGATAAACTATTTTGGTTAATAACCGTGACAGCTTCTAGAGTGGTAAATGAAGCTCCTTGAAATCTTACAATATGATGGTTGAAAGCTTTTTTTTCTGTTATTCCAATAATAATAACATCAGCAGCATTATTTGTTTCCGATTTAAAAACTACGTTGTTTTTATCAGATGCTCCTAAGAATTTAAAAAATCTAGGTCTCTCTGAATAAACTCCTGACTTAATTTCAAATACAACACGTCCAAGCACTCTTGAGTTAGAAACTGCAATGGCGGCATCAGTTATATTTTTGAAATTGGGGGCAACTTCATTGGGACCAATTTTATAAGTTCCTCTAAGCGTTGGAACTACTTGAGAAAATAAGAGTTCAGCATTTCCAAAAACTATCGCCAGTGTAATAGAAAAAACAAAAATTCGATTTAAAAATTTATTCATATTGGGTATTAAACTTGATAAAATATATAAACACTAATAATTAATGGGAAACTACAACATAAGATCTTAAAACCTGATCGCCTACTTGAACAGAAAATAAATAAGTACCATTGGCATATTCAGAAGTAGGGATTTTGATATTCTCTTTTCCTGCTTGCTTGGTTCCAAAATCTTCTGAACTAATTAATTTACCCACGATATCGAATACTTCGATTTTTACATTTTCAGATTTATCCAAATTCAAATCAAAATTTAATTCAAAATTAACTGGGTTTGGATAAATATTAACCGAACCACTATTACTTCCAAATTGCAATAGACTCGTTCCTCCAGATAAGACAACACATGCTGTATCGTTTGTAAAATCGACTTCTCCGGTTATAACTGGATATGCACAAAGTTTATAAATCTGACCTAATTGGGTAGTTAATAAATAAGAAAAATCTACTACTTGAGAAGATAATTTATCAAGATTTGCATTTTGTATCACCTTAGTTTCAACATTTGCACCATTCAAATCCAATTTCATAGTATAATTATTCACCTTGGTATTTCCCAAGTTTGAAACAATAACTGAAACACTTTTAGGCTTATTTGCAGGAATTACTGATCCATTTACAGGTGTTAAAAAGGTAACGGTTGAAAGATCTAAGGTGTCTCTATTGAATAACAAAATACATGAAGAATCATTCAAAAAGTTTAAATCATTTACATTTACTGTGCGTGCACAAATGGATAAATTTCCTGAATTCTTAGATGCCCATGGAGTATTAAAAGTAAAACTCTTAGTTGAATCTGGCAATATCGTAGATGGAAATGTCTGAGTTACTGGATTCTCTCCTGTTACTTGATATTCCAAAGTTGGGTTTACATAATTCAACGTGCTAAAGTTTTTAACTGAAACACTAATAGTTACATTACCAGATAATGGGGCACTTGGATTAGGAGTTAGAATGGCTATTACACCTCCATCAGCAACTGCATTAAATTCATCTGCACCAATATCAGGACTTATTAAATCTCTAGCTTGTCCATCTATATCAAATAAAATTCCTGTTTCTTTTAGTCCTTTACTATCTAAAAACACATCACTAGTGTGCAAATTAGTTGGACTAAAAAATGTAGGTCTTACTGAAATTGAATTAAGATTTTGTCCGGTTGCTACTAATGAAACTAGATTTGCATAGGTACTTACACCTGAAATTGCTAATGTAGTTCCATTTGTATAAAGATCATTATAGTCAACAACGAAATCAGAACTTGCAGCTGTTTCATCAGCAATATAGCTTAAACCACCACCAAAATTGCTGAAAATATTATTTAGAACCCTATTTTCATTTCCACCTTGAATGTAGAAAACTACACTACTATTTGGTGATGTTCCAGAACTATCATATTTAACCGAATTATGAATAATATCTGTTGAAGAAGATTCTATTAACTCAAATGCAATATTGTTAGAATCAACGTCAGCGAAACCACCAGCAATCATGTTATTGGCAATTATGTTCTTAAATAATCCATTAAGTCTTTTCAAGGTAAAACCTTTTTTACCTGCTCCATATAAGTAATTCGAACTTAAATCGATATCTTCATTCAAGCCTTCCAAATCAATACCAAAGCTTTTATTGTTTCCTTTTCGCATAATGATATTATTATTGAAAATACTATCAACATTGGCATCTATTACTTTTATTGCAGTTACATTATTGTTTCTAAATGTATTTTTATTGAAAGCATTACCAGAATTTCTATCTGATTCGTCTCCAACTAAAGAAATTCCATAGGCGCCACCTCTAATCAATGATTTTTCAATCTTGTTTAGACTACCATAACTTGGATCGGTTTGACCTCCAGTACCTGACATGACAACACCAATTAATGAATTGGCAATACTTACCGTGTCTAATAATATTTTACAATTTGAAATAATATTATTGTTGGCACCATTGGTAAAATGTACTGCTGAGCCTCTACTTAAAGAGGTATTTTGTATCGTTAAATTTCTAAATCGCACGAAACCAGTACCGTTGAGTCGGATAACTGCATGGTCAGCATTAGACAATCCTTGGCTTTTAATAATTACATCATCCGGATTACCTGTTGATGATTGAAAAATTATTGAATCTGCTGGAGTCTTTTCAAAGTATTGAGGTAAAGTAAACCGCTCATTATAGGTTCCTGGGTTAATACTAAAAATAACTGAGTCTGTATAACCACACTGTAAGGCATTGGCTACTTGAGAAAGATTACTGAAATCTGCACCTGGCCCACCAACAGTGTATTTTCCACCTTTAATAGCTGTACAGAAATCCTGGCAAAGCTCTTCGAAGTTTGGCAAATTGATTGGGTTATTAATATTGTCATTTTGCAAGCCCGGACGTTCAATTCTTACACACACACTACCTGCATTATAATCTGCTTTGTTAAACTTAAGATTAAAAACAAATACTTCCCGATCATACGTTGTGTCAAGTGTTGTTAGGGTAACAGTTTCTGCTGCTCTCCAAGTTGAGTCTGAATTTATTTTATAGGAAACATTGATAGTTTTACCAATTAAACTTGTCTTTCCTTCATTCAACAGAGTAACCTTCACATCATTAGACCCTAAAAAAGTAGTATCTGGTCTTACTTTAATAATACTAATATCAGTTGGTTCTAAATTATATTCATATGCTCCAACTGTTGGTTTTCTTGGGCTTCTTTTATTGTCTTTATAATCAAATAAAACTCCTGGTGAAGTTTTACCTGCCTTGTAATAGGCTGTAGCTGTTGCATCAGTAAATTCTAAATCAAGAGCATTTGTAAATGGAGGAAGTAGAACAAATGAATTTTCATCTAGACCTGATGCATCTGTAAAACCCAGTAGGTTAGCTTTTACATCATTTGCATTTATAACAACTACACCATTTTGATCTGGACCATTATCAAAAACCGCAAATCTATTGGCAGTATTGGCAACATACAAATTGTTATTGTTTGAAGTAAAAAATTCTCCAATTGGAGCAATGTTCATACATAAACCATTACCGTAGTTAGCAAAAATATTATTGTTTACGTTTACGATTTCTGCACCTGGTGATGCTCTGAAAGCACTTCCGAATAAACTAGAAGGATTGTCGTAACGAACATTATTGTGATAAATACCAACATATAAGCAGGTATCTGCTATAATACCCGCAGATTGAGGGCTTGTTGATTTAAATCCATTGGTAATTAAATTATTGGAAACAATAAATTCTTTTGTTCCGAAAATATTGAATAGCTCGATTCCTGCAAATTGAACCTTTTCAACAAAGTTTCCATCAATTTTCTGATCACCATAACTGTAAGACACGTAAATACCTTTGCTTTGAGCACTTGAGCCTGGTGTTCTAGCCGAAACTTTATTTTTTGAGATTAATGGCAAATCAACATATCTGGTATAAATTCCAGCAAATACAAAATCTTTGATCACGTTGTTTTTTATCACATTACCTTGATCTCTGTTTGCTTCACCATTCCCAATCATATAAATCCCATACCAACCACCAGAAATAATATTATTGGATATTGTATTTGCAGTTCCATTAGTTGCTGCTCCTAATATACTAAAAGGAGAAGTGGATGTTATTGCAATAATATTAGTCGTCGAACTATTCGTTTTATTTACGTTAATATCACATTTATCTAATACATTATTTTTTGCATTACCTGTAAATTGTACTGCTGATGCAAATGTAGTCGAGGTGTTTTCAATCAGTAAATTTCGTAAACGAACATTTTGTGAACCATCTAATCGAATAATTGCATGACTTCGAGTTACATTATTTCCTGCTCCTTTAATTTGAGCTTTGTTTAAACTATCAACAGAAATTATCGTTAAAAAAGGATTATCGTACGATAATTCATAAAAAGGGATTACCAATTTCTCAGGATAAACTCCTGGATAAATGCTAATATTTAGTGGGCCAGCAATTCCACATCCAATGCTATCTAAGGCTTCTTTTATGGTACCATAATCTGCAGTTGGGTAAGTAACTTTATTTCCAACCGTTCTGTTTCCATCCAAGCCAGTACAAACTCTATCGCAAGCAAAATCATTATCATTTACAACATCTAACGGTAAGCTGCCAGGTACTACTCGAACACAAATGTCATGATCTAAACGATCTGGGTTATTCCATGGAATTGTAAATACGTAATTGAATGTTTTAAATATTTTATCTAGTGGAGTTAATTGAACAGTTGAAGTTCCAGTCCATGGACCATTGTCTATTGAAAATTGTAATTGACAACTTTTGTCAGCTAATGTTTTTAAACCTACGTTGGTCAGTTTTACGGCTATAAAATTATTTCCTTTTCTTACAACGTTGTTTAAAACTGCGGTTACATCCAAATCGAATTCGGTATTTTCAAACTCATCTGCTCCAATATCTGGCTTCCCCGGCAATCCTCTTCTATTTTCCTTATCAATATCTTTTGTAATTCCAACTACTGGAGTTGCCTTGCCGTTTACCAAAGGATTTTTTGAATGCAAATCAGTTTCAGTTCTATAATTTGGCAAAACAGAAACTGAGGATTTATCTTTACCTGTACCAGTTTTTAATGCAACTAAAGATCTGTAGGTTTTACCCCAATAGGCAAAAACTCTGGATTTAAGCAAACCTGCTTGGTAGTAATTATTATTGTTTGCGTTAGAAATTGCTCCAGCATCAACAACTGTTAAAATTTTCGAACCTTTAATACAGGCAAAATTGTTACTTAAAAGCGCAAGATTTCCGTTTGCCAAATCAGTAACATATAATGCACCAGCACTAATTGTATCACCATCAAAATTAACCGAGTTGAAATGTACACCTATATTAGTAGACCCTCTAACAGATATCGCAGATGCCAGATTTGAAAAATATGAAAATCCTGCTCCAATAAAATTATTTGAAACGATAAATTGTTTACTTGCTTGACCAACATCTACAATAGATATACCTTGAAAAGTAATAGCTGAAATTTTATTTCCATTTACTCTTCCATTTTTGGATTTGCTCACAAAAATTCCGGTTCCCCCTGATGTGTTCATTAACTTTCTTCCGGTTATCACATTATCCTCAATTCTCGCATCAGTGCTCGAAGTAAAAATTCCATAAGAATAAACATTCAAAATTCTGTTGTTTAGAATAGAGTCATTTACATCCAGATTATTTTCGTCTTTTCCCGTTAATGTTATTCCAAAATAACCTCCTCGAAGAATATTATCTCGTATCGCTACAAAATTTCCATTTTTTCCTTTATCACTAAACGAACCTAAAGCTGAACCTGTAATTGGAGCAAAAGTTGTTCTTACAGAAGTAGAATCTACTTTAACTATACAACCTACAACTTTTACATTTTCAGATGCATTGGTAATCTGAACACCCGAACCAAAATTAACACCTTCATTTACAATTGTTAATTTAGATAAAACGATGTCTTTGGTACCGTTAAAAATAACGGTTGCATGATTTACTGCTGAAATACCACTTGATTTGATAATTACATCAGCTGCATTACCAGTTGCAGAAGTTAATGTTACATTATTAACATTAGATGAATTAACATATTTATTAATCAGCAATTGTTCATTATACGTTCCTGGATCCATTTTGATGGTTACTTTTCCAGCAATACCACAGACAAGTTCGTCTAATGCTTCTTGAATTTTTTTGTACGTTCTAGTAGGCCCAACTAATAAATCTCCTTCTTTACCTGTGCATACTGTTACACAAAACTTATCATTACTAATATTATCTTCTCCTGCACAACCACCACTTAACACTGGAAGAACGCAAACTTCGTAAGTACCTAAGGCAGTAATGTTTAATAAATCTGCTGGCAAATTGAAAGAAAACACCCTAGATTCGCCTGGTTGAAGTGGTAATACTGGAGGAGTTGATGTTGTTGATGAAAATATAAATTCTTTATTAATAGTAGTATTAACTCCGTTAAGTCTAATCCGATAAAAACATGTTCCAGTTCTTGGATTTACTCCAAAGTTTTTTACAGTAAAATCGATAGCATTAGCTCCTATTTTTAAAGTTTTTGGAGAAATATCAACAACCGCTAAATCATCCAGATATCGTAAAAATGCATCTGCACCAAAATCACTTGGTGAAAGTGTAGAACGAGCTTGACCATCATAATCATCTGGAACACTTATTAAATTTGGCCCAGTTGCATCCAATAAAGGATTATTCGTATGCAAATCATCAAATCCAAAAAATTGAGGATCTACTTTTATGGAACCAGTCTCTTTTCCATTTATTAAGGCTAAATCACTTATATCAGAATAACCGATATTATTCCATAAACCAAAAAATTGACCTTGTGCACTAAAATAATTATTGAATTCGCTTTGAGTAATGGCAGCTGGTGTACTTATAAAATAAGCAACCCCCACCGAATCGTTTGAAAACACGTTTCCAGCAATTCTCAAATTGGCTCCACCAGTTTGAAAAAATGCTCTTGAAGATGCCGATGGAGCATCCATATTTACAGAGTTGTAATAAAAATTAATGAAGCTAGAAGCACTAACAGAAATTCCAGTTGGAATTGCAGTTACTTCAGTTGAATTACTCTTAAACCCTCCAGCAACCATATTATTGGAAAAATCAGCAGAATTAGCCGCTGAAATCCCTAAAACTGTATTTACAATAATCCCATTTAAACTGGCATTGGTAACATAATTACGCCGAACCACTGTATTTTTAGTTAAATTAAAACTACAACTATTAATACTAATACCTGTAGACGAAGAACTACTTTCTTCCCTCAATCTCACTTTATTATTTATAACATCAATTCCATTGTTGAACAATGTAAAAATGCCTGCATTATATGCTTTGGTAATTGTATTGCCTGTTATGGTATTTAAAATTCCTCTAGTAGTTGTATTTAATCCAGTGAAGTAAATACCCCAAGAGCCACCAACAATAACATTATCTTTCACAATCGTATTATTAGCATGATTTCCTGCTAAATTGCCCACAAAACCAGTTAAGGCTCCTATTCCTACGAATTTTGCTTCTTTTGAAGTTGAATCAACACGCACCACATTATTTTCAATGGTGTTAAAATCAGCTTGGTTAGAAAGTAAAATTCCTGCTCCTTCAAAAATTCCTTTATTTAATACAATCAAATTTTTGATAGTAACATAATCAGCACCGTTTAAATGAATGGTATTTCCAAAAGTTCCGTTGATAATTACATCTTTAGCAGTACCAGCTGTTGTGAATATAATCGTGTTGGTTGACGAAGATCCTGTTACTGGGGTTAAGAAAATTCTTTCATTATAAACTCCTGGACGAATGTTAAAAGTAACTGGACCAGATATTCCATTACATTGCAAAGCACTTACTGCGTCAATAATTTTGGGGTAATCTGGATTAAGTCCTCCAATGGTTTTTGTGCCAATTAAAGGAATTCCACCACTACAAATTTTGAAGATTAATGTATCATTAACAGTATTTGGATCTTGATTAATTGGAGAATTTGGTTTTTGCGTAAAAACTCTTACAACATCACTAGCAGCAGGACTAAAATTGCCCAATGTGATAATATTGGAAATTGTATTAGATGCTAAAGAGGGGCCAGTATAATTAAAATCAACAGGAGCACCTCCATTTATGGTATAAGTAATAACTGCATTGGTCAAAGAGTTATATCCATAGTTTCTCATTCTTACTCTCAGTAGAATATTAGTACCAGCAACCGGAGGCAGTGGAGCTTCTAAACTTGTAACTCCAATATCATCAGCAAAAAGAGTTGTTACTAATTCAATTGAATAGTCCTCAGTTTCGCCATACGTATAATTACCACATGGTCCTGAAACACTACCTTCAGATAAAACCACTCGTAATCTGGTAACACCAACATTGGCAGTGGGAGGTATGGTTACATTTCCACTCGTGGTAAAAGATCCG
Organism: bacterium; assembly: GCA_031412335.1. Classification (GTDB taxonomy): domain Bacteria; phylum Bacteroidota; class Bacteroidia; order Sphingobacteriales; family Sphingobacteriaceae; genus JBBQYA01. The sequence continues at coordinate 150,862 of JANOCT010000016.1, read as the reverse complement.
TTGCTTGTATTTCCAGAAAATACTTCTTCACCCGCATCCGTAAAATCTCCATCATTGTTATAATCAATATAAGCTTTTGCTTGCGCCGAAAATGGGTTTGGTGAAACTGAAACATAAGAAACAGAAATAGGAACTACTTGACCTAACGATACCACTGGTGCAGGCAATGCCGTAAAATCTGCATAGCCAGCTGGATTGCCATTAGGATTTGATAATGCTGGTAATGGTGTACCATTACTTAAGGTACCAAAAATTACTTGACCAATATCAGAATCCGCAGGATTTGTGGCTCTTGAAAGGCAATATTGTGCTTTAACAAAATCTGAAAAAGCAACCAGTAAAAGTAAGGTTAGTAATGTTTTAGGTAGAGAGGTAGTGATGGAAGCAGGTGTAAATTTACGCATCATACGGTATAAATTATTTAGAATAGAATTAGAAAGACTTAAAATTAATGTGAAAACTTCAGCAAAATAGGGTAAAAAAATGAATTAGTAAAATCTGATTGGAAAATTTTAAATTCCTATATCATTTGCAACTTTCTTAATTAAAAAAAATGTTTCTTGATTTCAGGGTTAAAAAATTGCTTGCTAAACTATATACGTAAAATGTAAAGTTTTAATTTTCTATGTTTCCATTTTGAAAAATTCCAATTTATAGTTTACATTTGGAATCTGACATCACATTTTCTTTATTTTTTTACCAATACGATTCTTATGATGAAAAAAATTTACTTTTTAACTTGCTTTTTATTTTTTGGTGTTTCAGGTTTTGCATCCCACATTGTTGGTGGTGAGATTACTATGAGGCATGCACCAGTAGTTGGAAATGTTAATAGTTACATAATTACTTTAAGATATTTTAGAGATAAATCTGGTGGCCCTCCAGTTCCTGCAAGCCTAGTTGGTGGAATAAATCAAAAATCGAATGGAGCTTCAAAATTAAGTATAACTGCCAATTTAATACCACCGATTTTTGATATTCAATATGATGATGAAGATTGTGTTCCTAATAATATTTTACAAGAAGTTGAAGTAGGTATTCTAAGTACAATTAGGCTAACTTTATTACCGTCAAATTACAATTCTGCAACTGGGTATTATATTTGGTTTGAAGATTTTGCAAGAAATCAAGGTTTAATTAATTATGCTGGAGATAATACTGATGCTCAATATTACATGGAATTTCCATCATTGGCTCTTTATCCAGGATATGATTCTCCAAAATTTAATAAAGATCCAATTACATTTGCTTTAGAAGGTAAACAATTTAAACAAAACTATTTAGCTACTCAATTAGATAACGATTCTTTATCTTATGATATCATATCTCCGCTTTTGCCAGGAACTAACAATCAAGCTGATGCACCTGTTCCTTTTAATCCTGGATATTCATTATTTTTTAATTATTTAAATTCTCTTCCCTCTGACGCATTAGATATGATTAATGTCTTAAATGGTGATATTGCTTTCACTCCATTAATATCAGGAAAATACCTTTTTGCAATTAGAGTTAGTCATTATGACCCTATATCAGGTGTAAAAATCGGAGAAATCCGGCGAGAATTTCAGTTTCAAGTTTTCGAAAACACAGAAAGCCCACCTATCGCATCGGATGATCAGAATAGTACAACCCGAATTGAATATGAGTTTTTTGCAGAAGAGGAACGGGAAGTTCGCTTTACCATTAAAGATGATCCGAAGGATAGTATTATTGTAAGGACAGAGGCTGTGTCTGGTGCTAATTATCCCTTTAACTTTGGTGCTGTTTTTGGTACTGGCGGTGGTTTGCCGGGTACATCTGATACCATTAATCAAACCGGACCACAAGTTACTGCTCTCTTTAATTGGACGCCTCCGTGTAATTCCATTTCGGATAGTGCTTATCGATTTACCATTATTTCTCGCGATAATACCTGCCCCTCTCCTTTTATTGATACCATCAATGTGTTTATTTTTGTGAGAGCTAGAGATAACAATAGACCTTACTTTTCTTTGGGTACCGATACACCGCTTAACACTCAACCACTTGTTACTGAAATTCGTGTAAAAGGAGATCAGAAAACCAATTTGCTAGAGTTTTTTGCCCTCGATTCCAATATCAAGAATGTGCCATTTGTTACCTTTGAAGGAGATTTGAGAGATGATCCGGATCGGTTTTCGAGGGTTACGTTAAACCTAAATCAGGCTGTAAATCAAACGCGCGTTAGGTTTGAATGGCAAACTACTTGTGCAGATATTCGTGAAACTCCTTACCTCGTTAAATTCAAAGTTCGAGATTTGCCTTGTCCCAATTCTGCAAGCGATTCTAGCTTTTATTTTTTATTGATTTATGTGGATTCGCCTTTCAACGCTGGCCCTGTTATTTCTTCTATTTCCCCTCCTGGTGATATTATTAAAGTTAAAGTAGGTGAAACGTTAAGTCTTCCAATTACGGTAAGAGATACAGGTGATGTGTACAACATCATTAATCTGGAAGCAGACCTGACTGCTTTTGCCGGTTCTGTAAATCCTGCAACATTTGCCAATGTGGTTGGTGCCTTAGATTCTGCAACTTCGGTATTTAGTTGGACACCCGATTGTACAGAAGCGGATACCGTTCCGTATAAATTGATTATTACTACCTATGATAATGGTTGCCCAGTAGATACCAACAAGCGAACCTATTTTATTTTAGTGGAGCGAGAAGATAATGATAATCCTTTATTTTCTTTTGGATCAAGCCCTATAAAGGTTAATGTAAATGCGGGAGATCAATACACGTTAAATTTCACCTCAGATGATGATGATACCAAGTATAATTTCGTTAAAATTTTAGCTAGGTCTGTTACTTCACCAGATGTGTTTTCTTCCACTTTTTTCAATGGTCCTACCTTTACAGCAGACTCTGGAATAAATAAAGCTACTGCTAGTTTCGAGTGGAACACCCGATGTGAAAACGCTGGCACCATTCCATACCTCATTGAATTTTTAACATTTGATGATCTTTGTCCTTTTCCCGATACAACGAAAGTGACATTAGAAATTACCATTATTCCAGCACCGAATGATGCTCCTACATTGGTTGATGTTCCTGCAACTATCATTAATCAAGATCTTTATTACAAAGATGAATTCGTACTAAATTTTGCTGCTACCGATTTGCAAAGTGGACAGATTTTAGAAATTTCTTCCACTTCTGATTTGTACAACAATCCTTTAATTATTAATAAGCCGGTATTTACTACCAGTTCGCAAGTTACCATTGATACTGCAAATGCTTCTTTTACTTGGACACCCGATTGTGCGTTAGTAAACGATACTGCGTATGTAGTTCGGTTTGTGGTACGCGATTTTGCTTGTCCTTTTTCTGATTCTACCGTTTATATTTATAATCTGAAAGTAATCGAAAATCCTGCATACATTCCTACTATTACTGTTGATGATCCTACGGTGAACAATGATACTGTCAAGGTGATTGCTGGTTCTATGCTATCTACTCTTATTACTTCGCAAAACGAGATTTCTAGTAGTGGCGTTATTATTTCTGCCAGCTCTGATTTGTTTAATTTTAGTCCAAATCCTGCTGTTTTTACCAACAATCCGAATGCTGAAGGAAAAGCTGAGGGACAACTTAGCTGGCAAACCGAATGTGCTAATCTACGAGAAGAAGCTTACACCGTTACTTTCAAAAGTTTTTATGGCGATTGTGTTTCGGATACAGTAACTAAAGTGGTGTATGTAAAAGTGATAACCGGAAATGAAAAGAATGACGATGTTCCCAACGTGTTTACTCCAAACGGTGATGGTAAAAACGATCAGTACAGCATTGTTGAGAAGTTTGCCATTTTCTGCGATACTGAATTTAGTTTCTTAATCTTCGATCGTTGGGGCAAAAAAGTATTTGAAAGTACTGATCCTGCATTCCGTTGGGATGGGGACGAAAAAGCCGATGGTACTTACTTCTACGTCCTTAAATCTAAAGCGCAACAGAAAACTGGTAGTATTACACTGCTTAGATAGTTCAACTTGCTAATTATTAAAAAAGCGCGAATCTTGAAAAAGATTCGCGCTTTTTTTGTGAGAAGCCAAGATATCCTGTTATTTGAAAACGGCAAATCGGAATGAATTAAAACTCAACTGAGTTTTAATTTTCGCTATTTATTCTGTTCTCTTTTTTGAAATTATTTTAGATTTTATTATCTAAACCTCTTTCAACGAACTGATGACCGTTTTAGTAGTAAGTATTTTATGAATTGGGCAAGCGTTGGCAATTTGTTTCAAGCGTTTTTGTTGTTCAGCAGTCAAATCATCTGAAAAAGTTACTTTTCTATTAATCACTGTATACTCCCCTTCTTTTTCCATTGCTAATTCTACTTTCACCTCCCCAATATCCCAATCTTTTCGTTCTGCGTACATTTTCATGGTAATTGCCATACACGAACCTAAAGAAGAAAGTAACAACTCAAACGGATTGAAGCCTTTATCTTTTCCTCCGTTCTCGATAGGCTCATCGCTGGTTAAAGTATGATTTCCGGCTTGTATGGTGGTTTTGTATGGCGTATTATGAATAATTGCCTCGATGGTTGTTTTATTTTTCACTGCTTTATTATATGTTTTAAATATAGAGCAATAAATATAAAATACAAATTTGAGCTTTAAAAAAATAAAAAAGTAGCAAATTCTTTACGTACAGATCACTAGCATACTATGTTTATTAATTGATTGAGAAATTAAAATTGTGCTTACGAGAAGAGATTTATAGTAGAAAAAATTTTAGTGGTTATATAAGCCCAAATAAATAATTATAAAAAAATGCCTTCCAGTTTTGCTGAAAGGCATTCTCTACTAAAATAAATGTAAAATTTTATTCTTCAATCGGTTTCTTAACTGCAACTCTATACAGCATAAAAGCCATTAATAAAAAGAATCCAAAACCTAACAATTGGAAACCACCAGCACCTATTGCGTTCGTTATTCCTTCTTCTGCATTTACTTTTGCTAATGCATTAAATATTCCTTCATCCACTGATAGTAAGGCAACAATAACACCTGCCAATGCACCACCAGCTACCAAACCAGTAGCAAACAAACTACCTCTGCCTAATTCTTCGTCTTCTACTTTTTCATTTGCTTTCTTCATTTTCCAATCAACTAAACCTTTGAGTGCACCGCCTGCAAAAATTGGAAGTGTAGTAGATAATGGTAAATATGCACCAACTGCAAAGGATAAAGATTTCACTCCGCATAATTCCATGGTTATAGAAAGAAAAACTCCAACTAAAACAAATTGCCAATCTAAATTAAACGATAATAAACCTCTGATTAATGTTGCCATTAAAGTACCTTGTGGAGCTGGAAATTTATCACTTCCAATTGCATGGGTTATACCTTGAGCCAACATATCTGGGGTTGGGTTGTCAAGAATTTTAATGGTAATACCAATTACAACCGCAGAAACAATTGCTCCAATAAATAACGCTATTTGCTGGTATTTTGGAGTTGCACCAATTATGTATCCTGTTTTTAAATCTTGTGAAGTTGCGCCAGCATTTGCAGCGGCAATACAAATTATGCCTCCGACTACTAATGCCATTGGCTCGTAAGCAACGCCCGTCCAACCGATGCTAATAAATATTAAACAGGTTCCCATCAAAGTTGCGATGGTCATACCCGAAATCGGATTAGAACTCGAACCAATTAAACCTACAATTCGGCTGGAAACAGTAACAAAGAAAAACCCAAAAATTATAACCAAAATGCCAATCAAAAATTTATTTAGAATAGAATCTCCTGGAATTTGTGGAAGCACAACCATTAAAACAATTAATGCAAGTGATCCAAATATTACGGTTTTAAATGATAAATCTTGTTCAGTTCGTTTTGTTATTACACCACTATTTTCTTGTTTTAATGAACCAATACTTTCTTTAAAGGATGAAATAATGGTTGGAATTGTTTTTATTAAGGTGATAAAACCACCCGCAGCTACAGCACCAGCACCAATTTGTCGAACATAAGCTCTATATACTGCAGAAGCAGTATTTCCAAAAGTTTGAGTTGCAGGATCCCAGCCACCTGGTCCACCAGGTGTTAGCAAATCTTTCAGGTAACCTAATTTTATGAGTTGTAATGCAATAGTTTCTGCTGGAACAACGGATGCTAGCAAAGGAATTAAACCTAACCAAGCTAAGACTCCACCCGCCACTAAAACTCCAGCTATTTTAGGGCCAATTATATACCCAACTCCTAAATATTCTGGCGTTATTTCTCCATTTACCGTAGCTGAAGGGAAAAATTTATTGGCTTGAGTACTTGCCCAAGTTGGAGTTTCAGCAATAATATGAAATACCTTTTGCAACATCGCATAAGCTAAAGCAACTCCTAAACCTAAATAAGCAGTTTTTGCAAAATCACCACCTTTTTCTCCAGCAATTAAAACTGATGCACAGGCAGTTCCTTCAGGATATGGAAGTACACCATGTTCTTTAACAATTAATGATTTCCGTAATGGAATCATCATTAATGTTCCTAAAATACCCCCAAATGCAGCTAAAAAGAAAATACTGAAATAGGTAAAAAATTCATTTCCAACGCTTACACCATCTGTTCCGATGGATAAAAACAAGAAACCTGGCAAAGTAAATACAACACCAGCGGCAATAGATTCACCAGCTGAACCAGTAGTTTGAATAATATTGTTTTCGAGAATAGTTGTTTTAAATAATTTACGACCTATAGAAATTGCCAATACAGCAATGGGAATAGAAGCTGATACCGTTAATCCAGCTTTTAATGCTAAATAAACCGTTGCCGCACCAAATATAACCCCAAATAGTACTCCCAATAAGATGGATTTTACAGTAAATTCAGCTACATTCTGATCTGCACTTATGTAAGGTTTGTGCTCGGAAATTGGTGTTTCTGCCATGATAGGATAGGTTTGAAGAATTGTGTGATTATTGGTAAATTAAAAAAATGAATTTTAACTTTTAAAAATATCTTATTTTTCTATTTAATTATTGATGCATCATTTTTTGTAGCTTTTTTGTTAAGCTAAATAAAATTAAAGATGCTACTGCAGAAAAAATACAGAAAAGCATAAAAAACTGATATAGGTTACTAATTTCAAATCCCATAAGCACAGGCAAAGGTTTTGCAGGATCTGGATAAAAACTGCTTAAAACACCAGCAAGTTTGTTGGAAGCGGCGTTAGCCAAAAACCAAACTGCCATTAATAAAGAGGCAAATCTTACCGGAGCTAATTTATTGACCAATGATAAACCAATAGGTGATAAGCAAAGCTCCCCGAATGTATGAAATGCATACATACTTACTAACCACATCATACTTACTTTTACACTTGGGGCTACATCTTTTACTCCAAATGCAATGATTAAATAACCAATAGAAAGAAGCATTAAACCAGCTGCCATTTTTGTTGGAGAAGCAGGTTCTGCATTTCGTTGACCAAGTTTAATCCATACCCAAGCGAAAACTGGCGCAAAAACGATAACAAATATAGAGTTCAACGATTGGAAAAAACTAGCTGGAACTTCATAAGTTCCTACCATTCTGTTGGTTTGCTCATCAGCAAAAAAAGTAAGAGATGCTCCTGCTTGCTCAAATGCCGACCAAAAAAAGATAACGAAAAATGAAACAATAAATATGACTGCTATTTTTTCCTTTTCAATTTTATTTAATGATTTATCGCTGAAAATCATGTAGCCAATTCCTAATACAGCAAAAATTAAAAGTGGAGTAAGAAATGGAAAAACTTGAACGTCAATGTATAAAATTCCAATTGCTAAAGCTGCATAAGCCAATAAACCTAATAAAACGGTAATTAATGGAGCTTGCTTTTTGAAATTTCCATCTTCATTTTTAGGTAAAACACCTAATTGATTTCCATCAGGATCTACAATGTATTTATTTTGCAAAAGGGTAAGGATGATTACTGAAAGCAACATACCAATTCCTGCAGCCATAAATGCCCATTTGAAATCGGCGATATTATTAGTTTCTCCAAAATATCCGCATACAAATGGACCTAAACCAGCTCCTACATTAATTCCCATATAGAAAATAGTGTAAGCAGCATCTGTTCTTTTATCGCCAGGACGATATAATTGGCCTACCATACTGGAAATGTTTGGTTTGAAAAAGCCATTACCAATAATAACTGTTCCTAATCCTGAATAAAAACAAAGTGCAGCAACCTCTGGATTGGTTTGAAATAATGACCCGCAAGCAAATAAAATAAACTGCCCTAGTGCCATAAGTAAACCTCCAGCTAATATAGATTTTCGGTTTCCCCAGTATCTATCAGCAATGTAACCTCCTATTAGTGGTGTTAAATAAACCAAACCTGTATAACTTCCATATAAGTTAGATGCGAATACTTTATCAAACATTAAAGCCTTGATCATAAATAAGACTAAAATGGCTCGCATGCCATAATAACTAAACCGCTCCCACATTTCGGTGGCAAATAAAACGTAAAGGCCTTTAGGATGTGAAGTAGAAGTGTTTGTTTGCATCTGAATTGCTAAATTGGATTTTTTGTAAATGTAATTGTACAACATTTAATATGCTGCAATCACAATGATACAAACATTTATGGGTTTGCAAAAAAAATCGAAAGTTAGAAAGACAGATTAATTGATTTGGATATTACAAAATGAACATTGTAAATCCTGAAATCAGAAAAAAGGAATATTTTTAATTATTTCAAATACCAATTAAAACTGGTATTGCTATTACTAAAACGTATTTTTAAAACTTCAATAACCCGATCGGGTGAAATGATTATTCATTTTTGATTTAGGATTGGCTTTCTTGTAAATCTACTGAAGGAGGCTCATTTACAGTCCATTTATTCAATGCCGTTTCTATATCATCAATTTTAATCGGTTTGCTGATATAGTCGTCCATTCCTGCTTTCATACATTTTTCGCGATCTTCTACCATGGCATTTGCCGTTAATGCTATTATTATTGGTCTAACATTATCGCCATATAATTCGATTATTTTTTCGGTAGTTTCAATTCCATCCATTATAGGCATTTGAACATCCATAAAAATAATGTCATACTTTTTTAAGGATAGAAGTTTCAAAACATCTTCCCCGTTTTCTGCAATATCAGTATTGTAACCAAGCTTGGTTAGGATGAAAACAAAGAGTTTTAAGTTTACTGGATTATCTTCTGCCACCATAATGGAGACTTTCCTACCTGCTGCACTATTTGCTCTATCAGTTTGTCCGTTAAATGCAATTTTGCGTTCTAGTTTTTCACGGCTCGCATTATCATTAATATGAAACTTTTGTGCTTGAGTTTTTATGGTAAAGAAAAACGTGGTACCAACATTCACTTTGCTCTCAACCCAAATCTGACCATTCATTAATTCCAATAATTTGGCAGAAATAACTAAACCTAAACCAGTACCTCCATATTTACGAGAATGTGAAGAATCAACTTGAGAGAATGATTTGAAAAGCCGATTTAGTTTATTTGCTGGAATTCCAATTCCAGTATCTTTTACTGCAAATTTCAATTCCAGGTCATCATTTATTTGTGATAATAATTCGACTTTGATATTTATTTCGCCTTCTGGTGTAAATTTAATGGCATTATTAACCAGATTAAGTAAAATTTGTTGTAGTCTGGTGCTATCACTTAAAATGTATTCCGGGATTTCATCATCAATATCATGACTTATTTTTAGATTTTTTTCAAAATCAATTACTTGAGACAGTTCAATGGTTTTTCTGATAAACTTTTTAAAATTGATCGGTTTATTTTCGAATGCTATTTTGCCACTTTCTATTTTAGAAAAATCAAGAATATCATTGATGATGGTTAATAAACTTTTTCCACTCATCTGTATTATTTCCAGATATCCTTTCTGTTCCTGAGTAAGCTGTGTGTAGGTTAATAAATCTGCCATTCCAAGAACTCCATTCATCGGTGTTCTTATTTCGTGACTCATGGTTGATAAAAACTGGGATTTTGAATTCATCGCAGCAATCGCCATTTCTTTAGCTTCCAAAATTTCTTTTTCCCGTTGTTTACGAATTTCAATTTCTTTCAGCAATTCTTTTTTCTGGTAAAAGAAATTGGTAATTAATTGCGCAATGTTCCCAAACTCTGTGCTGGATTTGAGTAAACCTTTTATTGGTTCAGGGTTATTTTCGTTTAAACTTTTTGAAATTAAACTTAGCGGAGTATTTACCCATTTCAACATGATGAAAATAACCAGACTCATGGAAAGGAGTGAAAATACTGTTAGCAAATAAAAAGCACGGCTTCCAGTAGTGTGCACCATCGCAATTACAGGCGATATACTTTCTGATCTTAATCGTACAATCGGATAATTTTTGGCATTGTACAACTTTTTCTCGAATACAATTTTGCCGTTTTTTATTTCCTTTTTCGACATTAAAGGAGTTGATCTATCGAGATCAACAATAGAAACTGCATCACCAGAAAGTGCAGAAATCTCATTTAAATAGTCGGAACTTAATATTTTACCAGCTATTAAATATCCTTTAGGTTCAGAAGTTCGTTCAAAATCAGAACTTGATTGAATTGGTGCTGTGCGAATTTCAATTAATCCTTCTGACGTATTTAAATAGAAATGTTTGAAGGAAGAGTATTTGAATAATTCTTTAAAATCTGATTTAGAAAAAGGAAGTGCTTTTAAACTTTCCTGCGCTTTTACATTGCTAACATTGTAAACCAGATTAAAGTCCTTATCATAAACCCAACATACATTTAGTGAAAGATTAATTAATGTGCTTTCAAGATTATTATAAGCCCATTCGGGATCTGGTTTGTTGATAAATTTAACTAAATCGTCCCAATAAGAATTGTCGTAAACAAAGCTTTTTATCACCAATCCTTTCAACTCAACTATTTTGTCGAAATGGGCAACTTTTTCTTTGTATCGCTCAGCAAAAATGGTTTTAGACCGCTGTTCTTCGCTATATCTTAACGAAAACATTCCTGCGGTAAAAATCACAATGATGATGAGAACTAGAATAACTAATTTAACCTGGATCTTCAATTTACTATTTTACAAGGTTTGATTATTATGTTTAAATTACTTTTAAATTTTTTCTATAAGATTAAAATGTAGAAGTATAATTTTAAGTTAAAAAATTGCTACCAAAAACTTTACCAAAATACTTTTTTTCTACTGCAAATCACTTTACAATCATTTAGATTTATATTTTTTACGAATAAATTATATTTAAAATTGGATTGCTGGTTCTTGATTTACTCATCCACTTCAAGATTACATTCTGTAAATCATCAATTCTGATAGGCTTACTAAGATAATCATTCATTCCTGAGCTTAGACAAATTTCACGATCGCCATCCAAAGCATTAGCAGTCATAGCTACAATTATTGGCTTATTCAGAATGTGTTCATCTGAAACAATCATTTTTGTGGCTTCCAACCCATTTAATTCTGGCATTTGTATGTCCATCAAAATTAAATCATATGCTGTTTTTCTGATTGCCTCCACTGCTTCGTATCCATTATTCACACAGTCTGGCGAGTATCCCATTTTTTCAAGTATTCGCATGGCAACTTTTTGATTAATCAAATTATCTTCTGCTATCAAAATTCGTACTGGACAACGATCAGCTAATGTTTTATCTAATTTCAAATCATTGTTTGCAACAGTGGATGTTGTGATTTTATAACTATTTTCTTGAACTTCATCCTCTGCATTTTTTGTTTCTATGATAAAATGAAATTTAGAACCTACATTTTTTTCACTTTCCACCCATATTTTTCCACCCATAAGTTTTACCAACTTATTGCAAATGGAAAGTCCTAAACCACTTCCTCCATATTGCCTAGTTGTAGAAGTATGAACTTGAGAAAATGATTGAAATAAGATTGGAATTTTATCAGGTGGAATACCAACTCCAGAATCAATAACTGAAAACTGAAGTAAGCTTGAAGAATTGGTATTGCCTACTGTTTTTAAATGAATTGCGATTTCGCCACTTGGCGTAAACTTCAACGCGTTGCCAACTAAGTTTATTAAAATTTGCTTTATACGTACTGAATCTCCAATAATTGTTTTAGGAACATTTTCATGTATTACGAAATTCAATAATATTTCCTTTGCGATGGCTTCTTGAACAAAAATATCAAAAGTATCTTTTAATAAATTTTGTGTTACTAATGTTCTATTTTCCAGTTCCATTTTTCCCGATTCTATTTTAGAGAAATCAAGGACATTGTTAATTACGGATAATAAATTTTCGCCGCTAGTGCGTACTGTTTTTACATAATCTTCTTGTTCTTCAGTCAAATCGGTTTCGCAAAGTAAGCCTGTCATACCTATTACGGCATTCATTGGCGTTCTTATTTCGTGACTCATAGTTGCTAAAAACTCCGATTTTGCTTTAAAAGCTTCTTCGGCCAGATTCTTAGCTTCTATTAATTGCTGCCGAACATTATTTCTAGATATGGCTCCACCCAGCGAATTTGCAATGGTTTGCATTACATTTTCGTCAGTTACGCTCCAAATTCTTTCAGATTTACAATCATTTAAACCAATAAAACCCCACAAAATTTCATTAATAAAAATAGGGACTTTCAGGAATGATAAAATATGGTGTTTGTCCATATATATTACCTCCGATTTAGAAAGCTCACTTCTGATTCCTTTAATAATTTTATTTTCATACAAACCCTTTTCCCATGTTTGCAAACCAACTTGTTTGAAATAAATACTATAATCTTGATGTGCAAATCCTTTGCTTGAGATACCTTTATTCAACCATTCATATCGGGTTTCCATAAAAGATTGACGATTGTCTGAATCAAACTTTATTTGATAAACAAAAGTTCGATCGGCATTTGCAGTTTCACCAATTATTTGCAAAGCATCTTCTACTGCATTGTCAAAATTCTGTATAGTTAGCAATTTACTGGTAGCCAGACTTGCAGCTTCAAACATTTCTTCTTGATTTTTAATCAAAAACTCAAAAGCTTTACGTTCGGAAATATCTCTGAAAATAGAAATGATATGGGGTTTTTTTCCTTCAGCATTGGTAAGTGCTTTCATTTGCAAATCAACCCAAAATGCACTTCCATCCTTACGATAATTCAGAATTTCAATGGAGGCTTCAACCCCTTCCATGATTCCTTTTCGAAGTTTTATTAAATCATCTTGATTGGTTAAGGGCCCAATAAGTTTAATAGGTGATTCGCCTATCATTTCAGAAGATGAATAGCCTGTTATTTTAGTAAATGATTCGTTTACATAAATAATTCTCGGCCAAACGTGAGTATCATCTATTGAATTAGTAATAACTACGGCATCATTTGATGTGATAACTACACTTTCCAAAAGCTTGATTTGCTCCTCTGCTTTTTTTCGTTCTGATATATCAGAAATTCGAACGATGTAATAATCTTTCTGCTTTAGTTTAGTTTCTATTAATGATAATTCGCCCCAAAATTCTGTTCCTTTTCTAGTTACAAATATTATTTCTCTGGAAAAGCTTCCACTTTTGGCAATAATAGTTTTGATTTCTTGTTGATCAGCTTCGTTAAAAGGTATTTTATTTAATGAACTCACTTGTTTGCCGATCATTTGGTTGCTGTCCATTAAACCAAAAACTTCTATCGATCGTTGATTATAACTTTCAATTGCATCATTTTTTACATCTACCAAAAAAATAGAATCAGGTGATTCATCAAAAATTGATTTCATGAAATTTTCTCGAAGTATGAGTTCTTCTTCAACACTAAACTTAGAAATCATGACGATATAAATTACAGAACTCGCAATTAGTTGAAGGGTTATTAAACTTAATTTAGCTACTTCTGAATTTGATAATAGTATCAGTAAAGTGGTTAAACAAAAACTAATTATTAAAAAAATACTTAAAAGTTTTGAGTTTATATGGCTCATACTCACCATGGTAACCATGGTTAAATAAGGGAAAAAGTGTACTAATTTAAAATCGTATTGATAAGAAATTTGTAGAGTGTGTATGGTAATTGCATAAAATAAAATATGCACCAACGTTATAATATTGTTTCGAAAAAATTTAGAAAAAAAAGAACTTACGTATAATAAAAACCCAAAAGATGCAATTAATAAGGTAATTATTTGATTTTCAAATGTATCGTTCCCTAAAGCTATTTGAATAAAGCCGAAAAAAGGATAACATAGTATTCCAGTAATTAACATTAATCTCCAAACAACTATTCTTTTAGTGTGAAGATATTTACCACTTTGCAGAGGATCTAAAAATAATTCAAAAGTATTTTTCAATGCGTAAGACCAATTTGGCTTATTCTTACGGCATTATTTCTTTTTTGTTCAGATTTGAAACTTAAATTTTTCGACTAAAAGATGTAAATATTTTTTTTACAGCTTTGTACACATTCTTATTACAAATTTTGCATTACGAAATTTGTCATTTTAGTATATAATTGAAACCTTGTATTGCCTCCACTTATGCCATGATTTTTATTTGGATAAATTTCTGAATCGAAATCCTTATCAGCACCTATCATTGCTTTAATCATTTCAACTGAGTTTTGGAAATGCACATTATCATCTGATGTTCCATGAATTAATAAATAATTTCCTTTTAATAAATTGGTGAAATTTAAAGGAGAATTTTCTTCATACCCTTTTGAATTTTCTTTCGGAGTTCGTAAATAACGTTCGGTGTAAATGCTATCATAAAATTTCCAATTAGTAACCGGAGCAACAGCTATTGCCATTTTAAAAACATCTGCACCTTTGGTAATACATAGCGATGACATGTAGCCACCATAACTCCAACCTTGAATCCCAATTCGAGAAGCATCTACATAAGTTTGCTTTCCGAGCCATTTGGCAGCTTCAATTTGGTCTATGGTTTCCAATCCTCCAAGATTCATATAAGTACATTTCTTAAAATCGGCACCTCTTCCTCCTGTTCCACGATTATCAACACATACAACTAAATATCCTTTTGAAGCTAAATATTCATACCAAATAAAATTAGCTCCACCCCATTTATCTAAAACCTCTTGACTACCAGGCCCTCCATACAAAAACATAAAAACTGGATATTTTTTAGTTGCATCAAAATTCTGAGGCTTTATCATCCAAGCATTTAACTGAACATTTTCTGAAGTGGTGAAACTGAAAAATTCTTTTGTTTGCATTTGATATTCCTGCAAACGGCCTTTTAGTACTTTATTATCCTCCAACACACGAACCATTTTCCCGCTACGATCATTCAATGTAACCGTTAATGGAGTATTTGCATTGGAATAACTATTTACGAAAAATGAAAAATCGTTACTAAATTTTGCATCATTGGTTCCTTTTTCTTTTGTTAATTGAACAGTCTTTTTTCCAACAAGGCTAGTAGAATAAATAGCCCGATTCATTGGAGAAGTTTCTGGCATTTGGTAATAAATTAATCCACTTTTTTCATCAACTCCATAGAAATTCGTAACCTCTTTTGCTCCTTTCGTTAACTGTTTTTTCAATTTACCATCCATCGAATACAGATAAATATGATTGAAACCATCTTTTTCGCTACTGATGATAAACTCTTTTCCATTCTTCAAAAAAGTTAAATCATCTGTAATGTCAATATATGCTTTGTCTGTTTCAGTAAGTAAAATTGTTGATTTTCCGGAAGTTCGATCTGCAATCAGATATTCAAGTTTATTTTGCAAACGATTCATTCGTAGGATACATAATTTACTTGCGTCAGTGGTCCACTTTATTCTTGGAATGTATTGATCTTTTTCTGCACCAATTTCCATTTCTATGGTTTTTTTTGATGATAAATTATAGGTATGGATGCTAATTACAGAATTTTTCTCTCCAGCTTTCGGATACTTAAAACGCTCAATACTTGGATATAAATCTCCATATGTACTCATCTCAAATTCTTTTACTTCCTTTTCATCGAATTTGTAATAAGCAATACTTTCACTATCACCAGCCCAGAAAAAAGCTTTAGCAAAACCAAATTCTTCTTCATAAACCCAATCACAAACCCCATTTATTATTTCATTTTTTTTGCCATCTGTTGTTAATTGAGTCTCTAAACCAGAACCTAAATCAATCAAAAACAGATTGTTGTCTCTTACAAACGCTACCTTTTTTCCATCAGGCGAAAAACTTGCATTTCGTTGTTTACCATTTGAGGAAAGTCGGCTAGTTTTTTTTGTTTTACGATCGAAAATATAATTCTCTGCTTCTGTTGATCGTCTATAAATTGAAGAAACTTCGGTAGGAATAATTATCTTTTGTTCATCTGTGCCGTTAAATTCATAGTCATCTAAAGCAATTAACTTTGTTTTTCCATTTTCTAAAATTGAAAGTTCATTTGGTTTCAATAAGGTATCTACTACTTTTCCAGTTGAATATTCATATTTAAGTAAATAGTTTTTACTAGTTTTTGAATCAGCGAAAAGCAAAGAATAATGTTTTCCATCTTCCATTGAGGTAAATCCTGCTTCTCTTTTCTGAGCAAAAGTTCCTTTTTTCCAAATATCTTCAAGCGTAATTTGTTTTTTAGCTTCAATTTGAGAAAAAGAAATTTGAGCAATCAGAACAAATAGTGAGAATAAAATCGAGTGTTTTTTCATTAAGTATTATTTTAAATTCTTGTCTTTAGGGTCAATAAACAAAGCATCCATAGCAGATTTTTCATTTCTGAGATCAATATTTTCCATCAAAGTCCATTTGCTTCCAACAAATTTTAATGCGTCGTAAGATAAATCTGGTCCATAATTTTCGGCAACTGATGTAGCTGCTTTCACATTATTTAATGCTAAATGATCAAATACAATCCAGTTTTTTTCAGGTAAATGCCTTAATAACATATTCACTTGAGCATTAAACTCAAAAATAATTCGCTTCGGAGTTTTGGTTTTATACACAAAAACATCTGCTCCAAAAACAGGTTTTCCATTTACAAAACGAAATACATCAATTACCTTTTTTGTTGTTTTCGCCGAATTACCTTTCCAACCAAGTAGGATAAAATGAGGCTTAGTTTTATCGCCACCAGGTATTATTTTATAATATTGAGCGCCATACCATTTTTCAGGTTTTAATATTGAATCTGCTGGTGTAAGTATATCATCGCTCCGATCCGTCAACGGATAAAGTTCTAATTTCTGAATATTATAAACCTGAATAGCGCCATAAAATCGGCAGGTTTTGTCATTATTTGCTACATGCCAAGTAAATATTCTAAACTTTTTTCCCGGGTCAGTAACAATACTCATCGTTTTTACAGAATCAAAAGGAAAATTAAATGAGTTGGGAGTTTTTAAGAGTGCAACCAACTTTTTTATAAAAGCATAATTAGCATTTTTCCGTTCTACCTCATCCTCACCATTTACCAGACGTTTGCCCAGCACTTTTAAAGTGTCTTCTAATAAATATACATTTTTTGAAAACGGTACTTTGTTTTGTGCTTTAGTAGCAATAGTAAAAACAAAAAGTATTATCAGCGTAACAGATACGCGCTTTATCAACATCATTAAAACTTAAATTGAAATTTAAAAACGAGCTTTGAGGTAAACTTATTGCAAATTTTCGATAACCATAGCAGATGCACCTCCTCCACCATTGCAAATTCCCACCACTCCTATTTTCCCCTTATTTTGCTTCAAAACAGAAAGTAAGGTAACAACAATTCGTGCTCCTGAGCATCCAAGTGGATGCCCTAAAGAAACAGCTCCACCATTTACGTTTACTTTTGCCGAGTCGATTCCTAATTTTTGATTATTCGCAATTGCAACAACAGAAAAAGCTTCATTTATTTCAAAAAAGTCAACATCGCTAATTTTAAGACCCGCTTTTTCTAATGCAAATGGGATTGCTTTTGATGGCGAAGTTGTAAACCATTCGGGTGCTTGTTGTGCATCTGCAAAACTTAAAATTCTTGCTAATGGTTTTATACCCATAGCAATTGCTTTTTCTTTGCTCATTAATACCAAAGCTGCTGCGCCATCATTTAAGGTAGACGCATTGGCAGCAGTTACTGTTCCATCTTTCTTAAAAACAGGTTTCAGGCCTGGAATCTTATCAAATTTTACTGCTTTTACTTCTTCATCTTCATTTACTTCTGTTTGAACACCTCCACGGCCTTCAACCATTACAGATACAATCTCATCAGCAAATTTTCCTGCCGATTGCGCATTTTGTGATCGGGTATACGATTCTATTGCATAAGCATCTTGTTCCTCCCGACTAATCTTGCAATCACTTGCACAAAGTTCTGCTGCAGTGCCCATGTGGTAATCATTATAAACATCCCACAATCCATCTTTTATCAATCCATCTGTTACTTGTTGATGGCCCAAACGATATCCAGTTCTTGCTTTATCCAAATAATAAGGTACACTGCTCATGTTTTCCATTCCACCAGCTACTATTACATTTTTATCTCCAAGCATAATAGATTGCGCAGCAAACATCAATGCTTTTGTACCCGATGCACAAACTTTATTAATAGTCGTAGATGGAATTGTATCTGGCAAACCGGCAAAACGTGCAGCCTGAGTTGCAGGTGCTTGTCCAACATTTGCTGACAATACATTTCCCATAAATACTTCTTCTACATCATTCACTGAAATGCCTGCTCGCTCAACAGCGGCCTTAATAACTATTGAACCTAATTTTGTAGCTGGTACGGTCGATAAACTGCCACTCATGCTACCAATTGGGGTTCTAACCGCACTTACAATATAAACTTCGTTTACTTCTGGTTTCATTTTTACTTTTTTTGGAAAATTTGGTCGTGCAAGTTAGCGGAATTTTGCGAATGCCATAAATCAATTGAAATGCTTTGTAGATGAAAATTATTTTGAAGAAAATTAAGGCAAACAAAAATTAACAAAACAAGTCTTCAAAATTATCATTCATATCACGAGCAGAAAATAGATATTTTAGCGATTCGTTTTCAAAAGCTAGTTTTAATTATTTTCAAATGAAAGTAAAATTATTGCGTTTTTTTATCACTCGTCAATCTGTAGTTTTCAAATACAGTATGATGTTATTTACCATCATACTTATCGTAATAAGTTTACCAAAGGGAGGGAAATTTAAGTATGAATATGAAAAAGGAAAACTTTGGATGCATCCAGATTTGGTGGCTTCATTCAATATGGCAATTGAAAAATCACCTGAGGAATTAGAAGCGGAGAAAAACGATGTAATGTTTTCAGTTTATCCATTTTATAAAATTGATGAGCAAGTTGCTCGAGAGCAATCCGAAACCCTTTTAATAGATTTTGAAAAAGAATGGAATAATGCAAGAAAGCCAGAATCAAGTAAAATTTACAATTATAGTGTTGCCAAAAAAGTGTTGGAATCAATTTATAAAAAAGGAATTATTTCATACAATAAAAAATTTCAACGAAATGGTGATGAATATAATCTAACTATTGTAAATGAACAAAATGTCGGAATTGATAAGAATACTAATTCATTTTATACGGTTGCTACGGCACTTGCTTATGCCGATAAGCAAATATCAAAATCTAGAGAAATAGATTCATTGCTGCTTCGCAAAGTCTTGGAAAACAAGTTTGTAGTGAATGTAATTTATGATGAAGTTTTTACTACCCGCATTCAAGACGATTTAATAAAAGGTATTTCTAGTACCCGTGGAATTGTGCAAAAAGGAGAACTTATAGTCTCTCGAGGAAGTATTGTTGATTCCAAAACCTTTATGAAACTCGAATCTATTAAAAATGAATTCGAAGATCGTACTGGAACAACTGGAAACCGATATGTGATTATTTTAGGCCAGTTTATTCTGGTTGCTTTAATCGTAATCTTATTAATGGTTTTTCTTTCCTTATTCCGAAAAGATATTTTTCAGAATAATAGAAAGTTATCTCTCATATTATTGGTAGTAACTTCCATGTTGGTTATACTTTCTTTTGCGCTTAAGTTTAATCTACCAGGCATTTACTTTATTCCATATTGTATAGTTCCTATTATTATCCGCATTCTTTTCGACACAAGATTAGCCTTATACATCCATTTGTTGGTTGTAATAGTTGCTGGTTTTTTTGTTCCAAATGGTTTTGAATTCGTATTTCTACAGATTACTGCTGGCATGGTTGCCATTTATAGTATTAAAAATCTAATTAAACGTTCCCAACTATTAATATCAGCAATATTTATATTTGGTACCTATTTCTTTTCTTATGTAGGAATTTCAATAATACATGAAGGCAATTTTGACAGCATAGATTTCAAAACCATAACAGGTTTTGGTCTGAGTGTTTTACTTTCATTATTAGCTTATCCACTCATTTACATTTTCGAAAAACTGTTTGGTATCACATCCGAAGTAACATTAATGGAGCTGGCAAACACCAATAATAAATTGCTTAAAGATTTATCGTTTAAGGCGCCAGGCACTTTCCAACATTCGTTGCAGGTAGCAAATCTGGCGGAAGCAGCTATATTTCAGATCGGTGGAAACTCATTATTGGTACGAGCGGGAGCATTGTATCACGATATTGGCAAAATGGATAATCCTGGATTTTTTATCGAAAATCAAAATAGCGGCAATAATCCACACGACCAGTTAGCATACGAAGAAAGTGCTCGAATAATTATTGGTCACGTAACCCATGGTATTATTTTAGCAAAGAAAAACAGATTGCCAGAATTGCTAATCGATTTTATCCGCACACATCATGGCAATACTCGTGTCGATTATTTTTATCAATCATTTCTTAAAAATTATCCCGAATCAAGGGTAGATGACACGGTTTTCAGATACCCAGGCCCTATACCTTTTTCGAAAGAAACCGCAGTTTTGATGTTAGCAGATTCTGTTGAAGCAGCATCCAGAAGCCTGAAAGAACATGACGAGCAAAGCATAGAAAACCTTGTTGAACGAATAATTGACTATAAAGTAGATCAGAATCAATTGATTAATAGCGATATAACCTTGAAAGATATTGCTATTATCAAAAATATTTTCAAAAATATGCTTATGAGTATTTTTCATGTTCGTATCCAATACCCTGTCAGAATTTAGTTTTTATTTTTTTTTGTCACTATTTCTGAATTGCTATATTTGCAACCTTTTGAAAATAAAACGAAAATAAATTTCGAATAATTTCAAAGTATATTGGAGAGATGCCTGAGTGGCCGAAAGGAACAGTTTGCTAAACTGTCGTACTGGCAACGGTACCGAGGGTTCGAATCCCTCTCTCTCCGCATTCAATCTTTATTGAAATCAAAAGCCCTTTAGTTAGGGTTTTTTCGTTTAACAATAAATAATTCTTACTTAAATTTGTGTTTTAGTACGAAATTTAAAACAGTTATTTTATTTTAAAATAATTTTCCATTTCACATTTTATATTCTACCTTCGCAACTCTGTTTTCGGGGTGTAGCGTAGTCCGGTATCGCGCCTGGTTTGGGACCAGGAGGTCGTAGGTTCGAATCCTGCCACCCCGACAAATTTTCCCAATTGGTTTGGTAGCTCAGTTGGATAGAGCAACGGTTTTCTAAACCGTCGGTCATAGGTTCGAATCCTATCCAGACCACCATTTTTATTTGGCTTTTCTGGCCTATCCCCTCTGATTTTATTCCTTCCCTTTTAAAAACTCGATCGTAAGATGCTTATCTCAATCGATTGCTAATTTTTTTTGTTGACGAATTAATCAATCGATAAATTTTTAAAGAAACTATTTGTATTGAATTCTCAATAGTATAATAATTACCGATACTATTGTTACATGAGAAAAGTTATCTTCATCTATTTTAATTCCCATTCTACTTCTATTGTCTTATTTTCGTCTTTCTTCGAATAAGAAAATTATATTGCCTATCAACTAATAAATAAAAAAAAATTATATGTTTTCAAAATTGAAAAACGACATTCCAGCTAGTATTGTAGTATTTCTGGTTGCTTTGCCATTATGTTTGGGAATTGCCTTAGCAAGTGGTGCTCCCTTAATTTCAGGATTAATATCTGGTATAGTAGGAGGCATAGTAGTTGGGATTTTAAGCGGTTCACATACTAGTGTAAGTGGTCCTGCTGCTGGTTTGGCTGCAGTGGTTCTTACATCGATTACCACTTTAGGCAGTTTCGAGGTATTTTTAATGGCTGTTGTTATTGCGGGAGTTTTGCAATTAGCAAGCGGAATAGCAAAAGCTGGTTTTATTGCAAACTATATTCCTTCCAATGTTATAAAAGGGCTTTTGGCAGCAATAGGTATCATTTTAATTCTTAAACAGATACCCCATGCAGTAGGGCTAGATGTTAATTTTGAAGCAGACTTTTCATTCAATCAGCAAGATGGTGAAAATACTTTTTCTGAGTTACTTAACATTTTTACCTATTTCCAAGTCGGGGCAATTATTGTTTCTTCAATTTCTTTATTGATTTTAATTTTTTGGGATAAAACTCCCCTTAAAAAAATTAAATTTTTACCAGCTACTTTAATTGTTGTTGCACTAGGAGTTGTATTCAATGAAATTTTCAAAATATGGTTTGTAAACTTAGCAATTGACCAAACCCATTTGGTGAACATTCCGAAAATCGAAAGTGTAAGTTCATTTATCACTTTACCTTCCTTTTCAAGTATTGGAAATTATCAGGTTTGGTTGATAGCCTTAAGTATAGCTATAGTTGCATCTTTGGAGACATTATTAAATCTGGAAGCTGTTGAAAACCTAGATCCTAAAAAGAGGTTAGCTTCTCCAAATCGTGAATTAATTGCTCAAGGAGTAGGAAATATTTTTTCTGGTCTATTGGGAGGAATTCCCATTACATCAGTTATTGTTCGTAGTTCCGTAAATATAAATTCAGGTAGCGAAACTAAATTTTCTGCAATATTGCATGGCGTGTTTCTACTCGTTAGTGTTTTATTAATCAGTCAGTATCTTAATTTAATTCCATTGGCATCTTTAGCCGCTATTTTATTATTTACCGGATATAAATTGGCTAAACTTTCTTTATTTAAAGATATGTACAAAAAGGGGTTAAATCAATTTATTCCTTTTGTGGCTACCATTGTTGCTATCGTATTTACCGATCTTTTAATTGGTATTGTCATCGGTATGGTTGTGAGTGTGTATTATTTATTAAGAAGCAATTACAATACACCTTTCGTATTGGCAAAAGAAAATCTCAATATTGGCGAAACTATGCGAATAGAGCTTTCTGAACAAGTTTCTTTCTTAAACAAAGCCTCTATTAAAGAAACATTATGGAAATTGCCAAACAATTCTAAAGTGATCATTGATGCAAGCTACAGTGATTTTATTGATCAAGATGTTTTAGAGTTAATTCATGATTTCAGAGATACGGTATCAGTTGAAAAAAATATTCAATTAAACATAATTGGGGTAAAAGAAAAATACAAATTAAACGACCACATACAATTTGTAAATGTACTAGACAAAGAAACTCAGCAAAAACTAACACCAACGGAAATTGTAGAGATTCTTAAAAGTGGAAACGAACGTTTCCTTAGTGGCAAGTGGAGCGAAAAATATTTAAAACATCAGGTAAACGCAACTTCATTCGGACAAAATCCAATGGCTGTAATGGTAAGTTGTATTGATTCGCGGGTTAGCCCAGAAATTATTTTTGATGTGGGTTTAGGTGACATAATTTCTATTCGTGTGGCAGGCAATATTGTAAGCGACGAAATTCTAGGAAGTTTGGAATTATCCTGCCAAGAAATCGGTTCCAAACTTATTGTGGTGTTAGGCCATTCTAATTGTGGAGCAGTTGCATCTGCAATAAATTCAATATCAAACGGTAAAATTTCAACAATAACGCAGAAAATTGAAAAAGCCATTACCGACTGTAATTGCAAAAGAGAAGATATTTTGGGCAATGAAAATACTTTCAACAAAGTAATAAAAGGCAATGTGCATAATTCTATTGACGAAATTTTACAAAAAAGCGAATACTTAGCCCAAAAAGTACAGAAAAAAGAAATTATGATTATAGCTGGTTTTTATGATACTACTACTGGACTCGTTAGTTTTGGTGAAAACAGCTAGTTGTTTAAAAATATAACAGTTTAGCTTTACTCTTAAGTTTTCATAAAGTAATTGTAAAAAAAATAGTATTGTAATAATTTTTTGTAAATTACAGTTTATTTCAGCTTTACTAAAACTTACTTATATGAAGATTTTTACACGTTTTACTATTATTTTGTTCCTGTGCATATTGTTTGGAAACGAAAAATCAAGTGCTTCTCACGTTGCTGGAGGAGAAATAACCTGGAAATGTGTTGGAGGTGGTCAGTATGTTTTCAAAGTAATTATTTACAGAAATTGCGATGGTATACCTGTGATGTCGTCATCACTGCCGTTAAAAAATAGTTTTCCAGGAATTCCAGATATTGAATGTAATCTTATTTCAATAGCAGATGTTTCTCCATCTTGTGCAAGTACTACAAATAGACTTAATTGCGGATCGGATTTGAATTCGATGTTAGGTTTAGTTGGTTCTGTTACACGTTATACTTTTCAGTCTATTCCAATTAGTTTAGTGGGTGTTCCGGCTCCACCAACTTTTGGTTACATTATTTATGCAAACACAGAATGTTGCAGATCAGGTGATATATTAAATATAAATACTTCTGCCGGTATTAGTCAAACCCTTCGAGCAAAAATGTTTCCTTTCACAGCAAATGGTAACCCTACACCTAACGACTTATCCATTTGCTTTGACAATTCTCCTGATTTTTCCGAAACACCAAATTTAGTAACGTATCAATACGGAAAGGAATATAGTATTAGTAATAATGCTATTGATAATGATAATGATGATTTAAGTTATTCATTCGACTATCCTTTGATGGAAAATATTACAGACACTGCTTTTTTCAGCCCAGGTTATTCAATTACAAACCCAATTCCACGTATTAGTGCAAATGGTTTAAACAATAAAACTGGAGATTTAAGTTTTACTCCAATTATAGCTGGTAAGTTTTTAACTGTAGTAAAAGTATCCTCCCGAAAATGTGGACAGATAGTAAGTGAAATCTATCGGGATATTAGCTTAAATGTAATTAATGATCCCAATACAAATTTATTAACTCAAAATAAGCTTCCAGTTTTACAACCTGTCTTCAAAAACAATACATCTTTTGACACAACAATAGTAGCAGGCGATACATTATTATTTAAAATTTCTGTAGCTGACTCAAATGCTTCAGGTACATCATCTCTTCAAGGCATGAATGTATATGTCAACGGACTTGCAATGGGATCTGAAAATAAAAGTTTAACGCTTTGCCCATTTCCGCCTTGTGCAATCTTAAATAAAGATATTAATGTAAATTCAGGTTCAATTACATCAAGACCTCAAATTATTACCAATCAAATTACGAATGTTCCTGGTGACACATTAGGATATGGCTTTTCATTTCAGCCAACTGCTTTAAAACCAACAGCTGATTTTTATTTTTACTGGCCAACTTCCTGTTCAAATTTAAACCTTAATAGTTCTTGTGGATTACCAAATCAAGTTATCTATAATTTTGTTGTAACAGCAAAAGACGATTATTGCCTTGCACCAGCAAGAGATGTGAGAACAATTTCAGTCACCTTAACTGCCCCAAATCCAGTATGCTTCTCTTCAATAAATCAAATTAATAAAAACGTTTTAATTTCTTTATCCCCAAACCCGGCAAATGATGTTATAAACTGGATACTTCCAAATCCTACAAATTCAAAAACCTATTTGGAAGTTTATTCCATTACTGGTCAATTATTAGCTAAAGAAATAACAAATGATAATTTTCTGGAAATCAAAAATTTTGATTCTGGCATGTATTTCTTAAAAATGAAAAATGGAGATAATTTTTACTCTGGGAAATTTATAAAGGAATAATGGAACTGTAATAGTAAAGGATTTTTAAACCCTCAAAACTCAACTGATTTTTAAATTTTAAAAGTTGGAAGTGTAGAACTTTTTGGTGTTCCTTAGAATTTAAAGACTACAACCTAGAGTTGTTGTGAATGTAAACTGAAAATAAATTTCCAACTTTCACCCAAAACACCTATTTTAGGTTTCGATTTCAATAATTTTTATTGAAAAATTCTGATTTTTAACCATAATACAATTACCGAATGAAGTTTTTTTTACGATTTGCATTCATCTTTTTACTCTTCTCTTCTATTTTTATTAATAAAACTCATGCTTCACACGTATCAGGTGGTGAAATAACTTGGAAGTGCGTTGGAGGCGGTTTGTACGTTTTTAAAATTAATGTTTATAGAGATTGTGATGGTATAACAATTGGAGCAACTACTGTTCCTTTATTACATGACTTTCCTGGAATTCCTGACATTGATTGTAATTTATCTACAATAACAGATGTTTCTCCTTCTTGTGCAAGTGCGACTAATCGATTAAACTGTGGACCAGATGTTACTAACGGAAATGGACCACTCGGATCAATTTCTAGGTATACATATATTTCTGCTCCGGTAAGTCTTGCTGGAGTTCCAGCACCTCCTTTAAATGGTTATACTTGTTATGCCAATAGCGAATGTTGTAGGACAGGCAATGTTTCAAATTTTGATGCCGGAGGTGCTCAAACTTTGCGTGCTAAAATGTTTCCTTTTACCGCCAATGGAAATACATTGCCAAATGATTTATCAGTATGTTATGATAATTCTCCTGATTTTTCTGAACCACCTAACACCGTTACTTATCAATTTGGTCGCGAATTTGTTTATAGCAGCAATTCAATCGATAAAGATCTAGATGATTTGAGTTATGCTTTTGATTATCCTTTAGGCGACGATCCAGAAGATACTCTTCAATTTAAGCCAGGTTATAATTTGCTTCGGCCTATTCCTAGGGTAAATTTACCTTCTCCAGACCCAGTTACAGGCAGTGTAAGTTTTGAGCCAACTATATCAGGTAAATTTATAAGTGTTATTAAAGTTACTTCTCGTAAATGTGGTCAAATTGTTAGTGAAATATACAGAGATATTTTAATTCAGGTTTTACAAGATCCAAACCCAAATCCATTAACTAGAAACGTTCAACCTCGAATAGATCCAGTATTTAACTATAAAAAGAGTTACGACACCACTATTGTGGCTGGAGACACACTTCTATTTAAAATATCAATCGGAGATTCTAATGTTACAAATGTTCCAAGTTTACAAGGAATTAAAGGATATGTAAATGGAATTGGGATGGGATTAGAAAATAAAAGTTTAACACTTTGCCCATTTCCACCGTGTGCTATTTTGAATAAAGATCAAAATATTGGTGCTATTACCCCAGCTTCTCAACCAGTTTTTATTACTAATGAAGTTAACAATGGTCCCATAGATACTATTGGCTCTGGATACAGTATGCAACCAACTGCTGCAAACCCCACCTCTGATTTTTATTTTTACTGGCCAACTTCCTGCGAAAATTTAAAAAAAGTAGATAATTGCGGAGGAACAGAAAGTATTATTTACAATTTCGTTATCACTGCCAAAGATGATTATTGCATTTCGCCCGGTCGTGATATTCGAAGTTTTAGCGTTACTCTTACCGTTCCAGATTTTATTAAAGATCCTGTGATTCATTGTGTTAATGTAGCACCTAATCAACGTGATGTAACTTTAACCTGGGATACTTTGCTAGGTGATAAACGAACGTTCAGAGGTTACGAAATTTATAAAGGAGCTACGGATGCTATTTTGGCAGCTAATATTGTCAGCAATTCGCCTGCAGTTACCATTCCTGGAGGGCCAGTAAATCCTGCTGTCATCAACCAAACTTCTTATATCGATTTGAACAATAATTTATCGGGTTCAAATAACATGGTTTATTACATCAGGGCATTAAATAGTTGTAGTGAATACAATGAACCTCCTGTTTATGTTCGTCCTATGAAGTTAACTTCTGTTATTCAAAATGGTCCTTTAGTGAGATTAAGCTGGAATAAGTTCAGAGACAATAAATTAGCTACCTCTTCTTCTAATTATCGAATTTTTAGAACAGTAGATGGCGTACGAACAGAATTACCCAATCCACCTGCTGTTTCTACCAATGCCATTGAAACCTATACCGATAGAAATGCAGTTTGCGGAGATACCGCAATTTACGAAGTTCAATTAGAGGATAATCCTTTTTCTTGTGCTTCCATAAGTACTTTAGATACGGTTGAATTTACTCCAATTGTTGCTTCAATATTTGTAGATACAGTTTGTGCAGGAATTAACTCTACTTTTACTGCAACGGTTACCGGTGGTAGACCTCCTTATTTTTACATTTATGCTGGTGATAAAGGTTTTACCTCCACCAACATTTCAAGCAACATAGTAGCTTTTCCTTTTAATGATCCTGGTAAATATCCTTATACGCTTACAATAATTGATGCTTTGGGCTGCGATACAACTTTTCTGGATACAGTAACAGTGGTTGGTGTGCCAGATATGGTAATTATTGCTGATACCGTTTGTATTGGTAAATCAACTACGTTTATTGCTGATACGCTTGGTACTGGATTGCAGCAACCAGCAACCTATTCTTGGGATTTTGGAGATGGCACTGCTATTTCAGTAATTGGAAATAATACGGTACAACATCCTTATGCAACCGAAACTACCTTTGCCATAGGATTAACAGTAACTGATCGCTTTGGCTGTATTAAAAGTTTTACCAGTGCTGCCATTGTTACAAAGCCTGAAATTGATATCGATACCATCTCAACTTGTAAGGGTGTTCCAACTTTTTTACGAACAAATTTAAAATTCGCAAAAGCTCCTATTCAATATACTTGGTCGAGTGATAAAGGTCCAATTCCTCCTACCAATGGAAGCACTTTAAACGATTCTGTTCCTTCTTATCCTTTCATCAATCAAGTAGGGCAACATGTAATCACCCTTCAAATAATTGATGCCAATGGTTGCCAAGAAACAGGAACTGGAATTTTAATTGTTGAACCAGGCTTAGATATCAATTTTACCGTGGAAAGTGTTTGTGTAGGCAATCCATCCGCTATTTTAAGTGATAGCACTACTTTTACTGGAAGACATCCTTATACCTATGAGTTATTAGATACCACTAATGCATCAAGTCCAATTCCTATATTTTTAAGCGGAGATGTCGGATCTTACACATTTCCAGCTATTGGTATTTACAATCTACGGCTGAAAGTTACGGATGCTGATGGATGTACCGGAATTGGGATAGCAGATGTAGAGATTTATGATAATCCTGTATTTACATTCAATTTTGCAGATAGCACCTGTGTTGGTGATACTGCAGACTTTACAATTGAATTACCATTTGGACGTGATACATCAGATTTTACCTACGTATGGGTAGGTGATGAAGGTTTATCTGCTACTAACTATTTTCCTTTCTTTGTTTATAACTCCATCGGATTGAAATCGGTAACATTAACAATAACAGATCCATCCGGATGTACTTTTACCGAAAGTACCTTTATTGATGTTTGTGAACCAGATGAGCCTGTTGTTTATTTGCCGAATGCATTTTCTCCAAATGGTGATAACAATAATGATGTTTTAGCGATAACTACGCGAAATATTAATAAGTTTAAGATGCAAGTTTTTAATCGTTGGGGACAATTAGTTTTTGAAACCGATAAGGCAGACAAAGCATGGAACGGAGCATCCAAATCAACCGGAGGGGAAGTTCAATCTGGTGTTTATGTTTACTACATCGAAGCTTCTGGTTTTACTAAATCCCTTACAAAAAGAGGTACTGTTATAGTAGTTCAATAAAAAAATAATTAATTACTAATTAAAAAAACCGGCAATTGCCGGTTTTTTTGGTTTACGATAATAGGAGATTAAAAACCTACGAAAATTATCTTACTATCCTCAGCTTCGCAAACTTCAGCAATAGCTGCTTCTCTCCTAGCGTGTCAAACTGTATCGTTGCTTTTTTTTCTGATCCATCTTGTTCAATTGTAGTAACCATTCCAAATCCAAAACGTTGATGCTCGACTTTATCTCCTGATTTTAGATAAGTAGTATCATCCGGTGCAAAATCTGCTGTTGGAATGTGATTTTTCGTAAAAACTGGTTGTTTATTACTAATTTTTGGTTTTGAAACATTGGAATTTACGCCTCCAAAATCATCAAAAAATGGATTATTAGCAGGGGTTGGTTTCTTTGCAGCAAAAGCAATATCCAGATATTTTGGATCAATTTCGTTCAAAAACCTACTTGGTTCGCAATTGGTCAACATGCCCCAACGGTAACGTTGCAAAGCATAACTTAATGTAAGTCGTTCTTCAGCACGCGTAATGGCCACATAAAAAAGTCTACGCTCCTCTTCCAAATCTACTCTGCTGCCAATAGAAAGTTGCGATGGAAATAGGTTTTCTTCCATTCCTACAACGTACACATGTTTAAATTCCAGACCTTTCGCTGAATGGATGGTCATCAACGAGACTGAATCAACGTTATCATTTTCCTTTTTTTCATCACCAGTCAATAAAGCAACATCCATCAAAAATTGCTCAAGACTTTTATCTTCTAAATCTTCACGCTCACTGAATTCTTTTATTCCGCTTATCAATTCCTGAAGATTGGAATATCTACTTAACCCTTCAATACTTTTATCATCATACAAATCTTTCAGCAAACCACTTTCTTTGGCAATGTGAGTGGCGGCATCAAAGGCATTTGAATTTTTGATCATCACCCCAAAACTTTGAATCATAGTTTTAAAATTCAACAGTTTCTCCGTTCCTTTTCCTTCAAAATAATAATTGGCGTTTTCAATAATTTCCCATTTAGTTTTATCAGCGGAATCTGCCAGTACAATTAATTTATCGGTAGTTGTTTTCCCAATTCCACGAGCTGGATAGTTGATAATTCTTTTTAATGCTTCTTCGTCTGTGCGGTTAATTGCCAAACGGAAATAAGCCAACAAATCTTTTATTTCTTTTCGCTGGTAAAAAGACAAGCCACCATAAATTTTATATGGAACATTTAATTTACGCAAACCTTCTTCCATTGATCTGGATTGCGCATTTGTTCGGTATAAAATCAAAAATGATTTATATTTTAATGAGTTTTTCGATCGTTCTTCAGCAATAGATTCCGCTATAATTTTACCTTCTTCATTATCACTGTAAGCTTTCAACACTCGAACTTTTTCTCCCGGGCTTTTTTCAGAATAACTACTTTTCTTTAATTGATTTTGATTATTAGCAATAATGCTATTTGCTGAATTTACTATGTTTTGGGTAGAACGATAATTTTGTTCCAATTTAAATATTTTAAGATCTGGATAATCTTTTTCAAAATTTAAAATATTTTGAATAGTAGCACCACGGAAAGCATAAATACTTTGAGCATCATCGCCCACAACACATAAATTTTCGTGTATGGCAGCCAATTTTTTCACAATCAAATACTGTGAATAGTTAGTATCCTGGTACTCATCAACCATCAGGTATTTAAACTTATTCTGGTATTTGTACAACACTTCTGGATTATCGCGGATTAGAATATTGGTTTTGTACAAAAGATCGTCAAAATCCATTGCCCCAGCTTTAAAACAGCGTTTCGCGTACGATGCATAAATCTCTCCGATACGATCGCGACCAGCAGAATTATCATCGGCTTGTATTTGCTCGTTAGTTAAATACGCTTCCGGACTAATCAAATTATTTTTAGCTGAAGAAATCCGATTGAAACAAAAATTAGGATTGTATAATTTATCGTCGAGTTGTAATTCTTTTAGAATAGATTTTACCACACTTTTAGAATCATCTGTATCGTAAATGGTAAAATTGGATGGATAGCCAATTTTATCTGCTTCTATTCGTAAAATTTTTGCAAAAACTGAATGGAAAGTTCCCATCCAAATACTTTTTGCATCTGGACCAGCGATATCATAAATCCGCTCGCGCATAGATCGCGCTGCTTTATTGGTAAAAGTAAGAGCAAGAATATTGAAAGGTGCAACTCCTTTTTGTATAAGATGTGCAATTCGATAGGTAATTACGCGGGTTTTGCCAGAGCCAGCACCTGCGATGATCATAACCGGCCCTTCGGTTTGTTCAACAGCAGCACGCTGTTCAGGGTTTAATGTTGATAAATAGTCCAATGAGAAAATTTGAAATCTTGAATATAATAAATTCAAAAATAGGGAATAATCAGGAGCTAAGCAGGAGAATTTTTTGCGATTTTAGGGTGGATTATTGAAGCTTTTATGGAAGAAGAACAAAGTTGATTTTGATTAATGATAAATTTGGAAAAAAACAAATTCTAATAATTCTTATTCTGGAAAACATTTAAACAAAAAAACCACGGTAGAATACCCTGGTTTTTTTGCACTTTAAAATTAAATTACTATTATTAAATATTGTTATTTATAAAGATTTCTATCAATTCTATTCTTTTTAGACTGCAACCCGTAGCTTAATTCAACACCTATATAACTCATAGAAAGCGAAGCCTTCCCAAAATTATCAAAACCCAAATTAAAAAATTTATACTCTCCTTCTGCAATTGCTTTTGGTGAATAGTTACAAACAATTGCAAATCCTAAAACATTTCGATTTCCAGCTGGTCTAACTAATCCAACTTTACCAAAATAACTAGCAACAATTTGCTTAGTTTGTGAAACCTTTTGAGTAAAAAGTGTTGCGGTGTTTGTACTATCGATAAAATAATTATCTTCATATTGAACAGAAAATGGATAATTTAGAAACCAATTAGCTCGTACACCAGATTCAACATAGATAGTATTTGTGCCAAACTTTGCAACTTCCATTTTAATAGAAAATGGAAAAGCATAGTAAAAATAAATAAGTGCTTTAACTTTTGTTTCTATATTTGCTGAGGAATATTCAGGATTGTCAAATGAAAAGATGCTTTCTTTTGGTGTTTCAAAATTGTAGAAAGTTTTTTCTGGAACGACGCCTGCTATTGCACCAATTGATAAGTAAAATTTATTATAAATTCTTCTCGTAGAAGATATACCTATTTCAATGCTACTTGTAGCCGACCTACGCAACAGATTATTTACATCCCCAGAATATTGATAACCTTTAAACAAAACAGGACTCACGTTAAACTGAAGATAATTGGCTAAAAAATCTGTTTTTTCAGAAACATTTTGAGCATTAGAACTAATTCCATTTATTATTAGGTATAAAATGAAAATAAGCCTTAACACAAGAAATTCTGAGATGCTCAATTTTACCATGACAGTGCCTTAGTTTTTTCTTTATCTCCTACTTTCCAATAACCATAAATCCAATCTCTTTTTGTATTTGAAAATACTGATATCTTGTGCTTTACTTCTTCGTCATCAGCCGATACTAAAGCAGACGTATTAAAAGTTATGCTTCCATCACAGTTCCCTCCTATATCAGAAATATCTCCATAAACTTGAGCAATAGACACAGATTTGTATTTTACCCATCTTCTTCCTTTCTTTTTGTAATTGTCTAATTTAGCTATAGCATATTTCCCCCATGGGTAGGTCCAATGGCTTACAACCCATGAAAACTTTTTTGTACTTGAAACAGGTTCCGTACCATTGCTTCTTTCATTAGATTTACAATCATTAGAAAGTTTATTCGATTGTAAGATTTTTTGACCTCTTTTGTTTACTAATGTTTGAAGTTCACTAGTTTCACTATAACCTTCTTCAGTCAATGTATAATAAATATCTCCAATTTTCACCTCCCCGTATTCATTCAAAATAGCTCTTACTGTATTATCAACAATAAAGTGTCTATTTGGATTCAATTCATCATTCTCTCCATCAGTTTCTAACCATGCATCATGCTCTGCAGAAATTATACTACGTAAAGATGTAAATGATAATTCATTTTCGAAGTCAATCAATGGCTGTTGTTCGTTTAATCCTAACGAATCAAACATATCATTATAAGCCTCTTCATCCAAACCTCCATACTGATCTGTAAATTGGAAGTTCGCATTTGATATTTCAGCATCTAATGAAGCTAAAACTTGAATTAAAATAGAAGTATCTGGAAAATTTAATATACCATCTACCATGGTAACGGCTGGAAAATCAGCATATGTGCTTTCTGCATTCGCAACCACATTGGATTTGTTTGCTTTGGTAGGATCATCTTTTTTGCAACTTGCAAAAAATACTAAAAAGAATAGTAATAAAATACTACTTGACTTGACTTGACTTTGACTTGACTAGACTTGATTAATGTTTTCATAATTTTTTTTTAGTTTAAAATTTTTAGATAACTTGTATAAAATCGTAAAGTGGGTTGCCAGCCTTATTTTGGCATATTTAGTTTGACCTGTAAATAACATATTTACAAAATCAAATATTACTACTATATTTCATAAATCCTAATGTTTTTATAAAATATAAATACATGTTGCAACACCTAATACGAATTTGGTAGTAAAGCAATGCTATTAAGTTATAAAAACCATTAAAGACAATATGAAAAGCCAGAAACTATTACTTTCCTTAAGTTAAAAGTTTTTGAACTTTTAGCCTAGGTTTTATGCTTTACAAAGTTTGAAGGATTGAGAAATTTCCAAAAACCAACCTTTCAAAAAAAAAACCCTACTTTTACTTTTCGATGAACAAACAATGGATGATATAACAAAAAAGATGGATTACAACTCGCAGCGACCACATTTGTTGCTGGCTGAGTATGGCAGAAATGTACAAAACATGGTAAAACATGTAATAACTTTACCAACCAAAGAAGAACGAAATAAATATGCGCAGGCGGTTATAGAGCTTATGGGTCATTTAAACCCACATTTACGAGATGTAACTGATTTTAAACATAAACTTTGGGATCATCTTTTTATCATTTCAGAATTTAAATTGGATGTAGATTCTCCATACCCGATTCCTTCTAGAGAAACGTTGGTTTCCAAGCCTCAGCCTATTCCTTATCCAAAAGATAATATACGTTTTAAGCATTATGGCAAAACCATAGAGTTGATGATTGATAAAATAAAGACCATTGAAGAGCCAGATAAAAAAGAAGCAGCAGTAAATGCGATTGCTAATTTTATGAAAATGTCGTATGTGTCATTTAATAAAGACACCGTTGCCGACGAAACCATTTTAAATGATCTACGAATTCTTTCTAAAGGTGAACTAAAAGTAACAGAAGGATTAAATCTGAATCGGGTGGATGTAAAAATTGAGAAAAGACCTTCCAATAATTTTCAACGAGATAAAAACCGAAATAGCGGCAGCAATAAAAAACGACCTGGACCTAAAAGATTTTAGAAATAATTTATTATTTAATGTATTGTTTGAATATAAAAAACATCTTGTTGTTGTTTGATTTCTTTTATAAATAAGTTACAATTGGAGTAAGATGGCTTAGGGATAGTAGCGGCATCCTTTTTTGCAATACAAAATTTACAATTTTAAATAAACCGACCGCAAAAAAGATATAGCGAATAGCCCGACCCCAAAATTTTTTTTATTTTGGGGGAAGCTCCAAAAAATAATTAGAAAAATAAACTGTAAAAAAAGTAAAATGTATTTCTATAAAAATTTTAGACTAATCTAAAACGAGTATGAAAAGCATTTTGGTTAAGAAAAAATTAAAATTTTACTATCAATACTTTTGAACATTTTAAAAATAAAAAATAAATAGAATAAAATTAGACTTGATAGAATTATAAACGAAAAACACATATACAAATAAACATTAATTCAAATAACTGATAAAAAAATGGCAGATGCTTTTGAAATAAAAGGTGGTAAAAAACTTTCCGGATCGATAACTCCTCAAGGTGCAAAAAATGAAGCATTGCAGATAATTTCGGCTGTATTATTAACAGAAGAAAAAATTACGATTAGTAATATTCCAGATATTGTTGATGTAAACAGACTGATTGAACTTATTGCAGATCTAGGAGTTAGGGTTGAAAAAACAAACACAGATACCTATACTTTCGAAGCAGCAAATATCGATTTAGACTATTTAAGTTCTGAAAAATTTAAACAAAAAGGTGGAGGACTGCGGGGATCCATTATGATTGTTGGTCCTTTGTTAGCTCGTTTTGGAAAAGCAAATATTCCGAAACCAGGTGGAGATAAAATTGGAAGAAGAAGATTAGATACTCACTTTATTGGCTTTCAAAAATTAGGGGCAAAATTTGAATATGATGCGGTTGAAAGTTTTTTTAAGGTAGATGCAACTGATTTGAAAGGTTGCTACATGTTATTGGATGAAGCATCTGTTACCGGTACAGCAAATATTGTAATGGCGGCTGTTTTGGCTAAAGGAATTACAACTATTTACAACGCTGCTTGCGAACCTTATTTGCAACAACTGTGTAAAATGCTAAACCGAATGGGGGCAAAAATTACCGGTATTGGTTCTAATTTATTAACCATAGAAGGAGTTAGCAAGTTGGGTGGAACAGAACATAGAATGCTTCCTGATATGATTGAAATTGGAAGTTTTATTGGTCTTGCCGCTATGACTGGTTCTGAAATTACCATTAAAGATGTTCACTACGAAGAGTTAGGAATGATTCCAGATATTTTTAGAAGATTGGGAATTAAAATTGAACGTAGAGGTGATGATTTATTTATACCTGCACAGGAACATTATGAAATTGAAACTTTTATTGATGGTTCAATTTTAACCGTTGCTGATTCTCCATGGCCAGGTTTTACTCCCGATTTATTAAGTATTGTTTTGGTAGTTGCAGCTCAAGCAAAAGGAACGGTGATGGTTCATCAAAAAATGTTTGAGAGCCGTTTGTTTTTTGTAGATAAACTTATTGATATGGGTGCTCAAATTATTTTATGCGATCCACACCGAGCAACTGTAATTGGTTTAGATAAAAAACATGCTTTACGAGGATTGAGAATGACTTCTCCAGATATCAGAGCTGGAGTGGCTTTATTAATTGCCGCACTTTCTGCTGATGGTGTAAGCGTAATTGATAATATTCACCAAATAGATAGAGGATATCAGAATATTGAAGCAAGATTGCAAGCTTTGGGAGCTGATATAAAGAGGGTGTATTGAATTAATTATCTATTATAATTTTTTTATAAAGTGTTTCTTGCAAAAGCTTAACTTTTACTACATAATTTCCTGATTGAAATTCAGAACAATTTAGAATAAACAAATTGCTTCCCTCACTTAGTGAATAACGCTGCAAATCCTTTAAAATACCTAGTGTATTAAATATAGATACTTCAGCATTCTGATTTGTTTTCGATAAAATTCTAATAGAAAATTGGCTGTTTGCTGGATTTGGATATACCGTACAATAAGTTTTGGCTATAATTTCATTTGTATTCGATAAATTTTTTCTTAACACAACATTTGAAAATTGGGTTAATGTTATAGCTACTGAATCTTCAATTATGGCTTGAGAACTGCTATTTGTTACAATTGGAATCTCTTCTATTGATACCGTTTTAAATTGACCACATGATGCACAAGAATAACTATAAACAAAGCTTGAATCTAAGGAAAAAGCTTTGCTAATTTGAGAATTACCAAATACCAAAATTGCTAATACTAAAAATTTAACTACTTTCATAAATATAAATTATTGAACGATAATCTTTTGACTACTAATACCCTGCTGATTTTGCATTTTTAAAATATAAACACCTTTTGCCAAATCTTTATTAAGTACAATCTGGTTTCCATTAAAATTTTCTTGAGAATGAATTAATTTCCCATAGCTGTTATAAATAAAAAGTGTTGCAGCCGAAATTTCGTTCTCTAAATTGACTAATCCATTTCGCACGGGATTTGGATATACTTTTAATAAGTTAAATTCTTTTTCAAATATGGGAAAACCGGTGGAGGCATCAAGCTTAAAGACGTAAAATTTATCACCACCATTACGATTTACATTTACTGAATATACGATATTATTAATGGCATACAAGGATGTTACATAATCGGATTGCTTTCTAAAATTATTATAGTAGCTCCAAATTAGATTATTATTTTGATCATATTTACTAATCACAGGAGAAGCGAATGCCAAAGTTTTGAATCTTCTAGTATGACTAACCAATAAGTTACTGCCAATCTCGGACATATCTAAACCCTTATAACTCGTAGTATTTGCTGAATCCATGCTCGAAATTAAGAATATTGAATCATTCACAATTTTATTGACAATAATTTTTTTCAAGGAGGTATTACTAACATATCCCCAGTATCTTTCGCCAGTTGTTTTGATAAATGTGCTTTGATTTGTTGTAGTATTGGCTGAGGATATTTCGGTTAAAATTCCTAAGGTGTCTATTTTGAACAAATATCCTAATGATAAATTATTGTTTTTTGAGCATGCGTAAATGTTTCCTAGTTTATCTATATCCCAATCAATTACATTAAAGTATGAATTAGGCAATTTAATTTTCCACGATAAATTCCTCAAAGAATCATATTTATAAAATACTGGTCCACACAAGCTTAGGAACGGACTGCATGTATCTACCAGCAATAAAATATCATTTTTAAAAGTCTTAAATGATATAACTGCATCGTTATTACTCAATATGGTATCTGATTTAATTATTACTCCTTGAAAAGTATAATTTCTTACAATACAGCCTGTAACCTCATTAATAATTAAAACGATCATATTATTAGAAATAACCATACGACTATGGTAAGAATTTGAAGATACTGTATCAGCAAAAAGAATATTTCCTTGAGGATTAAATTTAATTATAACACATTTATTATTTAATAAATTCTGGTAACTTATATAAATATTATCGAAACTATCAGAAAGCAACCCTGTAACAATTCCATTAATTAATGGATCTGGCGCAATCCACTGAAAAACTTGTTGCCCAGCAGCATTAAGTTTTAATAGGTACGGAATGCTATTTTGATTACTATCAACAGTTCCAGCTAATATTAAATTACCAGAACTATCCATTGAACTTAATAAAAAAGGTGCATTCGAAATTAAACTTATTTCATTTTCCCAAACTAGCGTTTGAGCTTTTAGCTCTAAGGATAACAATAAGAAAATAATTGTTAATAATTTCATTCTTACAAGGTTATTGAACGATAATCTTTTGACTACTTATACCTTGCTGATTTTGCACTTTTAAAATATAAACACCTTTTGCCAAATCTTTATTAAGTAAAATCTGGTTTCCATTAAAATTTTCTTGAGATTGAATTAATTTTCCATAGCTGTTATAAATTGTTAACGTTGCATTCGAAATTTCCTTCTCTAAATTGACTAATCCATTTCGCACGGGATTTGGATATATCTTTATTAAGTTAAATTCTTTTTCAAATAGGGGAAAACCTGTGGTGGCATCAAGTTTAAAAATGTAAAATTTAGATCCATTATTACTGTTTACATTTACTGAATATATTGCATTATTCGCAGAGAATATCGCTGAAACATTATCTGTTTTTTTTCTTATAGTATTGTAATATGACCAAATAAGGTTGTTCATTTGATCATATCTACTTATAACTATTGAAAGGATTGGTAGTGATTTAAACCTCCTTGTATGACTAACTATCAAATTGGTTCCAATCTCAGACATTGCTAATCCATTGTAACTTGACGCATAGGCAGAGTCAATATTGGCAATTAAGATGACAGAATCATTTACTATTTTATTTATTATACATTTATCTATGCCTAAATCCCTAAAGTAACTCCAATAAACTTGCCCATTAACATTTCGAAATAACTTTTGAGTTGTATTAGAGTTGACATCTGAAATTTCAGAAATTACTCCACCTGTGTCTAATTTAAACAAATAGCCTGTACTTAAACTATTATTCTTGGAGCATGCGTAAATGTTTCCTAATGAATCCAGATTCCAATCAATTACATTATAGTATTTATTAGGTAAAATATTCTGCCATTTAAGATTGAATGCTGAATCATATAGATAAAAAATCTGAGTACATCCATTAAAATCGCAAGTATCAGCTAAGACAATAAAATCACTTTTTAGTTGCTTAAAGCCTGAGATTTTATTAGCCCTAGGTAGAATATATGATATAATACTATCACCTTCTAAATTAAATTTCCATAAGGTAGAAGAAATTCCATCCGAAAGTATTAAAATATTTAGGTTATTTAATACCATATCGCCTTTATTAAAGGATGGAGAAAGTTTTTTTGTGTATAAAATATTACCCAAACTGTCAAATTTATAAAATTCTAATTTATTTGATTCGTAGTTATTAAAAAGCAGATACAGATTATTATTAGAGTCAAAGTTAATATGTCTTATTCTTCCATCAATCACTGAGTCTGGAGCAATCCACTGAAAAACTTCCTGACCTAAATAATCTAACTTTACCAAAAATGGTGTGCTATTCTGATTGCTATCGATTGTGCCAGCAAGCAATAAATTTCCAGAATTATCAATCGTACTCATGAAACTTGACTGACTTTTTGGAAAGTTTAATTCTTTATCCCATATTAAAGTTTGAGCATTAGATAGATTTGCTATCAATACTAAAAACGCTAAAATCTTTTTCATTTGTAAATTTCAATTAAATAATTAACTTGATTTGGATTATAATCTGAAGGATTTCCTCTTAAATCTACAATAATATCTTTAAAAAGGGTAGTAGGAAAATTTCCCGAATTTAAGGTTATTGTTTTCCATTCATTAATAGAAGTTCCATCTATAAAATTTGCTTTCACTAAAACACGTAAGGTAGTGCCTGTTGGTAAATGATCTACTGTATTCAAGGTCAACCCAACTTCATATTTTCCATTTGATTGTAATTTTAGTGAACCTATTTTGATCCCGGTGGGTGTTGTAGGTGTAGTTGGATTAGCTGTGGCGATAAATTCTAATAGATTAGTCTTTGGAGTTTGACCAGCAAAAGATGCATGCATATTTGATGCTCTAGAAAACCCAATGTTAATAGAATTTTGAGACCAAAATGAAATTAATTCTGTTGGGTCGGTAGTGGCAATAATTTTACCAATATCATTAAAACTATAGTTAGTGGTATAGATTCCGTTACCGCAAAAGTCGCATTGCTCTCTAAATAGGTTATCCCAAACTTCTTTACCAGCCGTAGTGGTACAAGGTAAATCTTCTGTTTCTAAACCATAATTTATACCTAAATCGGGACCAATGCTATACCAGAGGCCTGGGACATAAATATTGTTGAAATAAACGGGTTTTTGATTTATACCCGGTCTGCTCAATTTATAAATTCCGAAAGCTAAACCGAAGCGTTGGTTTAACTCGTCTAGGCTATTAAAAAGATTAGAATTAAGACATAAATTTAGCACATCTCCTCTTAAAGTATTTGGATTTTGTGGATAAGGATCAGAATCAGGGTAATGAAAATCAGTGTTAGTTATATCAAAATAGTACTCCCTATCAAAAATAGGATGATCTACTTTTTCAATAGTTGCTATTCTCATTAGGCTTTGTGTAGATACTTTATAGTACCAGTATGGTGTGTAGTTCGTTTTAGATAATACGGCAAAATCTTTTGCAATTCCAATTTGGTGTGCCTTATCTGTTAAACTAAACGATTCATAACACATGTTATCATTATTAATTCCTAAAATATCAGTATAATTCAAATTAATTTCAATTTCATGCGCTTGTCCTCCTTGACCAATACCTTGCTGTACTTGTTGTGCTGGCACAGGTGTACACACTTTACACCTATCCACTATTGAAGGCTGAATCTTCGCAGTACAAGGGGTAATATGAATTGTAGGGTCTCCATTAATATAATACCAAGGCTGTGGGCCAAGAATTATAATCCAAGATATCAAGGCTTCAGAGGCTTCTTTAGTAAGCTCTTGGTTTTCACAATTAAGGCAAGGAACGGGGTAATTACGCTCGTGTAAACTATAAGCCAATTTTGGATTTTGATCCAAAACATCAGGTGCAAAATGGGTAAAATGAGGTACAGCCAAAAATGGTTTAATCTGATTGCCTCCTACCCAAAATTGTTTTAATATAGGAGTTACGTAGTCTTTGTAAGGCGTTTCTCTAAATTCAGATATTGATACATTCATCTGATAAAGCAAGTTATATTCTGCTATGGTGCATCTGGCAATAAGTTCAGGAATGTTGATAGCATAAAATTGATCAACTACCTGCTCAAATGATGAATATATAACATTTTTAAGTGACTCGTTAGACGATGCAGCTACAAATCCTTGAGTAAGTGTTTTCAGATTGTTTATTAGTATTTCATTTGCCTTTTCTGGTTGATTTATCTTAAGTAAATAGGTAATAGGCAATGAATCCAATACCTCCGAACCTAAATAAATATTACCCAGAAAATCTTCTACAAGTTTAGAGCAAGAATTTGATCTTTTTGTGCTGTCTTCAAGTGGCAATCCCCAGATGAATTCTCCATTTTTGTTATATTTTAATATATAACCAGACTGATTATTTAGGTCAACTTCAGATACAATTGACAAAATAATTTCATCATCCAGCCCAATTACCAAATCCTTTAGCTGGTCATTCGCGTCAGATTCACTGCTAAATTTCTGCTTCCATAATTGAATCCCTTCTTTATTATAAAGTATAGAAACAACATCTCTTGTCATGCCATTTGAGTTTATATCTACATCCCCACTTACAAGAATATTATTATCAAGTATTTCTATAAAATAAGCTTCGTCATCATACCCATTATCATCAAATTGGGCATACCATTTAATTTCAGCCAAAGCATTAAGCCTAATCGTTAAAAAATCTTTTTTATTTTGATACTGAATGAAGCCAGTTAAATAAATGTTTCCTTCGTTATCAATAGTAACACTATTAACTTTTTCAATAGGTAAACTTTGGGGTTTGAAATAATCATATACTTCAAGGATTCCAAATTCATCAACCAATATCCAACCAATATCTATGGTATTATTAAATGTAGTATTGAAGGCTACAAAGTATCTAGCATCATTTTGTATTGCAACTTCAGAAACCTCGGTATTATATTCAGCTTCAAGGCTATAGCTAAAAATTTGATTTCCGTTGCTATCAAGCTTTGTCAAAAAAACATCACTTTGAATATCTTTATTCTTGTTTCCAGCTAACAATAGATTATGATTACTGTCCAGTTTTAAATCCTTGAATTCATTTATCCCATATCCATTTGCTGTTTCGAGCTCCCAAATTAAATTTCCTTCAATATCCAATCTAATTATTTTGGCGGCAGTTTCACTGTTATCTAAAGCTACAGATCCATAAAGGTAAATCCTATCATTATTATCTATATGCAATCCATTTATTAAATCATCACCACCTCCGGAACCACCTAAAGTTCGACTATATAATGTATCTCCTCTTGGATTTAATTTAGTGATATACCAATCAAGTCTATTTTGGCCAGTATGAACGTTGCCAGCATAATATATAAAACCTTCGCTATCGGTTTCAACAAAAATATTAGTTTGAATTATCTTAGCGCTAGCTTTATTCCATTCTAAATTTCTTTCTTGTTGAGCATTTGCATAGAGGCTAATCGACAAGAATATTAAAAGTATTTTTAAGATTTTAATCATAAGGTATGTACAAATGTATTTTTTGTAAATTTGCAATAAAAATTATAGAAATAAAAATAATTTATTACAGTAATTTAAAAATAATCAATCCTTAAATATCACTTAAATACCACAATCTCTTTTCTCGAATAAAGCAATTTTCCTTCATCCGCTAATTCGTTCATTAATTGTGTAACTGTTTGGCGAGTAGAGCAAACCAGATCAGCAATATCTTGATGGGTAAGGTAATTTCTGATGATGAACGTATCGTTCTTCTTTTCGCCTTCACGTTCTGCCCATTCTTTTATAAAGATTAAAAGACGATGTTTTACATCTTTAAAAACCAAGTTAGTATACCTGTTTTCTAATTTTACTAATTTATCCCCAACTCGTTTTGCAAACTCCAATGTTAAACGTGGGTTTTTTTCTAATAGGGATTGAAAATCAGTAATTCTAAAACTGCAAATACTTACTTCGTCCGACATGGCAATGGCAGTTTCTTTATTTCCATTACCATTCGTTAATGATAATTCGCCAAATAAATCTCCCTGTTGAATAATATCTTTTATTACCTCATCTCCTTTTTCATTTAATTCAACAATTTTTATCATTCCTTTTTTCAATAAGTAAATCCGATTTGTTCGTTCTTCAGAAAAGTAAATCACTTCACTTTTTGCGCCTACTTTATACTTTGAAATAATGCATAAATCCAAGACTTTCTCATCACTAAGCGTAGAGAAAAATTGATGATTTCTTAATGACCAATATTTGTAATCCGTGGCAGTCATGATACTTTTTTAGGTAGACGAAAATAACGATAATAAAATTAATAAAGTCTTTTGTCGGCAATATGACATTTAGCAACCCGTAGATATCGTTATTTCGTATAAAATTTTAAAACTAAGTATGAAAAAATTATTCTTATCGTTAATCAGCATCTTGATTTTGAATGCTGAATCCTTTGCACAGCAATGCGTTAGAGTAGCAAATTTTATTGATGGCCCTGAATATAACATTAGCGGTAGTGCAACATTAACGAAGAACGTTAACGGAACACTTACCCTTTCTATCAGTTCAGATTTCGCCACTTCGCCTGGTCCTGACCTTCATTTTCT
This sequence comes from bacterium, assembly GCA_031412335.1. Taxonomy (GTDB): domain Bacteria; phylum Bacteroidota; class Bacteroidia; order Sphingobacteriales; family Sphingobacteriaceae; genus JBBQYA01. The sequence continues at coordinate 106,291 of JANOCT010000016.1, read as the reverse complement.
ACTTTCTAATTCAACTACTCCGGCTGCTCCATACTATATTGTATCGCAAATTCAGTCTGCAAGTGGAGCGCAATCTTTTACGATTCCGGCAACTGTAGATATTAACCAATATCAGCATGTGCTTATTCATTGCATACAATTCAATCATTTTTGGGGATATGGCACTCTTGATGCAGGTACAGGAAATTGTTCAATTACTTTAGGAGTGAATGAAAATGCTTTAAATTCATCAAAAAACTTTTTCCCAAATCCAGTTTTAAACGAAATTAATTTTAAATATAGCGGAAATCTTTCCGTTTATACTATTGATGGAAAAATGGTTTTTAATACAGTTCAAGAATCAGAAAAATTTAATTTATCTGAAGTAGAAAGTGGCTTATATTTTTATTCATTTAATAAAAAAGACGGCTCTACATTAAACGGTAAATTTTTAAAACAATAAAAATTGAGTCATAAAATTTTATTGAAAGTAAAATATCTGTTGATATTTATTACTTTAAATGGCGTAAAAACTTATGCTCAAAACTCCGATAGTTCTAACGATTCATTATTGCTATACAGAGGAAATTCTAATACTGCATCACTTTCAACAGCAGCAAACCTAAATCGAAAAAAAGGTATAGAATTTAAAATTTTTAATAATTTATATTATCAAACTAAGTTTGCCGATTCAAAAGGTGAATCGATAGATGCAGGAAATAAGTCAAGTTACTTTACTGCGAATGCATATGGGTTTTATGGTTTAAGTTCAAAAATAAACATTGGGCTACAATTAAATTACCGAGCTGTAAGAATTGATAAATCCGAATCTTCCGCTTTTGATCTTTTTAATTTCGAAACAACTAATAATAGTAGAAACGCTTTAAGTAATATAGGACCAAGCGTTAAACTATCAATTAGTGAAAAAGCAGGTTTGGTACTTCAAAGTACCTTATTATTTCCAACAGCAAGTGATTTGGAAGGTAATTCGTCAAAAAACTTAGTATATCTCGATTTTCAGCAATTGCAGTTTTTCAATCAATTGTTTTATGTGAAAAGTTTTAGCCCCAAATTTCAATTATTTGCGGAAGGAGGCTTCATTTATAGAACTGATAAAGATTTCAATAACGAAACTTCCAGTTTTACCACGCCTTTTAAATTAATTGGAAGTTATTTTCCTATTCCTACATTAAGCATATATGCATTGGGAGAATATGCTCCATCAATTGGAAATTCTGGCGATTTTATTTCATCTTATTACACACAAACTGGTTTAGGAACAAAATATCGGTTAGTCAAAAATCTAGAAATAGAATTTTTATACACTTTCTTTCCGGTTTCTAAGAACGCAGGATTAGGAGAGACCGTAAATTTCGGCTTACGCTATAGTCGATAATTATTTATTATCAATAAGTCTAAATTCTTGGTTACTTCGTATTTGATAAAAAACTAAAAAATATCATGAATAGTAAAAAAATATTTCTAAACTTACTTATGTTCACAAGTCTTCTATCTGTTTTAAATTGTTCGGCTAAAAGCTCGGCCAATGTTATAGAAGGAAAAACGGTTGATCACACAGAATGGTCTACATTATTAAAAAAGCATGTTAGCGAATCTGGAAAAGTAGATTACAAAGGTTTTCAGTCTGATAAAAAAGAGTTGGGAAATTATTTGCAATTATTATTGAAAACTAATGCCGCTGAACTACCTGAAAAAGAGCGATTAGCCTTTTGGATAAATGCATATAACGCATTTACGGTTGATGTAATTCTTAGAAATTATCCAGTGAAAAGCATAAAGGACATTCGAAATGCTAAATCATTGGTTGCAAAAGCTACTGGCGATAGTCAGGTTTGGGTAGAAAACCTTCCGTACAAATTTTATGGTAATGAAGCATTATCATTAGCGAATATTGAAAACCAAAAATTATTGAAAGATTTATTTGATCCCAGAATACATTTTGCGATAAATTGTGCGAGTTTTAGTTGCCCAGCTTTAGATAATGAGGCATATACAGGAGCTAAAATCGAAAATCAATTAGAAAAAGCAGCTAAAACCTTTTTGTCAGATAAAACAAAAAATAAGATATCTGCTAATTCTGTCGAATTGTCAAGTATTTTCGACTGGTATAAAAAAGATTTTACCAAAAAGTCTGATTTAATTACTTTTTTAAATAAATATACATCAACAAAAATTAATGCAGATGCAAAGATTGGCTATTTAAAGTATAATTGGTCGTTGAACGAATAATACCTTTTATTATCTATGAAAAAAATCGTCATCATCGGAAATGGTATTACTGGAACTACCGTAGCCAGAAATATACGCAAATTATCAGATTATGAAATAACGATTGTATCATCAGAAAGCGAACATTTCTTTTCGAGAACAGCCCTTATGTACATCTATATGGGCCACATGAAATACGAACATACTAAACCTTATGAAGATTGGTTTTGGGAAAAAAACAGAATTAATTTAATAAAAGGGGAAGTACAAAAAATAGATTTCAAAGAAAAGACACTATTACTTTCAGAAAATAATACGATTAAATACGACTCGTTAGTAATTGCAAGTGGATCTGTAAGTAATAAGTTTGGATGGCCAGGCCAAGATTTAAAGGGGGTTCAAGGTTTATATAATTTGCAAGATGTTTCAACTATGGAGACGTCAACTAAAAATATAAAACAAGCAGTGATAGTTGGTGGTGGATTAATAGGAATAGAAATGGCTGAAATGCTTCATTCTAGACATATTCCGGTTACATTTCTTGTTCGTGAGTCGAAATACTGGAATAATGTTTTACCAGATCAGGAAGCTGAAATGATTGGCCGCCATATTATTTCTCAGGGAATAGATTTGCGTTTACAATCAGAATTAAAAGAAATAATTGGAGATGAAAATGGAGTAGTTCAATCTATTGTTACAGGATCCGGAGAAAAGATAGCTTGCCAATTTGTTGGTTTAACCGCAGGAGTAAGCCCCAATATAAAATTTCTAAAGAATACAGATTTAGAAACAGATCGTGGAATTTTAGTCAACGAATTTCTGGAAACAAATATTGAGAACGTTTATTCTGCGGGTGATTGTGCAGAATTCAGATCACCTTTGCCAGATCATCCAAAAGTAGAACAATTATGGTGTACAGGAAAAATGCAAGCTGAAATGTTAGCCAGAACCATATGTGGCAATCGTTCTGCCTATCAACGTGGAATTTGGTTTAACTCTGCCAAATTTTTTGACATTGAATATCAAACGTATGGTATGGTTTTTAATAAACCACGAGAAAGCGAAAAAACATTTTATTGGGAACATGCAGATGGACAAAAATGCTTTAGAATGATTTATAATTCAGAAGAAGAAATTATTGGTTTTAACTTCTTCGGGATAAGATATAAACAAACCGTCGCAGATTCTTTTATTCGAACCAAAACTAACATTAATGATGTAATTGATCGGTTGAGTGAAGGATTTTTCGACCCGGAATTTTTCGAATCCTATCATAAACCAATAAAAAATGCCTTTGTTGAATTCTGCAATTCAACTAAAATTAAATCGATTTATTAATTAATCTTTTTCCAAAAAAACAATCTATGAACGCACAAAAATCAATGGCAATAAGTGACGGGCATCATGCAGACAATTTTCAAAAAATTGGTGCAACGTTATTTGTATTCGCATTATTAGCTTGCGCAATCGCATTACTTGGTTCGAGCGTTAATCAGGTTCTACTTTTCTGGATGATTATTGGTTTTACTGGAGCATCAGTATTAGTTTATAATTATCCGATTTTAAAAGAACATCAAGGAATAAAAAATAATGGTGTAATGTTTTCTGGAATGACATCTAGAGGACTAATTGCTTGGATGACTGGTATTTTACTAACTGGTTTTTACATAATACTTTATTGGTATCCTAAGTATTTAGAAGGATTAATACGGGTAATGGATCCATTCAGTTATGTAATTAGAAATAAAGCAGCAGATCAATGGTTTTTGTATGGTACATTTTATACGTTAGCTGTTTTATTTATGGGAATTCGATTTATAATCAGAAACCGACATAGCCGCTATCAAATTGTTCGTACCTGTTCAGTGATGTTTTTTCAGCTAGGATTTGCCTTTCTAATTCCTGCATTTCTGATAATGATGAATCAGCCAGAGTTTTATTTTTCTTATTTCTGGCCATTAAAATATAGTTATCTATTTCCAAATGATGTAAAATACCTTATGGATTCACCTGGAGGCTTAGGAGTATTTATGGTCTTTTGGGGAGCAATTATGACTTTTATCGCGACTCCACTTTTAACCTATAAATATGGCAAAAGATGGTATTGCTCTTTTGTTTGCGGTTGCGGAGGGTTAGCAGAAACGATGGGAGATCCTTATCGTCATTTATCAGATAAATCATTAAAGGCTTGGAAATTTGAACGTTGGAGTGTTCATTTGGTATTAGTTTTTATAACATTAACAACTGCTTTGCTTTGGATTAATTCCTATTCTAATGGTTCAGTTTTGGGCGAAGCAAGTCAAGGTTTTTCGAAAGCCTATGGTTTTTTCATTGGTTCGATATTTTCTGGTGTTATCGGTACAGGTTTTTATCCAATAATGGGATCGAGAGTTTGGTGCAGATTTGGTTGTCCGATGGCAGCCATACTTGGAATTTTTCAGCGATTTAAATCTAAATTTAGAATAACTACCAATGGTGGACAATGTATTTCTTGTGGCAATTGCTCAACCTATTGCGAAATGGGAATTGATGTAAGAGCGTATGCTCAAAAGGGTGAAAACATCATTCGTGCTTCTTGTGTAGGATGCGGGATTTGTGCCAATGTGTGCCCTAGAGGTGTATTAAAATTAGAAGCCGTTTCGGAAGAAGGTAGATTTGAAGGATATATCAAACCTGAAATTAGATAATTAATTTAGGATTTCTTCTACTTAAAAAAACTGAAAAATTTAATTAACCCGATAAGTAATTTATTTAAAATCAAAAATTCTTTAAAAACATTGCCAAAAATTTCAGTAATAATTCCTGTATTCAACGAGACTTCTTCAATCGGAAAAGTAATTAAAGGAATTCCAACTGAATTAAATGCTGACATAATTGTAGTAAATAATGGTTCGACAGATAATACAGCAGAAATAGCCAAGATTGCAGGTGCAATTGTTATTAATGAACCCAAAAAAGGCTATGGAAGAGCATGTTTAAAAGGAATAGCTTACATTGATTCACAAATTACAAAACCAGAAATTGTCGTATTTATTGACGGTGATTATTCCGATTTTCCAGAGGAAATGCCGAAATTAATTAATGAAATAATAATAAATAATGCTGATTTAGTAATTGGTTCAAGGGTTTTAGGTAATAAAGAAAAAGGTGCAATGCTTCCACAGCAAATAATCGGGAATAAAATTGCAACTATTTTAATGAAATACTTTTACCAAACTACTTTCACAGATTTAGGTCCTTTTAGAGCAATCAGATATGATAGCTTAAAGCTAATCAACATGCAGGATCAAACTTTCGGCTGGACGGTAGAAATGCAAGTGAAAGCTGCAAAATTGAATTTAAAATGTTCTGAAGTCCCTGTTAGTTATCGAAAAAGAATTGGCGTTTCCAAAATAACTGGAACAGTAAAAGGAACCATTTTAGCTGGATACAAAATTATAAATACCATATTTAAGTATAGATAAATCGAATTTAGCATGCATTTTAGTAAATTTGAATTTTAATAAATATGATTACCGACAGCATTTTAATTATTTACACACTAGCATTCGGAATTGTCCTGCTTTTTAGCATTGGGCAATTAGCATTGGTCATATTCTATTTAAAAAATAAAAAAAAGTCAGCTTCTATAGCTCCATTGGTTATATCGGATAAACTTCCTTTTGTTACTGTTCAACTTCCGGTTTTCAATGAATTATATGTTGTAGAAAGATTAATAGATGCCGTTGCAAATTTCAACTACCCAAAAAACAAATTGGAAATTCAAGTTCTTGATGATTCAACAGATGAAACAGTTGAACTAATTATCAATAAAGTTGCATTTTGGAAAGCAAAAGGAATAGATATAAAACACATAAGGCGTGAAAAAAATATTGGATTTAAAGCAGGTGCCTTACAAAACGGATTGCAAACAGCAAAAGGTAGTTTAATTGCCATTTTCGATGCAGATTTTATTCCGCCAGTTAATTTTCTGTCGAATGAAATGCTCGAACCATTTATTGGTTTAGAAACAGGAATGGTGCAAGCAAGATGGGAACATTTGAACAGTGGTTATAGTATGCTTACTCGTGTTCAGGCATTTGGATTAAACGCACATTTTAGTATCGAACAGGCCGGTAGAAATACGGAAGGATTACTAATGAACTTTAATGGTACCGCTGGGATTTGGAGAAAAGAATGCATTGAAGATGCTGGAGGTTGGCAATTTGATACACTTACAGAAGATTTGGATTTGAGTTATCGTGCACAACTAAAAGGTTGGAAATTTCATTACATAGAAAATCAAAGTATCCCTGCTGAAATTCCTGTTGAAATGAATGCAATAAAATCGCAACAATTTCGCTGGACAAAAGGTGCTGTTGAAACCTCTAAAAAAATGATTTTCCCAATCTGGAAATCAAAAATTAATTTTAAACAAAAGATTTTTGCATCATTACATTTAATGAATGCTTATGTATTTCTTTTTGCGTTCCTCACCGGAATTTTCAGTGTTCCTTTATTAATAATAAAAAATACAAGCGTTGGTTATGAAAATTTTTTCAAACTACTTTCACTTTTTCTAATTGCTTTTTTTATAATTATTTTTTTCTATTTAGTTGCTTCACTACAATATAAAAAACCAACATGGAAAGCGATTTTTAATTTCTTGGGAATGTTTCCGGTGTTTCTTTCTATTTCTATGGGGATGACCTATCAAAACACAAAAGCAGTAATTTTAGGAATGATTGGAAAGAAAACTCCATTTATTCGTACTCCAAAATTTAATGTAATTTTTAATACCGACCGTTTTGGTGCGAACAAATATTTATCACACAAATTATCTGGTGGTTTATTAATAGAAATCCTACTTGCTATTTATTACTCACTTGGTATCGCCTCAGCTGTATACTTCGTTGATTATGGATTATTGCCTTTCCATTTAATGCTATTTTCTGGCTTTCTGGCTATAAGCGTTTATTCAATAATGCACTCCAGGGTAAAAGTTTGAGTTTTTAATTTATATGAATACTAATTTAATTTAGGTTTGAATAATATTCTAAAACTTTTACTTAAAAAAAATTATGAAAACCAATTAATAATTGTCAAGAAACGGAAATCTATTTTTCTTTTTAATTTTGCGTCTTCGTGCCTTAATGGTTCAAATTCTTCAAAAATCAATTATCAACCAGATATCGCATTAATCACATCATATTTTGTAATTATGTGAAAATTGCCACCCATGTCGTGAACTAAAACTGCCGCGTTATCTCTGGTTATGTTTTTAGAAACCTCTTCAATAGTTGCATTCGAAGCAACTACCGGAAATGCTGAAAGCATGATAGATGAAACTTCTTTTAATTTTACTTCATTGTCTTTTAATATGGCAGCAAATAGATGATTATCATTTAGTGAACCTACAAATTCGCCAGCATCATTAGTAACTGGTATTTGCGAAATATTATATTTATTCATTAATTCATATCCATCACCTACAGTTTCTTTTTCGTTAATAGTAATAAGTTTTAAACCTCGATGATTTTGAATTAAATCAATTGCAAAACGTGCTTTCTTCTCTTCAATAAATCCTCTTTCACGCAACCAATCGTCATTATACATTTTACCTAAATACCGAGTTCCGTGATCGTGAAACAAGGTTACTACCACATCACTCTCTTTAAATTTATCTTTCATTTGCAATAATCCTGCAATTAATGAGCCTGCAGAGTTACCCGCAAAAATTCCTTCCTTACGAGCAATTTCACGTGTCATTAAAGCAGCATCTTTGTCAGTTACTTTTTCAAAATAATCAATTATAGAAAAGTCAACATTCTTAGGTAAAAAATCTTCACCTATTCCTTCTGTTATATATGGATAGATTTCATTCTTATCAAAAATACCTGTTTCTAAATATTTTTTAAATACAGAACCGTAGGTATCTATTCCATAAATTTTGATATTGGGGTTTTTTTCTTTTAAATATTTTCCTACTCCGCAAATTGTACCACCTGTACCTACGCCAACTACAAAATGAGTCACTTTACCCTCTGTTTGTTCCCATATTTCTGGACCAGTACTTTCGTAATGTGCCTGCGTATTTGACAAATTATCATACTGGTTAGGTTTCCATGAATTAGGAATTTCATTAATCAATCGTGAAGAAACAGAATAATATGATCTTGGATCTTCCGGTTCAACATTCGTAGGGCAAACAATAACTTCTGCTCCAAAAGCGCGCAAAGCATCAACTTTCTCTTTTGATTGTTTATCAGTAGTTGTAAAAATACATTTATACCCTTTAATGACTGCGGCTATTGCCAAACCCATTCCTGTATTTCCACTTGTGCCTTCAATAATAGTTCCCCCAGGTTTCAAAGCTCCACTTGCTTCCGCATCTTCAATCATTTTAAGAGCCATGCGGTCTTTTGTTGAATTTCCAGGATTTACTGACTCAATCTTTGCCAGAAAAGTTCCTTTCAAATCTTTTGTCACTTTGTTTAACTTTACCATAGGCGTGTTTCCTATAGTTTCGAGGATGTTATTAAAATACATAGGTCAAAGATAATTTTTTTTGTTTTGGAGAGGATAGCTAAAAACAAAAAGGGATGTAATTAAATTATTGATATAAACTTTTTCAGATGATTATTGATATTCCTATTATCATTCTTGTTTTTGTGCTGATTACTTTTTACAATTTGGCCACTCGGAAAGAAAAATATAAAACCTCTTTCAGCAGAACAGCCTATTTTGAAAAGAGTATTCATATTGCACCCATCGTAAGGCTTTTTTCTTTCTCCATTAATGATTTGAACTGGAAAGATATGGAAGACTTTGCCGCTACTCGTGATTCAGATCCAGATGGATTAACTATAGTTTATTTCTTTAGAGATGGTGCTTTTGCTCCCAAAACATTAAGTGATCGAGAACCTCATTTCAATCCTGATTTTAAAGAACATTGTGTTGCTCGGTTTACTAGCTCTGGAAACCAAAAAATATTTGAAAAATATCCTTTTGAAGGAGATAAAGAAAAAGTAAAAAACTAAAATATATAGTTTAGAATAAATAGATTTTGATTTAAAGTAATTTTTAAATAAAAATTACTTTAAATCAAAATAATTAGGCAACTCGCAACTTTTGTACGTTTGATTTATTAAATTTTTCTTTAGCATAATCAAGAGAAACAAATAATTCTTTTTGGTCTACATCACTTGGCATTTCGAACATTGCATCCATAATTATTGCTTCTACAATTGAACGTAAACCTCTTGCTCCCAACTTGAAATCCAATGCTTTATCTACAATAAATTCCAAAACATCTGCATCAAAATCTAATTTTATTCCTTCCAAATCAAACAACTTAGTGTACTGTTTCACCAGCGAATTTTTTGGTTCAGTCAAAATATTAAGTAATGTCTCACGATCTAATGGATTTAAATAAGTGATAACAGGTAATCTTCCTATTAATTCAGGTATTAAACCAAAAGATTTTAAATCATGTGGAGTAATGTATTGCAGTAAATTTTCTTTATCAATGGTATGCTGAGTATTGTCAAGGCTATAACCAATGGCTTGAGTTTTCATTCTCCGAGCTATGTTTTTGGATATTCCGTCAAAAGCACCGCCACAAATAAATAATATATTATTGGTATTAACTCCAATCATTTTCTGATCAGGATGTTTTCTTCCACCTTGTGGTGGCACATTTACAACAGTTCCTTCTAGTATTTTCAACAAAGCTTGTTGAACACCTTCACCAGAAACATCACGTGTGATGGATGGATTATCACTTTTTCTTGCAATTTTATCTACCTCATCAATGTATACTATTCCTCTTTCTGCAGCTGTAACATCATAATCGGCAGCTTGAAGTAACCTAGTAAGAATACTTTCCACATCTTCACCTACATATCCTGCTTCAGTAAGTACAGTAGCATCACAAATACAAAAAGGAACGTTTAAAATTTTTGAAATTGTTTTTGCTAATAAAGTCTTTCCTGTTCCGGTTTCACCAACCATAATAATATTCGACTTTTCAATTTCCACTTCATCCTTCCCGATTTTTTGACCTAACCGTTTGTAATGATTATAAACAGAAACAGCCATTACTCTTTTTGCATCATCCTGCCCTACTACATATTGGTCAAGATGCTTCTTTATTTCAATCGGTTTCAACAAATTGAATCCCGAAAGCACAGATTTACTTTTTCTCGTTGAAGTTTCTTCAACCAAAATACTATTGGCTTGAGTTATGCACTTATCGCAGATATGCGCATCAATTCCAGCTACCAGCATTAGAGTTTCCTGTTTGCCAGAGCCACAAAAAGAGCACTTTATCTCCTTAGTTTGCTTACTCATTTGTCCGTTGGTTTAGGTGTATATAATACTTCATCAATCATTCCAAATTCTTTTGCTTCTTCAGAAATCATGTAGTAATCGCGATCCGAGCTCTCCCAAACTTTATCATAGGTTTGCCCAGTATGCAATGCAATTATATCGTATAATTCCTTTTTTAATTTTCCAATTTCTCTTGCCGTTATTTCAATATCAGATGCCTGACCTTCGGCTCCGCCTGATGGTTGGTGAATCATGATTCGAGAATGTTTTAATGCCGCACGTTTCCCTTTTGCACCAGCGCATAACAAAACCGCACCCATTGATGCTGCTAAACCAGTACAAATAGTTGCAACATCTGGTTGGATGTATTGCATCGTATCATAAATTCCTAGTCCTGCATAAACTGAGCCACCTGGACTGTTCAAATAAATCTGAATATCGCGTTTAGCATCTGCTGACTGTAAAAAAAGTAACTGAGCTTGTACAATATTCGCAATCGTGTCATAAATAGGATCACCTAAAAATATAATCCTGTCCATCATCAATCTTGAAAAAACATCCATTGAAGCAACATTTAATTGTCGTTCTTCTATTATATATGGAGTCATTCCTTGAGGGAGATGCTTATTTTCTATTCTGCCGATAAAACTATCGACATGAATACCACCAATTCGGTGATGTTTTACTGCATATTTTCGAAATTCGTTTTTATCTATCATGGTTATTTTTTATACAAGCTTAACAAAAGTAATGCAGTTTAGGTTTCTTAATGGTTTTACTGACATTACGTATGTTTTACTGTAAATAATTGGCAGTAAAGTACTGACATTACTTCAATTCAAGAAATTCTTTATAAGCAATAGTTTTGTTTTTTAAGCTTACAACACCTTTTAAGTACTCAAAAACTTTTATACTCCTTGCTTCCTCATTTAGTTGTGATACACGCTCTTTATCTTTCAAAAAGTTCATTGAATATTCATTCAATTGCTCATCTGTTATTGGTTCTGGGCTGTACATTCTGAATTGAGCCTGAATCTTTTGTTTGGCTAGTGCTACAATATCTTTAGGTTCAATCATGATATTGCTATCTTTCATTATTTTATTTTGAATTAATGTCCATTTCAGATTTTTCTGAAATCCATCATATTCATTTTCTATTTGCTGATCCGTAATATTTTCTTCATTCATACTTCGCAACCACTTTTTCAAAAAAGCATCCGGAAATTTCACATCTACTTTATTTAATGCGAATTCATATATATCTCCTTGCAATTTACTATCAGAATTGCCAACCATCATTCCTTCTAACTCTTCTTTTACTTTTAATCTGAATTCATCTTCGGTTGCAATATTTGCTTCTGGATAAATTTTATCAAAAAATTCTTGATTAAATTCAGCCTCTTCTACCCTATTTATATTTTTAATAGTCAACTGAAATTTCGATTTCAATTCTGATGCATATTGCTCATCAATGTTCAACAATTTTGCAATAAGCGATGCATTTCCTTTAAAAGCTTCTGATAAATCAATCGAAACAACATCGTCTTTCTTCAATCCAACTAAACTTGCTTTGATTGCAGAATCATCAATTAAATCTGTTCTAATGCTGTTTGTATTCGAAATTCCATCTTCAAAAATGGTTCCATCTGGCGAAAGTTGCTTAAAATCACCATACAATAAATCATCTGCTTCAGAAATTTCTGGATTTGATCTTTTACCGTAACTCTTTCTAAGATTTTTAATCCGATCGTTCAACGTTTCATCATCTGCCTCAACTTTATAATAATCAAAATTATCTTTATCAGAAAAATTGATGTTGATTTCAGGAGCAAGACCTAATTCATAATTAAATTCAAATTCGTCTTCAAAATCCCATTTAAAATCTTCTGTTTCGTCAACTTTTGGAAGTGGTTGACCAAGCAGTTGCAAATCTTTTTCTTGGATATAATTGTTTAATGTTTCAGAAAGAATTTTGTTAATTTCATCAACCAATATACTTTTACCATACAATCTTTTGATATGCGAAGCTGGAACCATTCCAGGTCTGAAACCAGGAATTTTTGCCTTTTTGCTTTGTTCGTTGATTACTTTTTCAACATTTTTTTTATAGTCTGCTGGTGCTAATTTGATTTTTACAATTGCGTTCAGTTCGTCGGTGTTTTGCTGAGTTATGTTCATTTTTTAAATTAATTCTATTGATGTGCCATTAAAGTAAAATTCCCCCCAGCTTTATTGGGGGGAATGTTGTGCGGAAGAAGGGACTCGAACCCCCACGCCGTGAAGCGCCAGATCCTAAGTCTGGTGCGGCTACCAATTACGCCACTTCCGCGTTCTGGTTTTTGTTAAGGATTGCAAATATAGTCGAATTTTTATTTTTGGTACGTTTTTTTTGAAATAGACAAAACCAAATCATTAAGATATTGGAAAGCAGGAATTAAGCGATTTCCATACCATGAAAAATATTCACCATTAACTAAGATAATTTGAGAATCTGGAAGCTCATTTTTTAATAAATCGACATGTTTTTGAGAAAACGGATATGGCTCTGTAGATAGAAAGACAAAAGCAGGCTTTACTTCTTTTAAATAATTCAATTCAATTTCAGGATACCTATTGGCTATGATTTGATTTTTCATTCCAATTTCGTTTAGCATCGCATGAATAAAAGTATCTTGACCGGCAGCCATCCAAGGGTTTTTCCAAATTAAATACACCACTGAATTTATTTCTTCACTTAATTCAACTACTAATTGCTTCAATTTCATCTTTCCGTTTTCTATTGCTTCAATAATTGAATTTGCTTTTTCAGTTTCATCTAACACTTCAGCAATTTCGTGAATCATCCGCTTAGAATCAGCTAAATTGCAGATTTCACTTACCCAAATCGGACAAAATTCAGCCATCGCAACTATGTCTTTATATTCATTCTCTTCTTTATTGGCAACGATTAAATCAGGTTTAAGGGCTTTTATTTTTTCTATAGACGGATTTTTTGTTCCTCCAATTTTTTGAATGTTTGAAACTTCATGAGCAGGATAAAGACAAAATTCAGTTATTCCAACTATTCGATCTGCACCTGCTAATGCAATCAAAAGTTCAGTTTGAGATGGAACCAATGAAACAATACGTTTTGGTGGCCAATTAACTTCTAACTCTCTACCCAGAAAATCAGTGAATGATTTTTTCATATATTTCAGCCTAAATTACAATAGCATTGCATTTAAGACAATTTATTTTCGGTTCTATTTTCATTACACTGTTGGTATTACTAAATTACTATACAGACCGTATTGATTTTATTCAATTAATAGCTTGTTTTTCGATTTTGTTTGCTATTTATTTTTATTGGGTTAAAGAAAGTAACAAGCAAGATTTTAATTATCTTTTATTGATTGCAATTGCTGCCAGAATAGCATTAATTTTTTCGACACCTAATTTAAGTGATGATTATTTTCGTTTTATCTGGGACGGAAAATTAATTGCAAATGGAATAAATCCTTTCGATCATTTACCTAATGAGCTAAGAGATAGCATTTTTTATCAATCAAATTTACTTTTAGTAGATAAAATGAATTCTCCGGAATATTATTCTATTTATCCTCCAGCTTTACAATTTATTTTTTTTATTTCTTCTTATTTGTCATTTGGAAATATTTCGGCAAACTTAGTTTTACTTAAAATTTTCATACTAGTTTTTGAATCAGGTACAATATTTTTATTAATCAACCTTTTAAAACATTTTCATTTACCAAAAACAAGAGTTTTTCTTTATGCGCTAAATCCATTAGTACTTACAGAACTTTCCGGAAATATCCATTTTGAAGCTGGAATGATCTTTTTTATGCTTCTAACTTTATATTTAATTTTACAAAACAAGCTGTTTTTAGCTGCAATTTCATTTACAATTGCAGTTTCAATCAAATTAATTCCATTGCTATTTTTGCCTGCTATTTTCTTTTATTTAAAACCGAAAAAAGGATTTATATTTTCATTCAGTACCCTTATTTTATTCATAATCTCGAGTTTGCCATTTTTTTATAACTGGGAACAACTATTTCATTTTTTAACGAGTTTTCAACTTTATTTTCAAAAATTCGAGTTTAATGCAAGCCTTTATTATGTCTTTCGATATATTGGAATAAAGCTTACTGGATATAATCAAATCGCTATTATTGGAAAGATTTTACCCTTTATCGTTATGATTTCTGCTTTAGTATTTGCTTTAAAGCGAAATAAAAATTCAGTACAATTACCTATAAAACTGTTTTGGACTTTAAGTATTTATTTGCTTTTTGCTTCCATAGTTCATCCATGGTATTTGTGTCCCTTAATAGCTTTTAGTGTTTTTACCAATTATAGATTTATAATTTTATTATCAGGTTTATGTGTAGTTAGTTATTATGCATACAGCAGCAATCTTTACACTGAAAACTATTATTTAATCGCTATTGAATATAGTTTGGCTGGAATTTATTTTATGTATGAATTAATGAAAAATAGAAAACGAAATTACTTGCCTGTTGTTCGTTGATACCAAGATTGAATTACTTTTTCGGCAGGCTTATTTTGGGGTGTCCAATCAGTATCTTGGGCGCCACCAACATTGGAATAATCATGATACCATTTCCACAAAAATCCGCCGGCCATCCAATTCTGATTCCAGCAAGCAGCAAATAATGCTTGATAGGCTCGAACTTGAGCAGCAGTATTTACTTGAACACCTTCTTTATATTCCTGCTCCCAAGATTTCCAAGCAGGTTTATTCATACTTCGGTAACCATATTCGGTAAATAAAATCTGCTTTTTACAATTTGCACTATAAGTACTCATTTCAGAAACTATCGGATTCCACGCTTTACCCAATTCTTTCAAATCAGGCGAATCTTTATCAACCAATGGAAAATATGCACTTATACCTACATAATCAAGATCATTCCAAAAACTTACTTCTTTATAATCGTCCCAGTTGGAAGAATAAGTAAGTTTGCCTTGGTATATTTTCTTAATCTCAGAAATTAAATTACGCCAATAAAGCGGACGTTTTTTCACTGCAATCCGAATTTCAGTTCCAATACAAAGCATTTCGGCATTTTCTTTTGCAGCAATCTTAGCATACGTTAACAAGTAATCTTTATAGTCTTTCTCCCAAATCAACCAATTTTTTTCAGTGCCTGCGTCAAAACTTCCAATCCACTCCCCATGTTGAACCCAAATTTGAGGCTTAATCATCACTTTTAATCCAGAAGCTTTCGCATGTTGAATAGTTTGAGAAACCCCTGCAGAGGTCTCGCCCCACCATTGCCATTTGCTATCAAAGTATACATTCGGTTCATTTGCTTTAATAAATCCAAATGGAATAATAGCTACCCAACCTGCACGTATATTTACTACTGGTTTAGTCCAATCGGCATTAATAATTGTTGGTGGTGCTGTAAAATTTACTCCATTAATTTTAGAAATAATTTGAGCGTATGAAATTGCCGAATTAAAAAATAAAGAAGTAAAAAAAAATAGAAAATAATTTTTAAAAATTCCAGTAATCATCTCTTGTAATTGAATCTAAAGTAAGCGCCCGCCCATCCCATGATAGGGATTTTATTAAATAATTTGGATATTCTTTGGTGAAATAATATTCGTTTGATTTATCATTCTCAAGCTTTACTATCACTTTCCAACTATCGTACATTTTGTTTTCGATTAGTACTTCACCACCTTCGGAAACAGTCATTTCAGCGTTGTAAACAACTAATTTGCCTACTTTACTGCTAATTTGGGTTTCCAATATTTTACTGTTAATTACTAATCCAGGTTTGAAATTTAACGCTCTTAAGGAAAAAATTAATTGATCTTCCAACAATATATTGCCATCTAAATTTTTAGTACCGCTTCCTTCTGTGTCCCAGTATGAATTATAATTTAGTTGAAATCCTTTTTCATTCTTTCTTATTTCTTTAAACGTATTTCCACACCATTCTTGTGATGAATTGGTAAACTTAATTACATCGGCAGCGTTATTTCTATCTGTAAAAATACTTGTCATGAAATGATAAGGATACTTGTCTGTTTCTATTCTTGCAAAAAAATTAACTTTCATTACATTAAAATTATCTTTACGATCATAATCATCTGTTTTAGTGAGAAACTCTTTATTAAAAACCTCTGAAACAGTTATCATTGAATAAGAAAATGATCGTAATTTTTTATAAATAATACGTTCCGCTTTATAATTCGCTACCTCAGCTTTTCCATCGTCCCAGAATTTATTGTTAGACCAACTCGAATTAAAATTTGAGTTGATACTTGATGGCAGTTCAGTTTTTACAGGATTTTTATTTTGACTGTTACTTTCACAAGCACTTAAAACGGGCAACATCATTAACAAACAATAGCTAAGTTTCATAAAAATTAATTCAGATTTTATAATATATCAAAAACGTTATAAAGTTAAGGAATACATATCAACCATATAGCATTATGTTTGTTACTACAATAGATGTTTAAACACGCAATTTTGAAAATAACTTTAAAACCTTCAATAATCCTTAATTTATTATTTTTCTTTTTGATGCAATCATTGGCGTTTGCACAAGTACCCAGGATTCAAAATGGAGTTGGAAAAAATATTGCTGGAAAAATAACTGGCAGAATTCAAGACAAAAAAACGGGAGAAGGAGTAGAATTTGTAACTATATCTATCATTAAAACATCTGATTCAAGTATCGTAACAGGTGCACAAACAGATAAGAAAGGTGTTTTTATAATTGAAAACATGAATAGAGGCCAGTACAAATTGAAAGCCAATTTTCTTGGTTATCGACCCTATGAGAGCGGAAATTTTCTATTAACTCCCGAGAAATTTGAAATTTATTTAGGCATTATAAAGCTAGAATCTAATACTGAAGTTCTGAATGAAGTAGCTGTAACTGGCGAAAAAGGAGTTTTTCAAATGGGAATTGACAAAAAAGTATTTAACGTTGATCAAAATATTGTTACTTCTGGTGGCTCAGCAGGTGATGTTTTACAAAACATCCCTTCTCTTTCTGTAGATATTGATGGCAATGTAAGTTTGCGTGGAAGTGAAAATATTACCATTTTAATAGATGGCAAACCTTCTGGATTGACAAGTAAAGCGGCAGTTTTAGAACAAATTCCTGCAAGTGCAATAGAAAGTATTGAACTAATAACTAATCCATCAGCCAAATATGATGCGGATGGAATGGCCGGCATCATCAATATTGTATTGAAAAAAAATAGAGTTGGTGGAATTAATGGAAATGCTTCACTTTCTATCGGAACCAGAAATAAATATGGTGCAGCAGCTGGAATTAATTATCGGAATGAAAAAATAAATCTTTCAGCGAATTATAATTACAGAAATAATGAACGTTTTGGGAGAGGTAAAAGTTTTAGAACTTCTTTTGCTGGCGATTCTATTTCATTTCTTGATCAACAAACTAATTCAGATAATGGAAATGCCAATCATAGTTTTAAAATTGCCAATGATTTTTACCTACCCAGAAAAAGTACAATTTCTATTTCGGTTTCCCCTTCTTTCAGAAAAGAAGATGCTACAAGCACAATTAATTCTAGGTTTTTAAATAATATTTATTCTACTCAATCAGCTTATGATAGAATTAATAAA
The DNA here is from genome assembly GCA_031412335.1 of bacterium. GTDB lineage: Bacteria > Bacteroidota > Bacteroidia > Sphingobacteriales > Sphingobacteriaceae > JBBQYA01. The sequence continues at coordinate 88,131 of JANOCT010000016.1, read as the reverse complement.
GAAACAGAAGAAGGAAAAAATATAGATGGTACGATCGGATATAAAAAAATATTTTTAAAACCCAAACAGGAATTATCTGCTGATATAACCTATTCCACTGGCGATTTTAAAGATATTAATTTATACACCAACGACTTTCTGATTACTGATTTTAAGCCAGATAATATTAATTCAAGATTTGAAAAAATCACGAATAACGGAAATAATAGGCTATTTAGTGTTCAAAGTGATTATATACAACCTATTGGAAAACGATTTAATCTTGAAGCAGGATTAAAATCGACACTTAGAAAAAGTGATGAAAACAACAATGCGTTCTTTAGCACTACCGATCAAAATAATTTAATAGAGGATTCTCGATTAACTAATTTATTTATTAATACAGAAAATATAATTGCAGCATATCAAAATTTTGCAGCAACATATGGCAAAACAGGTGTGCAAATAGGAACTCGTTTAGAATATACCGACAATTTACTAGAGCAAAAAAGCACCTTACAAACTTTTCAAAAAAAATATTTAAGCTTCTTCCCAAGTTTATTTATCAAACAATCTCTTTCGAAAAACCAAGAAATACAATTTAGTTATTCTAGAAGAATAAGCCGACCAAATTCTCGCTATACAAATCCCTTTATTGACTATTCAGATCCTTTAAATGTCCGATTTGGGAATCCAAATATTAACCCTGAGTTCACGAATGCCTTTGAAATTAGTTATCAAACGCTTGTTAAAACCACTTCATTAGTTTCATCCATTTATTTGAGGCAAACAAGTGATGTAATACAATCTATTAGAGAAATAAAAGGTGGAGATACTACAGAATCAACCTTTGCAAATTTGAATAAAAGCAGATCAACAGGTGCAGAATTTATAGCAAAAACACTGTTAAAAGATTGGTGGAATGTAACTACAACATTAAATTTATATCAGTCACAATTAACTGGTTCAACCAATAATTTAATTATTGACCGAAGTAATTTTAATTACTCCTTACAATTAATGAGTATTATAAAACCACGCAAAGATATAGCTATTCAAGTATCGGGTAATTACCGATCAGAAAGTATTACTCCTCAAAGTAAAATTAAAAATATTTATGCCTTGGATATTGGTTGTAAGAAAGATATTTTCAAATCAAAAGGCAGTATATCTTTAAATGTGACCGATATATTTGATACCCGACAATTTGTTTTTATTACCGAAACACCAACATTCAATCAAAATAACGAACGAAAGAGAGAATCGAGAATTGCAACGTTAACATTTGCTTACCGTTTTGGGAAGTTAACCGAGAATACTAGAAACCGTAGCCAAAGACGTGGACAAGATGGCCAAGGTGATCAAATGCAAGAAATATCTGAATAATTCTTATTTTCATATTCTAAAACCTACAATTATGAAAATTTTTAAAAGAGTTGTTATCTCGATTATGGTATTAATCGGATTACTTTTGATTATTGGGGCCTTACTTCCCAGAGATTACACGGTTACCAGAACTATAGAAATAAATAGTTCTCCAGATTCAGTTTATAATAATGTTGCTGACTTTAGAGTTTACAAAACTTGGAATTGGTGGGCAAAACAAGACCCTTTAGCAAGTTTTGAAATTAAAGGCGAAGCCAAACAACCAGGAAGCTCTTATTCTTGGAATGGTAATGAAATAGGAATTGGAAGTCTAACATTAGAAACAGCTGAACCTGGAAAAAAAGTAAAAAATATTCTTACTTTTAAAAAGCCGTTTGAGACTATTGCTTCAGACAATTGGGAATTTGAAGCTTCTCAAACAGGTACAAAAGTTATTTGGGTAAATTCTGGAAAATTACCTTATCCGATGGGAGCCTTTATTGCAATGAGTATGAACACAATGCTTGGACCTCAAATGGATTCGGGACTCGTAAGTTTAAAAGCCTTGACAGAATTAAAATAAAAAAAGCCGGATTTAATTCCGGCTTCTTTTATTCATTTATTATTACCTGTTCCCAAGTAAATGTTTCCCAAATATCTAACTGTATTTTTTCGGCTAATAATTTAATTTCTAAGAAGGAAAATGATTCTTTTTTAATTTCAAGTTCATCAATTATTTGTTTTAAAAAATCGAATGATACTCTTTTAAACTGAGCCATTTCTTCAGGCGTGACCGGAAATCCTTCACAATGTTTCTTAATTCCACTAAAAACGTAAAAAATTCCAGATTTTTTAACTGTTTCTGATTCATCTTTTACTTGAAGATGAACAATATTTAATTTGCTTTTTTTGAGAGAAGAAACAGAGACGGGTAACTGTGAAGGCAATCCCATACGACGTTAAGTTTAAGTATATTACATTAATAATTTTGTATAATGATGATATACTTATCTAAATGAAAAAGGTTACATTTCTTTAAAAATAATTTTCTTCATCAAACTAATTTTCACTTAAAAATATTTTACGACCTATATGATCATAGTAATAAGAAATTCCACTATTGGTAAGAAGTAAATTGGTAGATTTTGTTTTTCTTGTGACAGAAGTAATGTTAGCCCCGAAACGAGTAAATGAACATTTATCACAAGCTGTAAATTGCTTTTTTGCTTCAGTCAACTGTACTTTGAGTGAATTAGAATCAATTAGACTACATCCTGGCGCATGAAAAAATTCATCTTTCAAGGAAATAAAAACAAAGCTATTTTTAGCAGATTGTTTTTGAGCAAATGATTTATAAGTGAGCGTAGAAAAAATTAAAATCAATAGGTAAATAATGTTTTTTTTCATTCAACAGCAGTAGGTTAGCTTTGAAAAATGTTTTTAAATTTTTCAATGTGCGGCTTAATACGGTGAGGGATTTAAATTGGTTACGAATATTAATCTTTTTAAATAAAAATGATATTGAATTAAAATAAATCAATAAAAAAGCCCCGAAATAATTCCAGAGCTTTTCTTTTTGTACCCAGTGCCGGAGTCGAACCGGCACGTCCTGCGACACAGGTGTTTGAGACCAGCGCGTCTACCAATTCCGCCAACTGGGCATTCGAACGTTCAATTTGGTAATTTATGAACGGATTACAAACTTATTCAAACTATCCTGAATTCGCAACAGATATTTCTTTTTAAAATATAATTCGCGGATTTTATTAAGTTTTTCAGTTTTAAGTTGTTCATTGTCAGTAATTTTCAAATCATTTTCTAATATTTCCTGATCTGAAATTCCAATTAAATGATTGATTTTTTCGATTAAATCAAGTTGCTTTACATCTTCAATATCATCATCTAGCTCTGCTATTTCGTCATTTAAATCCATCATTTCCATCAAAAATTCTTGAGGAAGTTGGTATTTTAATTCATCATTTACTAAACCAGAAACTTCTAATAAATGATGAACTCTTAAATTAAAATTCGATAATGTTTTATAAGCTTTATTATTTAATACAGATTTTGCTAATACTTCCGTTTGGTTATTTTCGTCAGTATTTCCATGCATATCCGGATGAAATTTTCGGGTATTTGCATAAAACTTTTCTTTTAAATCAGCTTCATTTATTAAAATACGGACGTCCAATCCAAAAAAATCAAAATAATCAATCATTCTTTAGTTTGAAAATACCTTCCATAAGTCATTACCGAAAGCAAAAATCATTAATGAAATAAGAATAAAAAAACCAACCATTTGTGCACGCTCCATAAACTTATCGCTCAATGGTTTTCCTTTTATCATTTCAACAATTAGAAAAACAGTATGCCCACCATCTAAAGCCGGAATTGGAAGAATATTCATAAAAGCTAACACCATGGAAAGTACACCAGTAAGTGTCCAAAACCTAAACCAATCAAAGGTAGAACCATAAATACTGGCAATTCCAATTGGGCCTTGGACAGCTTTACGAGGATCTACTTCTCCTTTTACTACTTTGCCTAATCCTTTTACATTATCTGTCAAAGTCGACCATGCTTTTGAAGCCCCAATGGGTAATGCTTCAAAAAATCCATAATTCGTTTGCTTTAACTTAAAGTCTTGACGAGGAAAAAAACCGATAGTTCCTTCATCAGTCACTTTTGCATTTAATGTAGTTGTATCATTATTTCTGATCACTCCTATCGTAATATCTTTTCCTTTGTTAGCTAATAAATTGGGCTTTAATTCATCGTAAAACTCCACGTTTTTATCATTAACCATAATAATGCGATCATTTTTTGCTAACCCGGCTTTATCGGCATTGCTGCCTTCCATTACACTATCTACAGCGTTTTTGAATCGTGGAAAATTATCGATGTAATTGCTTCTGCCTTTGTCTGATAATTTACCTATGAAGTCAGATGGAATAGTAACATTAATAGTAGAATCATTGCGTACAGCAGTTAGACTTGAATTTCCCAATAAAACTTTCGAACTCCATAAATCACTGTACTTTTCAAATGGTTGCCCATTTATCAATGTTACTTTATCGCCGGTTTTCAAACCTAATTCTTGGGCAAGTTCATACGCAACGATACCATTAGTAGCTTCTGCATTTGGCAAATATGATTCTCCAAAACGAACAGCTAAGCCCCAGAAAATTACCACACCTAATATTAAATTAACAGTTACCCCAGCTATCATAACAATTAAGCGTTGCCAAGCTGGTTTTGATCTGAACTCCCAAGGCTGCGCTGGTTGTAGCATTTGTTCTTTATCCATGCTTTCATCTATCATTCCAGCAATTTTTACATAACCACCCAATGGTAGCCAACCTATGCCATATTCTGTATCGCCTCTTTTGAAACTAAAAAGTTTAAATCCCCAGGCATCAAAAAAGAGGTAAAATTTTTCAACTTTAATTCCAAAAGCACGGGCTGCTAAAAAATGACCCATTTCGTGTAATAAAACCAATATCGATAAGCCTGCAATTAATTGCGCAGCCATTATTAATCCATTCATTTATTCGTGTTTGTTTATTTTAAAAATTTAATCGTTTTTTCAGGTGAATTGTTTTATCAGTTCTGAGGCAATAAGTCGAGTTTCATTATCGGTATTAAAAAAGTCATCAAAATTAGGAGATGAAACGAAACTAACCTTCTGCATACATTCAGCAATAACGTCAGTCATTTCCAAAAAACCTATCTGATCTTGTAAAAATGCTGCGACAACAATTTCATTTGCAGCATTTAAAATACATGGCATCGTTCCACCTTTTTCCAACGCCTCGTAACAAAGTGCAAGATTACGGAAAGTTTGGGTATCTGGTAAATCGAAAGTTAAGTTTTGATAGTTAGCAAAATCAAGTCGAGGAGCGGCAGAAGCAATTCGATTTGGGTAAGCTAATGCATATTGAATTGGCAGTTTCATATCCGGAATGCCTAACTGTGCTTTCACAGAACCATCTATAAACTGAACCATGCTATGAATTACGGATTGCGGATGCACTAATACTTCAATATCATTTGCTTCCACATCAAAAAGCCATTTTGCTTCAATTACTTCCAATCCTTTGTTCATTAAAGTAGCAGAATCTATGGTGATTTTTGCTCCCATTACCCAATTTGGGTGTTTTAGAGCCTGTGCTTTGGTAATATTGGCTAATTCGTTTCGATTTTTTCCACGAAATGGCCCACCTGATGCCGTTAGTATAATTTTTTCAATTGAGCTTTTTTCTTCTCCAATCAAACATTGAAAAATTGCACTGTGTTCAGAGTCAACAGGCAATAATTGAACATTATTTTTTGCTGCCTTTTCGGTAACCAATGAACCTGCAACTACAAGTGTTTCTTTATTTGCTAAAGCAATATTTTTTCCCGCTGCTATGGCAGCTAAGGTTGGCTTTAGACCAGAAATTCCAACCATGGCTGTCAAAACTATGTCTGTTTCGGGAATTTGCATTACTTCAACTAAACAATCATTCCCAGCTAAAACGTTTATATTTAAGCCATTCAGCGCATTTTTTACTTTTTGGTAATGATCAGCATTGGCAATAACTACTGAATTAGGTTTAAACTCAATAGCTTGCTCAATTAGCAAATCGCAATTATTTTGTGCAGTTAAAACACTTACCGAAAATTTATCTGAGTGCTCCCGAATTACCTCAAGTGCTTGCGTACCGATGGAACCGGTAGATCCTAAAATTGCAATGGTTTTTTGTTTCAATGTTTGTTATTTGGATTTTATTTTAAACTAACCATTGTTTTAATTGATCGGCAAGGCTGCGATCGTTCGAAAGCCTTGGAACTTTATTCTGACCGCCAAGTTTACCTTCGCTGCGCATATAATTTATAAAAGCATTTTTGGTTAATAAACTGATTTTTAACGGCTGCAAAATATTTCCTTCTATTAAGTCTGCATAATATACATTCTTATCCTGCATTAGTTTGTCAATAAATTGAGCGATAGCGTTTAAGTCTTTAGGTTCTTCCTCAAATTCAATAAGCCATTCGTGATATGGCAATGCCCCAGATACAGGATTTACTTGAGGAGCAACAGTAAATTCAACTATTTTTAGGTTAAATTTTTCTGATGCTGCTTTCATAGCAAACTCAACTTCTTCCGCAATAACATGTTCTCCAAAAGCAGAAATAAAATGTTTGATTCTGCCAGAAACAATAATTCTATACGGTGCAAGAGAAACAAATTTTACGGTATCGCCAATATTATACGCCCACAAACCTGCATTGGTGCTTAAAATTATCGCATAATTAATATCCAATTCCACATCTTTCAACTCCATGCGCTTAGCATCTGCATTGAAAAAATCAGCAGCTTTTATAAATTCATAAAAAATGCCATCATTTAAATTAAGCAATAAACCTTGCGATGGCTGTTTATCTTGGTATGCAATAAATCCTTCCGATGCTGGGTACAATTCGATGGTATCTATTTTACCGCCAATACTTTTTTCAAGCTTTGATCGATAAGGTTCGAAATTTACACCTCCATATACAAACAATCCAAAATTTGGGAAAATTTCCTTTATGCTCTTTCCAGTTTTTTCTGTCAAACGATCAAAATACATTTGTACCCAAGGCGGAATACCTGAAATTAAAGTCATGTCTTCATCCAAAGTTTCCTCTACAATACGATCTACTTTCTGTTCCCAATCTTCGATACAATTCGTTTCAATATTTGGCATTTGATTACTTCGCAAATAAGAAGGCACATGATGATTTACAATTCCTGAAAGTCGGCCTGTTGGTATTCCCGCCTTTTGATCCAAGGTTGGGCTGCCTGACAAAAAAATTAATTTACCATCCACAAATTCACTTTTTCCGGTTTCGTTTATGTAAAGTAATAATGCATTTCGTGCAGCATTAATATGATTAGAAATTGATTCTTTAGAAATAGGAATATACTTTACACCTGAAGTAGTGCCCGAAGTTTTTGAAAAATACAAAGGTTTGCCTGGCCACAAAACATCGTTTTCACCGTCCAACATTAATTTTATATAAGCTGAAAGCTGCTCATAATCACGAACTGGAACGTTTTTAACAAAATCTGCGTGATTATTTATGGCTTGAAATTGATGATCGCGACCAAATTTTGTATGCTTTGCTTTACTTATAATTTGCTCAAATATTTTTTGCTGAGATTGATGAGGAGCATTACTCCACTTGCTGGTTTGCCAGGCAATAAATGCTGCAATAGGTTTGCTCAAAAATGATTTGAATCCCATTTTTTATTTGTAGAAATTTTTGGTAAAAGCACTAAATTCCCCTTTTCTGAAAACCACTCTTTTAAAATAAGCACTAATAAATCCAGAGCCATATCCAATCAATTGGATAAAACCAGCAACTATTGCAAGCAAACCTATGCGCATACTTTTATTTTGAATAGCAGCATCAATAGCGATAGCAAGAAAATAAATCAGAAAACATGCCATTAAAATAGCTCCATAAATCGGCAACACAATACATAACACAATGGAAATAAAAAGACCAACAGTGAATATGGCAGGAAAAAAATGGACTATTTGTAAGCTTGTAGGGTGACGCTTAAATAGATTAATTCTCGCAATACCTGAATTAAATACTTGACGGAAAAAACGAGTGAAGTTAGTTCTGCGTTTATGAAAAACATAGGCCTCATGCAATAATCCAGTTTTATACCCTTTATCAATTATTCGGGTACTGAAATCTATATCTTCACCAAAACGCAAGCTCGAAAAACCATTTAAACTCTCAAATGCCATTCTTGAAATTCCCATATTGAAACTTCGTGGATGAAATACTCCAATATGCTTTTTGTTGCCTCTAATACCGCCAGTGGTGAAAAGAGATGTCATGCTGTAATTTATCGCTTTTTGAACGTCCGTAAAACTTGGATGCGATTTATCTGGACCTCCAAAAGCATCCAAAAAGTTCAACTTCAAATTTTCGTTAACAATTTCAAGATATTTTGAAGGAATGATACAGTCTGAATCGAAAAAGATAAAATATTCGCCCTTGGCTTGTTCTGCACCAAAATTTCTGGTCAAACCTGGACCTGAATTTTCTTTAGAAAAATATTCCAAAGCAAAATTTTCGTTGTACCGATCTACAATATCTTTAGAAGAAATCGTAGAACCATCTTCCACAACTATTACTTCAAAATTTGAATAAGTTTGCAAAGAAAGGCTTTCCAACAATTCTTTTATTTCGTTTGGCCGATTATAAAGGGGAACAATTAAGGAGTAGAACATGTATTCGGATTTATGGAATACGGTTAAATAGTTTTTTCAATTTGGTATTCATTACGAACTGGTGAATTTCTGGAAATCAATTCAGCTAGAAAACCAGTTAAAAATAATTGAAAACCAATGACAACAGCAACCAATGCTATAAAAAACAATGGCTGATCGGTAACGTTCCTAAATCGCTCTCCGTTGGCAATCTGATACAGCTTTTGAGCTATTAAATAAATTGCTATAATAGTTCCGGTGAAGAGAGAAACCAAGCCCATAGTACCGAAAAAGTGCATAGGCTTTTTTTGAAATTTGCCAACAAAAAATATCGACAATAAATCGAGTAAGCCATTAAAAAAGCGACTAATTCCAAATTTAGTGGTTCCATATTTTCTGGCTCTATGCTCTACAATTTGCTCCGAAACTTTCGTAAAACCTGCCCATTTGGCTATCACAGGGATATATCTGTGCATTTCGCCATATATTTCAATGTTTTTTATTACATCAAATCTATAGGCTTTAAGGCCACAATTAAAATCATGGAGATTGTTAATGCCAGATACTTTTCGAGTTGTCCAATTAAAGAGTTTAGTGGGAATAGTTTTGCTTAATGGATCATAACGTTTCTTTTTCCAACCCGAAATAATATCTACTTTTTCAGTTATCATTCGCTGATACATCGCTGGCAATTCATCAGGACTATCCTGCAAATCGGCATCCATGGTAAAAACTATATCGCCATTTGCAGCCTCGAAACCAACATTTAATCCAGCAGATTTTCCATAGTTTCTTCTGAATTTGATGCCATGAATTGCTGAATTAGCTTTTTGTAATTCTTCAATTACTTCCCAAGAACCATCATTACTACCATCGTCAACAAAAATAACTTCGTAACTGAAATTATTTGCATCCATTACATTTTTAATCCATAATGCCAATTCAGGAAGGGATTCGGCTTCGTTATATAATGGAATTACGATTGATATTTGCATGTATTAATTGATCAGAACTTTTTTATTATTAACCCGTTCTGAGGTTTGATTTATCTTTTTAATTTTAATTTAAAATTTTGATTTATTATTGATTTAATAAATAATTATAGAATTAATTTGGGGCTTCCCCCAAAATAAAAATTTTGGGGTCGGGCTTTCAGCTATATCTTTTTTTGGTCAGCTTTTCTTAATTTGAAAATTCTATCATGCAAAAAAGGAACTTGTCTTGTCATTTCTGACTAGATGCCGCTTCAATCCCTAAGCCTCCCTCCGATTTCAGCTTCCTTCTTATTGATATAAAACATAAAATGGAATAATATTAATAAGCACTTAGTATGATATCTATCTATTAGTATCAAAAAAAGGCTTTTCTTTCTTTACAAAAATGGATGTAATTAATGAAATAACTAATCCGAATATTAAAAAACCAACAATCGTAAAAAGTGAAATAAGCATTGGAGTCATAAACTTTCTTGTCATTTCCATTTGCATATCAATAGTTTCTTGCGGAAGATTTTTTTCTAACAAAGCCTCTTCTTGCGCTGTCATTATTACTTCTACATAAGCAGGATCAATAAATTGATAAAAAATATAAGAGTAAGCTGCAAAAATTATTGAGGCAAAAAGCGCAATTAAAACACCGGTTTTAACTGCAGATCCATAACTCAAAAATCCTCCACATTCCTTATCTCGATAATTGATACACCCGTAAATTATAAAACCACCGATTATTAAGTACGGAAAAACATTTAATGCTCCTTTTGGCATATAGTTCATCATGTAAAAAACTACGGTTAGAATAATTAGTAATACACCCGCCATTAATCCATATTTCATAGCAGTATTTACCGGCGATGGATTAATTACAGGAGTTTCAGTTGGTTGAAATTCGTTTGATTCCATGTTGTTTTATTTAAATGTTAATAAAGTAGAGGTAATTGTCTGATTCCGTTTTGGTAGGCAAGTATAGTAAAAAGTACTGCCCCATCAAACGGTTTATTCTGACTAAGTTTTAGGAAAGAAACCATCGTTTCGCTTTCCATTTCCATATCTGAAAAAAACGACATAATCGGATAAAACAGGTCTTTCATTTCTGAATCTGGCTTTATTTTATCTGCAATTTTTGCCAGTTCGACCATAGAAGAATCTACTACAGATTGGTTAGCAATTATATCTTCATAAATCATATATTCATCCTGAAATTCATCTTCTTCAACCAATAAAAACTCTTTCAAATAGTCTGATAAATCTGGCGCTATCTGCTCTTCTTTACATTCTTTAATGTATAAAAGCACGTTTAAAACCTCTGTACCACGATCAATGGTTTGATTTTCTATTTCCTCCCATTCATCTGATTCCAGGTAATCTTCTTCCAACTTTAAGGCGTCAACCGTGAAAAAGTTAATCAGCAATAAATCAAAAAGTAATTCATTGATTGGTGCAATCTGCGATTTATCATCAATATACCGATCCAAGGCTTCAACTTTGGTCAAAAAAGGCATATCAAGTTTGAAAATTTCTTTCAATTCGTCGAACATTTGCGAATATGCTTTGTCCAAAGTGAAATCTGTTTGGTAGGTATGCTCGATATCAATATATCTGCCGGCTGCAAAACCTGCTAAAGCGCCATGCAGAGTTTCTTCTATTTGATGATCCATAATATGTTAGATTTAGTTTTTTAAATTGATAAAAGCACCTTTATTATATATTCCATGCACTTTTCCTGATAATTTTTTTCCTAGATAAGGATTATTTTTTGACTTTGATTTTAAATCCATCGATGAATAAACCACTTGCTCTTTTGGATCAAATAACGTAAAGTTTGCCAATTGCCCAATTTTTATTTCTGGAATTTCAAGGTTTAAAATTGAACGTGGATTAATAGCTATTAATTCAATCATTCTTTCCATGGAAACTTGATTTTCTAAACTTGTTGCTAATAAAGAAAAACTTGTTTCAATATTCGAAATTCCGAATGCAGCAATCTCAAATTCTTGTTTTTTATGCTCTATGGTTTGAGGGGTATGCTGCGAACAAATTGCATCAATTGTACCATCAACAATTCCTGCTATTAATGCTAAACGATCATTTTCGGATCGCAAAGGTGGTTTTACTTTATAATTAGTATCGAAATCAATTAATGCATTTTCATTACTAAATAGATGAATGGAACTCACATCTGCTGTAATTGGAAGTCCTTTTTGTTTGGCTTCACGAATTAATTGTACAGAACCAGCAGTTGAGACAGTGGTAAAATGAATCGGGCAATTAGCATATTCGCAAAGCGCAATATCACGAGCAATCATCATTTCTTCTGCAAGGGCCGGCATACCTTTCATTCCCAACACTACACTCATTTCACCTTCGTTTACAATGGCTTTACCATATAAACTCAAATCATCGGCAAATACAATTACTTTTTTGCCAAAATTGGCAGCATATTGCGCAGATCGTAACAGCAAACCTGCATCAGCAATTGCTCGATCTCCATCCGAAAATGCAATTGCTCCATGATTAGCCATGTCAAACATTTCTGCCATGTCTTTTCCATTTCTATTTGCACTCACTGCTCCAATCGGAAAAACATCTACCGTCAAGTTTCTCGACTGATCTTTTAAATAATTAATTTGAGATTTGGTATGTAAAGGAGGTTCAGTATTCGGCATTAGGGCAACTCCAGTAAAACCACCACGTGCCGCAGCGGCAGTTCCACTTGCCATATCTTCATTCATTTCAAAACCCGGATCGCAGAAATTCACATTCATATCAAACCAACCGATCGACAAATACAATTGATCACACTCAATAATTTCTACATTATTATCGTATTCTTGATCTTCATTATTGAATGAATGATATTTTCCGTCTTGAATTAAAATATTGTTTTTCTGATGATTAAACTCAGATCGGGGATCAATTATGGTTACAGACCTGAACAGCATTGATTGCTTGTGAGCCATAATTGTTTTATTTTAAAAATCGTAGTAGAAAGATTTCGATTGCCAAAAATAGTAAAACAAACAATATTGCCCATTTCCAAAGTGAAATACCTGCACCAGAGGTTTTCAAAACTTGGTCTAATGGCTTTGCAGATGAATTTATAACCGAAAAATTTTTCGCAATGCCGAAATCGCTGAGCTCGTTTGGCTTGTAAAACTCCATTACCGACTCTGCCCGATTAAAATTAAATGCAAATGAATTCAATTTCGTTTTATCTAAAATCAAATCAAAACTACCAGCTTCTTTTATTTGATCGGCAACAAATAAAAAACTCATGGCATCAGTATTTCTTAGTTCTGGAACTAACTCGAAATTTTTACCAAGCAATTGAAGATTTTGATTTTTAGCTAAAGAAATTGGTGATGATTGCAATAAATTATCGATGCCAATAGTATATGCCAGTGCATATTCCTGAAAACTTAACAAAGCTGCCCGATACATCATCGGAACAAAAATAGCGTGAGATGGCAAATTCGAATTTTCTGCATTTAGCGGAACTGCACACACATATACTTTTCCTTTTTTGTAACTATATTGGTTCAGAAAAGCTTCACCCCCTTTCATGCTCAGCAATGTTTCTGAATTTCTACCAGAACTTCTGTTTAAGACAAAATGGTTTTTCACTTTGGGTAAATCAAGGTTGGCAGGAATTTTTTCGAAAACAGATTTAAATAAAGAAGATTGCAGATTAATAAAATTTACCTCATTCGGTAAAAAACTTGATGTGGAATAGTAATCGGTATTGATGGCGGAAAGTGTGGTTTGGTAAGAAGCCAGATCAGCATCTTGAGCCGGAAAAATAAATAAAGAACCTCCAGAGCTTACAAACTTTTGCAATTCAAGTGTCAAACCAGAAGAAAGTACTTTCAATCCGTCTAAAATTACCAGATTAGATTCAGCGACTTGTTTATAATCAATGGTTCCATTCGTGAAATTCTTAACCTCGAAAAATGGTTCGCTTTGATAAACGGAATTTAAATACTTATTCGCCTCCTTTTCAGAAATAATAGCGATTGATTTTTTCTCCTGAGTTTGATAGGTGAAATAATAGGTATCGTCAAAAGTTATCGGGAAATCAGTTAAGGTTATTGAACCATTCTGAATTCCAGAAGTCGTTAATTGATAACTTATGGTGTCAAAAGCAAAATCATTTGCGGCCACAGAAATATTTCCAATTGATTTTTGCTGACCATTGATGCTTAGCTGCAAAGGTAAATTCTCGACTGCTTCCGAACCAAAATTTCTAACTCTTACAATCAGTTGTTCAATGGTTTTTAATTGATGTAAAGGCGAAATAAAAAACACAGAATCGATAACCAAGTTGCCAGCATTCTCTGCGCCAGGAATTACAATCCATTTAGTTTGGGTCAAACTATCTACAGTATTCTTAGCTTGGTCAACCATACTTTTCTGAAAATCAGAGAGAACAAAAATTGATTTAACACTAGCGGCATCCGTACTAAAAACGGATTGTTGTCTTGCATTTATTTCAGAAATTTTTCTGCTTACTGGCGAAATTTTCACCTCATCAATCAAAGTCAAATATTCATCTCTAGAAACCAAACGTTGATGTTTACCTTCAAAATCATTAGTAAGTAGTTGAAATCGATCATTTGGATTAAAGGCATTGGCTAATTCTTTGGCTTTACTTTTAGCCTCGTCCAACAAACTCGCATCACTTTTGCGCGCTTCCATGCTATACGAATTGTCGATGTAAACACTTATTTCATTGGCAACACCTGGATTCGCATTTTGAGCCAATGGAATATATGGACCAGCAAATGCCATTACTAACATAAAAACTGCTAATAACCTACTCGCAAGCACCAAAAGCTTTTTTAATTTCGATTGACCAGAAGATTCTTCTTTTAACTCGCGCAAGAATTTCACATTCGTAAAAGCAATTCGCTTATACCTTCTGAAATTGAATAAATGAACAATAATTGGGATGGCAAGTAAAGCCAATGCTGCTAAAAACTCTGGATACAGAAATCTCATGAACCTCAAAAATAGAATAAGCGAGTGATATTACAACGGCTATTGTTGTAAAATATGTTTTGTGGGATTTAGCCTATTTATGATTTTATGCTGTTTGATTTTGTTTAAACATGATCGATAGTTTTATACAAACCATAATTTTGCGTTTTAGTGCAATTAGGAAAGATTTGTTCTCATCGATAGAGGCATTTTAAAGGTTACCCGTATATTGAGTTGATTCGGCTTTCGATTACACCCGTTTTTATTTATTACCGGCCGTTTTGATATTTCATTTTTTTTAATAATGGTCTTAACTCATTAAAAAAGCTTTTTTAGAATAATTAAGTGTATTAACATATCTAGTACAATTTGTTAACAAAAATTTAATATGAATATTTACTACGTTTTATTAAAAACGTTTCCTACCTTGTGAATATAATTTAACCCTTAATAAAACTACTACGCTATGTTAAAAACGAATGATTTTAGATTAAGTAAATCAAGGTTGCTTTCATTTTTTCGAAACTGTATGTATGTATGTATGTATGTATGTCTGTATGTATGTTAACCCTTTAAAAGCTCAAGTGAATGGGAATTATGCTCCGAATCCGGGGTTTAACAATAAAATATTATGTCCAAAAAAAATCACTAATGTTTCATTAATTGGTGGAACAAATTTTTTACAACTAGATGTAAACGGTAATTATCAAAATGTGGTGTCTGATTGGAGAGACGTAGGAGAGGGTATATTTGGTGGGGGTGCTTACGGATCAACTTATTTTAATGAATGTAATACAATACCATGTGAAGTTGGAATAGGAACAAACGAATTAGGTTTTCAAAATGATCACACAAACGCCACAACAGATGGCTATGTAGCTATTAGAGGCAATACAGGATATCCAATAATAATTTACCCACCCCTGACAACTTTAGATAGTATTTTAATTCCAGTTTTAAAAAATGGAACGAGATCCTATATAACTGCTGAATTATTAGCTCCATTAACAATTGGTAAAACTTATGAAGTAGTATTTTATGTTAGTTTGCCAGAATACAGCGCTTTAGCAGTTAATAACTTAGGGGCAGTTTTCACAAACGATAGATTACCAAAAGGCTCTTTTAACAGAAATTCACCAAAAATCGATGTTGGATTATTAAACGTGCCTCATGACTACTTCTTAAGCGAATTAATTGTAACTGATAGACAAAACTGGATTAAAATTAGTGGTTCAATTACTGCTACTGATAACTTTGATTGGATTACTATAGGTGTATTTGATGATAGTTATGCAACAAACAATATTTTTGTACCTGCTTATACGTATGTGGAATCTACAGCAACTTGTAATCCTCCACCAACTACTGGATATAATGGATTTCTAGATTTTGCTTATTATATAGATGACGTTGGTATTTACGAACAACCCAACCCTGCTTTCACTTACAATACAATTGGTGCAGTTTGCGATCTAGTTGAATTCAATGCCATTGCCACGTTTAACCAACCTTGGTATAATCATACTTGGAAGTTGTTAAGTGGGATTAATTTAATTGATACAAAACCTACCGGAAATAATCCTACTGTAACTTTTACTGGTATCCCAGCAGGAACTTACACCCTTGTACATGAAATCACTGGTTACGGAGCAACCTACACCAGCCAACAAACCATAACCATATCAGGCTACAATCATGCTACCTACACAGCAAATACCGGTTTTGAAACTTGGACAGCCAACAACAACCCATTAAATGGTAATTCTGGCATAACTGCAACAATAAAAGATGTATTATTAATACCAAGTAATTCACATATTATAGTAGAAGATATGGAAATTCTTTTTGGACCAAATGCTAAACTAGTGATAGAACAAGGTGCTTCGTTTACTGCAAACAACAGTACTTTTAGTGTAAATGAAGAGTGTGAAGCCATCATGTGGGATGGTATACAAGTATATGGAACTACTACTCTACCGCAAGGTGCAAAACCTACTGATCCAAATCAAGGAAATTTGGAATTACGAAATTGTACTTTGCGACACGCCTATACAGGAGTTCTTGTAGGTAAGCCAGGTTCTGGTTGCAGTGGTGGTGGTGTAATTAAAATTATAGGCTCTACTTTTGAAAATAATAGAGTGCATGTGAAAATGAAAGATTATAGCGGACGTGATAATAAATCATATCTTTTAAGATCAGACTTTATAACAACCGATTATTTGAGAGATGGTAGTGGTATTGCTGTTAAAAATTATGTAGAGTTAAATGATATGCAATCTGTTAAAATTAAAAACTCAAATTTTGAAACAGTTAATTTTGACCCTCAGAATTATAATATTTCAAGAAATGGAAATGGGATAGTTGCAATAAATTCGTCGATTGCTGTAGTACCAAATAACCATTTTACTAACCTTAACACAGCAATAAGGTTAATAAAAACAGGAATTGCTCAGAACTTCTGCCAAATTTATAACCCACAACGTACTAATACTATCGCACCAACTTTTTACCCTTCCAGCCAGATAAGAGGTACTACAATTGAGGAATGTTTTAGAGGTATTTGGGCAAGTAATACTTTGGGTGATTATTATGATGGAAATAATATAAACGTAACTGGTGAAATAAGTGAAAATCGTGAACGCTCTATTGGAATATTAGTAGAAGCCAGTAGCCCTATTTTAATTACAAGAAATACGTTTACCGAACAAACTGCCAACGGGTTTGGTATAGTTGTAAAAAACGGAGGTACTTTTGGAACTACTGTCGAAGAAAATATTTTCAACCAAGTTGGAGTAAGTTTACTGCATGAGTATAACAACAAATTAGCTTCTATCAATTGCAACGAGTTTAATTCTAACTCAAATAAAAATTGGGTGGTAAGCTTGGATCGTTATAAAATTGAGCCTTATCTATCTGGTGTATTTTTTCCAGCAAATGTTGGTCAATGTAGACCTGGAGGATTATCTGGCAATCAATTTTTAAATGGTTGCGTCTCAGGAAGTGAAAGGCAAGTTAATTCTTATTCGGTTTTTGATTATGCTGTTCCGTTTAACAGTATTGGTACAGATCCAGATCAAATCTGTGTGAGTAGCATTGTAACTATTGATCGATGCACGCCTGTTAGCACTTCTACAACGATATGTAACGAAGTTACTAACGACCCTACAGAAATTGATAATCAATTACGAAATACAACTGATCCGCAAGTTCGTAATTACCTTTTAGGAAAATTGCTAAGTGTTTATCTTTCCGATACTAATTCCAGATATCTTCAGAGTGCGCAAGAATTAATAAGCTATGAGAATACGGTTGAAGCAGATAAAATTATCGCCCAAACTCATTTATTCGATGGAGATTTGATAGATTATAGAAACAAATTGAATTCTATCCATCCAAATGATTTAGAAGACAGCATATTTTTAGCTTTTCATTCCGGTTTAGTTTCTAAATTATCTGCTGGTTTTACCATAGATAGTTTAGGAGAATTTGTTGCAACTTTAGAAACATGGGCTGAGCAAAACTACACTGTTTCAGATTTAGCCAGAAGCATTTTAGAGGTATTTTACAATCGAACATACCCACATAATCCATTTGAAATTAACGAAGGAGGTAATAGAATTGCTCAATCATTAAATGAAAAAGTTGAACAACAACTTTATCCAAATCCAGCTGATGATCTATTGACGTTATCGTACGATTTGCAAGCAGGTGATAAAATATTAGTTTTTTCAAATTTAGGAAGTAAAATTTCAACTATAAATGTTACAACCGAATCTAATAGCTTTGAATTGAAGACAGAAAATTTCCAATCTGGCATTTACTTTTTAGTAGTTCAAAAACAAAATGGTGAAAACAAGAATTTCAAATTTAGCGTTGTTCACTAAGCTTATAAGGCAGCAAGTTATTTAACTTGCTGCCTTATTTTAAATGATATTACAATGAAAAAATTTATCGTTTTTATTTATATCTGGTTAAATTTTGCTAATATTTCATTAGCACAGCAACCAACATTTTCAAAAAGGTATCCTTTACCAAATCTTGATTTAGGTTCCGTTTTTATTTCAACTATAGAACTCAATAACAAATTTTATACGGCGGGTTGGCTTTTCAATAATTCTACTTTTACAGATGATGGTTATCTAGTTTGTATAGATAATAGTGGAAACAAAATATTTAGTAAATATCAGAGAGAAATTGATAGTATACCTGATGCTTTAATACTATTAGATATAACTAAAGTTGATAATTATCTCTATGCTAGTGGCATTGTTGCCCATTCTGACACAAATTTTGTAAGAGGTTTTACTCAAGACCCAATTGTAATTAAATATGATACATTAGGTAATGTAATTTGGTACAGAAATGATTATAGAACAGGTATAAGGTATTTTTATAGTAGTGCTGATTTGACTTTGGTTGAGAATAAGTTAGTTCATTTAGGTACTACAGTTTATGAAGATAATCAAGCCAAATTTACCAGCCAGAATTCAGTTATATTTTGGTTGGATACCTCAGGGAACGTAATAAAACAAAAAGAGTATAATTTAAGCACACAAGATAAATTTGAGTTAGCCAGAGATTTTGAGCCTCTATCTGATGGCGGTTTTTTGTTGACAGGGCAACTAACCAATGCGGGTAATGGAGGAAAAAGAAATGGTTTTATGATGCGGGCGGATAGTTTAGGAAATAAAATTTGGTTTAAAAGTTATGGAGAGCAAGGCAGACTAGAAGATTTAAATTCAGTATTGTTTTTAACAGATGGCAATTATTTAGCTTGCGGTTGGCGAGCTAGAGATGAAAACCCAACTGGAGAGCAAGCCGCTTGGGATGCCTGGTTAGTGAAAGTAAATCCTTTAAATGGCGACACAATTTGGACTAAAACTGTAAATGCAGCTTTTTATAATGCTGGTGTTAGAGCATTTGAATTAGCAAATGGTGATATAATGTTAGGGGGTGAAGGTGGTAACTTAGATTCGGCAAATGGCGATGCTCAAATTATACGATTAGATTCTTTCGGAAATAAAATTTGGGTAAAACGCTATGGGTGGCCAGCAGATACAATCACTAATCAAACTTCGGCTGAAAACATTTATGATTTTATTAAAACCAGTGATGGAGGTTATATGATTGTTGGCGATGCCCGTGGCTATAATACTCCTACTCCACAACAATCAGGTTGGCTATTAAAACTTGACAGCAATGGTTGTTTAATTGCGGGTTGCGGTTCGGTGGGTTTGGTAGAGTATGAGGTTTTTACCACTTTAACGTTTAAAGCTTATCCCAATCCGGCTCAAGATCGAGTTCAACTAGCGGGCGAGTTGCAAGATGGTGATGTACTAACACTGTATGACTTTACCGGAAAAATACTCCATCAGCAAGTAATCAATTCTTCAGAACTACCAGAAATTGCGGTTTCGGAGTATGCCAATGGTATTTATTTGTTGAGTTTGTATAGGAGTGGGTATAAAAGCGCTACGCAGAAATTGGTGATAGCGAGGTGAGGATGGAGTTATGAGTTATAAGTGATGAGTTATTGTATTGAGATTAAATTTTTGCTTTAATCAATTGAATTTTAATCTATTTATTATTTCTATATTTTTAAAAATCCCGATCTTGGAATCGGGATTTTTGTTTTGATTGAAAATCAACTCAATTTTACCTTTTCATTTTGCTCAATATAATTTTACCTTTACCCTCCGATCAATAATGAATTTTTCGGAAAGATGCTATAGAAATAGCATTGAAACAAAGTACATACGAGCCTGTTAAAATCAATCAAAATGAATTTATTTCATTCTAAAAACAAAAAATAGCAGCAATCCTTAACCTCTAAACCACAAAAATGAATATTATACCAGCTATTGACATATTAAACGGCAAGGTAGTTCGCCTACGAGGCGGAGATTACGATCAAGCTACCGTTTATGATGTTTCTGTAACCGATATGCTCGATATCTTTTCTTCAAAAGGCACAGATTTCGTACAAATAATTGATTTAAATGGTGCTAAAGGCGATTTTAGTAATCAGGATTATGTGATGAAAGCCATAAAGCGCGACGATATAAAAGTGCAATATGGTGGAGGAATCAGATCTATAGATAAAGTTAAGGAACTGATTGATTTAGGTTTTCATCGAATAATTGTTGGAACCATGGCTTTAACAAATCCTGGTTTTTTGGAAGAACTAAGTGCAGAAATATGTGGAAAGGACAAATGTTCTGATCAAGTAGTTATTGCGATTGATGTGCTTGACGAAATCATAAAATACAGCGGTTGGATGGAATCATCGCCCATAAAACTACGTGACTATATTGATAAATGTACCTCGCTAGGCTATTTCAGATTTTTATGTACCGATATTGAAAAAGATGGTCGCATGGCAGGAAGTGGTTTAGCTTTGTATAAAAAATTGGTGGAACATAGCCCATTTATAAAACTTATTGCTTCTGGTGGTATAAGTTCAATGGACGAAATAAAAGATTTGCAACAAGCTAAAGTTGAATCGGTTGTAGTTGGGAAAGCAATATACGAAGGTCGAATTTCTGTTGATGAAGTGAAAGAATGGAATTTGAATGCTTTAGTAAGCTTTTAACAAAAAACATGTTGAGTGTTTTATTAATGTTTCCTCCTATCACAATCCAATAATTAATAAAAATTTAGTGATTAATGTTCAACTTAATGCATCACTTGTAGGGCATCATCACCCTATATTTTCGGTCGAAAATTCAAGCAAAAGCCATATATTTTTTACTGCCGGGCATGATAAAGGCATAGTTGAATGGAGTTTAAAAACCATGCAAATGGTTAAAATACTTTACCATACCGATGCTACTGTCTACGCATTGCATAGCTGTGACTTTTTACCAATTTTTATCAGCGGCGACAATAATGGAATTCTTCAGATTTTTAATTTTGAAGAACAAAAATTAGTAAAGCATTTGAATTGCGATGGCGCTGTTATTTTTGATATTAAAACCTGCCGAAAAACTAATTTGATGTATGTTGCTTGTGGAAATGGGAAGGTTTATATCTGGAATTTGATCACTTTTGAGCGAATTTTTCTTCTCCATGTTTCCTCAGATTCAATTAGAGCGATAAGTATTTCCTCTAATGAAAACTTGATTGCTTTTGCTGGCCGTGATAATTCAATTTACGTTTATAATTTAATTGAACTTGAGCTTATTGAAAGATTGGACAGCCATACCTTACCTGTGTTTTCAATTCAATTTTCTCCAGATAATAAATATCTACTATCTGGCTCCAGAGATGCTCAACTAAAGGTGTGGAATACAGAAGATTTTAGTTTAGTACAAAATATTCCAGCACATTTATTTGCGATTAATTCAATTGCTTATCATCCATCAAAACCTTATTTTGCTACGGCTAGTATGGATAAAACCATAAAAATTTGGGGATCGGATGATTTTAAATTGTATAAAAAAATAGATTTAAGCAACCATGCTGGTCACAGACTTTCCATCAACAAAATAGTCTGGAATACCTTTGCGGATCAATTAATATCTGTTTCCGATGATAAAATGATAATGGTTTGGGAGCTTACTTTTTAAAAATTATTGAATAATTCCAATCCTTTTCACAATTCGTAATTTATGTGAATAGCGTTTTTGTTCCTGATTGTAAATTCCTACATGATCAAAACGATCAAAACGAACTTTACCAGAGGCATGCACAATATTTTGCTCATTCAAAGCAATACCTACATGAATGATTTTACCTTCCTCATTATCAAAAAACAAGAGATCGCCTGGTAAAATTTCTTCTGTAAAATGAATTATTTCACCTTTCTCTGCTTGTTGAGATGCATCTCTGGAAATTCTAATTCCCATAATTTTAAAAACCAATTGGGTAAAACCCGAACAATCTATACCTGAAGGAGATCGGCCACCCCATAAATAAGGCGAATTGGCATATAAATTTGCAAGCTTCATCAAATTACTTTTGCTGAAATTGCCAGCCATCACTGCTTCGCCAGCAAAAGCAAATGCAGTATTCGACAAAAAAACGCTATTGCCAGTAAATCCAGGTAATGTGCTTCCGATGGGAATGAATAAACTTCTTCTTTCCTGGTCTATTAATTCATTAACATATGCAGAACTTATGGTTGAGGGGAAAAAAGATAAATTCTGAAATTCTGCTTCTGTCAATAAAATACTTTGTTTTTGATCTATCCAACCTTCATAATCGTCAAACCAGCACTTAACCTTTATCCAGTTTTGCTGCTCTTCTATTATTTCAAAATGTTCGCCAAAAAGTAACTGACTTACCATTTCTGATCTGTCTGATGGTTCTAACCTAATCGGAATTGCAGCTAAAGAACAAACTCCAAACTTTTGCGACATTAAAATAAATTAAGATGAATAATTGGTAAAAATAGAACAATAAAAAAGGGATAGCTTATCGGATATCCCTTTTTTTTAACAAAACTTTTATAAAAAGCTAAACATGTAAAAACTCTTTTTTAGCTAATAATTCTTCTCTGGTTTCTCGAACGTTTTCGTCGTCGATGCAACAATCAACCGGGCAAACTGCTGCACATTGAGGTTCATCATGAAAACCTACACATTCTGTACATTTTTCGGGAACGATGAAATAAACTTCATCACTTATTGCATCTTGAGGCTTATCTGCATCAATACTTCTACCTGAACTAAAGTCAATTAATCCATGTAAACTTGTTCCTTCTGATGCTTTCCAGGCTGCACCTGCATCATAAATAGCATTATTTGGACACTCTGGCTCGCAGGCTCCACAATTTATACACTCATCGGTAATGATAATCGCCATGTAATTTTGTACTTGATTTTACTGTATATTAAACGTTAGCTTTGCAAAATGTTTCACAAAGTGTGCAAATATAATAAATTATAATTCTGCGAATTGACTACAATATTGGCAAATGCTATTCTAAAAAACGAAATAGTTCAAGATTTTGATCAGTTAGGTTTATTTCTTCAATCAAAATCTTTAGAAATAAAAGAAGAAATTTCTGCAGCATCTATAGTCAATCCATGGTTTACCATAGAAAACTGTGAATTAGCTATTGATTCAATCGCAAATTTAGTAAGGCAAAAAAATCTGGAGAATTGGTTGTCCAAGTATCCACTTTTGCCTGTTTCTCCTACAAATCAGAAAAAAATTGGGCTCATTCTGGCTGGTAATATACCATTGGTTGGTTTTCACGACGTACTTTCTGTTTTAGTTGCTGGTCACATAGCCATGATTAAGCTTTCGTCGCAAGATTCTGTTTTAACCAAGTTTGTACTTAATAAGCTAATACAGATAAATCCAGCTTGGCAAAGCAGAATTGAAATAGTTGAGAGACTTGCCGGTTTTGATGCGGTAATAGCAACTGGAAGTAATAATACAGCCCGATATTTTGATTATTATTTTGGAAAATATCCACATGTAATTAGAAAAAACAGGAATTCCATTGCTATTTTGAATGGAGAAGAAACTAAGGAAGATCTTGAAAATCTTTGCTCCGACATTTTTACGTATTTTGGTTTAGGATGCAGAAGCGTTTCCAAAATTTATGTTCCTGAAGGATATAATTTTAGTTCATTATTTGAGGCGAGTCAGAAGTATGTTAACGTTGATTCGCATTTTAAATACAAAAATAACTACGACTACAACCGTACAGTGTTGTTAATGAATAATGCGACGCATTTGGCGAATGAGTTTTTGAGCATCGCCGAAAATGTTGCTTTTCAATCTCCTATTTCCGTTTTACATTATCAATATTATTCAGATTTAACAATCCTCGAAAAGGAATTGGACCTCGAAAAAGATAAGCTACAATGTATAGTTTCAAATCAAAAAACAATTTTCGATTCTATTCCTTTTGGAATTGCTCAGCGTCTAGGTTTGTTTGATTATGCAGATAATATTGACATTCTTGAATTCTTACAAAAATTAGTAGAAACACAAAAAGAAGTTTAGCTTTACACAAATTTAATGTCGAAAAGATGAATTCATTAATTGACAAGATTTCTAAGAAAACAAAATTGTCTAAAGATCAGGCAACTGATGCAGCCGAAGTTGTAATCCAGCATTTAAAGTTACATGTTGAACCTGAAATGTTCGCAGAGTTAGAAAAAGTTTTATCTCTTTCTTCTGAAGCAGACTATGAACACATTTTATCTACTAGATTTGGCACCTTAAAATCAAGGATGAAAACAATGAAAGTTGATATGGATGAGTTCTTCAGAAAAAGAAAATCAACGATTAACAAACAAAATCTACATCCAGCCATTTAAAAATTATACTACAATTTGTACGCAATAAAAGTTAAAGGCGTAGCCAAAATTCCAGATTATATTCAACTAAGAGACGACAAATTTACATTGCTCGCCTATTTTAGAGTCGATAGACCAGAAAAAGCATTAGACAAATGCGGTTTAGGCTCAAGAATTGAAGAATTAACTACCTATTTTCAACAAATGCCTTTCGGCAAAATTCAAAAACTAAGCATTTAATGAGTGAACATTCGGTAATAAGCCTAAAAAACGTAGACGTCCATCACTATGATCATCAGGTTTTATTTGAGGTAAACCTTGAAATTCATAGCGGAGAGTTTGTATTCATGATCGGACAAACAGGAAGTGGAAAAAGCAGTTTGCTACGCACTATTTATGGCGATTTGTCGATAACAGAAGGGCAAGGAAATGTAGCGGGGTTTGATTTGAATACAATTAAAGATAGCGAGATACCTTTTTTAAGAAGAAAATTAGGCATCGTTTTTCAGGATTTTCAACTATTAACTGATCGAACAACTGGCAAAAATCTAGAATTTGTGATGCACGCTACTGGCTGGGAAAATGAATTATCCATAAAACAGAGAATTGAAGATGTAATGGCATTGGTCGGTTTGGAAAACAAATCACATAAAATGCCACATGAATTATCTGGTGGTGAACAACAACGAGTGGTAATTGCTAGAGCATTGGTAAATAATCCAGAAATTATTCTTGCAGATGAGCCGACTGGAAACTTGGATCCGGATACTTCTGTAGAAATTATGCAGTTATTAAAAGAAATTTGCAGAAATGGTACCGCAGTTTTAATGGCAACACACGATTACCGTATGATTGAGCGTTTCCCATCTAGAATTATACGATGTGAGAAAGGGAAAATTATTGAAGAAAAATTTGAAATAGAAAATTTATAAATATGAAAAAATACCTTTTAATTGTATCGCTAGCTTCTTTATCATTTCTTACGTGGAGTTTTATTACTAAAAAAGAAGCTGTTATAAACACTGTTGGAACCGGAATTAAAGTTGGAGATGTGGCTCCAGAAATATTACTAAAAAATCCAGAAGGGAAAGAAATAAAACTTTCCTCATTACGTAAAAAAGTGGTTTTAATTGATTTCTGGGCATCTTGGTGTGGACCATGCCGTAAAGAAAATCCAGCAGTAGTTGGTGCTTACGAAAAATTTAAAAACTCGAAATTTAAAAATGGAAATGGCTTTACGATTTATAGTGTTTCTTTAGATACTAAGCCAGATGCATGGAAAAATGCCATTGCTAAAGATAATTTAACCTGGGCGTATCATGTAAGTGATTTAGGCGGATGGAATTCTTCCGCTGCTGCTAACTATATGGTTGAAGCCATTCCAACAAACTTTCTAATTGATGGAAATGGAAAAATCATTGCAAAAAATCTTAGAGGAGCATCTTTAGAAAATGAATTGAAATTGTTTTTAAAATAAAAAGCAGTTGAATAAAAAGTTCCAACTCTAAAGTTGGAACTTTTTTTATGTCTATACTTTTCTAAAACAAAAGAATTGTGAATTATTTTCTGCCAAATTGACCATTTAAATTAATTGGCAAAAGAATTGAAATTCCTGCACGTTGAGCCATCAGGTTTTATAAAATAGTTTATGTTCAAAAAAAGAAAAATGGAGAATAAGGCAGAGGAGTTAAATATTGAGTCAAATTTAATTGATGACCAAAAAAATTCACAATCAGAAAATTTAACCGAAGAGTTTTTAGAAATAGAAAATACCGACGATAAGGCAGTAAGTGAAGCAGAAGATTTGCAAACGCAGTTGAATGTTGCCAATGATAAATATTTGCGTTTATTTGCTGAATTTGATAACTATAAAAGAAGGACTTCTAAGGAAAGGATTGACTTATTTAAATCAGCTGGAAAAGATATTGTGATTGCATTATTACCAGCGCTAGATGATTTTGAAAGAGCAATAAAAGCAATACCTGAAAACGAGGAAGGTGATGGAATAAAAGAAGGTATCATGCTGGTTCAGAATAAGTTGAAAGCAATTTTACAGCAACAAGGATTAAAAGAAATGAACTCCATTTCAGAAGTTTTTGATGCTGATTTGCATGAAGCCATTACCAGCATACCAGCACCAGTTGACGATATGAAAGGTAAAATATTAGATGAATTGGAAAAAGGATATTACTTAAATGATAAAGTAATTCGTTTTGCAAAAGTTATTGTTGGAGCATAAATAATACATACGGAAAGAAAATATACTATGTCGAAAAGAGACTATTATGATGTGCTTGGGGTAAGCAAAAATTCAGATGCAGATGAAATAAAAAAAGCATATCGTAAAGCGGCAATTAAATATCATCCAGATAAAAACCCGAATGATAAAGTTGCAGAAGAAAACTTCAAAGAAGCTGCTGAAGCGTATGAAGTATTAAGTAATACGGAAAAACGACAGCGATATGATCAGTTTGGTCATAGAGCAAGTGCTGCAGGTGGAGGCGGCGGTGGTCAAAATATGAATATGGAAGATATTTTCAGCCAGTTTGGAGATATTTTCGGTGGTGGAGGTGGCTTTGATGGATTTTTTGGAGGTCAACAAAGTCGTGGAGGTGGCCGTAGAGTTGCAAGAGGATCAAATTTACGAATTAAAGTAAAATTGAGCTTGTTGGAAATTGCAACCGGAGTTGAGAAAAAAATAAAAGTTAATAAACAAGTTTCTTGTAGTACGTGTAGCGGAAGTGGAGCAAAAGATCGAAATTCAATGTCCACATGTGGAACATGTGGTGGCGCTGGTTCTGTTAGAAGAGTTAGCAATACAATTCTTGGTCAGATGCAGACAACTGCAACCTGCCCTACCTGCCATGGTGAAGGGCAAACTATTGCTTCCAAATGTTCTGTTTGCCATGGCGATGGAGTAGTTTTAGGAGAAGAATTGATTACTGTGAATATACCAGCAGGAGTTGGAGAAGGCATGCAATTATCCATGAGTGGAAAAGGAAATGCGGCACCACGTGGTGGAGTTCCCGGCGATTTGTTGATCTTAATAGAAGAAATTGAGCATCCTGATTTGAAACGGGAAGGAAATAATGTGATTTTCGATTTATACATCAGTTTTGTAGATGCCACATTAGGTACCAGTGTAGAAGTGCCAACCATAGATGGAAAAGCTAAAATTAAAATAGATGCAGGTACTCAAGGTGGTCGTGTTCTTCGATTAAAAGGAAAAGGTTTACCAGAAATAAACGCGTATGGCAAAGGAGATCAACTTGTACATGTGAATATTTGGACACCTAAAATTTTATCCAGAGAAGAGCGAATCATGCTGGAGAAACTTCAAGAGTCGCCGAATTTTAAACCTGCACCAGGTAAAAATGATAAAGGATTTTTTGGAAGGATGAAGGAATATTTTGAATAAAAATATGCTTCGGAAGCAGGAATAATTCTTAAAGATAAATATGCCACAAATGCACGAATTTTTATTCAGTTGAAATAATCATAAAATAAAAAAACCGCTAAAATGATTTAGCGGTTTTTTTTTATGATTTATAAATTTCTTTTATCTTACAACCGTAAACCTTCGAGTTACAACTCCTTCGTCTGCAACAATCCGAATAAAATAAATTCCTTGTTGTAGATTTTCTAAGTTGATAAAATCTTGTTTTGAAGTTGTAGAAATAACTTCTTTACCTCTTGAGTCAATCACATTCATTTTAACATTTGTCAAATTTTTATTTAGCTCAACAAAAAGCTTATTATTCGCTGGATTTGGAAAAATTTTCAAAGAAGATGGAGACAATTCTTCAATGGCAGATACTTTGCAAGAGTCGACTGTGAAATTGATTAAAAAAGCGACAGAATCTGAAGTACTTGCTTGGTTTTTAGCTACAAAAAGAACCGGGTAAGGACTATTAGTGGTATCGCTACATTGTACACTCCAGTTTAATGTACCATTCGAAGAGAAAACTTCTGAAGACTTATTAAAACTAACTCTTGAACTTAAACTATCTAATAAGCGCGAATAGGCAAAAAGTTGCGGCACACCTTGACTTGAATTTGGATAGCTGGCAGAAATCCTATAAGCAAATGTTCCGATTTTAGGATCAGCCATCGTATTTAAACTCAAAGCAAAAAGATTAGGTAAAACTGGTGCTGCGTTGGTATCAATAACTTGAACCAGAATTGTGGTTGAATCTTTAACCAGATCAACGCAGTACGTATCATAAATTTTTATTTTAATTGGATAAACACCAGCACGAACTGCTGAATAGCTAGGTGTCCAACAAAAATAACCCGTTATAGAATCCGTAACAGAAATAGATGAACCAGAACCAGCATTTGGAATTAAACCAAATTTAGCACCAGGAGCAGCAAAAATGGTATCTACTGAACTTGCTTGCATAACGATAGTTCCTGGCTGAGATAATAACGCTTCTACTGGAAAACAAGCATTCGTTCCTGCTTGAATTTTTACTGTATCTGTTGGAAAAGAATCAAAAGTTGCGATTCTGTTCACTCCAAAAGGAGATACTTGGATTGGAAACTCCAATAAAATTTCTCCTTTCTTGACAATATTCGGATATTTTGAATATTCTTCCACTTTTACTGCTAATAAATATAACCCTGTTAATAATGGAGTTAAGGCCATATTTCCATTTAAATTGTCTACGAAATCAGTTGCCGGAAGACTATTCATAACATTTTGTTGTAAACTATATCCTGGATTGAAATTTAAAGGAACAATAGAATTGCTTGTTAAACTCAAAGGTTCTGTTATTGAGTAAACCAATGAATCGTTATCTACATCTACCGCAGAAATGTTATAATTATAAATAACACCATTAGTTGTATTAAATAGTGGATCAATTGAAATCTCAGGTGAGCTATTATGTAAAAAAGTAGACAAACTTCCTACTGCTGGAAATTCCATTTTAAATACGATGTTTGTACCACTTGCATTTAAATTTACATATCCATTATTTCTTCCAAAGTCAAAGCCAACGATATAATATCCAGCAGTGTCATTGAAATTCTGAAGATTAATTGTTAATTGATATATTGATTTTCGTATGCTAAGTACATTACTATTGCAATTACTACCATTTGAACCATTCAATGATATTGTAGAATTTAAATTCATAATCAAAGATTGAACAACTTGATTATTTGATTTTCTTCTTATTTCAAATGAAATATTTTGTGGTGCCGAAATACCAGATGCGTCTGTATAATTTATTAAGGTAAATTTATAATTATTTCCGCTTACCCATTTCATACTCATATGATGACCAGCTTGATGGCTAGCAAACAAGGTAACAACCGAACTTAAAACAATAACGAGAGAAAGTAAAAGTTTTTTCATGGTGAATATTTTTTGTTCTAAAGTAAATAATAATTTTAACCTATAATAATACAATCCGAAATTTTTATTCTTTGTAAAAAATATAACGAGTAATGAATATTCCAGTACCATCATCTTTACCTGCATCACTTTCTACTCCACTAAGTACGAATTGTAGTTTCCATCCCTCTTTTACTAGTGTATTAATCTTAGAAGTTATTAAAGCATCGTTTGAGGCAATGTTCTGAAAATTGATACCAACAGCTGAATAAAAATTTAACAATTTGGTTTCTAAGAAATTGTCAATTTTTGCATCTCCCCTGCTTATTTCGTCTTGTCCACTTTTTCTACCATCGGTTCTTTCTGTAGTAAATCCAGCTGCATCCAAGTTGGTTTTATTTTCTAATATTCGAGATCTTCCCAATCCCATCGGAACTACCGATTCTATGGTGGTGATAACTTTATATTCTTGCGCTTTAGAAGTTGCAGCAAATAATACAAACAATAAGGCTAATGTGATTTTTGATTTCATAATGGTTTTGATTGAGTTGAGTGTAGTTTATTTTTATTTGATTACTCTTTAAAATTGCTAAGAAAACTTAACACTTTCTATTTTATGTTAAAAACTTAACATTATCTTAACATTGGCTTTACCAGCAATACGAATGAAAATTATGTATTTTTGTCACCTCAATGAAAAATGCATTTTATTCAGTCCTAACAGCTATCATTCTTTTAACGATAGGTTGCAAAAAAGATGAACCCATTCAAAATGGAAACCCTACTACTAAAATATTTGTCGACAAAATAAACAGAAGCGGTGAAGAGCGATTAAACACCGTTGTAAACCTTAGATGGAGTGGAGAAGACAAAGACGGTTTTGTAAAAGGCTATGAGATTTCATTTAACAACATTGATTGGGAATTCACAACCAAGCAAGACTCGGTTTTCCGTTTTAGTATTTCTGGAAATAGCGATACCACCGATATCGATTTTTATGTTCGTGCTATTGACAACGATGGAAACATTGATCCAGAACCTGCTTTCCTAAAAATTCCAATAAAAAATAAGGCACCGGAAATTTCTTTCGACCAAACACTAATCAAAACAGATACAGTTCTTTCTGTTTTCTCTGTTTTGTGGAAAGCTGAAGATTTTGACGGATTTGAAACCCTCGATTCCATATTTCTGAAATTAAATGATGGAGCTTGGTATTCAGTTTCTAGAACTACTACGTTTCTAACCTTCATTCCCGAAAACCCAGATCAAAGTGGATCTCAAAACGCGAAAATCTATCAAGGTTTTGAGGCAAGTTTGAAAAATGAGCGTATTACTAACATAAGAGTTAATGATAGAAATACGATTTATATAAAGGCACGTGATAATGCTGGAAGCGAAAGTTTACCTGACACCTTAAAATCTTTTTACCTAAAAAGAAAAACATCCGATCTATTAATTGTTGATGCACATAACATTAATGTAACTCCAAACCCAACTAGCGTTTATATTCCATTATTGAATGAAATAAATGGAAATTACGATCTATTTGATTTATTTCCAGCGGGCGTTACCAATCTACCTTCGTTCTGGAAACCAACATTCAGCTTAACACTTTCTCTTTATGACAAAGTTTTTTGGTATGGCGAAAGTACTGCAATAAACAATTTGCTACCCTTGGAACTTGCATCAGGAGCTATTCAAGATTATTTAAATAGTGGAGGTAAAATTCTAATTTCTTCTTCTTTTCCATCTAATCTCGCTAAAACATCCTCCGTTTTTCAATTCAGTCCGATTGATAGTTTTGCAACAGTTATAACAGGACAACGAATCGATTTTCCGATTGATAGCTTGGCTGTTCCACAAGCAGAAGCAGGCATTATTTATCCAGCACTTAAAGTTTCTAAATTTATAAACGGCCTCGATCCATTTTATCAAAAATCAAGTGCTAAATTGATTTATAAGGCACAAACAAGAACTACCGGTTTTGTTGCCCCAAAGGCTATTTGTGCAAAATCTGAGAATTCTGATGGAAAAACAAATCAAGTTTTTTGTAGTGCTGAGCTTAATAATTTATTGGGTGATGCAGATAGCAATCCATCAACAAATGAATTAAAAGAGTTTTTCAGAGTTGTATTGAAGCAAGAATTTAATTGGTAAAAAACATTTTTTTCTATTATGAATAAACGATTACAACTAATTGTATCCTTCTTTTTTATCCTTTTATCTTCAAATATCTATGCTCAAATGGGCACAGTGAAAGGAATTATTACGGATAAAAAAACTAAGGAAACAATTCCCGGTGCAACTATTTTAGTTCTTGGAACCTATTCAGGCACACAAACCGACATTAACGGTAATTATAAAATAAACAACATTAAACCAGGTGAATACAGTATTAAAGTTTCTTTTTTAGGATATAAAGAAGTGATTTATAATGGTGCAAAAATTAGCGCATCATCAGAACTTACATTAAATCTTGCATTAAGCGAAGCCACAACAGATTTGGGTGCAGTAGAAGTTTTAGGTCAAAAAACAATTATTGACCTAGAAGCCGGAAGATCAACAACCAAAGTAACCGCCGAAGACATAAAAGATATGAATGTGAAAGACGTTCAATCAATTGTAGCGATGCAAGCTGGAGTAAGTCAAAACCCAGATGGATTGCAAATAAGAGGTGGTAGAGTTTACGAAACTCAGTTTTTAGTAGATGGTATCAATGCTCAAGATCCTTTGGCTGGTACAGGTTTCGGTGTAGAAGTTGCATCAAACGCGATAAAAGATGTAGAAGTTGTAACAGGAGGTGTAAGTGCAGAATATGGCGATGGAACTTCAGGTTTAGTATTGACCCGAATAAAAGAAGGTGGAGATCAAATTCAATTTAGTGGTGCTTATTCGCGTGATAATTTAGGTTTCAACGAAGCTTCTCAATGGAATTCAGATGCGTTAAATATGAGCGTAGGTGGCAGATTGCCCTTCACTAAAAACAAAATAGGCTTTTTTGTAAGTGGAAATATGGAACTTACTGATGAGTTTTTCAAAATAACCGCAAAACAATTACGAAGTTCATTATTGAGTAACGATGGTAAATTTTTTGCGCCACGTCAAGACAATCGCTGGTCTAATACCATTAAATTAACCTACAATTTAAAGAAAGGACAAAAACTTACCGTATCCAATCAGTATAGCTTAAACATTAATCAAAATACCCGATCACTTCAAATTATTGGAAATAACGCCATAATAACCCCAGGTTTACAATATCCCTTTAGTTTAAATCTTGACAATGCGAATACGTATACCCAAAAATCAAATCTGACCATAATACAATACCAAAATCTTTTGTCAAACAGGGTTTCAATAGATTTTTCATTAGCCAGACTTTTTGTAAATCTACGTGCTGATGCAAATGGAAGGCTTTTTAGGGGTGCAACCGTTGATCAGGTTTTCGATCCGGCATCTATAGTTTCAGGCAATATTTCTTTATTCAACCCCGAAGATTCTGTAATTTATGTGAATCAAGGACCAGGTTTATTTAATAATAATGGAATTGCTACCCTGTGGCATGATCACTATGCCATTGAAAATACGTTTAAATTTAAATTGAATTACCAATTAAATAAAGCGAACTTTTTTACCGCAGGTGTAGAGCATAAAGAACAAGAATACCAATGGATTGATGTTTCGAGACCATGGATTGGTGCGCCACTTCAAGTAAATGATACCACCACTACCTTTTCAACCAGTATTGGCCAAAGCAATGATATATGGAAAGTAAAACCAACAACCGGAGGAATATTTGCACAAAATGATTTACGATATAAAGGCATAATCGTAAACGTAGGATTGCGATTAAATTATTGGGCGCCAGGAAAATTTGCTGACGATGCAGTTGAAAATCCGGATGCGCCAGTTTTGCAAGCAACGAGAGATAGTTATAGAAACAACACCAGCAATTTATTTGGAAAAAGTTTCAAATTCAGACTCTTACCAAAACTTCGTATTTCGTTCCCAATTACTGAGAATAATGTATTGTATTTCAATTATGGGCATTTAACACGTTTACCGCATCCTCGTTTTGTGTACGCTGGCTTAGATCCTGTTTATCAAAACAGATCATTTCTTTCTAATCTCGGAAATCCGGATTTGAATCCAGAGGTTACCGTTTCGTATGAAGTTGGATTAAAAACACAGGTTACCTCTAATTTTGCAGTTTCAGCTTCTGCTTTTTATAATGATAAATTTGACTACATCGTAAGTAGAACATTAGTTATAAAAGATCAGACAGGTAGATTTGTAGAAAAAAACTTTTTTATCAATCAAGATTATGCTCGCGTACGAGGTTTAGAATTGAGCTTTAACAGAAGAATAAAAAGATGGTTCAATGCTTCATTAACAGGAGCTTATCAGATTTCGACAGGTAAATCAAATTCAGCACTTGAATCACAATTGCAAATAAAACAAACCGGAAATGTATCACCAACCAAAGAGCAATTTTTAGCTGGCGATAGACCCTTGGATATTAAATTTCAGGTGATTTTAAAACCAGATACATCATTTAAAATATTAAACATACCGGTTAGAAATTATCGAATATTTTTAACTTCTACCTACAAATCTGGATTGCGCTATACGCCAGCAATTTATAGAGGAATTAATGAAGTTGGTAGACCAATTTATGAACTCGACGACCAAAACCCATTTAGTAAATTAGGTGCGCCATGGTACATTACTGATTTAAAAATAACTAAAGACTTTTTACTATCGCGTAATAGCAATATTGGAATAAGCCTAGATATTAAAAATATATTTAATAATAAAAATGCTGCAATCATTAATTCGGTTACTGGCAGAGCCTATGAAAATGGCGATAATCTAGTAAGTTCCTTCCGTGATCCAAATTATCCAGATCCGCAGGATAATGGAATACCACCTTTCAATCCGGCTAGGTATTTAAATCCAAGACAAATATCATTAGGTTTAAACTGGCAGTTTTAAATAATAATTATTAGCGCATTCAAATGAAGATTTTTAACTATATCATATTTATTTCATTAATTTTTTCACAACTAAAAGTACAGGCACAGTTACTTCCAAATTTAGGAGGTCAGCGTGCAGGAACTTCAGCATTTACTTTTCTAAAACTATCAACCAGCCCTAAGCAAACAGCTATGGGTGGCGCTCAAATCGCTGTTCCGGGTGATGGTTTTGCGGCAAATGTAAATCCGGCATCTATTATTGATGTTAATAATTTAACTTTTTCATTATCGAACACTATATATATTAGTAATATAAATAATAGCTTTTTAGGAGTGGTTATTCCTACTAAAAACAACAACACATTTGCAGTTCATTTACAAACGTTACGAACCGATGCAATTAAAAAACGAACCGAATTTCAACCGGATGGAACAGGTGAATTTTATTATAGCTCTAACCTTGCTGCGGGAGTAAGTTTTGCTAGAAAATTGTCCGACTATTTTAGTTATGGCGTATCTGGAAGGTATATAAATGAGTATTTAGATACGTATAGCGTGCATTCTGCAGTCTTAGATTTGGGTTTTTTATACAAAACAGATTTCAAAGAATTAAAATTTGCTGTTTTGTTAAATAATTTTGGAGTGAATTCAAAAATTGATGGTGAAACGAAAAGCATAACTACGTTTGGAAATCCAAACCGAACTACCGAAAGTTATAGCCCTCCTACTATTTTCAAAATTGGTGTTTCGGCAGTTCCGCTTAGGAAAGATCGCCATGTTTTATTGGTTGCCGCAGAACTTCATCACCCGAATGATAATGCAGAAAACATACGTTTAGGTGTTGAATATGAATACATGGAATTATTCGCATTCAGAGCTGGCTATAAAATAGGCATCGACGATCAGCCCTACCCTACTTTTGGTTTTGGTTTAAAAACTAGAATTGGTAAAAACCCACTCCGAATAGAATATGCTGCAGAGCCTTACCAGAATTTAGGCTTTACCAATCAAATTGGTATTCAATTGGGATTAACTAAAAAAACTATTCAGAGTAATTAATATGAAAAATTCTAAACTCTATATTCTAGTTGTTATTTTATTTTTAATAAATACTATTTTTTCCTCTTGCGAAAAACCATTTGGAGATAAAACAGATATTGGATTTATAGAAGTACCTGTATATGATAATAATGTAATCGCATTTGTTCCAATTCAACCAGCTTTTCAAGGTTTGCAAAATCCGGTAGATATTGTTGCTGGATATGATGAATTAATCTACGTTGCCGACCAAAGTGCCGAAAAAATTATTGCGTATGATAAATCTGGCATCGTTCAAGGTGAGTTAGCAATTAAAGGAATAAAATCCATTGCTCAGGATCGTTCGCTTGAATTGCTAGCATTAGGTACACGAGACACAATAATAAACTCACAAAAATTTACGGTAGATGCTATTTACCGAATTAATTTACAAGGTAGTGCGTATGGTTTGCGATCTGCCAGAATTAAAAAAATTGTTTTACATCCATTTTACTTTAAAACAAGTTTTACCACAGCAGATACAGCCGTGCATTTAAATCGCTTGAGTATAATGGCTGATAATTCGTATTACGTTACGCGAAGTGGGCCTTCAAATAATCCCAATCAATTAGGCGGACCAGATGATGCAGTTTTACTATTCAATACCCAAGATAAATTTATATCTACTTTAAATGTAAATACTGAACAAGGATTAATCAGTGATTATTTTAAAAAACCTTTTTCAATTTCTACACTTGCAAAAGCACCACAATCTAATTCAGTAAAAATTGGTGGTGATTTTTTATTCACTTCAATTGATGTAAATACTGCTATTAAAACGCAATACATTCGGTTTGAGTCAAACGAAAACGGAGCAAGTTATAGCTTAAACCAATCGCTGAACACAAACGATTCAAGCAAAGCAGAGGGGTTTATTTATACACCAAATCGATTTATAAATCCAAAAGGAATTACCATTGCTGGCGATGGAACGAATTATATTTTCATTTCAGATGCTAAAAATGATTCAATTTACTTATTCACTTTATCAGGTTTAGAAGGGGTTGATGCACCAGCCTCAAGTGTTTCGAGGAAAAATATCAATGTGTCTTTTGGAGGTACAGGAGCTGGGCCTACCCAATTCAATAAACCTGGTTCTATGGCCTATATCGACAAAATTTTGTATGTGTGCGATAGTAGAAATGGAAGAATAAGCCGATTTAAGTTGACAACAGATTTCCAGTGAAAGAAAATTGAACCACGGTTTTGAACGAACAATTTTTGAACCACGAAGGCACGAAGGACATGAAGAGCACAAAGGTTAAAAAGAAGAGGAAAAGAAAAATAAGAGAAAAGTAAAATTCGTGAATTCGTGGCAGAAAATTGAACCACGATTTTAAACCACTGTTTTTGAACCACGAAGGCACGAAGAAAACGAAGATGCACAAAGGTTAAAAGAAAAAGAGAAAAGAAAAATTCGTAGTTACCTGGAAATACAAAAATGGAGACAAAAGATAGTAACGGAAATTTGTTAGAGGCTGGTGATTCGGTGATTGTAATAAAATCTCTGAAAGTAAAAGGTGGCTCTAAAGATATAAAACAAGGCACATTGGTAAAAAACATCCGCCTAACGGATAGCGCAGAGGAAATAGAAGGGAAAGTAGATGGAACAGTAATCGTATTAAAAACGATGTTTTTGAGAAAAAGGTAAAAATTTACTATCTACATTTTTAAAAAACGATAACTCCGAAAATTTCAGAGTTATCGTTAGGATGGAATTAATTTGGAAAACTATTTTAATGCTGAATTACAAATTTTTCTGCTTTGAAAATTTCTTTATCCGTTTTTAATTGAACATAATAGATACCGTTTGTTAAATTAGTTATATCGATGGTGGTTGAAAATTGAAAACTACCAAAATTCAATTTCTTTCCCATCACATCAATAATTTCATAGTTTACATAAGAATTTTCTGTTGTTTTTATGGTTAAAAAATCTGATGTTGGATTTGGATAAATTGAAACATCTAATTTGCTTGATGTACTTATACCAGTTGGAAAATTTTCGCAACTACCAAAAATAAATTTATAAAAAATAGAATTATCTTCATAGCAAGCAATTCCTCCATCTACTTCAGGAATTGTAGTTCCAGAAAAGGTTGGAAGCATTAATTGATAAGATCCAATTTGTTCTGTATATCCACCACTTAGATAAAAATACCCGCGGATGTGTGTAGTCCAATAATCTCGTAAAGTATCAGTACCGACAATAAAATTAGTGATAGAATCGACTCGCTCTTGAAAAGTGGTATCAGTAACGAAAAGTAGTCATCTGGGTTTCTAAATGATATTGTGTCACCAACATTTGCATTATAAAAATAAAGCGGATAAAAGGATGATAAAAGATCGTTGTAATAAAATACCGTATCATTTTTTTGATAAACGAATAATGGACTTTGAAATGCACTATCAGTTCTCGAAAAAAAGGTAGTTCGTTCAATTTTTTTGCAAAGCTGTTGCTTATAGACCGTATCCTTTGTGCTTTTATATAAATGATGCCCGCTACCTCTAGGGTCGTTTACATCATATCGATAATGCCAAGTTGCACCAATGGGCGCAAAATCTTGTGCAAAAGATTGAGTACCAAAGGCTAAAAAAAGGAAAATAAGTAAATAAGCTTTCATAAATTTTATATTAATGTTGTACAACCAATTTTTCTGTTTTAAAAATAGCATTTTCAGCTTTTAATGAAATAAAATAAACTCCATTGACTAAATCGTTGATTGAAATTGCAGAAAAATCTGGATTTATCAAATTTTTTATTTTTCTGCCTGTTTGATCGCTAATAATTAAAACAGAATTCTTTAGTGGCTGCTCACCTTTATATTTTATTGAAAAAGAACCATTGCTGGGATTAGGATATAAGGCAAAACTTGACAAACTTGGCTTTGAGTTCAATAAACCAGAGGTAAGGCCTTTTAATTTAATTAAAGGCTTTACTGTTGCTCCATCATACCGATTAAATTGGCCTGTTACAAAATAGGTATCGTTTAAACCTTTAGTAATATTAGCAACTATTGGAAATAGACCTAATGACGGATTTGAGCCTACATATCCGATTCCCACTCCATTAAAGTAATTGATGTCAATATAGCCATTAGCGTTTGTCTTTACAATATTTCCCCTTAAAAATCCATCATAAGAAATAAAACTACCTCCCATTAATAATCCATTATCAGAAGTTTTACAGATTGTATTAATTCTACCTAACAACCCATTGGATGTGAAAAGAATTGAGGCATTATTATTAAAAGTCGTATCTAACAAACCATTTGGCAATAAACGAACAATTGAGCGTGTTGAAGTGGAATTTTTCAATTTTAATGTGCCTGAAATTAATAATTTACCATTTTCATCTTCAATTACATGTCTTATACTTCCTTCTGAAAAAATATTCTTAAAGCTAGTATCTATCTTACCATTTTGATTAATTCTTATTATATTGATTGCCGAAGTTGTATCATATTTAGTAAAATCTCCTGCTAAAATAATTAGACTATCTTTAGATTGGACTATAGAAAAAATACTTGCATTAACATCATGTTTAAATGCTGTATCTCCTTTACCTAAAGTATCAACTTTCCAAAGCCAATATCTTTTACTCCCATTTAAAGAAACACAAGGAGAAGTACCTGCACAACCACCCCAAAAAACACCATCTTTTGCTAAAAATGAAGACCCTCCTCTTATTATGGCATCTTCAAATGTAGTGTCTAATAAAAATTGATTGTAATTAAAGATCGAATCAACCTCAAGCCCAGATATGAAATCTGCCTTCTTAAGTCTAAAATCATTATTTGCTAAAAAATACCCGTAATTGGTTCGTTTTGCATAAATATTATAAGTAGCAGAAGCCAAAAATCTATTATCTATATATCCGTTAGAAAAAAATTTAACAGCAGCTTTTTTTCGGGTAATATCAACGTCCTCAATTTCACCATAAAGTAAAAAGCTTCTATCAGATTCTTCTAAAAGCCCAACTGGAAATGCTTTAAAACTGGTAAAATTGTAATCCAAGAAAAAAGTTGTATCCCTACTTAGCGGTTGCGCAAGTAATATCTGTGTAGTTGCAATCGCAACTACACAGATAAATAAAATGATTTTTTTCATTACTTATTAATTACTATTTTACCATTTAGCAAAGTTTTGTTACCATCCATAACTTCGTATAAATATAAGCCATTAGCAATTTCTCGAGTGTCCCAAAGCCAATGATTTTGTTTTTCATTTATTAACTCTGTATTGATGGTTCTACCGGCTAAATCTTTAATAATTAAGATAGTATTTTCAGTTAAGTTTAAAAGTTTCCATTGAAAAGTAGCAAAGTTTTGAGCAGGATTTGGAAATACCTGAATGGAATTCTGGCTATTAGCAATTTTATTTGGCTTTGTTGCCATTTTTGGACTTGCATTCGCTCCACCATTATCTACTGGAATATCTCTACAAATATCATAGAAAAAACATAAAATATTGGAAGCCATGGTAGATGCCCTACCTGTTCCAGTGTTTGCCAACCCTTCTAAAATTTCAAATTCTGATCCTTCCAACTCACCTATGCTTCGTTCTGCTTGTTTTATATTTTTTCGTAAATTAAAATATGTCAAATAATCTGCATGTTCTGCTTCCAAATAGGGTTTTAACGTATAAACTAATGGAATAGAATCATATAAGTTTTCTGCCTTAGTAAATTCGGCACTATCAATATAGTTTTCAATAAGTTGATATCGATCTGATAGTGTTCCTCTTCGGGTAAGTAAGGTATTAATATCTTCTACTCGTATATTAGAATCTAACATCATATCGGTTAATAGTAAATCAGATTTGAAAGCCATATTTTCGCCATAAAATGCTAAACTTCCTTCCATTAAGGTTCGTACAGTTTCTGTGTTCCAATTAGCACGAATTAATTCAAGCATATATTGCGGTAATGGATTAATCATTTCATATTCCAAATATCGCATTAATTGCTCACTTCTAGTTCCTTCCGGATTTGCCAAACAAACTTCCAACAACATAGCTTGAGGAAGAATATTTCTCTCAGCGGTTTCCAATAATACAGCTTCAGATAAATAAGGGGAGTGAGATATTAGTTCTGATCTCAATGCCCAAGCATCTTGCGGCCAAGTCATTTGCACTTGTTGTAATAATTGATTGGTGTTTCCCCCATCAAATAATTGTTATAATTATACAACACATTTACAAAAGACGCTTCATCCATTGTGTATTCATTTTGCAACTGAGTTTTCAAGGTAGAATGAAGTGGATTTTGCATACCAATATCTAAATTAGATTGGCAAGAATTGGCATTACTAACTTGTATTGGAATAACGTCACCTAAAAAATTGGTTGGTGTAGTTATTCCACCGGTATGATAATATAGAATAGGATTGGGTGTACCATTTGAAATATGTGTACCATTTACAGAAAATGTATTCCCTGCTGATAATGCTGGACTAGGTTCTCCTTGGTAGATTCTTATTCCATCATAATTATTAAATGAGTTATATTCAAATACTCCTAAGTCTAAGCCATTATTTGAATTAGTATTACACAAAAATTGAAAACCTTCAAAAGAATTAGCAAAATTTCTGTTTAAGCCAAATATCAAGGAACTTGAGGTAAGCCCTGAAAATTCATTTTTGTAAATTCTATTATTACTCGTTCCACTATTTACGATTCTAAGACCGTAAATTAATCCAATGGCATTTGAATTGGTAAACATATTTTCTTCAACTCTATATCCTGTTGAGTTTATAGAAAATAAGCCTTTACTTAACGAATAACCTGAAATATTTGGGTTTCCAAATTTGAATAGGGATCTGGTAACTGAAAAATTGTTTAATTCTTCAACTAATACATTGTTTACGTTATCTTCAAAAACACATTGATCTACGTTTATGGTATTTATAGTGCCTGTTCCTGTTGCATGTACCCCATAAGTCAAACCTCTAAAAATAGTTTTATCTAATTGATTAGCTGGGCATGGCAAAGGAAATGGTAAAGTAACATTACAGGTAGCACCTAAGGTATAGCCCGCATCAATAGAATAAATTCCTTTATTTTTTACCAAATTAGGGTCGTATTGCTTAGTAGTGCTTATGTTTTCAAATAAACAATTACTAAATCGTACTCCTGTAACTGACCACATCGTTACATGAGTAGTAAAATCGTCAGGAACTATATACTTATCATCAATAGTAAAAGTTACTCCTTCAAAATTGGATAAATCTGGAGCGATGCCATTAACTGTTACATTAATGTATTTAATAAATTCAACGGACCTTCTGTTATTTCTAAATATTGAATTTCGTGCAAAAATAATACCTCCAGATTTGGAATAATCATTCGGTTTCCAATTTCTAACAGCATTTCTAGCATTTTCTACAATAGAACCATTTATTATTTCAACTCTACCCGCTAAATAATCGCCTCTAAAACGTTGAGGTTCGCCTCGAGTACCCCAAACTTCAATTCCAAGCCAATAAGAGTTGTTACAGGTAGTATTATTTGTCAAAAAGCCTTTATCTACAATTAACGCACCAGCTCGCTGAACAATTATTTTTCCTAAATCACTAAATTTAACTTTTGATTTGATGATTAATGTTTTGTAGGCTGGAATCACCAAATCTCCATTTACAACTTTGTCTGTATCCCAAATAATAGTCTCTGGAATACTATTATTAACAAATAAATTTTGATAATTACCATAATTTTGTGCCATTAGGACTGCTTTATAAGCATTTAGTCTACCTGAACCTGATCTGCCTTGATCTAACCAACTCTGTGAGTCATTTGGTACATCACAGGTTGCTTTTAAAATCTCTTCTATTTCAGGTGGAGATAAACAAGGATTAACAGAAAGCATTAATCCGATCGTACCTGCAACCATTAGAGCTGCGAAAGAGGTATCATTTCCAAGCGAGTAAGTACTGGTTTCAGCGGTAGTAGGAACTCTGAGACCAGGTGCAAGTAAATCTACCCATATATTCTGTGCATAAGTATTTCCTTCATGACTATCATTTTCGTTAACGGCTGCAACATTAATTACTCCTGGAATATTAGCATATTGGCTATGTTTATTGTCATTCTTTATAAGATTATCATTTCCTGCAGATAAAACTATCGTTGTACCATTTTCTGTAATTTCTTTTATTAAATCTACGATTGTTGGCTGAGTACATGGTGGAGTACACGGTGGAATACCAATAATTTGACTCCAACTAATATTAATAACCTTCATACCTGCTTGGTATGCACTCCAGAGTCCAGGGAATACACTGCCTGAGCAACTACCTCCTGACGCATTATAATATAAATTTTCAACCTTAAAACCAGCCATTTTTATATTTCTTCCTATAGCACCTACTCCGATACCATTATTTGTGTTTGCTGCAAGTGCACCTACAACCTTTGTACCGTGCTGACAAATAGTAGGAGTAATACCTCCAGAAACAGAAACAAATTTACCAGCCAAATCTGGATGGTTTGTTTGAAAACCATCGTCAACGACACCAATTACAATATTAGGATTTCCGGTAGTAATACTCCATGCACATCTTGCTTGAATTAAATCCAATGCGTAATTTGCTGAACCGTTATACGTATCATTATTTGCTACTACAGGATTTGTACAATCAAAATTTGGCGTGTAGTATTCTTGAACTTCTACTTTTTGAAATAATCCTGATTGAACCAATTGAGAAACTAACGTATCTGAACTTCCAGTCAAATGCATTTCATACGTTTTAGCCAAGTTGGGATTCTTTGCTCCGGGAAATGATTGAGAGTATTGAAAAACTCCTCTTTGCGAAAGTATCGTATTTAAGCTTAAACTAAATGAATATCGACCTGTGGGGACATCGGGATATGCCTGTGGGTTGTTCGGTATTACATAAAGGTATGTTTGGTTCTGTGCATTTACAGTAACAGATGCAAACATGATCAATAAAAATAATCTACACCAGAGAGAGAGAATTTTTTTGGGTAGAAATTCGATAAGAAGTGCTTTGTTTTTCATTTTGTGTTGGTTTTTTTAAGTGTGAATATTACATGTATGGGTATTAAATGAATAAAAAGAACAAAAAATATTTTTACCAATATAAAAAGCATTTTATTGAAAAACTATTGATTTTAACTAATCAAGTAAAATAAAGTTTAACTAATTGAA
Organism: bacterium; assembly: GCA_031412335.1. Classification (GTDB taxonomy): domain Bacteria; phylum Bacteroidota; class Bacteroidia; order Sphingobacteriales; family Sphingobacteriaceae; genus JBBQYA01. The sequence goes on along the minus strand of JANOCT010000016.1, from coordinate 43,746 downwards.
AAACAACGATAAATGTTTATTTAGTGAGCTTTTGTACTCCTACCTTGGCAGATTGCAGTCTTCGAAATATGCAGTTCGTTTGTATTAAGCTACTGTTAAGAAATTGAAAAGAAAAGATATCTGTGCTTCATCATTAACAAAATATCTGTACATAGATTAAACCGACTATACTTTCATTAAAAAAAAAGAAAGCTTTTATTATACAATAATGTTCCAAGAGATTCTTCGTACCTCAGAATTAACAAAGTGAAAACTTTGTGCAACTTATTTTACTTAGTGGCTTCGTGGTTCAAATTATTGAACGTTAACCCTTGCAGCAAATCATCCGGTTAAACTCTTCATTTGCCTTGCTATGCTCAGGCACGAAGCATCTCTGTTATTGTTAATTTTCAATCGTTCTCAAAGAGATTCTTCGTACCTCAGAATTAACAAAAGAGAAACTTTGTGCAACTTATTTTACTTAGTGGCTTCGTGGTTCTACTCCCGTTCACAAACCCATTTTAGAATACCTACCTGTTCCTTTAATAAATTCCTGTTTTTCTACTGTTTTGGCTCCCGAATCTTCTTTTGCGTTCCACCAGCCCAGCCGCTCAAAATAACTTACTTCAATGGTGAAAAACGAAAACTCTTCCGATACTTTTCCACGAATTAAATAACAACCCGGTCCACGAAAAGGATATTGCTTTGCCGAAGGTGGAAAATGAACCGTATCAATCCAGTCGCCATTTTTATCTAAAAATGTTCCGAAAAACATGGACTCGCCTTTTTTAGTTCGGGTGGGTTTGGTTGTTACCAAATGCCCAATTATTTGCACTTCTTTTCCTTTATGTTTAGGAATATCTTCTGCCCGTATACTTTCAATATCTTGCTTTTCTAGTAACTCAAATGGCGACGAAAGAGTAAATCCCAACAATTCAAGTTCATCAAATAAATCGTTCCGCTTATCGTAGTGCAAAGTAGGTAAGTCAAACTTTTTATCAGATCGGTAGGTAAAAAGTTTGGCCGAGGTATCTGCAACCGTTTTTTTTGTTAAAATAAAATGTGCTTCCCAAAGTAATTGCTGCTTGCTTTTCCCAATAAAACGAAAAGCACCTACGCGAACCAGTAAAATTAATTGCTCTAAACTTACTGCAACACGGTCGGTAAATTCTTGCAAATCTTTAAAAAATCCTTGGCTATTTCGCTCCTCAAGTATGCGAGTAATTAAGCGATCTTCTAGATTGGCAATATGCACAAATCCTAAATGAATAATAGTACCAGTAATTCGAGTAAGTTGCTCGCTATTATTAATACAAGGCCCTTCAATAGTTGCACCCCATTTACGAGCCTCATGCACATAAAACTCTGTACGATAAAAGCCTCCAAAATTATTAATTACGCCAACCATAAACTCAAGCGGATAATGCGCTTTGAGATACATGCTCTGATAACTTTCTACCGCAAACGATGCCGAATGTCCTTTCGCAAACGAATAACCAGCAAAAGATTCTATTTGTCGCCATACTTCTTTACTTAAAGCCGGATCGTAGCCTTTCTGATCACAATTACAAAAAAAAGTATCTTCTATTTTCTTAAACTCTTCTCTGGATCGGTATTTACCCGACATTCCTCTTCGTAGCACATCTGCCTCGCCCAAATCTAAGCCAGCAAATAAGTGTGCAACTTTTATCACATCCTCCTGATAAACCATAACGCCGTAGGTGTCGGGCATTATGTCCCACATTACTGGATGCGCAATGGATTTTCCCTTATCTTTTGCATGATGCCGACTTATGTATTCGCGCATCATTCCAGATTGTGCCACTCCTGGTCTAATAATGGAACTTGCCGCAACAAGCGTTAAATAATCTTTACACTCCAGCTTTGCCAACAACATGCGCATGGCAGGCGACTCTACATAAAAACAGCCCATGGTATGTCCTTTTTCTAAGTGGCGAACAATGGCCGGGTCGGTTTTAAAATTTTTAACATCGTGTATATCCAGACTAATGCCTCTATTTTGTTTTATAATTTCAATCGAGTCTTTGATATGCCCCAAACCACGCTGACTCAGAATATCAAATTTATACAAGCCCAAATCTTCTGCTTCGTGCATATCAAACTGCGAAACGGGATAGCCTTTCGGTGGCAGTGAAGTTGCCGTATAAGTATAAATAGGTTTTTCGGAAATTAAAACTCCACTTGCGTGAATGCTTAAATGACGAGGCATATTGATTAACTTTTGCCCATACATTAGAATATAAGCAGCAATCTTATCTTTCGGCACCATATCACCTTTTACCACCTGATTAATAAGTCCTTCAATTTCTTCTGTAGGCAATCCAAATACCTTCCCCAGCTCACGCAAGGTTGAATTTAATTGAAAGGTATTGTACGAACCCATTAAACAAACATGGTCCTTTCCGTAAGTATTAAAAATATGTTCGGTAATCTGATCTCTGTCTTTCCATGAAAAATCAATGTCAAAATCAGGGGGATTTTTGCGAAATAAATTAATAAAGCGCTCGAAATATAAATCCAATTCTATAGGGTCGACATCCGTAATCCGAAGGCAATAAGCCACAATGCTATTGGCACCGCTGCCTCTGCCTACATAATAAAAGCCTTGCTTTTGCGCGTAGGATACAATGTCCCAATTAATGAGAAAATAAGATACAAAATCCTGTTTACGAATTAAATCAAGTTCTTTATTAATCCGGTCTTTTACGATTTTATCATATCGGCCATAGCGGTGAAAAGCTCCTTGATCGGTCAAAGATTTGAGCAGCATAAAATCTTCTTTTTCAGAACCGGAAAAGAGTGCTTTATTTTTGTGGGAATTAAATTCAAAGTCTATGGTCTGGCAGGCATCCAGCACTTTCAAGGTATTCTTTATGAGATCGGGATAAGGGTGATAATGTTGCATTAAATCAGATTCATCGCAAAGTAGATCTGTAGGCAGGGCACATTCTGCTGGGTTTAGTTTGCTGAGAATGCAATTCAAATGCATAGCACGTAACAAACGGTGCAAATTAAAATCGCTTTTAGCCAGAAAACTAACCGATTGTAGAATCACCATTTTGCGAAGCAGGGCAGGCTTAGCGCCAAATTTTAATTCTTTTACTTGTGTGGGTTGTACACCCCAATATTCGTGAGCAGCGAGTTCAAGGGTTTTTCCAGGTTGCCATGGATATATAACCATTACATCTTCCTGAATTTCGCAACGATCAGCAAAATCTATTTTATCTTCAAGATGGCGGCTTAGCAAACGGTTAATTTTCTCGAACCCTTGCATGTTGCAGGCAAGTGCTACAAACTTTTGTTCATTTCCATTTCTAAAATCGACACCGAGCACGGGTTTCAAAGCAGATTTTGCGGAATAGCGCATAAGTTGCATACATCCTGATGTGCTGTTGATATCGGTAAGGGCAAGCCTTGCTATGTTGTGTTGGGCTGCGGCGGCAATCAATTGTTTGGGAGATAAGACTCCAAACTGGAAACTAAAAAATGAATGACAATTGAGAAACATACGCTTGCAACCGATTCTGTAAAGGAACGGGCAACAAAGATAATGCTAAAAATTTTAGCAAAAAGAGAAACTGAATTTTCTCCGATATTAAAAGTAAATAAAATAAAAAGATGAAAAATCTATTGGTTTGTGTTATTTTACAAATTAATTTTATATTAAATCTTAAGAAAATGAATCAAGATTTATTAATTAGATTGTTTAGATCAATTGAAGGAGATAAGGAAGATAATGTTGTTAAAGTTGCGAATCTTATAATTCAAGAAGAGATAAAGAAAGGGCATGAAAAATTAGCTGAAAAACTTAGATTTATTTTGGATAAGAATTTGGCTATCGGTCAAAACTTTAAAGGAGAACTACGAAAAATGCTTCCAAGTGGAATTGTTGTACCAAATGACAAAAGAAACAATTTTCCATTGGCAGTGTCAATTCAAAGAGATGAATTAAGACATGAGATGGTGCTTCCTGTTGATACAGAAGAAAAAATTAGAAGAATTGAAAAAGAATTTGCAGCTAAAGAACGACTTGCACATCACGGTTTAAAATACAGACAAAAGGTTTTGATTTATGGTGCACCAGGTTGTGGTAAAAGTATGAGTGCAGAAAGAATTGCTTGGAATTTAGGATTACCTTTTTTGAAAGTTCGTTTTGATGTAATTATTTCTTCCTTCCTTGGCGAAACAGCAAATAACCTCACAAGATTATTTGAAGGCATTAAGGAATTTCCTTGTGTTCTACTTTTTGACGAATTTGATATCATAGGTAAAACAAGAACCAACTCTCAAGATGTTGGAGAGATGCACCGAGTAGTAAATATTCTTTTGACACTTTTAGAAGAATATAATTCACAAGGTTTATTGATTGCAACAACCAATATTGAAAATGCACTTGACCAAGCACTTTTCAGACGCTTTGACGATATAATTGAAATGCCAAAACCAAGTAAGGAGGAAATTCTGCGATTGACAAAAATGACACTTTCGTCAATTGAAAAATCAAAAGATATTAACTGGAATTCTATTGTTGAAAGAATGATTGGTTTAAGTGCTGCTATTGTTGTGAAGGTTGCTAATGATGCAGCAAAGATTGCTGTAATTGGCAACGAAAAAGTTTTGCAGCAATCTCATATTGAAAAGTCATTAAACGAAAATCTCCTTTACCTAAAATAATTTATGCCTGATTTTCCTCATTTAAAATTGCCATTCAAAGTTGAAGGCTCCGCAAAACCTCCACGTGGTGGAAGCAGAGATAAGCTTGCAAAGGAAAGAACAGATAAAAATAAAGAAAACAGAAGCAGTCACGGTGAGTATCTTGGTAATTCCGCAAATATTCTTGTAGAAAAATGGAAAACTTTAAGAGAGAAAAAAAATGCTGAAGGAATTGTATTACCAAATGAAAATGACATTCCTGTTTTTTTAAAAATAGATACTGAAGTTTTTAATATAGATAAATTGAAACTTTGGGGGATTGAATTAATATCAGAAGAAGAAGATGGCTGTATTATTGGTGCTTCTAATGATAATCTACAATCATTTATTGATAATGTTAACCAATTTATTAATGAAAAGGGTCAAAGAAAAGATAAGGCTGCCCAAATTTGGGAATTAGAAACTGATGAAAGCAGAAGAATTGAAAAATTGCTTAAGGGAGAGATAGGGAGAATTTGGGAAACATTAGAGTCTGATGTTCTTTATACTGTGCAATTAGGGGTGTCTTGTTACATTCCAAATGAGGAAAAATATCCAGTTCGAGTTGAACTTGATTCTGAAATTAGCTTTCAGCAAAAGGTTGTTGAATTTAAAGAACAAATAACAGCGTTGCAAGTTGAAAGGGACACAAAGCAAATAAAAAGAGAAGAAGAGATTGAGGGATACATAGAAATTTACAGAGGTGAACTACACGATATTTGGGATAATGAAGTTGATGCTGTTTATTTTAAAATTTCAATTAACGGAAAAGGGTTAAAGGATTTAGTTCAAACATATCAATATCTCTATGAAGTAAAGCTGGACACTAAATACGATTTAGAACATGACCATTTGCCTCTTCTTGATGATTACGAATTAGAAATTATTACACCTGACAACAACGCTGCAAAAGTTTGTGTTATTGACAGCGGGATTCAGGAAAATCATAGATTAATTCAATCAGCTATTGATATGGCAAACTCCCGTTCTTATGTTGATGGGGATGCTACAACCGTGGATTATGTTAGACAAAGCGGACACGGAACAAAAGTGGCAGGTGCAGTTCTTTATCCTGTTTCAATTCCAAAAGCAGGACAAGTAAAATTAGAGAGCATTATTCAAAATGCAAGAATTCTTGACCAGAATAACCTCATACCAACAAACAAGTTTGAGCCAACGCTGATGCAAAAAATTATTGCTGATTATCCTGAAACGAGAATCTTCAATTTATCAGTTGCAGAAACAACTTCTTATATTGGAACTCACATGCCATCACTGGCCGCATCAATAGACAAACTCATTCACGAAAACGACATTCTTTTCATTGTAGCTTCGGGAAATCTTTATCCGAGTTCAGTTATTCCTACAAACCTTGGAATAACCGAACATTTGCAAGCAGGTAGAAACTATCCAACTTACTTGGATGAAACTGAATCAAAAGTTGCAAATCCTGGCGTTAGTTATTTTGCAATAACAGTTGGTTCAATTGCGAAAGAAGATTTTGAAGATGCAGATTACAAAGCATTGGCAGGTAGAAATCATGTTTCTCCTTTTTCAAGAACTGGACTTGGAATGTGGGGTTGTATCAAACCTGATGTTGTTGAGTTTGGTGGTGATTTGGTGAAAAACAAATTATCAGACGAACTGATAACAAATGAAACCACATCACCTGAATTAGTGAACTCAACTTTGCATGGAGCAAATGCAGTTGGCAAAGATTCATTTGGCACTTCTTTTAGCACACCTAAGGTAAGCTATATTGCTTCAAAGCTGCAAAATGAACATCCAACTGAATCAGCACAAATGTATCGGGCTTTAATTATTCAGAGTGCTAGATTACCAGAGCATTGTTTTTACAATCCGACAATAAATGATTTCAGGTATTACGGTTACGGAGTTCCCGATGTAAACAGAGCTTTGAATAATTCTCAATCAAGAATTACATTTATTCAAAACGGGAAAGTTGGACCCAAAAAAGCGGACATCTATCGTTTGAAAATTCCTAATGCTTTAAAAGGGGAAGGAAAAGAGTTTAGGATTTTAGTTGAAGTTACACTTTCATTTACTGCCAAAACAAGATTGACAAGAAAAGGTTCTCACTCCTATTTAGCAAATTGGCTTGAATGGCGGTCTTCAAAGTATAATGAGAATTTTAGTAGTTTCAGAAATCGAACATTAGAATATTTAGACAGTGATTTTGATGAAGAAGATATTGATGAGGGTGGAAATGTAATCCAGTGGATTATTAGAGAGAATCCCAAGTGGGGGGTTAAGGGAATTAGTCGAAATAATTCAACTGTTCAAAAAAGTTGGGCAATTATAGAGCCTCAACAATTTGCCGAAGAATTTAGTATTGCAATTGTTGGACATTTTGGTTGGGACAAAAATCTTGAAAACGAAACACCGTATGCACTTTGTGTTTCCTTTGAAGTTATGGATGCAGAAATGAATATCTATGAATTGTTAGCTCAGGCACAAGTTGAAATTGAACAAGAAATTGAAATTTAACACACTTACACCCTCACTCCATTAAACGGATTAAAACTTCTTGTATTCATTTCCATACCTACGGCACGGCAGACGGTTTTGTCGCCATAGCGTTGGTTTAGTCGGTCTAGTGCTTGGTACAAATGTATTTGCTGCACACTATCGTCGAATAAATTGATTTGATAATGGCCATGTGCCAGGTTGCTGAAACGTACACCAATCAGCCTTATCAACATTCGCCGCTGGTATAGCTTGGCAAATAAATCTTTTACCATCGGTATTAGCTTATGATCTGCGGATGTGTAAGGTATTTTTATTTGTTGAGTATGGGTATCAAAATTAGAGTAGCGTATTTTTACTGCTACGCAAGAAGTTAGAAAATTCTCTTTTCGCATTTTTGAGCATAAATCTTCTGTCATCGAAATAAACATGGCTTCCAACATTTTCAAATCCATGGTATCTTGGTCGAACGTGTTTTCTGCGGATAGCGATTTGCGATCGTGAAAGGGTACAATAGGGCTGGTGTCTATTCCATTGGCTTTTTCCCACATTTGTGTTCCGGGTTTACCAAAAGCCGATTCCAATAATTCTATGGGCATTTGCTGTAAGGTATGTACTTTTTCCACTCCCATTCTACGAAGTAGTTCAGCCGTTTTTTCACCTATCATGGGTATTTTGCGTACGGGAAGCGGCGCCAGAAAACTCTTTTCGGAACCGTATTCTACAAACTTATAATTATTAGGTTTGGCAATGCCAGTTGCCACTTTCGATACCGTTTTATTTTCCGACAGGCCAAAAGAAATCGGCAAACCAGTTTCTCTGATAACTTTTTCTCGCAGTTCAGTCGCATGTTTTAGCGTACCGAAATACTGATCCATACCCGTCATATCAATATAAAATTCATCTATTGAAGTTTTTTCGAATACAGGAACTTGTTCTTCTATTATCTGAGTTACCTCTACCGATGCTTTGCTATAACTTTCGTAATCGCCGTGCACAATAATCACATCCGGACAAAGCTGACGGGCAAGTCTGGTAGGCATAGCCGAATGAATGCCATATTTACGTGCTTCGTAACTGCAGGATGCTACCACTCCCCGATCGCTGGAACCACCAATAATGACTGGTTTGCCCAACAATTTACTATTGTGGCGACACTCTACAGATACAAAGAAGGAGTCAAGGTCGATGTGTACAATTTGCCGGTTGTGCATAGTGTGCTAATTAAGTTTGCAAATATAATACTAAAATTTTTAGCAAATAGCGATGTGGGAATTTTTCTTTGGTTGCTTTATTGTTTTGAGTAAAAACCGAATAATGTGAGTACCATGCAATAAAGAAAATTGAATAAAAATTGGTATTTATTTTTTATCGTATAAATGTCATTTAAATGACAAGCAAATCTCGTATAGTATGGTAAGTTTATAAAAAAATAAGATTATGAAATACTTACTCAATTTACTATTTATCAGTCTTATATTTTCAGGATGCGTAGGGACTGATTTTGTTGACGATCCAATAGTTGGTAAAAAAATAGTTGTATCAACTGAGTCTGTTGCATTAAAAATTAATGACTCTGAAAAAGTTTCTGCGCTGTATTTTAATGAATATGGAATTGCTGAAAATGCTTCTATAACTTGGACTTCAACTTCTCCATCAATCATAAGTATACAGGCTGATGGTACATTAAATGCACTAAATGCTGGACAGTCAAGCATTGTAGCTTCTTTTAGCGGTGTTTCAGATACGATTCGGGTTACTGTTGTTGCTGATGAAAATGCAGTAGCAAGGGTTGAGATTACTTCTTCAAAAACTGTTTTCAGTATTGGAGATTCTGAAAAATTAGTTGTCAATGTATTTAATATTAACAATCAACTAATTCCCAATAAAACAATTGCATTTCGTTCGAGCAATATTTCTGTTTTTTCTATTGACTCTGTAGGAAATGCAAAAGCGATTTCGAATGGTTCGTCCGTATTAACTGCTGAAGTTGAAGGGGTTGCAAGCAATGAAATTTTATTTACTGTAGGAGCTAGCAGGATGGGTAATTTCGTGAAAATAGGAGGATATGAGGCATCAGGCTCTACTATCCTCAAAATAGAAAATGGAAATTTGACTTTAGAGCTTACACCTAATTTTAAAACGAGTTTTGCATTGGGAACATACATTTATTTATCGAATACTATTGCAAATGGAAGTGTAGTGAGAAGCAGTGGAATAGAAATAAGTCAAATTTCTGCGTCAGGTTTTCATTCTTTTAATGTAAACTCAAAATATCCTAACGTTAAAATTAATGATTATAAATATGTAGTTGTGCTCTGCAAACCTGCGTCACTCATTTTTGGATATGCAGAATTAAATTAATATGAAAAAATTAATTCTACTAATTGTATTGCTTTTACAAACAATAGCTGCAATATGTAGCAGCGGTTGGACCAAGGATAAAAATGCAACTTTTGTTAAATTATCCCAAAATTATATTGGAGGATCCACATTTTTCGGTCCAGATGGAAAGCAAGTTTCGATTACAACTATTCGATATTTTAATACGAATCTTTATGCTGAATACGGAATTACTAATCGATTAACTACTATTGTTTATATTCCTTTTTTTGTTAGAAACACCTTGAATGCAGTCGAATTAAAACAATCTGGAAAGAGAGAAGAAGGAGATGAATTAAATTCGATTGGTGATGCTGATTTAGCATTAAAATATGGTTTAATTTTCAATAAACCAACCGTACTTAGTGCAACTTTATTAGTTGGTTTGCCTTTAGGCAAAAATGCAGGTGGAGAATCAGGAATTCTACAAACTGGGGATGGAGAGTTTAATCAATTGATTCAATTGGATATAAGTCATTCTTTTTATCCAAAAAAATATTATCTATCAGCTAATGTTGGATTTAACAATCGAACTCGTGGATTTTCAGATGAATTTCGATTTGGAGCCGAGGTAGGATTTTTATTAAATAAGTTTACTCCTATTTTAAAAATAAATTCAATATTTTCATTTTATAATGGAGATGGGAATAACGTTCAAAATGCTTTATTTTCTAATAATACTGAGTACATTTCTCCTACTGTAGAGTTAAATTATATGCTTAAAAATAAAATTGGAGTTTCAGTTTCTGGTGGTTTTGCACCTTATGCGAAAAATATTATTGCTAGCCCAAACTGGGGATTAGGAATCTTTCTTAAATTATAATTAGCTTTAATGTAGATTCTAAGATGGCCATTAAAAATAAAAAAAGGAGTAAAATTATTTTACTCCTTTTTTATTTAAACGTGACCCCGCTGGGATTCGAACCCAGGACCCCAACATTAAAAGTGTTATGCTCTACCAGCTGAGCTACGAGATCGTTTACCTTTTTTAAAGGATTGCAAATATACACCTATGATTTAATTGAACAAATGATTTTAAAGAAAATTGTAAAAAAAAATAAATGTCCAATAATGATAGTAAAAACGATGTTTATTCTAAATTGTAACTTTTCAAAAGATGAGATATTATTCATTTTTAATTAAAAGAGCGGTTGAGCCGAAGGCTTTTTTGAACTTTTCTAGCTTAGGTCTGATTACAAATGCGCAATAAGGTGCATCTCCATTTTTGTTGAAATAATTTTGATGATAATCTTCTGCAGCATAAAATGTATCGACTTCTGCAATTGCTGTTACCACTGGTTTGTTAAAAGCACCAGATTCATTTAGTTTATTTTTCAATTCAGTTGCCAATACTTTTTCTTCTTCATTCCCATAAAAAATTACTGATCGGTATTGTGTTCCTCTATCATTCCCTTGCTGATTCAATGTTGTAGGATCATGCGAGCTCCAAAATGCCTTTAATAATTCTCCGAATGTTATAATCAACGGATCGTACGTAATTCGTGTTACTTCTGCATGACCAGTCGTTCCTTCGCAAACTTCCCGATAACTAGGATTTTTGATATGCCCACCCATATAACCTGATACTACTGTTTTTACGCCTTGTAATTGTTGAAAAACTGCTTCGACACACCAGAAGCAACCTGCTCCAAGGGTTACTGTTTTTAATTCTGTTTCCATATTTTATTTTTTAATTAAACTAATAATTAGCCGTTAAGTTTATCAATCTTTCGAACTTTCCTTCTATTTAACGACGATTATTCAATTTTGGCGCTTATTTGTTCTTTGTGATTTTATTAATAATTATCACATTTCTAAAATCCAAAGAGCATTTAACTCCTTTCACTGTAATTAATTGTTTTTATTTCAATAAAGAGTCGTTTCATTTTTAAAACTTAAGAATGTTAAACCTTTTTAATACTTTAGCGTACATGCTACCGTTCTGTTTGTTCTTATCTACCTACAACCAGCTTAAATTTTCCGATAATCTTTTTGTGTACGTACATTTTAATGACTGTAAAAAAATTCCTTTCAATAGCTTCTCTCTCCCTTTTTGTTTTTCTTTTCAGTATTCAAAATGTTGAAATATCGTATTCAGCTTTTAATCCAGATCCGTCAGCAATTGCAGAAAAAGCAAGATTAACCTATTTGAACAACGTTGAAAAACTATACGAAGAATGTAATCTTTTAGAATACAACCTATCACTAGATGTTTTTGCTAAAGCTTATACAGGCTATAATAATTTGGCTAAAATTGGCAAACTAAAACAAAATGAATTATTAACCATCATTGATTTCAGCAAAGTAAGTACTCAAAAACGCTTGTATGTAATCAATTTAAAAGAAAAGAAAATACTTTTTCATTCGTTAGTGGCGCATGGAAAAAATTCCGGAGAAAATAAAGCTGAATATTTTTCTAATCTAGAAGGTTCGTTTATGAGTAGTCTTGGATTCTTTGTTACAGCTGAAACCTATTTTGGAGATCATGACTACAGTTTAAAATTAGACGGAACTGAGTCATTTTTTAATTCTAATGCCCGAAAAAGAGCCATAGTAATTCACAGTGCTGATTATGTTAGCGATACATTTATAGCTAAAGAAGGAAGATTAGGAAGAAGTCATGGTTGCCCCGCCCTTCCTAATGATATTAGCAAACCTATTATTGATCTGATAGCAGGTGGAAGTTGCTTATTTATTTATTCGCAAAACTTGCAATATTTAAATCGTTCAACATTATTAAATACAGATATTGCAGCACAATATTCTACCACAATGGCATTTCAGACGCTGAAATTTTAATTAGGATTTATTTCTAAAAACTAATTCGTTATTAAAAGAATCAACAATAATTTCACTGTTTTTTGAAATTTTTCCACTTAATAATTGTTTCGATAATTCATTTAAAATTCGCTTCTGAATAACTCTTTTTACTGGTCTGGCACCAAATTGAGGATCATAACCTAATTGTGCCAACCAATCAATTGCTTCTGGAGTCGCACTTAGTTTTACCTCATTTTCTTTTAGCATTTCTACCACGTTTTCAAATTGAATTTCTACAATTCTAGTTATATCTTCGCGGTTTAAAGGCAAAAACATTATGGTTTCATCAATTCGGTTCAGAAATTCTGGACGAATTGTTTTCTTAAGCAAATCAAAAATCTGAACCTTTGTTTTAGCTAATAATTCTGCTTTATTTTCATCATTCATATCTTCCAAATTAGTTTGGATAATAGATGAACCTAAATTGGATGTCATAATGATGATTGTATTTTTAAAATTAACAATCCTACCTTTATTATCTGTTAAACGCCCGTCGTCCAATACCTGTAACAATATATTAAAAACGTCGGGATGTGCCTTTTCAATTTCATCAAAAAGAACTACTGAATAGGGTTTTCTGCGTACAGCTTCTGTTAATTGACCTCCTTCTTCATAGCCAATGTAACCCGGAGGCGCTCCAACCAATCTGGAAACAGAATGTCTTTCTTGATATTCGCTCATATCTATTCGAGTCATTGCGTTTTCATTATTAAACAAAAACTCTGCAAGTGCTTTTGCTAATTCAGTTTTTCCAACACCGGTAGTTCCTAAAAAAATAAACGAGCCAATTGGCCTTTTTGCATCTTGCAAACCTGCTCGACTTCTACGTACTGCATCAGCAATAGCTTCAATAGCCTCATGCTGGCCAACCACTCTTTTTTGTAATTCATCTTCCAAATGCAATAATTTTTCCCGCTCACTCTGCAGCATTCTACTTACCGGAATGCCTGTCCAACGAGCAACTACTGTGGCAATATCCTCTGCATCTACTTCTTCCTTAATCATTTGTGTACCTGAATTTTTCAATTCAAGTAATTTCACTTTGTTTAATTCTAAACCCTTTTCAGCATCTTTAATTCTGCCATATCGAATTTCGGCTACTAATGCATAATCACCGGCCCTCTCCGCTTGCTCGGCATCAAACTTCAATTTCTCTATTTCTTCCTTTGATTTTTGAACTTGATCTACAATTCCTTTTTCGGATTGCCATTTAGCTTTTCGTTCATTTCGCTGATCAGACAATTCGGCAATTGTTTTATTAAGTGCATCGAGTTTCTGATCATCTTTTTCTCTTTTTATAGCTTCACGTTCAATTTCTAACTGCCTAATTTTTCTCTCAATCTCATCTAATTCTACCGGCATCGAATTCATTTCCATTCTTAGTTTTGAGGCTGCCTCATCTATTAGGTCTATAGCTTTATCTGGTAAAAATCTATTATTTATGTAGCGCTGCGAAAGTTCTACTGCTGCAACAATTGCCTCATCTTTGATCCTTACTTTATGATGGCTTTCGTATTTTTCTTTTATTCCACGTAAAATAGAAATTGCATCTTCCATAGATGGCTCATCTACTAAGACTTGCTGAAAACGCCGTTCAAGTGCCTTGTCTTTTTCAAAATATTTTTGATATTCATTTAAAGTAGTTGCCCCAATTGCTCTTAATTCACCGCGAGCAAGTGCTGGTTTTAAAATATTTGCTGCGTCCATTGCGCCTTCTCCCCCACCAGCGCCAACTAATGTGTGTATTTCATCAATAAATAAGACTATTTCACCTTCCGAATCAATTACTTCTTTAATTACAGCTTTTAGTCGCTCTTCAAATTCACCTTTATATTTTGCGCCAGCTATAATTGCACTCATATCTAAACTATAAATTTGTTTAGATTTTAAATTTTCTGGTACATCTCCATTGATAATTCGATGTGCAAGTCCTTCTGCAATAGCTGTTTTACCTACTCCAGGTTCTCCAATTAAAATTGGATTATTTTTCGTTCGCCTTGTTAATATTTGCAAAACTCTTCTAATTTCCTCATCTCTGCCGATTACTGGGTCGAGTTTGCCCTGTGCTGCTAACTCATTCAAATTTTTCGCATATCTGTTAAGCGAATTATACGAATCTTCGGAACTCATAGAATTGGCTTTATTTCCTTTTCTAAGTTCAATTATGGCCTTTTTGAGTTCAATTTCTGTTATTCCACTATCTTTAAGCAATTGAGAAATGGTATCAGATCCTAAAAACAAACCTTGAATAAGATGCTCAACAGATACATATTCATCATCCATTTCTTTTGCAGCACTTACGGCTTTATTTAATGACTGACTGAGATTTTGACTCATGTAAGGTTCTCCACCAGAAACTTTTGGATATGATTGCATTATTCTAATAGCCGCAGCACTTATAGTAGCTTGATTTACCCCAAGTTTTTTTAAAATATAAGGTATCACATTCGTATCAGTATTTAAAATTGCAACCAGTAAATGTGCCTTATCTATTGCCTGTTGGCCTAAACCTACTGCTAATTGCTGAGCCTCGGCAATTGATTCTTGAGATTTAAGTGTAAAATTAGTGTAGTTCATCTGTTATTAATTTAGAGATAATTGTGTGAATATTTAGGATAAATATGGAACTGAAATTTAAATAGAGAAATGATAAAAAAAAATTCTGATTTATCAACTTATAGAAATTCTTATACCAAACTTATTTTTATGAAATTTTGTCAGGTGTAAATTTAAATCTCTTTACATATTAAAAATAATTAATTCATTTTATGAATATTATCAGAAATCTGCACGTTTTTTATAATAAGCAAATACTGAAATTTTGGCAGTATGGTTGAAAATACTAATGCAAATAATGCTTAAACATGCTAATTGATACTATTAAAATACCATTTTAATTCTCGAAAGAAATACGGATAACATATTTAGCAATTTTCAATTTAGAAGTATGCTAAACAATATTGATTCTAGGTCATTTAAAATCAATTAATAAAAAAATATTGAAATAAATGGGCAGGGGAAATTAATTCCCAAAATGAATTTGATGTGATTTATTTTTCCTTTTTAAACTTAACCAATGGAAACAAATAATTTTTTTTTCACTCAAAATAATATGATCGATTTATATTTTCTTTTGATCAAAATCAAATTTCAATTAAATACTCACATTCCCATTTTTCCTAATTCTATGCTTAATTATTGTCTTTTAGTATTTTAAGAAAGGAAATTCTTTTTGACAGTCTTCAATCCTTAATTCAAATATTTGGGTCCTTTTTAGAAAAGTATTTTTGATTATTACAAATAAAATTGGATTGGCAAGATTTTGATATAATGATATTCAAATAAATTAATTATGTCTAAGATTTTCCAATTATTCATCAATCGATCTGCAAACGTAGAAAGAAATATTTTTTCAACTCAAACGTTAATGCATTCAGAAAATTCGTTTGAAGACTGGGTTGTGAATTTGCAAAAAAAATTGAAAATGAATAAGCAAGAAGTTTTAGATTTATTAATTAGTTGTTAAAAATTAAAACAAAAAAATATGAACGATAATGCAAAAGTATTGGCAGCTTTACTTTCAGGAGTTGCTGCAGGATTAGCAATAGGTTTATTGCTTGCTCCAGAAAAAGGATCGGATATGCGCGAAAAAATAATCGCCGGAACGAAAGATTTGGCAGATGGAATACGCGACAAAGCACAATCTGGAATGGATTCGTTTTCCAGCATTCGAGAAACTATAACTGAAAAAACAAACAGTTTGACAGACAAATTTAAGGATGGTGTAACCAATATGTCTGACAAGGCAGATGATTATGAACGAAAAATGAGAAACGCATAAATGAAAAACCAGCTTCTAAGCTGGTTTTTTTTATTAGTTTAAATTTACTTTTCTAGTTTTACCAGATTAGTTCTTATCAGAGAAGAATATTTTTATTCAGAAATTGAATCAACTGAATAATTCTTTCAAGAATAGATTAAGAATTATAATCTTTGCATAAAATATGAAAACTAAGAGTAATTCTAAACCCATATCAGTCAATGATTTCGGCTTCGGTTCCAGACCAACTGGAGTTCGATTATTGAATCGTGATGGTAAATATAATATTGAAAAAAGCGGGTTAACATTTAATCAATCTTTTGACTTTTTTCATACCTTAATTTCCATAAGCTGGCCTAAATTTTTCGGTTTTGTTTTCTTTATTTATTTTATCGAAAACTTAATATTCGCAAGTATTTATATGCTTATTGGTGTTGAGAATTTAGATGGAATGACTGGAGTAACTTTTGGTGAAAAGTTTGCAGAAGCCTTTTTTTTTAGCTCGCAAACTATCACCACTTTAGGGTATGGAAGAATAAGCCCTATGGGTTTTAATGCAAGTGTAGTAGCAGCTTTTGAATCTCTATTAGGTTTGCTTGGTTTTGCATTAATTACTGGTTTGCTTTATGGTAGATTTTCCAGGCCAAAATCTAAAGTTATGTTTAGCGAACATGCATTAATAGCACCCTATAAAGAAATTACCTCTTTTGAATTTAGAATTGTGAATTTAAGAAACAGTCAACTAATTGAAGTTGAAGCACAGGTTATTATGTCATGGAATGAAAATAACCTCAGAAGGTTTGAAATTCTAAATCTGGAAAGGGAAAAAATCACCATATTGTTTTCTAATTGGACCATCGTACATCCTATAACTGTCGAAAGCCCCTTATTTGGGTTAAACAAAGATGAAGTTGAATCTCTTGATCCAGAATTTTCAATTATGATAAAAGGTTTTGACGAAACGTTTTCACAAACCGTTTATTCGAGAACTTCCTACAAATTTGAAGAGTTGCAATGGGCAAAAAAATTCAAACAAATTTTACTTTACACTGATGATAACAGGGCTGTAATGGCTCTGGATATGTTTAATGATACCTATGAAGCTGCTTTGCCTGAAAATTTAATCGAAGAAGAAATTGAAAGTAGTAGTAACTAAAATACCTAAATGAATAATGTTAGTCTGTTTATATTTTTTTATTTAATGAGCTTTAGTTTTTCATCTTTTTCGCAAAAAAAACTATTTGAAGCTGAAAAGTATAGTTCGACAGACACATTAAATTACCAACTTTTATCGCCAGAACAATTAAAAAAAGGTAAAAAATATCCAATTGTTTTGTTTCTACATGGTTCTGGTGAAAGGGGCAGCGATAATCAGAAACAGTTGAAACATATTGAAGCACTTTTTACTGATTCGGCAAATCGAATAAATTTTCCTTGCTATGTTTTGGCACCACAATGCAGGCAAGGATTAAGATGGGCGGAGCTAAGAAACAATGATTCAATTGTATCGCCTCTTTTGCTAACTGAAGAATTAATTGATGAATTAAGTAAAAAATTACCAATAGATAAATCTCGGGTTTACATTACGGGATTATCAATGGGTGGTGCCGGAACATGGGAAAGTATTATTTACAATCCAGAAAAATATGCTGCTGCAATTCCTATTTGCGGTTGGGGAATACCGGGCAAAGCTTCAGAAATTGCAAATATGCCTATCTGGGTTTTTCATGGCGAACTTGATAATATTGTAAAAATTGAAGGAAGTCGGAATATGGTTGAAAGTCTTAGAAATTTTGGTTCACCAGTTTTGTTTACTGAATATAAAGATGTAAACCACGAAAGTTGGGTGCCAGCGTACCAAGAAAAAGATTTATTGCCTTGGTTATTTAGTCAAAAATTAAAAAAATAGGTTGGTAAAGTAAACAGGTTGAAGGATTACATTTCTCGTAAAAAATTCCTGCTTTTTACTTTAACAAATTTGCGAATGTCGAGTACAAATGCAGCAAGCATGTACACAATTATTGGAGCTCCAGCTGCCAAGAAGGTAGAATAAATAAAAAACATCCGGACTTTAGATACAGACATATTCATTTTCTCAGCCAAATATGCTGATACTCCAAATGAATATTTTTCCATTTTATTAAGTAATGTTTTCATTTATTTTGACGAAAATTTAGAAATGAATTCCCTATCGTGCAATGTAAGCATTTTTTACGATTACAATAATATTCCTTTAAATGTAATAAACCTTGCGATTCCAATGAAGACACTGATTTTAAACCAAGGCTTTCAAATTTTTCAACAATAGAATTTGATTCTGATTCAGTTTTTTCAAGTATTTCAATTGCTCGATCTTTCAAGTTATCATTGTTATTTGCACGCCCATAAGAAAATAAAAAAGGAGCTACTGCATTAATCAACAAACTATTGATAGAATTTTCTCCTAAATTTTTTTCTGAAAAAACTGTTTTTTTATCAAATAAAAAATGCTCTTTCCAATAATCACTAGTTTCTGCTTTGAATAATTTTTTTAATTGATTTATAGAAGTATCCGAAAGTATTTTAGAGAACAAGTGTGCCGAATTACTTACCAACCAAGCAAACTGCGCAATTCTGATCGTTGGAAAATTTACAGGTCTCATTCTCATAAATTTCCAGATAAAAGCATCCATGCCTTTCAAATCATATTTCTGTTTTAAAAATTTATATTCTTTTAATAAAGAAATGCCATAATCGTCGATTAAATTTTCATTTAACATTCCTGCTTGGCCAAAAACAATTGCTTC
Source organism: bacterium (assembly GCA_031412335.1). Classification (GTDB taxonomy): domain Bacteria; phylum Bacteroidota; class Bacteroidia; order Sphingobacteriales; family Sphingobacteriaceae; genus JBBQYA01. The sequence goes on along the minus strand of JANOCT010000016.1, from coordinate 24,759 downwards.
TATCTGGTGCAGATTATTTTTGTGTTTTCCAAGAATTAAGTGAGGAATTGTTTTGGCAAACATACCAAACGGAACTGCATTGGTTTTAAAACCAAAACATTTAGCCGTATGTCTGTAAAAAGCAGTTTCCCAATCTCCATTTAAATAAGCTACATCTTGTTCAATTAACGTCGCTTTAATTTCAAGCCTTTCGGTTGCAGTTCTATGCAACATTTGAGTTTTGTAAATTGAATCAATTGAACTCAACATTTTTTCGCATGGAATCCAATTAATATTTTCAATAAGCAATTTGTAATTACTAGCTAATAAAGGATTTAAATAATCAGTTAATAAAAGAATAGCCACTTTACTTCCATCTTTTCTGATCACTTCGCAATCATTCTTACATACAACATGGAGAATAATTTGATTATAGGCTTCATCAATTTCATGATGATGTTTGAACCAATCTGAAGCTAGAATATGAACTTCTACATTTCCGGCCCATTCAGTTTCTCCTATTTTTACTCTAGCGTTAAAAAAATCAGGCCCAGCATGTGTATTTTTTATGCCAGGATGTATTATTTGAATGGCTTCGTTCTGGGTAGTTTTTAATTCTTTGGTAGAAAATGCACCTGTTTGCCATACATATTGGTAAAACTCTTCAGGCATAAATTCCATAATTTCAAGAGGCAAAAGTTTCTAATAAAATTTTCATTTCTTGTTGAATTTTTTTTGCTTCGGCTCTGGCAGCATCTGCAAAATCCTCTCTATCGGAAGCAAATAGAATAGATCTGGAAGAATTAACTAACAAACCAACAGTTGAATTCATGCCAAATTTTGCCACATCATGCAAACTACCTCCTTGCGCTCCAACTCCCGGAATTAATAGAAAATGATCGGGTACTATTTTTCTAATTTCTGTTAAATATTCGGGTCGAGTGGCTCCAACTACAAACATTATATGTTCTTTAGTTCCCCAAATTTTAGCTGTTTCCAAGACTTTTTGATACATTTTTACGCTTTGGTCTGTTTGCAATAATTGAAAATCTGTGGCACTATCATTTGAAGTTAAAGCTAAAATTATCACCCATTTATTTTGAAATGCAAGAAAAGGCTTCACACTATCTGCACCCATATAAGGTGAAACGGTGATGGCATCAAAATCAAAACCAGAACTTTGTTTATTAAAAAAAGCATTTGCATAGGATGTGCTTGTATTGCCAATATCTCCTCGTTTTGCATCCGCAATGCTCAATGTGTTTTCAGGTAAAAGATTAAAGGTGTTTTGCAGTGTTTGCCAACCAGAAACTCCAGCAGATTCATAAAATGCCGTATTTGGCTTAAATGCAACACAAAACTCTTCGCATGATTCAATTATTTGCCGATTAAATTCTGTAACCGGATCTTCAAATTTTAACAAATGTTTTGGAATACGAGATTTATCTGCATCTAAACCAATGCACAAAAAACTTTGCTTACTTTTTATTTGTAATACTAATTCTGCAAAGGTCATATTCTATGATTTTTAATCAAAATAAATAATTTTTTGCATTTTGAAAAGAAAAATTATTACAAATTCTCAAATACTTAATTATTGATTACTATTTCTCCTTATTACTGGCCAATTTATTTATTTTTTTTCCGTTTTTGAAATTTGTATTTGATAATAAAAATATATTTCCTACTATTGTGGCTGATACTCCATCTCAATCGTGTATGGAGGTTTACCATCAACACAATTTCGACTTCCAAATTTTGGTTTACTACTAAATGCATATCGCATTTTGAACAATTTAATACTATTTTTCCTGCATATTTCTGCTAAATACACCCTTTTATTCCCATTAAACATTAATGTACGACATTATTGAATTGAATGACAAGCCTGTTTCGGAACTGAGACAACTTGCCGCAAGCCTTGCCGTTGATAACTTTGAAGGCTTACGCAAACAAGACCTTATTTATAAAATACTTGATAAGCAGTCGTTAGTTGCGCCTAGTGAAAAAGTAGAACCTAAAGAAAAAATAACTGCACCAAAAATTAAGCGTGCAAGATCTGCAAAAAAAGAAGAGGAGGAAGTTACAGAAATTATTGACTCATCAATGAATTTTGAAATTTCAACTAATGAAATACAAGATGAAATAGTAAATGAACCGCGAATCGAAGAAATTAAAACTGAGATTTCAACTGATTTAGCTAGTGAAATAGAACCAATTGAACCTAAAATTCAAACTCCTCGACAGCCTGTTCATCAAAATCAGCGCAAACCAGATGATCGGCAAGCGAATAGAAATAATCCTAACTATCAACCCAATAGTAATGCTGCGGATAGAAATGTAAACAATCCGAATAACCAAAATGCAATTCCTAATGGAAATGCTGTAGATAAAAATGTAAATTCTCAAAACACAAATACTCCTCCGCAACCCAACGGAAATGTAAATGCTCAAAACAGTAATAATCCAAATAATCCTAATTATAACGCAAATAATAAAAACCCTAGATTTCAGCAACGCACACCTGTTGAAGCACCATCAAATGGTGTTGATTTTGATGGAGTAATTTTAAACGAAGGCGTGCTTGAAATAATGCCTGATCAATACGGTTTTTTACGATCGGCTGATTATAATTACTTAACATCACCAGATGATATTTATGTATCTCAATCTCAAATCAAATTATTTGGTTTGAAAACTGGTGATACAGTTAGAGGAACAATACGACCTCCAAAAGAAGGGGAAAAATATTTTCCATTAGTGCGAGTTGAGTTGATAAACGGAAAAGAACCTGCAGTGGTTAGAGATCGGATACCGTTTGATTATTTAACACCACTTTTTCCTTTTGAAAAATTAAATTTATTTACCTCGCCAACCAATAATTCGACTCGAATTATGGATTTGTTTACACCAATTGGAAAAGGACAGAGAGGATTAATTGTAGCGCAGCCAAAAACAGGTAAAACAGTCTTACTAAAAGATGTTGCTAACGCAATTGCGGCCAACCATCCAGAAGTTTATTTAATTATTTTATTGATTGATGAACGACCAGAAGAAGTTACAGACATGGCAAGAAGTGTTCGTGCTGAAGTAGTTTCTTCAACTTTTGATGAACCTGCTGAACGACACGTAAAAATTGCCAATATTGTTTTAGAAAAAGCAAAGCGGATGGTGGAATGTGGCCATGATGTTGTGATTTTGTTAGACTCCATTACTAGATTGGCAAGAGCTTATAATACTACAGCTCCTGCTTCTGGAAAAATACTTTCAGGAGGAGTTGATGCCAATGCATTACACAAGCCAAAAAGATTTTTTGGAGCTGCAAGAAAAATCGAAAATGGTGGGTCACTTACTATTTTAGCTACTGCATTGATTGACACAGGTTCTAAAATGGACGAAGTAATCTTTGAAGAATTTAAAGGAACTGGAAACATGGAATTACAGTTGGATAGAAAATTATCAAACAAACGAATATTCCCTGCAATAGATATTACTGCTTCTAGTACCCGTAGAGATGATTTATTGTTAGACAAAGATACTTTACAAAGAATCTGGATATTACGAAATCACTTAGCGGATATGAACTCTCAAGAAGCTATGGACTTTTTGCAAGCTCAAATGAGAGGTACAAGATCAAATGAGGAATTTTTGATTTCAATGAATAAGTAAAAGGTTTTTTTTTTAAGTAAAAAGCGAATTATGTATATGTTGGCTTGTGATTTGAAAATGCTATTGTATAAAAACGTTAACAATTGAAAAAGCACATTCCTAATATTCTTACTTGTTGCAATTTGTTCTCGGGTTGCATTGCTGCTTACTTTGCATTTCAAGGCGAATTAAGTGTTGCCTCCTATTTCATATTTCTCTGTTTATTATTCGATTATTTGGACGGTTTTATTGCCAGACTTTTACATGTTTCAGGTGAGTTAGGCAAACAGCTTGATTCACTAGCTGATGTTATCAGCTTTGGATTAGTGCCGGGCATTATGCTTCAAAACATTTTACTGCATTCAGATTTGTTGATTAATAGTAATTCAACCTGGGTTTCGTTTTCTGCTTATTTAATAACAGTTTTTTCGGCAGTAAGACTTGGAAAGTTTAATTTGGATACTCGTCAAACCGAAAATTTTATTGGCTTACCTACTCCAGCGTGTGCAATGCTTATTGCTTCAATACCATTTATTTTGGCAAAATACGATGATGTTTTTCATATCTATATTTTCGATCCACGCTTTTTACTTCCTTTTATTTTATTGATGTGCTTTTTGCTAGTCGCAGAATTACCTTTGTTTTCTTTAAAATTTAAAACTTACGATCTGAACAAAAATTTAATCCGATATATTTTTCTCCTTTCTTCAGTAGTTTTATTTTTGTTTCTAAATTTTTCATCAATCCCTATTATTATTTTTATTTATATCCTCTTATCTTTTATTGATTTACCCATTTTTAAACCAAAAACATTATGAAATTTTCTGCTGAGATAAAGGTGATGCCTATGAAAGAAATTCTGGATCCACAGGGTAAAGCAGTTACTGGGAGTATGCAAAATCTAGGTTTATCCGAAATTCAAAACGTACGAATTGGAAAACATATAACCTTGGAAGTTGAAGCAGAAACAAAAGAATTAGCACATGCGAAAGTAGACGAAGCTTGTAAAAAATTACTGGCTAATTTAATAATGGAACAATATAGCTTTGAACTAAAAAGTTTATAAACTAAACTAGATTAAAACAAAAAAGCACGGAATCAATGAAAATTTCGCGCTTTTTTATGTCTTTGAATTTTTATTTTTTGATAAATTTCTGTGTCATTATTCCACCTTTTTGATCTGCTATTTTTGCCAGGTAAAGGCCTGATCGCAATGCTAAATTAATATTAATCTGATCTGAATTAGTCATTAATTTTCTTTCATAAACCAATTGACCTATCGAATTATAAACTGACAATTTCAATTGTTCGGAATTTTTATCATTTACTGTATAATTTATATTCAAATTATTAATTACCGGATTTGGAAAAATTGAAATTGAACCGAATTCATTTACTCCATTTTGTACCAAACCAGTACTTTGGCCAGTAATAAAAAAATTATCAAATGCCGCTTCCATAGTTCCATCTGTTTTTTTATCACTTACTTCTACAATCAACTGCATATTGGCAGTTGCTGGCAAAAATTGAGCAACACGATATGATTTTTGTAACCAAACTCCAAATTGTCCAATATTACCACGTGCTTGGTCTATTGAAACTGTGGTTATTCCATTGGTTAAAAAAACTTTAATGGTATCATTTTGTGATCCAACCACCCAACGGCTATAATTTACTACCGGTTCTATGATTCCTGTTAAATCAAAAACTGGTGAGGTTAAAATTGTTGTACCACCATCTACATCAAAATCATCAATTCCACTACCAAATGGTCCATTTCCGGTAACAAAACATTGAGTTCCAATATCTGCTGCATCTGCTTCTGGACTAAATATTTTTCCATTTTGATCAAAAGTTGCTGCAGGAACTCCTCGTTCCCAAGCTCCAGCTGTTGCATCGCCAGATACTGTCCAGTTATAATCTAATTCGAAAAAATCTTCGATACCTTTTTGCAATTCAACTGAAATAGTTGCTCCATTTGAAATAACCTGGTTAGGATTTGTAAAGGTTTTAAAGCCAAATTTCCCTGCATATAATTCATAACTATCTTGTGGAATCTGATTAAATTGGAATACTCCACTAGCATTAGATGTTACTTCAAAAATTCCATTTATACCAGAAACACTTACTTCGGCATCCGCAATTGGGTTTTGAGTAATTAAATCTTTTACTAAACCGGAAGCATTAACCAAAACGGCATTTGTTAATGAAACATTTAAAACACCAACCTGTGCTGATCCAATCTGAAAATTCTTTATGGTTTTTGAGGCATAACCTGCTTTCGAAAATTTAATATCGTACAATCCATTTAATCTGCTTCCGTGCAAATATTTCCCATTTAAATTTGTGGTTTCAATAATGTTGGTTGATAAAATTTCAATGGTTACTCCATTTAAGGTTGCATTGGTTACTAAATCTGTAACTATACCTTTTAAAAATGATGCCTTTTGATACGTTGGTTGAAAAACACAAAGTCCTAAGTTAGAATCGCCACCAACGATTCTTCCAGATGGAAAATAAGGATAAGCTCCCCAAATTCCATAAGTAATGTCTTGTGGTTGAGTATCAAAATAAGCAATTTCTACCATTTTTTCAGGTTGCGAAACATCCAGAATGGTAACTCCGGCACTATTATGTGCAACAACTAGAAAATCTCTGTTAGAACCAGTACGTACCGAATCATTTATAATGTAAACGTTGTGTGGCAAAGCATTTGGTTCAAAATCAGCGGTGTAACGATCTAATTGTTTGATGTTATTCAAATCAGAAACATCATACGATGTTAGACTTTCACCATCTACTTCATCTGCTACAAACATGTAATTTTTATCAGTTGATAACCAGTTGCTATGGGTAAATTGATTGGGAGTTTGTTGTGTTGCCAATAAAACAGGATTAGCTTTATTGGTAACATCAATAACTGAAAATTCTCCTGCATAAATTTTACAAGCCCAGATTTTGTTGTCTTGTACAAAACCATCGTGGATGTATTCATTTTCCCATTTACCAACATAATTTGGATTCCAAGGATCGGCCAAATCTACAATTACTACTCCACCTTGTTGGAAATTACCACCGTATAAATAAGCAAATCCATTGTCGATATGCAGACTATGAAATTGATCTAATTGATTGGCAACTAAACCATTTCCTTTATAATATTTGCTAGGTGCAGATAATGGCAGATTACTCAGATTAATAATTTGAAGACCTAAGCCTCCTTCTGAGGTTATATATGCATAATCACCAAAAGTTCTGATTTCGTGCCATAAAGAAGTAGCACCTGGAACAAAAGCTACTTCTACTAAAGCGGAAGGATTCGAAATATCTACTATAGAGGTTCCGGTATTTGTACCAACTAGTGCGTACTCGATATTATTTTTTACATAGCCCCAGGTACCTGCTAAAGTTTGATTATTGTAAGTTTTATTGCCCAGCAAGGTCATATTAAAATTATTCTGAGCTAAAGAATAATTAGCAAATACAAAACTTGAGAACAGAAAAATTAAAAATCTAGAAAGTTTAATTGAATTCATTAGTTATTTATTAAAATGGCTTTTTGTGAAGTTTTAGAATTTTGAGTTAACAAAGTAATGGTGTATAAACCAGATGGCAAATTTTGAACCGATTCAAATTTTCCTTCTTTTGAAATTATTTTTATTTCTTCCATTAATTGACCAAAAGCATTATAAATTTTTACTCTTGAATCAGCATCCGGGTTTGCTGAAAGCTCATATTTAAATTGAATTGAACGATTGGAAGGATTTCTAATTACTTTTAAAAAATTGGAATTCTTTGCATTAAGTTCGCTAAATCCAACTGTTAGTGCATCATATTTTATTTCAAATTCGTCAAAACCTGCTTCTACAATATGTCCAGGAGAAATATCAGTTGCTATAATTTTTACTTTCATATTTGCCGTAGGTTGAATAATAGTGGAAATCGGAATCGAGAAATTTTGCCATGTTCCGTTCGCAAAAGTTGTAGATGTTATATTTTCAACAACAACTTCTGATAACCCATTGGAAATTGAAATTGACATATTATCGTTAGCGTTTCCTGACCCACCACCGTTTACAAACCATCTGCTAAAATTCAAAACAGGGTTAATATGGTCAGTAAGGTCAAAAACTGGAGAGGTTAACGTCACGGATCCATTGTCTACATCATCAAAACCAACTCCTCCTCCTCCATTTCCGGTTATGAAGCATTGTCCAGAATTACTTGCATCATTTCCTGGATTTGACGGCTGTCCATTTAAAAAAGTAGCAAGTGGAAAATCTCTAACCCAATCGCCAGTAGTAGCTGTTGATGTATTAGTCCAGCCTAAATTCGTATTAAAATTATCTACATAACCTCTAGTAACCGAATAAGCTCTGGTTTGGGATTGAGTTGAAATAGTTATCGTATCAAAAATTGGTAAAAAACCCCATTTTGTTATTTGAATTTCATAAAACCCTGGAAATACCGATGGAAAATTAAACTGGCTATTTGAATTAGTTGTAGCAGTTATTGTAGTTAATGAATTACTTAATTGAACATTGATACCGGGAACTAGTGCATTTGAAACAGTTACAAGCACTTGACCACCAAATGTATAACTTTGCAAAGGTTTTAATTCTACATCTAAATTGGTAACATTACCAGATGACAATGAAACATTATTAATGGTTTTAGATTCAAATCCAATTTTAGAAAAGGTAATAGAATAAACTCCATTGGCAGCTATTCCTGTTTTATAGGTTCCGTTTAGTTTAGATTTTGTTTGAATTCCAGTAGAAACTAATTCAATTGATACATTATTAATAGTAGCACCCGAAATTGAATCACTAACTATTCCTCTTAATCTTGAAGCTGGAACATAGGTAGGAGTTACTACAAATAAACCTTCTTCAATATCAGATATTAATAAATTACCGGAAGGTAAAAAAGGATAAACACCCCAAGCACCGTTAAAACCTGAGCCAGCAAAAGGTGAACTATCAAAATTTCCAATCTCTATCATATTAGATGGATCAGTTGCATCCACTATTGTAATTCCGTCTCTGTAATAGGATGTAATTACAAAATCTTTATTAAATCCAGTTATTAAAGAGTCATTTAAAACATAGGTATTATGACCGACTGATCCAGAATTATCATGTCTGTATCTTCCAACTTCGGTAATGTTATTTAGATTAGTAATATCGTAAGCGGTTACGTACGAACCACTTACTTCGTCAGTAGTGAAAATAGTTTTCTCATCTGTGCTCATCCAAGTATTATGAGTGAAAGCTGAAGGTGTAGTAAGCGAAGCAAGTTCAACTGGTGCGGCAGGATTGGTAAAATCAAGAACGGTCATAAAACCATCAAGAATTTCGCCTGCATATAAAATGTTATTTTTCACAAAACCATCATGCACATATCGGTTTGAGTAACTACCCAAATAAACAGGATTATACGGATCAGCTAATGAAAAAACTAAAGTTCCGCCTCCACTTAAATTACTACCGTGTAGGTATAATTTATTTTCAGCAACATGCAGACTGTGAACTGAATTTAGCTGGCCGGCAATGGTTCCGCTTCCAGTATATTGCTTATAAACCGGAACTGCAGGTAAGTTTGATAAATTAACAATGGTAATTCCGCCACCACCTTCTGTGGTAACGTATGCAAAATTATTTTGAGTCCTAATTTCTCTCCAGGCAGAATTAGCACCGGGAATATTATGCAATAATGTGGGTACTGTTGGATTGGTAACATCTACAATACTCATTCCCGTAGTGGTGCCAACTAAAGCATATTCATTTCCAGCTGGACTTTTATAACCCCAAATATTAGAAGTTTCTTTTCCTGGAAACGTTAATTGGCTTCCTTGAACAATGTTTTTATTTTGAGCGGAAACAATGGTAAAACTTGCAATTGCAAAATTTAGCAATAGCATTTTTTTAAATTTAAACATGATTAATTATATAAGGATGATAAAAGTACAATAAAAAAATCCAGACAGTGGTTAGTCTGTCTGGATATTGGAATGTATTATATTTTAGGTTAATTTATTCTGATTTGTGACTGAAACGATTTACTCGAAGAGTAAGCTCGTTTAAATTAATTGGTTTTATGATAAAATCATCAGCACCAATTTCAATTGCCGTATCGATTACCTGAATTTCATCAAGAGAAGAAATAAGCATCACAGGAATTTTTTTATTTGGATCTGTTTTTACAATGCTAAGCAATTCAAAACCAGACATAAAAGGCATCATAATATCAGAAATAATAAGGTCAGGAGTTTCCTGTTCTATTTTATCCATTGCCTCTTTACCATCGCTAGAAGTTATGACTTCGTGACCAAGTTTTTTCAAATGAAACTCAATCGTTTTTATCATCATTTCTTCATCGTCAACCACTAATATTTTCATAAATTGTATTTATTTAGTTTGCTTTTAATTTATCTCTGTGTTGCTCTAGTTCGGTTATTGCTTCGTTGGTCATAGTTTCCAATTCAACAATTAAGGCTTCCAGCGAAGCTCTGTTTTTTATTTCAACAGCATTTCGTTCAATTTCTACTATTAAAGGTTTTGCCTTGTCAATTCCCATAAAAGCAAAGGTGGGTTTTACTTTATGAGTAGCCGATTTTATTTGCTCGTAATCATCTTCACTTAAATTCTTTTTTATTTCCGAAAAATATTCTGGCGTTTTATCAATAAACATTTCAAGCATTTCAACGATAAATTCATCGTTTCCATCTGCAATTTCGTTCAGATAAGTTAAGTCGGTGTGCATTGTTACTATGGTGTTTTTGTTGTATGTGAGAACCTTATAGTGATTTTAAATAAAGCAACACGAATGATTGTAAAGCAATTATTTTGCGAGCAAGTTAATAATTAGTTATTCAAACTATAAAATAATTTTTACGGTACCGATATCTTCGCAAACATCATACAAATGCCTAATGGTTTTTAATAATATAGGATGGATAAAAGTAGCATTAAGTTCGAGCATTGGAGCTAATACAAACCTTCGCTCATGAAGTAGCGGATGAGGAATTTTCAAATCTGGCTCGTTAACTACCAGCTCATTGAAAAATAAAATATCAATGTCTATGCATCTTGGACCAAATTTTTCATTTCTTATTCTCCCCATTTCTATTTCAATAGCTAAGCATTTCTGTAAAACTTCATTTGGCGATAAAGACGTTTTAACTTCAATTACTTGATTCAAAAAATAATTTTGTGAAGCTAATCCCCAAGGAGAAGTTTGATACAGATAACTCGCATTAATAATGAATCCTATCTGAATTGATACCGCCGACCGGGCATTTTCCAAAGCAATTTTCGGATCACCTAAATTGCTACCAAGGCAAATAAAAACTAAATTTTCTTTACTTTTTGCTTCCGTCATCCTTTATAGTAATTTTCAATTTACTTCTGTTTATTTATCTATTTTTGAAATCTAAAACCAACACAACATGGGTCAATTTTTCAAGTTTGTATTTGCTTCTGTATTAGGCTTTTTTTTAGCCTTCATTTTATTCATTTTACTATTTGGAGTTTTAGTTTCCGGTATTGTAAATTCGGGTAAAAGTAAGGAAACCGTAAGTTCAACTCCAAATACAATTCTCCACTTACAACTGGACTATCCAATTTCCGAACGATCAGAGAAAGATCCGTTCTCTGAAATTCCATTTTTCTCGACTGATCGAAGTCCAAAACTTGGTTTAAATGATTTATTATCTGCTATAAAACAAGCAGCCAAAGATGCAAATGTAAAAGGTATTTTTCTTGATTTTAAAGATGTAGGTGCTGGGATGGCAAGTACCGAGGAAATCAGAAATGAGTTGATAAGGTTTAAAAAATCAGGCAAATTCATTATTGCATATTCAGAAATTTATACCGAAAAAGCTTATTATTTAGCTTCGGTAGCCGATAAAATTTATTTAAACCCAGAAGGATTATTGGAATTTAATGGATTAAGTTCTCAAAGTGTTTTCATAAAAGGTGCTTTGGAGAAACTTGAAATTGAGCCACAGATTGTAAAAGTAGGAACCTTTAAAAGTGCCATTGAGCCTTTAATTTTAGACAAAATGAGCGATGCAAACCGCAAACAAGTTACATCCTATTTAAATTCAATATATAGAAATGGATTAAAGAATGTTGGCATTTCGAGAAAAATAAATGCTGATTCGCTTCATTCAATTTCAAATTTATTAAAAGTAAAAACGGCAGAAGATGCGGTGATTTATAAATTGGCAGATGGATTAAAATATTATGATGAAGTGCAAACAGAATTAAAAAAACGTGCAGGCATTGATGCAGAAAAAGATTTGAATCTTACAAAAATTGGATCTTTTTTTAGCCCAGAAGCTAACACAGCAACTGATAGAATTGCAGTAATTTATGCAAATGGCGATATTCAAAGTGGAGAAGGGGATGATCAAAGTATAGGATCGGACCGAATTGCAGCTGCAATTAGAAAAGCAAGAAAAGATTCAAAAATAAAAGCCATTGTTTTGCGAGTAAACTCGCCAGGTGGTAGTGCGTTAGCCTCTGATGTAATTTGGAGAGAAGTTTCATTAACACAAAAAATGAAACCAGTTATGGTATCAATGGGAGATGTTGCAGCTTCAGGCGGATATTATATTAGTTGTGCAGCCGACAGTATTTTTGTACAACCAAATACTATAACAGGTTCAATAGGTGTATTTGGAGTAATACCAAATGCTCAAAAGTTTTTTAATAATAAATTAGGAATAACATTCGACGGGGTAAAAACCGGAGAATTTGCAGATTTAGGCTCAACGATTCGCCCTTTCACAGAAGCAGAACGTGCAATTATTCAGCGGGAAGTAGATCGTATATATATTAATTTCACGCAAAAAGTTGCTGATGGCAGAAAAATGAGCCGTGCAAATGTTGATAGTATTGGTCAAGGAAGAGTGTGGAGTGGAGAAGAAGCAATAAAAATTGGCTTAGCTGACAAAATTGGTGGAATAGAAGATGCCATTAAAGCAGCCGCAGCAAAAGCTGGATTGAAAACATATAAAACCATTGGCTATCCAGTTCAAAAAGATCCTTTTGAAGAAATTATGAAAAACGTTTCGGAAAATACAAAAGCTTGGTTTATAAAAAATGAAATGGGACCAGACAACGAAAAATTTTATCAAGCTTTTGTTAAATTAATGAAAATGCAAGGCGTACAAACACGCATGCCTTATGATTTAGAGATAAGATAAAAGAATCTGAATTTTTTGCCACGAATGCACGAATAATTTTGTTTTTGCCACGAATGCAAGAATAGTCTTGCATTTCGCCACGAATGCACGAATAATTTTTCACTTCTTTTTTTCTTTATCTTTTCCTTGTGCCTTCGTGGTTCAAAACTGTGGTTCCAAACCGTAGTTCCAATTTTTCGCCACGAATGCACCAATAATTTTTCACTTCTTCTTTTTCTTTATTTTTTCTTTGTAAATCTTCGTTTACTTTGTGCCTTCGTGGTTCAAAACCGTGGTGCAAAACCCTTCTCATGGAAAATATAGAAATTATCAGTTCCCTTAAATTATTAGCCAAACTCATGGAACTACATGAGGAAAATCCATTTAAAGTAAAATCTGTACAAAATGCAGTTTTCAATCTTGACAAATTTGCAACACCATTTAATTCGTTAACTCAAAAAGAAATAGAAAATCTGCCTGGAGTTGGAAAAGGAATTGCCGCAAAAATTATTGAGCTTGTTCAAAATAATCACTTGACCGAATTAGAAGATCTAATTAATATAACACCATCAGGTATAATCGAAATTTTAGGAATAAAAGGTTTAGGACCTAAAAAAGTAGCAACCATTTGGCAAGATCTTAACATAGAAACCGTTGGAGAATTATATTATGCCTGCAATGAAAATCGCTTAATTGAAGCCAAGGGTTTTGGGTTAAAAACGCAGGAAGAAATCAAAAAGAAAATTGAATTTATGATGGCTGGCACAGGCTGGTTTCATTATGCTTCAATCGAACCTATCGCTTATTCAATATTAAAATCATTAGAAACAGAGTTAATTCAGCATAAAAAAATAGCAACAGGAATTGAAATTGCAGGTGATTTTAGAAGAAATTGCGAAGTGTTAGATCGCTTAATTTATTTAATCAATACCAATGATGTAAATAAAGTTTATGATTTTCTAACCGTTTTCACCATTGGTTTTTCTGAATTAAATATTGATGAAAATCGATTTACTTTTAGAGATGAAAGTGGTATCATCATAACTTTAAAATTAGTACAACAAGCTAATTTTCCTTTTACTTTATTTACAGAAACCGGATCTAAAGCACATGTTGAAGAAGTATTAAAACTCCTACCCGATTCAACTAAAAAAATATTTGAAACAGAAGAACAGGTTTATTTAGATGCTGGATTAACTTACATACTGCCTGAACTTCGTGAAAATACTTTTGAAATTGAAGCGGCTAAGAACCATAAATTACCTCAATTAATAAACAATTCCGATTTACTTGGGACGTTGCATAATCACAGCACATATAGCGACGGCGCAAATACCTTGAGTGAAATGGCAAACGCTTGCATACAAAATGGTTTGCAGTATTTCGGAATTTGTGATCATTCGAAATCTGCATTTTATGCCAAGGGAATGAAGGAGGATTTGATATTAGCGCAACATGCCGAAATTGAAAAACTAAATTTAAAACTTGCTCCTTTCAAATTATTTAAAGGAATAGAATCTGATATTTTAAATGATGGCTCGCTAGATTACTCCAATGAAATACTTTCCACCTTCGATTTTGTAGTGGCATCTGTTCATTCCAATTTAAAAATGGAAGAACAAAAGGCAAATGCACGCTTGAAAAAAGCAATTGAAAACCCTTTTACAACAATTTTAGGCCATCCCACTGGCAGATTACTACTTGTTCGGGAAGGATATAAAATAGATCATGCGTACATAATTGATTGCTGTGCTGCAAACAATGTAATAGTAGAACTCAATGCAAATCCTTTACGGCTTGATATGGATTGGCGTTGGATTCATTATGCAATTAATAAAGGAGTTAAAATCTCAATCAATCCGGATGCCCACAAAACCAGTACACTAGCCGACATGCGATATGGAGTTTTAGTTGCTCGCAAAGCAGGCCTAACTGCCGAAATGTGTTTCAATACCTTAAATGTGAATGAAATGGATTTATATTTCAGTAATAGAAAAAGAACTATGGAAATAAAATGAGAAAAGATAAACCATTAAAAATTCTCATCATTCGTTTTAGTTCTATTGGGGATATTATTTTGACAACTCCGGTCATTCGTTGTTTAAAAATTCAAACTGATGCTGAAATACATTTTTTGACCAAAAAAAGTTTTTCTGGTTTATTAATTTCTAATCCAAATCTCACAAAAATTCATGAGCTTGATGAATCATTATCCGATTTAATTGCTGAATTAAAAAAAGAAAAATTTGATTTAATTATTGATTTACATAAAAACTTAAGATCGCTAATAATTAAAATTAATCTAGGTGTTAAAAGTAATTCTTTCGATAAATTAAATTTTTCAAAATGGCTTTTAGTTAATTTTAAGATTGATAAAATGCCTGAAATTCATATTGTTGATAGATATTTGAACACCTTGAAATTCTTGTCAATTGTGAATGATGAAAAAGGTTTAGATTTTTTTATACCTAATGATATTAGTTTACCCGATGATTTAATTATTCATAAAAATTCTGAATACTTTGTATTTGCAATCGGTGCACAACATGCAACTAAACATTTGCCCGAAAATAAAATAATTGACATTTGTAATCAACTAAAATATCCGGTTTATTTAATTGGAGGAAAGGAAGAAAACTTAGTGGGTGAAAACGTAAGTAACCAATCATTAAATACGATAAATACTTGTGGTAAATTAAGCATTATGCAAAGTGCATTATTAATGAAAAATGCTGCATTAATTCTTACACACGATACTGGAATGATGCATATTGCTGCCGCATTAAAAAAGAAGATAATTTCTATTTGGGGAAATACTGTCCCGGAGTTTGGTATGACACCTTACAAAACTGAGCATATTTTACAATCAGAAGTGCTTAATCTGCCTTGCCGACCTTGTAGCAAAATCGGATTTGATGAATGCCCAAAAAGGCATTTTAATTGTATGAATCAGCAAAATACAAACCTGATAATTACTAAAGCAAACCTAAACTGATGAAAACACTTTACCTTGTCCGTCACGCAAAATCTGATTGGAGCAATGATAATTTACCAGATTTTGAACGATTTTTAAACCAACGAGGAGTTGAAAACGCCCAGGAAATGGCCGAAAGGTTTTCTAATCAACATTCAATTCCTGAATTATTAATTTCAAGTCCGGCGATAAGAGCCTTAACCACTGCAAAAATTTTCGCCAAAGTTTTTGAAATATCACAAAACTTAATAGAAAAAGAACCTGATATATATGAATCAGAGATTTCTGATTTATTAAGAATTGTAAATTCGCAATCAAATGACGTTAATTCCATCATGATGTTTGGCCACAATCCTACTCTATTTGATTTTGTTAATTATTTCGACTATTTCAGTATTCATTCATTTCCAACATGTAGCATAGCAAAAATTGAATTTAATTTAGATCAATGGGAATTAATCAGCAAAGATTCAGGAAAATTAGTTTACTTCGACTTTCCAAAAAATAAAGCTCTTAAAAACTAATTTCTACATTCTTCCGTTTTTGCCATATGATCCTAAAAACTTTCTTAGCATTTTTATTTATTTCCCCATTTGTTTTCGCTCAGAATACTGAAGTTAAAATCTTCAAAAAAGAAGCGCAAGAATCATTTGAATACTTAAATAAATTTCGAAACGATCCGAAATTGTATG
Organism: bacterium; assembly: GCA_031412335.1. Classification (GTDB taxonomy): domain Bacteria; phylum Bacteroidota; class Bacteroidia; order Sphingobacteriales; family Sphingobacteriaceae; genus JBBQYA01. Next base: position 8,273 of record JANOCT010000016.1, on the reverse strand, counting down.
GAAAAGAAATAGGACTTGAACTTTCAGAAGTAAAAAGCTCTAAAGCTTTAATTTGGGATGAGACTTTAGCAGCTCAAGCTGAGAAAAAAGCAATTGACATGGCCTCAAATAATTACTTCTCGCATATTGATAAACGTGGTTATGGAATGAATTACTACGTTAACAAAGCTGGTTTCACATTGCCAGATTATTGGCTTACAGATAAAACAGGTAATCAGGTAGAATCTCTTGGAGCAAATAGTCTTGGCCCTGATAAATTTATTCAACAATTAATAATTGATAAAGGAGTTGACGATAAAGGTCATCGAATTCATTTATTATCTATGAATGAGTTTTATAGTAAGAATTCACATGTAGGAATTGGAATAGCATACAATCCAAACTCGTATTACAAATATTATTTCTGCATTCTATTGGCTCCAAAAAATGGGAAGAATTTAATGGATTAATTGCAGTTTATTATTTTCAATCTTTTAATTAATATTAAATTCACTTTTCAATCTATAATTAATGAAACTAATTATTCGGTTAGTTTATATTTTATAAGAGATTATATAATTTAAAAATACTCAACGTAAAAGGATAATTATTGCCAGAGTCAGTCAATTTAGGCTTTGATTAAATTGATTTTTTTACACAAAAAGAATCTGTTCAAATTAATCAACTCAAAGAATACATTTTACCGGGCAAAGATCGAATCATTCCATTCATTTCTAATTGTAGCAAAGTAGCAGCTAATTTACTCATCGACATTTGACTGGCGCTACTTAAATCGTCAACCGATATAGTTTGCATTGATTTAAATAAATCGACTAATTTTTTTTCATCTTCTGTCAAATCAATTAACAATCTGGTTTGGCGAGCGTTTTCTTTTACCGTTTCTTCCCAACCTAATAAATAACTTATATCTTTTGAACTAGTTATCAAGTTTGCTTTATTATTTTTAATTAAATAATTGCAGCCCTGCGAATATTCGTCGCTTACTCTGCCAGGAAAAGCAAACACATCTCGATTATAATTATTGGCAATTTCTGCAGTGATTAAAGCTCCCCCACTTTGTGCAGCTTCTACCACTACTACTGCATCTACCATTCCGGCAATTATGCGGTTGCGCATCGGGAAATTTTCGCGATCGGGCTTGGTTTCGCTAATAAATTCGGTAAGCAAACCACCATTTGCCAACATTTGAATGGCAGTATTTTTATGCTGAGTTGGATACAATTTATCTAGCCCATGCCCTAAAACTCCAACGGTAGGCACATTGTATTTCAAACAAGCTTGATGAGCAGCGATGTCGATACCGAAAGCCAAGCCGCTAATTACAATCATATCACCAATACAAGCCAGATCTTCAATCAGCTTTTCGGTGATCATTCTTCCATAATCTGTGCTTTTTCTGGTGCCGACAATTGCTATTGCTTTTCTTGTATTAAAGTCTGCTTTTCCTTTAAAAAAAACTAATAAGGGAGCATCAACACAATGTTTCAATCGATTTGGGAAATTTTGATCGGTATAGAAAAGCGCAGAAATTTTATGCTTTTCGATGAAATTTAATTCCTTTTCGGCTCTTACAAAAACTTCTGAACTGAGTATTGCTGCAACATTATTGTGGGTTACACCTGCAATTTTTACTAGCGTTCCTTTTCTTTCTTTGAAAACTTGTGATGCTGAACCAAATGCACTAAGCAGGTTTCTGGCTGTTACATAGCCTATGCTTGGTAATAGTGTTAACGCAATTTTTTCAAGCAGTTCATCTTGCATAGATGAAAGTAAAAATTATTTAGCTCATTGGTATATAAACTATGGATTTGGTCTCAAAAAAATCTTCAGTAAAAAATTCTTTTATTGGATAAATTGTAGCGGGTGCATTTATTTCTGATAATTCCTCTTTTAAATCTCCACCTTTTAAATAAATAATTCCATTTGCCAATTCATTGATTTGATTTCTATTGAAATTGTCCAATACCCAAGGTAAAAATTCAACTAGCCTACAAACTGCTCTGGAAAGCACGAAATCATATTTTTGTTTTACATCTTGTGCTCTTGCCTTTTCAGCAATTACATTTTTTAAATCTAACGCTCCGGCCACTTCCTGCACTACTTTAATTTTTTTTCCAATGCTGTCTATTAAGTGAAAATTAACCTCAGGAAATAAAATTGCCAATGGTATTCCTGGAAATCCACCTCCGGTACCTACATCTAATATAGAACTTTTGGGAGCAAACTTGATAATTTTTGCAATTGCCAATGAATGTAAAACATGCCTAGTGTACAATTCATCGATATCTTTTCTCGAAATCACATTAATCATTGCATTCCATTCGGTATACAATGCTTGTAACTGAGCAAACTGTTTTTTTTGTATTTCAGTTAATGCTGGAAAATAGTTGAGAATAATCTGCAAAACAATTTATTTAATTTTTGCTTCGCCAGATTTTTTCAATACGTTGTACAACAGATCCCTCGCTCTGAACAATTGAGCTTTCACGGTACCTAATGGAATATCTAATTCTGCCGCAATTTCTTCGTACGATTTTTCTTCAAAATAACGCAACGTTACCAATCTTTTGTAACGTGGCGATAACTTATCTACAATTTCGCGAATCAATAAAGTTTTCTGTTTTTTAATCATCAACTCTTCTGGATCGGATGAATTGGATGGCAAGTCAAATGTCATTTCCTCCCCATCTGCACCTTTCATGTTGTCGATAGAAAAAGTACTTAACCTTTTCTTACGCATAAAGTCGATGCAATTATTGGTAGCAATTTTAAACAACCAAGTAGAAAAAGCAAATTCGGGACGATACTTTTCTAAGTTCTGAAATGCTTTTCCAAATGTTTCGATCGTTAAATCGGTTGCATCATCGCGGTTTGAAGCCATTTTTAGCAACATGAAAAAAATCGCATCCTTGTATCGGGTCATTAATTCGGCGTACGCTTTCTGATCGCCATTGTCGAGCGCTAATCGTATTAAATTGTAATCTTTTTTAGCATTGTCAGAAAAACCAGGATTTACTTCCATTTTGTTTGTTTTTTAAATAGGCTTGCTATGGTGAGAGTCAGAAGGTAAATTTGATAAAAAATATCTAATACAGGGGCAAAATAAATTAAATCTGCCGATGCAAGTTTTTTCATAGCTGGTTGATAAATAATGTAAATAAGCAACCATCTAATAAATAGAATTGATAATACGATGATAGGTAAAAACTTAATACTTAGCATTAAAACTAATAAAACATAAAAAAGTATACCGCTAACCGCATATGTTACCAGCCAGTTTTTATGTTCTTTTTTATATAAGTTTCCAGCCAAACGATGACGTAATTTTTGTTTTAAAAAATCAGCAAAGTTGAGTTTAGGCTCACTCTGCATGAAACTATTAGGTGAAATTTCTATAGCAGTATTCTGTTTATCGGCATGTTGATTTACAAAAAGATCATCATCACCAGAAGCTATATGCATATGGGATGCAAAGCCTTTGTTTTTAAAAAACAAGTTTTTGCGATAAGCTAAATTTCTGCCTACACCCATATATGTATTGCCTGCCAAATGGTAGGAGAAATATTGCAAAGCAGTATGGAAAGTTTCGAAACGAATAAAAGCATTCAACAAGCCAGGTAATTTGCGGTATGGTGAAAAGCCTAAAACAATGGATTTTTGAGAGGTAAAATGTCGCTGCATTAGTGTAATCCAATCAGAGCTAAGGGGTACACAATCTGCATCCGTCAATAATAATAATTCGTTTTTTGCTGCTTTGATTCCCAACGTTAAAGCAAACTTTTTACCATGTTTAAATCGATCAAATTCTTCAATAGTTACCACTTTCAAATGATTGTATTTTCGAGCAAAATCTTCTAATAAATCAGAAGAACCATCATAAGAACAATCATTTACCAATACCACTTCGTAATTTGGATAGTTTTGTTGAAGTATTGAATCAAGAAATTTTTCGAGGTTTTCTCGTTCATTTCTAGCACAAACTATTACAGAAACAGGTTCCTGAATTGTAGCGAAAGATGGATTGCTTTTATGCCAGGCTAATTTGCTAAAGACAAACAAATAATAGTACACCTGAATAAGAAATACAATTGCGAAAACCCCGGCGAGCGTATAAATCAACATGAACAATTATAAATATTTAATCAGAGGACTAAATAACAACATTTTTATTAGAGAAAGTAAGGTGTTGATAATTCGTTATCGGAAAATACCAAACAATTCAACTAATAATCAAACAAACGACTAAGCACCTAATCAAAAAATCAACCAAACACGTCAAAAAAAAACAAATACCTTTACCCTCTTTTAAAAAAGCATTCGATACGATTCTATGAAATTTGAGATTCAAGCTACTGATACATTTGGTAATGCCCGTGCTGGTAAAATAAGCACGGCACATGGCGATATTGAAACTCCCATTTTTATGCCGGTAGGTACTGCAGGTACAGTAAAAGGCATTCATCAACGCGAAATAAAAAATGATGTTGAAGCTCAAATTATTTTAGGAAATACCTATCATCTGTATTTACGACCAGGGCTTGAAGTATTAAAAAATGCAGGCGGACTACATAAATTTATTGGTTGGGATATGCCTATTTTGACCGATAGTGGAGGTTATCAAGTGTATTCGCTATCCGATGTAAGAAAAATAAAGGAAGAAGGTGTTACCTTTCAATCGCATATAGATGGCTCTAAACATTTGTTTACGCCGGAGAATGTAATGGACATTCAGCGGGTAATTGGAGCAGATATCATTATGGCTTTTGATGAATGCACCCCCTACCCTTGCGAATATAATTATGCAAAACGTTCAATGCAGATGACGCATCGTTGGTTGGAGCGTTGTTGTGAGCGTTTTGATACTACTGAACCTCTTTATGGATACGATCAAACTTTTTTTCCGATTGTGCAAGGGAGTACTTATAAAGATCTTAGAAAACAATCTGCTGAAAAAATAGCCTCGTTTGAACGAGAAGGAAATGCAATTGGCGGACTTTCAGTAGGTGAACCAGCAGATGAAATGTACGAAATGACAGATTTGGTATGTGCGATTTTGCCTAAAGATAAGCCCAGGTATTTGATGGGTGTTGGTACACCGATTAATTTGTTGGAAAATATTGCACTCGGTGTCGATATGTTTGATTGCGTAATGCCAACCAGAAATGCCAGAAATGGTATGTTATTTACTCAATTTGGAACTATTAATATTAAAAATGAAAAGTGGAAAAATGATTACAGTCCGATAGATGCGAGTAGTGATTTGTTTGCAGATCAGCAATATAGTAAAGCATATTTACGACATTTGGCTATTTCCGGTGAAATGCTCGCAGCACAAATTGCAACCTTACACAATTTACACTTCTATTTATGGTTGATGAAAGAAGCAAGAAAAGAAATTGTTGCTGGAACTTTTACAGCATGGAAAAATAAAATGGTGATTCAAATGGCGGCAAAATTGTAAAAAAGTTGTTTAGAAATGTTGATTTTAAATAAGTAAAATGTTATTAGGAAATATGTTTCGTAGTCTTATTAAAAAAGTATCGTTTATTCAGTATTTTAATGATTGTTTTTTAACTCTAAATTAAAAATACACACTTGGCAAATTATAAATTACAGAAACTCGATTGGTACATAATTAAAAAGTTTTTGGGAACATTTTTCTTTACCCTAAGCATTTTTGTTGCCATCGCTATTGTATTTGATATTACAGAAAAACTGGATAATTTCATCGATCGAGAGGCACCTATTAAAGAAATTGTATTTAATTATTATTTAAATTTTGTTCCTTATTGGGCAAGCGTATTAAGTCCGCTTATATTATTTATTGCTGTAATATTTTTTACTGCACGTATGGCAGACCAAACAGAAATAGTGGCTATACTTAGTAGCGGGGTCAGTTTTAAGCGATTGCTGTACCCGTATTTTGTAGCAGCTTTCTTCTTAGCAATTATCACGTTTGTATTTAATGCGTATTTAATTCCAAATGCATCTAAAACTAGGATAGAATTTGAAAATAAATATGTGCGGCACAAATTTGTTTTTAAAGAGCGAAATATTCATATACAGTTGGATGATGAAACATTCATTTATATGGAGAATTATAGCAACGATCAAAACGTGGGGTATAAATTTTCTATAGAGAAATTTAGAGGGGGTGAATTGTACTACAAACTATTGTCGAATACGATAAGTTGGGATTCGGTGGCAGCTAGTTGGAAAATAAAAGATTATAGTATTCGATACATAAACCCAATGAGCGAGCGAATGGTAAGTGGAACTGAAATGGATACCGTGATGGATTTCTCGCCAAAGGATTTTGGAAGAAAGGATAACATAATGGAAACGATGACCTTGTCTGAAATAAATGCCTACATCAAAAAGGTAAACATTAGAGGTGCTGAGAGTGTGGACATTTATGTGATTAAGAAAAATGAAATGTTTTCCGTGCCGTTTTCTACGTTCATACTCACGTTAATTGGAGTTTCACTTTCGTCAAAAAAAGTGCGTGGTGGTATTGGAATGCCACTATTAGTGGGGATTACGTTGTGTTTCACGTATATTGTGCTACAAAAATTCTCGACCACATTTGCTACCAAAGGAGGCTTGCCGCCATTGCTTGCTGTTTGGACACCGAATATAATTTTTGGTATTATTGGTTTATATCTCTTGAAAATTGCACCTAAATAAAAATTTACTCAAACTCCATTTTACCATATTTATCTGGGGTTTTACCGCTATTCTTGGTGCTTTAATTTTACTTCCGGCTTTAGAGTTAGTTTGGTATCGGATGCTTATTGCTACAATTTCATTGTTTGGCTATATCATTTTAAGCAAGCAACATGAGCGATTGAGTGCTAAAACGATTTTCAGATTGTCAAGTATTGGGGTTATTGTTGCCTTGCATTGGCTTTGTTTTTTCCATTCGATAAAGGTTAGTACTATTTCGGTGGCTTTGGTGAGTTTATCTTCTACAGCTTTGTTTACTGGTTTTATAGATCCAATTGTAAATGGTAAGAAAATATCGGTACTAGATATTCTAATTGCGCTGGTCATCATTATTGGCATCGCCATTATTTTTAGTTTCGAAACACAATACACTACAGGTATTTTATTTGGTTTGGCTTCTGCTTTTTTGGCATCTGTATTTACGATTATGAACTCGAAGCAAATACAAAATAGAAATGCAGTAATTATATCTGCCTACGAAATGGCCGGTGGTTTTTTGTTTTTAACGATTTATTTATTGGCTACTAGTGGCACTGCCATTGTGAGCACTGCAATACCTGTAAGCGATTTAATTTATCTGTTGCTTTTGGGGACTATTTGTACGGCTTTTGCTTACGTATTGGGAGTAATGGTAATGAAGACTTTATCGCCGTATACGGTAGTGCTTACTACTAATTTAGAGCCTGTATATGGTATATTGATGGCGTTTTTCTTTTTTGGAGATGATAAAAAGATGACGATAGAGTTTTATATGGGGGCTTTGTTGATTTTAATTGCAGTGTTTAGTTATCCGGTGTTGAAGAGGAGGTTTGGTGGGGTGAATGATGAGTTATGAAATATGCCACGAATGCACGAATTAAATAATTGAAAAAGGTGACGAATGCATGAATTAAAAGGTTGAAAATGACACGAATGCACGAATTAAAATGGTTGAAACCATTAACTATTTTACTATAAAACAAGTAAGCCCAAGGATAAATCCTTGGGCTATGTTCTAAATTTATTGGAAAAAAATATACTATAATTTAGTGATACGAACTGTTTTAATTGTCCCTACATTATTTGCTATTCTAGCAAAATAAATTCCTTGACTTAGTTTGCTAATTTCAATTGCGTTATTGCCTGGAAGTAATAAGGCTTTCAATTGCATTTGCCCATTGATATTGTACAATTCTACTTGAGTTAAATTAGTTGAATTAGCAATATTTAAAATATCTGTTGCTGGATTGGGGAATATACCAATGGTGGATGCATCAATTTCTGAAATAGATGATGTGCTTGGGCTTTTGTTTACCATTTTAAGAACGCTGGTACAAGTGGTATCGAATATTGCATAGCTAATTAATCCTTTTGTAATGTCGTCGTAGCCATCAAATATTTTAGCTTCTACGAGCGTGGAGTCTGTTTCGCAGAAACAATTGGTAGGGATAGATAAGTTTAAATCTGTTCGGTTATCGATGTTATAATTGCTGTTGAAACAAATTCTGTTATTTTGAATAATAGGTGGAGTCTGAAAAAATACAATCGACTCTATTGCAACACATACC